>JAEEJK010000101.1 GCA_016281815.1 Prevotella sp. | reverse complement strand
TGGCACGGGAAATTCCCGAAATTCAGACTGCCACGCGCTATACAGGCCAGTTCAGCGAAGAGAAACTGACGCTTGAGAACGGCAACCGGCACTTCTTCGAAGAGGCTGTTTTTGCAGATTCCTGTTTCTTCGACATCTTTGCCACCAAGGTCTTGCATGGCGATGCCAAGCGGATCCTCTCCACTGCCGGACAATGCATGATTAGCCGGCGCCTGAGCGAGAAAATCGGCGGGGAGGTGGTTGGACAAGCTTTCTGCTTTGCCTCAGCCCCGATGAAGCCGATGACCATTGGTGGTGTGTTCGAGGACTATCCCGAAAACTCCAGATGCTCCCGCTACGACATCTTGATGTCGATGCCCTCCATGGGCACTTACGCTTGGGACGGCACGGAAAACCTGATAGGCAACGACCGCTATCATTCGTTTGTCCGTATGCGCGCCGATGCCGACATGGATAAGGTGCGAAGCGAAATCAAGCAGTTGCTGCAGCGCATCCTACCTTGGGACGACCTGAAGCAAAGCGGCTACACCGATGCCAGTATCGAACTGGTGAGTGTTGCCGGCCAGCGGATGAAGGACACCACGGTACATACCACCTGCATCATCCTCTCTGTGGTGGCATTCGTGATGCTCTTCACGGCGGTGATGAACTATATTCTTGTAGTCATCAGCCTCTTGGTGAGCCGTGCACGTCAGGTGGCACTTCGCAAGGTGCTGGGTGCCTCATGGCGCGACATCTACATGATGACACTAAAGGAAGCCTGCATCCATCTCGTAGTGGCTCTGGCAATGATGATGTTGCTGCTCATGGCCGGGAGAGATTGGATTAGCGAGTTGATGGGTGTCGGCATTACAACACTCTTCTCCCAGCAGACTTTCGTGGTGCTGGCTGTTGTATGTCTCATTGTATTGCTGTGCTGTGGCATCCTGCCCGGAGTTATCTATTCGCGCATTCCGCTCACTTACGCCTACCGGCTCTACTCTGAGAACAAGCGCCTTTGGAAGTTGTCACTGCTGGCCTTCCAGTTTGTGCTTTCGACGATGCTGCTTTGTGTGCTCTCCACCATCTATCGGCAGTACGACTATATGCTGTCAAAAGATACGGGCTATCAATACGACCGGGTGGCTTACGTCAACGTGAGTGCCCTGCATGGCGACTCCATCTATTCCCTGGCTCGTGAGATAGAGCGCCTGCCGTGTGTCAAAACAACGGCAGCAGCCTATTCGCTCTTCTGCGAGCGGCAGAATGGCGACAACGTACTCGTGCCGGGCAATCCGCAGGAGTTGTTCAACTGCGCCAATCTGTTCTTTGCTGAGGAAGGGTTGGTGGAGACGATGGGCCTTGAGATAGTACGTGGCAGGGACTTCAAGCGGCTGGAGCACCCCGGCTGGACGCAAGAGATGCTGGTAGATGAACGGTTTGTGCAAAAGATGAAGGAGGTGGCGGGCATCGACGATGTCATTGGCCGACAGTTTATCAATGCCACGGTAGGCGCCGAATATCCCATGACCGTAGTGGGCGTGGTGAAGAACTTCATGTTAGGCTCACTTGTGACACGCGAGGAACGTCCCATGATGGTGGCCAATGGCAATGTCTTTACACATTACATCATGATTAAATTGCAGGATGTGACATCCGACAACCTTCAGACTGTTCAGCAGTTGTGCGACCGTTTCTATCCTGATGCGGACTTGAGTGTGAAACCATACGCCGCAGAACTGGCGACCTGCTACAACGACACGCGCCACACCCGCGACATGATCCTGATAGGTTGCCTGGCCTCGCTACTCATCACGCTCATCGGGCTGATTGGCTATGTGCGCGACGAGGTGCAGCGCCGCAGTCGAGAGTTAGCCATCCGCAAGGTGATGGGTGCCACGATGAAGGAACTGCAATCGCTCTTCCTGCGCAGCATCGCTATAATAGCGTTGCCATCCGTTGTTATTGGCGTGGCTTTTGGCTGGTACTTCAGCGGACTGCTGATGGAACAGTTTGCAGACAAACTCCCGTTGCTGTGGTACGTATTTGCCGCAGATGCCATCATGGTGTTGCTCATCATCGGCATAGTGGTTTACCTACAGACACGGCAGGTGGCAAATAGTAATCCCATAGACTATCTAAAGACAGAATAAAAACATTTAATGAAAAGAATATGATTAAACTTGAAAACATTCAAAAAGTGTTTCGCACCGAAGAGGTGGAGACCGTAGCATTGGGCGGCGTGTCGCTCGAAGTGAAGAAAGGGGAGTTCGTGGCCATCATGGGGCCGTCGGGCTGTGGCAAATCTACCTTGCTCAATATCCTGGGACTGCTCGACAATCCCACTAGCGGAACCTACTTTCTTGATGGCGAGGAGGTGGGCAAACTGAAGGAAAGCCAGCGCACGAAGGTTCGCAAGGGGCAGATAGGCTTCGTGTTCCAAAGTTTCAACCTCATCGATGAACTGAACGTGGAGGAGAATGTGGAACTGCCACTCACTTATCTGGGCGTTCCCAAGAAGGAGCGCAAACAGCGTGTGGAGGAGGTGCTGCGCCGTATGGCTATCTCGCACCGTGCACATCACTTCCCTCAGCAACTCTCCGGTGGGCAGCAGCAGCGTGTGGCTATTGCCCGTGCCGTGGTGATGAATCCCAAACTGATCCTCGCCGACGAGCCGACAGGAAACCTCGACTCCAAAAACGGTCTCGAAGTGATGCAGCTCCTCACCCAACTCAACCAGGAGGGCTCCACCGTCGTGATGGTGACACACTCCGAACGTGACGCAGGCTACGCCCAGCGCATCATCAACCTCCTCGATGGACAGGTGGTGCCAGAAGTAAAGTTGTAAGACCCTCCCACGAAATAGGGCTTTTGGGGTTATTCAAGTCGTTGGCTCAAGCCCATCCTGGAGCGCCATGAAAAAAGAGAGTTGCGCAAGTAACTCTCTTTTTTTCCAGGTTTATCCGCCGACCCGTAATCGTTTAGTGGCATGGATAGGGTACTGACAAAAAAACGCCCCGATCCTTCACAGACCACGGCGCTCAATCCAAGAAAAAAATTACACTCTATAAATATAAAGCCTTAGTCCTTATGAAATGCCCTCCTAAATGGCTGCAAACATGGCTGCTATGCTGTCAGTTCTCCGTATGGAAGATGGCTTTAGCCAATCGAGTACGGGCGGTGTGGCATCCATGACGAATTCCTGTCCGATGGCGGCAGATTGGAAATAGCCTTCCTTCCATCCGTTGGGGCAGTGGCTGATGGGTGTGCACCACATGGCATCGGGAAAGGTCCATCTGCTCCTGCTGCATCCCTCTTTTGTCAGTACCCTCCTCTTGTCAAATCTGAAGGTGCCGGCTCCAGGCAATTCTGGGTTGATGGAGAGTTGCGGGGAGGGAAGGAAGATGGCGTTTTGTTTCCTTTCCCAATCCTTTTCATATTTGTCGTGGTTGGCATGGGGATGTTCCCGCAGCCATTCCGGTATTTCCTTTTCCTCTCTTATGATCTCACCTATTTGGAAGTAACCATAGATGGCGTGTATGTCTTTGGCGCCACGCAGGTAGCAGAGTTTTCCGTCGTGGTATTCAGTTTGCTTGAACCACCCGTAGAACAGGAAAATGTCTCCAACAGCGACGTTGTTGTTAAGGAGTTCTGTCAGGGAAGAGCCTTTTTGTCCGAAGGCCGGCGTCCATCCTGGTCTTCTTGGCCGGACTTCTTTTCTGAGGTCAGGATCCAGGTGGCAACGGCTGTCGGAGCCGATGAGGGTGTTCTTGTTCAGCTGTCTGATGATGTCGAGGAAAGAGGTTCCGTGCCATTGGATTTCAGAGAAAGGGATGTCGTCATGAGACGGGATGGGCAGAGAGAGCATGGTGCCGTCGGGGAGGATGGGGCTGGCCTGTCCTCCGTTGGCGCTGTCGAAACCCTTTCTGCTGAGAATGACTTTCATGGCTCTCACTTTTTGTCGTTGGATGTTAGCTATGGACGATTATGGGTTGGGACTGAGCAACCATCCAGCCTCTGTGGCCTTGCTGATCCACAGGTCTGCCATCCGCTGATGACCTGCAGGGGTGGGGTGTACGGCATCCCAGATCCAGTAGCGCTCGTTGGGATGGTTCTGCTGAAGATCATGGAACATGGTGTCGTAGGGCATCACTATGGCATTGAAGTCCTTGGCGATTCTTCTCACGGCAGACGCCAGCCTGGCGCACAGCTCCTGCTGGTTTTGCGGCGTGGTCTTCGAGACGAAAGGTGTTCCCAGGGCAATCTTGAGGTCGGGGTTGTTGGACCTTGCCTCGTTGAGCAGGTCGCGGTACAGGGATTCCCAGCTTGCGATGTCGAATCCGTCGGGATTGTCATGCTTCTTGATATAGTTCCACACGTCATTGGTGCCGATGAGCACCGAAAGGATATCCGGCTTCAGGTCGAGCACGTCCTGTTGCCACCGGTTTTTCAGGTCATCGAGCGTGTTGCCCGATATCCCCCGGTTGAAGAATTGCAGTCCGGCATACGGTTGGGTGCTCTCGTAGTGTGCGGCGCAGATAAACATGTACCCGTGCCCGTAGATATGGTTGAGGTCCTTTTGGTTGCGCTGGTCAGAGGGAGCCATACTTCCCCCGCTGCGTCCCCATCCGCCGTCAGTGACAGAGTCGCCGATATACAGCACGCGTTGTGCGTGGAGTGCGGTGCAGGCCAGCAGCAGGATACCTGCCATGATGGTTATGATGAGTCTTTTCATGTCTTTTCCTTTCCTTTCATTTCCTTTCCTTTCTTTGACATTGCCTTTAAAATATGTTTTTTATCATCATGGCATTTTTATTTGTCATATCCCAGGAATTCCTTTAGTCCTTTTTTCTGTTTCAGGTCGTCAGCCGTGAAGCCGTAATGCGAGGCTGCTGCCAGTGTGACGACGTGTCCGAGGAAGTCGTCGTATGGAAGGGCAAACCATTCCTTGGGGATGTCCACGGTAATCGTACCCCCGCCGTTATGGCTCCCCTCGTTCCATGCTTCGTCAAGTTCAGCTTCATACGTTCCGTCATCCTTCTTGTTGATGCAGTACCATGAAGCCCACTCCTCCATGCCCTCGATGTACCTGCCCTCGTAATGCGGGGCAGAGTGTGGTTTTGGCGAATAGGCAGGACTTCCCTTCCTCGCGTCTCTGCGGTAGATGTAGAATTTCTCTTTGTGCATGGATAATCTGTCAATCTTCAATGATATAGGCGGCGACGATTTCTCCGTAATAGCAGATGTGGTCTCCTGTCTCCATCGTGTAGAACTGTCGGGTGATCTCATCATTGAATTGGTCGGACTCCTGTTCCTGACGGTAGAGCACGCGGCACTCGAGAGTCAGGGGCAGTTCCTTGATGCCCGGCACGCTGATGACCTCCGGCTCCACAGGTGTCAGTCCTGCCGCCTCGATCTTGTCCGTGTCCCTGCCACTCTTGCTGCCGCAGATACCCAGTATCTTGCGCCGGTAATCTCCGACCGGGACGTTGATGGAGAACTCTCGGCATTCGTCAAGCATCTCGCGGGAATACCGCTGCTGCCGCACGTATGCCACGAACACGGGCCGTTCCCAGATGATGCCGAGCGTTCCCCAGCCTATGGTCATTGAATTCACTTTCCCGCCGACCTTCGTGGTCAGCAGTATACCAGGCCGCATGGCCTTGATGATCTCTCCCGCATAGTCGCGGATATCGATTTTCTTCTTTGTCATATCTTGTCAATTTTTCGTTATGAGAAAAGGCATTGGCACTGGTATTTGGAATCCAAGGTGCATGCCTGTTAGTTTTATACTTATAATTGTCTTATTTGTGGTGATTACAATAGTCCATCAGGAAAAGCAATATGATATCTATGGCCAGCAAGCTGAAGTTGAATATCCTTGCATTCTTGAGTTTTGCCTTCATTGCTGGGGTGTCGCTCTGTCTGTCGTACTCGCCAAATAACTCCAGATATCTTTTATTCCGGAAGAATGTCTTATATTCAAAAATAGCCCAGACGATCATATATGCAAAGGCAATAGGTTTATTAATATGTAACGGTGTGTCAAGAAGCAAACTCAGGAAATAATCTGCTTCCATTATCAATAAGAAAGATAAAATACAATGTATGGTACATGTATAAAACATTGACACGTCAAGGTCTTCTTTATGTCTCCTATAGAAGCGATACATGACGTAATGTGTGGTATGAAAAAACTCAATCATCATAATGATTTTGTTTCAGGTATTGTTTTCTTTCAGTCAGTTGAAGGTTATGAACTTTGATTCTTATTGCCCGCCTTTCCGATACCCATCATCTTTGTGGGACATGCCCTGACGCATTTCCCGCACTTGAAGCAGTCAGGATGGAGATAGCCTGTTTGCTGTCCGCGGGCATCGTAGGGCGAGAGTTGCATCGGGCATACTCGAGCACACATCTTGCACTTCGCCTCACAGCCCTTGTCAACATGAATGCTGGTAAAGGCCGCCGGCAGGGGTGTCTTCTTGGGTGCCGCCCATGCTGCCAGCGTGCCCATTGGGCAGAAACTGCACCACGTCATGGGTGCGTAGATGAAGGAGAGGACGATGCCGATGATGGTCGTTGTCACGATGAGTTGCCAGAAAACCCTGCCCATCGCACTCCAGTCGCCCCACGAGTTGTATATTCCGATACCGAAGGAGGTGAAGACCAGGCAGACCACAAACATCCGGAAGGTGAAGGTCCTGACGAAAGGCGGAATCTGCCTATGGGGAGAATACCTTGACAGGAGCCGTAGATACAGGTCACCGCGTGGACAGACATGTCCGCACCACCACCTTCCTCGCCAGAATGCCGTCAGCACCGTGCCGATGATGTAGAGGAGCAGCGCCCACCCTGTTACGGGCCAGCACCAGCCGAGGACAATATAGATGAAAAGCAGCCAGTAAAGCGGGCAACCCTCGGTCTCATAGTGTCGGTGGAATCGGTTTTGTGCCATGGTCTTTTTCAGGCATCAGTCTTTTGGTTCTTATGATGGCATGGCTGGCGCCATGAATCTCCCATGAGAGGAGAACTCCTCTATT
>JAEEJK010000100.1 GCA_016281815.1 Prevotella sp. | reverse complement strand
GGATACTTCGACTTTGAAGACCTTGTGGACTTTTGCAACGAGAAGGAGGAAGAGATGTTCTCCAAGATGGAAATCTCCAGTGAGCACCAGCTCCACAAGCAGCTTGACCGCATAGAGACGCTACTGCGCAACAAGACGGTGAAAAAGAAACAAGAGCGAGACGATGATTGGTACGCCCAATACACCGTAAGGGAGATTTTTGACAATTTCAATGAGAACTATGAACCTGTCCTTTCCCTGAGAAGGAATATACTGGTACTCCTCCGTGAATCCGATATCCAGGTGAATTACAAGGACATCCGGGTTCTTTTTTCCTTGAATTAGTAGGGTATTTATTGCCCTGAACTGTGATGACAACAAATCAAACCTGCAGTTCACAAATCACAGCGAATACTCCCCTCGTCAGGCTTTTTCCGAATGTGTTGAGGAAAAATAATGCAATTCGTTTTGAATGATTTGCTCGGCGTCATCCAACATCTTCCTGAGATGTTGGTCATCCTTGAGCGATGAGATGAGAAAATCATCTCTCAGCCTCTGAAGGCAGGTCATGGACTCCACACACGCCTGATGGTCAACCAAATTGTCAGCACTGATCAGCGTGCCGAGGATGAAATACAACATCTCATCCTCATGCAGTCTGTCAATGATGTTGCCCGAGTTCTTCATATCTCAATCATCTTTCCCGGATCAAAGGAACGGTGCTCGTTGGAGCGGACATACCCCAGCTGGTTGGAGACGCAGCGGGTGGAACCTATGGTCGCGTCAATATTCCGGTGCGAGTGTCCGAAAATCCAGCAGTCGATGTCGCTATCTGCAATGAAGTTTCCCAGTTCCACTGTAAATGCCCCATTGATACGGCTGTCCCTGAACTCAGGAGCCGTCAGCAGGATGGATGGCACGTGGTGGGTCACCACCACCTTGTGCCTGGCCTTGGACTCAGCCACCGCCTTTTTGATGAAAGTGAGGCAGCGGTCATGTTCCTCGTTGAACATGTCTGGGGTGAGATATTTGCCTTTGCAGAGAATCTGGCTGAAGTCCGCCACGCTATGTGACACAATAAAGAAGTCTATCGGCTCGATGTGCGCCCACAGGGTTGATACGATGAACTCCACATCATCGATGGTGACGCCAGCGTTGTAATAGGCACGGACGTTCTCGCGTATGTCGATGATGGTGCTCGTAGATACCTTGCTGATGTCATGGCCATGGTAGAACTCATGGTTGCCGAGGGCCACGATGACCTGTCGATAGTTGGCAGAAGCCCAGTCCCAGAAAGGGTCGGCGACATAGCCTACTTTCAAGTATTGGATATCACCGGCCAGAACGAGAATGTCGCCCGTTACCTTCATGGGGAACAGTCTCAGGTAGTTCCTGTTTGTGACGAACTCCAGGTGGAGGTCACTGGCATATTGGATTCTCATTTTCTAAGGATTTTACGGTAGACCTGCTCCACGTCTTCGATAAGGAGCATGAATCTGGTCTTGCGGTGAGGACAGAAGAAGCCCTTGCCGTCACCGCCAAGGTCGTATTGGCTGGTCAGTTCTCTTGTACGTAGCGGAAGGGAAAGGAAATCTCCCATGCTGAGGGAAAGGTGTTCGCTTCTGCGAAACCTGCGGTTGCTGAATCTCTTGCCTTTTTTCTGAGAGCGGCCACACCATGTATGACCGGGGTTCTTTTTTCTTGATCTGCTCATGGTTCGTAATGTTATGGGAAGTCACGAGCTATCGCCGTGCCGACCCGGTAAGACATTACGAGACTGAGGATCTTGACTTATTCATAGTGTAAATCTATTATAATTATGCAAAGGTACAATTAAAAGGGGGTTCAACCAAATAAAAGGTGCTTTTTATAATGATTGAATCAAATCATGGAAACTATGGAACAATCGGTATTTGGAAGTTCTTCCCCCTCTATCACAACTGACAAACATATCGTAGTTGACTTTTGCAATCATTCCGTGTCTTTGACTTTCTGCCAAGACAGATTACACCTCGGCATTCAAAAATCCCAGGCGTAGCTAGGTTTTAAAAGTCAAACAAATCCTCCGGGGCTGGTTTCACACTCTTGATTCCGATCTTGCCCGCAATGATCTGCAATCCCAAATCATCTGCTGACAATTCAAAGTAATCCCTGGACTTGTCATAGTAGTCAGCCCGCCTGATATTCACTCCCGTTGTGAAGTCAAGGCCACTCTCGTTGTCAAAGACGATGGACCGGACATTCTCTAGCAGAAAGGTGACAATCACATCACCAAGGTGAGCTAGTGACTCCCCAGGTTCATATTCTTTGTCGAAATCATACCAGAACGTGTTAAGGCTCATCTCCACACTCAGGCACCTGTCCTGTGAGTTCATGACGCGGAACTCCACCAGCAGCGCATCGTGGAAATCAGGATTCTCCTCGTAATTGGCACTTATCAGTTCAAAGCCCTCTATTTGGGGTATAATCGACTCTTCTATCATAACGGAAATCTTTATCGTTTATAAAACCCAAGACTACGGGGAGATGGATTTGCTACTCACCGGTCATTGTTCCTCAACCATTCCTACACACCTGCAGCCTTCATTCGTGGCTACAGCAGGGGAAATCAGAATTCTCTCACCACGGCGCGGTGTTCCATCCATGCAATCATGTTCAGCACAAGGTAGTTCCAATTCTGGAATCCCTTGTTGATGATGGGTGCGCCGGAATCCGGGTCGTAGTATTCATGAAGGGCACCCTCCTTCTGGAGGTCTTGGCCAAAGAGGCTGATGGTCTTTTCCGCCAGTTCTCTCGCCTCCTTGTCGAAGCCATAGTCAACAAGCCCCCGGAATACCATATAGTTAGAGATACCCCATATCGGTCCCTGCCAGTTGGAGGGATTGTGGGTGGCCCTGGTGTTGTACATCTTCTCAAGCTTGGAGAGCGTCCTGACACCGTATGGGGCGCAGAAGTTACGCTCATCAAGCAGGTTCTCCTTCACCATACGTTCTGCCTGTTCAGGCGTGGCGATGCCAGCCCACAGAGCCATGAATCCCGACCAGCAACCGATACGCTGTATCAGGCAAGGGTAGTCACGGGGAGCACCCTCATGCAGCACGAAATCCTTGCCAAAGATAATCTGGCTCTCACCCGTGTACGGGAGCAGGTTAAGGTCAACGGAATAGAACATCCCGTCCTTCTCATCCCAGCAATATTCCCTGACAGCATCAATAAGCTCCATGGCGGCTCTGCCGTATTGGTTGGCATCCTCCGTGAGGTTCAGCTGTCTTGCCAGATACGCCATCGCACAGAGTTCCTTATACATGAGGCAGTTCAGGTAGATGGAGGCGCTGCTGCCTTTGGGACGGAAGAAGGTTGACGGGTCGTTGTCAACACCGATGGCCAAGTCATCCTGCCAGTAGAACAGTCCTGTCTCCGCATGGCGGTGATGGGTCTGGTAATTGTGGATGAAAGCCTTCATCCTATCGAAGTGCCCCTGGAGCCAGCTGGCATCGCCCCCGTCCTGCTGTGTGATGAACGCCGCATGCTGTGCTATCACGGGCTTGTGCATGTTGGTGTGATAGATGTCCGCTGGCTTTATCTTCTCCGGGTCGCTCTCGCTGTCGATCACCATGGGCATATAGCCGTCATCAGGCGACGTGTAAGTCAGGTAATTGAGCACACAGCCCCGCTCGAAGTCAAGCGCCTCTCTCTTATCTTTTTCGTTGCCCTTGTCGGCAAGGATCTGTCGCAGTGCCACATTCGACAGCCAGGAGTCCCAGTCCCACAGCACCTTGTCGTATTGCTTGCTGCCCGGTGTGAGGTAAGGATACACCAGGGAGCCGCCCGAGGGCTGCCGGTACATCTGCTTGTAATCCTGATAGACATGCTGTTTGATGAGCATGCGGTGCTCTTCTGTGCCCTTCACTTGGGCATTGAGGACGTACGGCATGCAGGCCAATAGGGTAAGGAGAAGTACTCTCATAAGGATTTGTCTTGGCTATTGAATGATTTGCATCTCACCGGTCAATGCGCCTTCTTCATTCCTGCACACCTGCAGTCCGGCTCCATATTGTCTGAGTATGTCCATCACCTTGAGTGCGTCAGCACAAAGCGATATGTTCAGTCGTATTCTGAACACCCTGCCTTTGTCCCTGAGGATAGAATAATAGAGTTCGGAATAACCATTTGCATCCCTGTTCTGCCTGTTCAGCAGCAGGTCAAGGAAAGACTTGATGCGTCCGGTCATTCCCTCGCACTTCTCTGCCACTGCACAGGCGACAAGGAATTTTGGGGCTTCGACTTTGACCGTCTTCTCGCCATCCTTGATGGCTTGTTCCAGAGGTTTGTAACTGTTTACTGTTGTCATAGGTTATGTTGTTTTTG
>JAEEJK010000099.1 GCA_016281815.1 Prevotella sp. | reverse complement strand
TATGCCCTCTCCCTCACACCCGATGAGGCATGGAAGGGTAGGAGGGTGATTCTCGATTTTCAGGGCATCATGTATGTGGGGGATGTGTGGCTCAACGGACAGCAGGTGGGCGGTACCGACTACGGATATGTCGGTTTTGAGATCGATATCAGCAAACTGCTGCGGTATGGTGAGACCAATGTCATCGCCGTGAAGGCAAACACGCAGCAACCGCTTAACTCGCGGTGGTATACAGGCGGCGGACTCTTCCGCGATGTACACTTGGTCGTTACCGACCCGCAACTCTTTCTGACGCGTCATCCGCTCTATATCACGACACCTTCCGTCTCCGAGCAGGAGGCAACTGTGGCGGTTCAGACAGAAATTGCCTGCCAGTTGCGCACGGAGCACCTCAAGGTCCGCGCTGTGGTGACGGACAAGGAGGGAAATACGGTGGCCGACCATACTTCAGACATCGCGTGGAACAGGAGGATGAAGGTGTATGAGTATCCGCTCGATCCTATCCGACTTACTGAGCCGCATCTCTGGAGTTGTGAGTCGCCTTATCTCTACCGGCTGACCGTGGAACTGCAAGATGAGAATGGACGCGTGGCTGACAGGGTGGAGACAAAGTTTGGTGTACGCTCCATCGAGTTCTCACCGGAGTTCGGTTTCAAACTAAACGGCAAGAAGGTGATATGGAAAGGCATCGCCAACCATCACACCCTGGGCGCCTTGGGCGCGGCAGCCTATCCGAGGGCCATCGAAAAACGTCTCCAACTGCTGAAGGAATGGGGATTCAACCATATCCGAACATCGCACAACCCCTATAGTGAGGACTTCCTCAACCTTTGTGACGAATATGGCTTCCTGGTGGTGGATGAGTTGTATGACAAATGGCTCACACAGTTCACCGGAGGAAGAAAGGAGTGGACCGACCTCTGGCAGCATGATGTGCCGGAGTTCATCAAGCGCGACCGCAACCACCCGTCGGTGGTGCTGTGGAGTTTGGGCAATGAGTTGCAGACTTATGCCAACCTGCCTTACAACGACTGGGGGGTGACACCCTACCGCATGCAGCGCGAACTGCTCCACCGCTACGATACCACACGCCTTGTCACGGTGGCTATGCACCCGCGTGGGCGCAACATGGAAACGGACTCACTGCCCGCACCGCTGGCTTTGGAGACCGACGTGGCTGCATACAACTACCGATATATGTATTTCCCTGGCGACGGAAGGCGGTTCCCATGGATGATGTTCTATCAAAGTGAGGCAAACCTGACCATGATGGGACCTAATTTCTATGAGATGGATCTCAGCAAGGTCATTGGATTGGCCTATTGGGGCATGATAGATTATCTCGGGGAATCGCAGGGATGGCCCGCCAAAGGATGGACCAACGGCGTCTTTGACATCTCACTGGAACCCAAACCTATGGCCTATTTCCTCCGCAGTATGTTCAAGGAAGATGAACCAGTGGTTCACCTGAGCATCGTGGACGAGGTGGCTGACAACATCGAATGGAACGGTATCAAGTTTGGCGGAGAGCGCTATTCCGACCACTGGAATCGCCGTCCAGGTTCTTTGCTCACCATTTATGCTTACAGCAATGCCGATGAGGTGGAACTGCTGGTCAATGGCAAGAGTCAGGGACGCCGTGCCAACACAGCCGACCCCAAAACACGCAATAAAATGAGGTGGGACAAGGTGGAATATGCTGATGGCTATGCAGAGGCGGTGGCTTATAAGGAGGGCCAAGTGGTGGCACGTCACCGTATAGAGACCGCAGGTGAGGCCAAACGCCTGGTATTGACCCCCGACAAAGACGATTGGAATGTTGGTGGTTCCGACCTGATGCACGTCCGTGTCCATGCTGTCGACAGCAAGGGGCGCAGGGTGTATGGCGCACAGGATCTCCTTTCATTTGAGGTGGAGGGCGATGCTCGCATCATCGCTGTGACCAACGGCGACATGATCTCTGATGAACTGAATGCAGTGACGGAGAGAAGCCTCTACAATGGGTCGGCGATGGTCATCCTCCGATCTGGCATCAGCGGTGGACCTGTCACTCTGAAGGTCACACCAAATTCAAAATCTCTCAAACCGGCAACTTTAGAATTAAGAATTATGAATTAAGGATTAGGAATTATGATTACCAATGCTAAGTAGGGCGATGCACCGGCATTCTTGTTGCGGATAATAGCAGATCAGGCATTCTTGTAGCATGCATGCCTTATCCCCATTCTCGCAGGGGTAATCATAATTCTTAATTCTTAATTCTTAATCCTTAATTCTTAATTCTCAGTTTCCTCAGTGCTGCATTGCGGATCTGACGCACTCGCTCCCGTTTCAGTCCCATCAGTATCGCTGCTTCTGCCATGGTGTGGCGATCGCCGCCAATGCCGTAAAGCAGTCTGACGACTTGTTGCTGCCGTTCGTCGAGCACTTGGATGACACGTTCAAGATGCGCTTGGGTGTCGGCATTTTCATAGGCACTGTCAGCATAGGGAGAGTCGGCGTTCTCCAATAAGTTGAGCAGATTGAAGTTGTTGTTGCTGCCGGCAGGAATGGGGGCGTCTACCGAGACTGGATGGCTGCGGCGAATCTCCGCATTGGTGGCCTCGTCACGGGGAATTTTGTAAAGTCCGGAGTGCTGCGCAATGTGACGCTCGATGGCATCACGGATGATGGGAGCAGCAAATTTCACAAAACGTTTGCCGGGGTAGGGACTGAAATGTCTGGCTGCCTTCAGCAAACCTATGTTGCCTTCACCTACAAGGTCGTCGTAGGCAATGCCTTGGTCGCGGTAGCCGTTGGCGATGGTGAGCACGAAGCGGAGGTTGGACTCCACCAATTTTGCCACGGCTTTCTCATCACCTTCCTGAATGCGCTGTGCCAGTTCGCGTTCCTCATCGTCGGTAAGCAATGGTGTGTCGGCAATTTCTTCTTTATAGGCTGTCATGGCCTTTTTCCTCATGTTGGTCATATTCCTTGTCTTTTTGCAATTGAGAAAGCAAAGATACGAATTAGCGAGAGGAAAGCAAAACAAATAACGATTTTTTTGTTACGAATAATAGAATGAGAGAATCATTCTTGACAGTTCCAAGAAATCCTCTTAACTTCTTTCAATTTTTTTGGGAGAAAATAACAGATTGTAACCAATTTTTTTATATCTTTGCAAATATAACAAGTATAATGCCGAAAAATTTAATAAAACGAAACCGATATGAGACCAATTCAACTATTCTTACTGATCCTGTTCCTGCCATTCTTGGGATCCTTGGAAATGAGTGCACAGCAAGCCTATTGCGCTCTTGAGAAAATTGAGGCAAGTGATGGAAGTCTTTACCAAGTCACAGCCACCCTCTGTTACGATAATTTGCGAAATAGCAGAGGCGAGACGGTTGATATCCCTACTGCATATGCACAAAGATTGGCTATCCCTACTGCGGATTACGTCCATGTGATCTTCGACAGCAGTTTTAAAGACTACAGGCCCAAAAGCACGTCGTATTGGTTCTTTTGGCTGCAAGCCAGGGTCATGGTGTCTTTCGACGGATGGGAAAATCTCAATACTTCCCAGGTGACCAAGATGAACAATATGTTCTATGCGCTTGGGCATTATGAAACCAATGAGGGAGAAAAAACCTGTATAGTTAAGAATCTCGACCTCTCTCATTTCGACACATCGAATGTGACCGACATGAGCCACATGTTGGAACATGTGGCCAACGTAGACCATCTCAACATCTCCTCCTTCACAATCGGCTCGAATACGGACACTAGGGGGATGATGTACGATTCATCGTTCAAGAGCATCTCCATTCCCGTCACGGCCAGCAATCTCGCTGATAATGCATTATTGTATACTCCTCAGGTTGGGGTATGCAGACTCTTTTACCCGGACGGCATTTTCCCTGGTGCCACCTATTCAGACAATTTTGTGGTCAATGGTGACTGCGAGGGCAGCAATATGACATCTTTGAAGGTAACGTCTAAAGGTTCTCTTTCGGATGCTGTCATTCTTGGAGGCATCGGCTTCAACAACTCAAAAGGCGTCAAGGTGCATACAGACGAAAATGATACCTATGACTGGGACTCGCAATTTTTTGTCTATACCCCTGATCATACATGGAAAGAAGGTGACAGATACAAGTTTTCCATGAAGGTAAAGGCTGATGTTCCCACAACTGTCAGAGCGCAGGCGCATGGACAACCTGGTTATTATTTGCATTGGCAGATGCTGAATAATACAGCCATCAATATCACCACCGATTGGGAGGTATTTACCTATGAGGGAACAATTATTTCAGCGCAAGATGGTATGCAGACCATTGCGTTCAACCTCAGCAGTCCTGGTCAGAGCAACAATTTCTATTTCGACGATATCTCTTGGCAATCCATAGAGATCAATGAGAATGATGACTTCTTTACATGGAAAGGCGGTAACTTCATCGTAGACAAATCCTATGCTGTGCTTTCAAACGATGGGAAAACACTGGCGTTTTACGATGATAACAATAAACAATCCCATGCCAGCGAAGGAAATGTGTTCCGGCTGAATGATGGCATGGCCAATCAGAATTGGTCTGAATATGCAAATTCCATAACAAATGTGGTCATAGACGAATCCTTTACCAATGACGATGCCTTTTATTTGTCTGAATATGCCTTC
The DNA here is from genome assembly GCA_016281815.1 of Prevotella sp. Lineage (GTDB taxonomy): Bacteria > Bacteroidota > Bacteroidia > Bacteroidales > Bacteroidaceae > Prevotella. The sequence goes on along the minus strand of JAEEJK010000099.1, from coordinate 5,858 downwards.
CAGAATATCGGCTCTGCCGATAATCCCCATCAACTCAACTGTCCTGAGGGTATCGTCACAACCCCATATTATGCCAATGGAGATCTTAAGGGTGATGGGATTGAGATTTTATGTAAGGAGAATACAAATTCGGGAAATGCCTATCCTTTCACGGCGGTCAGGATTGATGGCAATTGGTGCTACAAGGTGAATTCTGCTGATGCTGAAGGTGAATATGATTGGAATTCACAGTTCTTTGTCACCACCCCCAACCATGATTGGAAAGAAGGCGACCGCTACAGGTTCAAGATGAAGGTTCGTGCTGACAAACCTGCCCAAATCCAGGTTCAATCGCATGAATTACCTGGTCATTACCTCCATTATGAAATGCTTGGCAACTCATATAATTTAACCACGGAGTGGCAGGAAATCGTATATGAGGGTACTATCACCGCACAACAGGCAGGAAATAATGCCATGCATACCATCTGCTTCTTACTCAATGTGTTGAAGGAGGAAAACAATTACTATTTCGACGATATCTCATGGGAACCCCTTTATACCAACAGCAAAGGAAATGATTATGTCGTCTGGAAGAACGGATACTTGATGGTCTCCAGGCCAGAGATATACGCTGTTTTAACCCGGGACGCTACGGCACTGACAATCTATTATGACGAAAACAAGAAATCACATATTAGCGAAGGGACGATTTACAAAATCATTGATGGAGCAACCCCGGCATGGTCTAATGATGCAAAGAATATCACCAAAGTGGAGTTAACCCCTAGTATTACCAACTCCGAATTCGCCAACAAACTGCCAAATAATATCTTCAGTGGAGTGGGAACAGATGACAATCCCTGCTTGCTTTACTACCCTGCAGGTTTTTCACCCTCAGAGATTTCTCAGGGATCTGGATATTTAGAATGGAAAGGCGGATACTTCAAGACTACACAGGCCTATGCGGTGCTGTCAAGGGATAAGACGACCCTGACGTTCTACTGTGATGACAAGAGGTCTGTTCACAACAGCAGTTTTTCCGGTGAGAATGTGTATAACCTGAATTCACTGAACTCCGGTGTCGCCATCAATAGCAACAAACCTGGATGGTATTCGGCTACAGTAGATGGCAGCAGTGTTAGGGCAAATATCGAGAACGTTGTCTTTGATGAGAGTTTTGCTCATTTCCATCCCAAAACCACTTCTTATTGGTTTGATGGAATGTCAAAACTCACCAACATCAGAAATCTTGATTACCTGAAGACCGACCAGGTGGTGGACTTCGCACTCATGTTCTCCAGTTGCTATCAACTGACAAGCGCAGACGTGAGTAAATTCGATACCCACAGCGCCAAAACATTCACAAGCATGTTCAATGGTTGCCGTAGCCTCACGAGCATCGATGTGAGCCACTTTGATGACAGCAACATACCTGATGGATATGGTGTAAACAGCATGTTCGCCAATTGCACTAACTTGGAAAATATCGATTTGAGCAACTTCGTCTTTAGCGGGACCAATAATGCCGGAATGTTGGCGTCTTGCACCAGCCTGATAACCTTGAAGGTCTCTGCAAGTGCCAACAAACTGCCCGCTGATGCATTCGAACATGTGGGCTCTGCTGACTCTCCATGCCGGCTCATATATGCCGAGAATTTCATACCCAGTGATACCACTTGGGTTGACGGCTACTTTAGTTGGAAAGGCGGTTTCTTCGTCGACCGGGATGCCTACGCTTTGATTTACGGGAATACAATGACCTTCTACTATGACAACCAGTATGGGAAGCGCTTTGGCGCGACATACTTGCTGGATTTGAATGAGGTTGATGGTTTTCCAACCTGGTCTGGTGCAGAAGTCACGGAAACGCTCACCGAGGTGGTGTTTGACGACAGTTTCTCTAAAGCAAGACCAAAGAGCTGTCGTGGATGGTTCTATGGCTTCAGACAACTTACCTCCATCGAGAATATCAAGAATCTGAATACCTCCAAGGTGGTCAACATGAATACCATGTTCATGTTCTGCAATAATCTTAAATCCCTCAATCTGAGCAGTTTCGACACTTCCAATGTGACAGATATGTCCTACATGTTCGATACTTGCGGTTCCATGACCACACTCAGCGGACTCAATTTCGACACCTCAAAGGTGACGGACATGAACAATATGTTTTGTGCTTGCTTTTTACTTACCTCTCTTGACATCAGCAATTTCTCATTCATTGCACAAGGCACCTACAATAATATGCTGACACATTGCAATGCTCTGCAGACGCTCACTATCCCCAGCAGTGCCAATTTCATGTCCGACGAGGAGACCTTTGAGGCTTGTTCGGGTGTGGGTACCGCCGAAAAACCTTGTGTACTCATCGCTCCAGAGGGCTTCTTTTATGATGGAGCCGAGTGGGATGACACCCATAGTTATTTCATCTGGAGGGGCGGATATTTCAAGAATGCCGAGATGGGTGATGTCAATGGTGACGATATGGTGACTGTGGCTGATGTGATGCTGGTGGTGAACAAGGTGATGCAAAAGCCGCTGCCCATTTTCAACGTGCAGACCGCTGATGTCAACAATGACGGAAGGATTACTGTGGCTGACGTGATGGGCATCGTGAAAATGGTGCTCAGCAAACAATAATTGGAATCATACAGACACGAACCAATATCCAAGACATACTATCACAATGAATATGAAAAAGATTGTTATCATGACCGCTTGTCTCGCTTGCACTTTGCTGTTGCAAGCCGCTCCTGTGAAGGTGGAAACCAAGAACATCAGCCTTGTAATCAATGCTGATGAAGGGAAGGCTCCAGAATACATGTATTTCGGGGCAAGGCTCCTTAATAGCGATGCCGATCATCTGCAACGCCCTCGCGACGGACGTATGAATGCCTATCCGGCATATGGATTGAACTGCCCGGCTGAGGCGGCCCTCGCCATGAGGCATGCTGATGGCAACCTGTCGACGGCCCTTGTCACCACTGGTGTCACCACCGAAGCGGAGAACAACGCTACCGTCACTACCATCACCATGCGCGACCCTGTCTATCCCATAGAGGTGCGTCTCCACTACAGGGCCTACCGTGACGTGGACATGATAGAGGCATGGACCGATATCACCAACAATGAGAAGGCGACGGTGACGCTCACCACCTTCGCTTCTGCCATGCTTCCCGTCCGAAGGGGAGACGTGTGGGTGAGCCATCTTCATGGGTCATGGGGCAACGAGGCACAACTCACCGAGGAACCGCTGTCATCGGGACAACTCATTCTGAAAAATAAGGATGGGGTTCGCAATGCACATACCGACCATGCGGAAATCATGCTCTCACTTGATGGAAAGGCAAATGAAAACCATGGTGCTGTCATAGGTGCAGCCCTTTGTTATTCGGGCAACTACCGCATCAAGGTGGAGACCGATGACACTGAGTATCACTACCTCTTTGCCGGCATCAATGAGGACAATTCTGAATACCACCTCCGTCGTGGCGAGACCTTCACCACACCCAAACTCGCTCTCACCTACAGCGAGGAGGGATTGAGCGGCGTATCGCGCAATTTCCACCGATGGGGCAGGAAATACAGGCTCATGCATGGCGACAAGGAGCGCAAAATCCTGCTCAACAGTTGGGAGGGTGTATATTTTGACATCAACCAAAAGGGCATGGACCAGATGATGGCCGATATCGCCGGCATGGGCGGCGAACTCTTTGTGATGGATGACGGATGGTTCGGTGAGAAATATCCGAGAAAAACCGACAATTCTTCGTTGGGCGACTGGGTGGTGGACCGCAACAAACTGCCTGATGGCATCGAGGGACTGCTCCGCGATGCCAAGAAAAATGGAGTGAAGTTCGGCATCTGGATTGAGCCTGAGATGAGCAACACGGTGAGCGAATTGTATGAAAAACATCCCGACTGGATCATCAAGGCTCCCAAACGCGATGCCGTGCTGGGGCGCGGGGGCACCCAGGTGGTGCTCGACCTTTCCAATCCCAAGGTGCAGGACTTTGTCTTCAGTATCGTTGACAACCTGCTGACCAAGTATCCTGAAATCGACTACATCAAATGGGATGCCAACATGTCGGTCATGAACCATGGCAGCCAATACCTGAAGGCTGAGGACCAGAGCCACCTGTATATCGAATACCACAGGGGCTTTGAGAAGGTTTGCCAGAGAATACGCGACAAATATCCGGATGTCACCATCCAAGCCTGCGCCAGTGGCGGAGGAAGGGCCAACTGGGGAGTGCTGCCCTGGTTTGATGAGTTCTGGGTGAGTGACAACACCGACGCACTGCAGCGCATCTACATGCAGTGGGGCACCAGTTATTTTTTCCCCTCTATGGCCATGGCTTGCCACATCAGTGCTATACCCAACCACACCGTGTTCCGCACCACCGCGCTCAAATACCGCATCGACGTGGCTATGAGCGGTCGCTTGGGCATGGAGATACAGCCCAAGAACATGACAGATGAGGAGAAGGAACTATGCCGGAAGGCTATCACTGAATACAAGCAGATCAGGCCCGTCGTGCAGTTCGGTGACATCTACAGGCTCGTTTCGCCGTACGACCGGAAAGGTCTGGCATCGATGATGTATGTCTCGGAGCAGAAGGACCGCGCTGTCTTCTATTGGTGGAAGACGGAGTCGTTCCAGAACGAACACCTGCCTCGTGTGAGGATGGCAGGCCTCGATCCAAATGGCATTTACAAGGTACATGAACTCAACCGCATCGACCTGCGTCCGCTCGACTGTGAGGGAAATTCTTACAGTGGGGCTTATCTGATGGGGCACGGACTGGAAATGCCTTATCGCAACGATGTGGAGTGGAATAAGAAAAATGACTGGAGCAGCCGTGTGCTGCTGCTTGAGCGACAATAATAACATGCAGGGACATCTGTTGTATTGAACTTTATCAAAAAAACAATAACCAAAAATCAAATTCATTATGAAAAGACTTAAAATGTTTCTTATCACGCTGCTGATCCTTACTGGATCTATAGCGTCAAGGGCCGCTACAGAGATGTACGCTGTGCTCAATGGTAGTACGCTGACCTTCTACTACGATGGCAGCAAGGCATCACGCTCGGGAACAAAATATGCAATGAACGCGGCAGGATATGCGCCTGGTTGGTATAATAATAAGTCTATCAAGACCGTCGTGTTCGACAGTTCTTTTAAGAATGCACGTCCGACAACATGCGACAACTGGTTCTATGGCCTGACCAATCTGACATCCGTCACGGGCATGGCCAATCTCAATACGTCGTCGGCGACCAGTATGAATTCGATGTTTTATGAATGTACCAGCCTGACTTCCCTCGACGTGAGCAACATCAATACGTCGAAGGCGACAGATATAGGCCACATGTTCTATACATGCTCTGCACTTACCAGCCTTGATATCTCAAAGTTCACGCTGACATCATCACAGAATACCAAGTACATGATGGCCAAGTCGGGTCTGAAGACGCTGACCATCCCTGCCACTGCCAATGTGCTCGATCAGACAGCCTGCTCCAATGTGGGGTCGGCATCGGCTCCCTGCGCGCTGAACTATCCCTCAGGGTTCACTCCTGAAAAAATGTCGACAGGATCTGGATGGTATATGTGGAAGTACGGCTACTTTAAGGACGGAACAAGTCCAACTCCCACCACTACTGAGGCGTATGCAGTGCTCAGTGGCACCACACTGACATTCTATTACGACAAGAACAAGGCTTCGCGGTCAGGCACGAAGTACAGCCTGAACACAGAATTCAATGACCCTGGATGGAACAGTAAGGCATCTACAGTAACCAAGGTGGTCTTTGATGGTAGTTTTAAATCTGCCCGACCAACATCTACCTATGAGTGGTTCCAGAATATG
>JAEEJK010000010.1 GCA_016281815.1 Prevotella sp. | reverse complement strand
CCCCTTGGGGCAGAACTCTCCTCGGTATTCCCACGGTCCGGCGAGCGAGCGCGAAGTCCAGTACATGTTGTCGTTGCGCTCCCAAGAGGTGGTGTGGCTCGACATCCAATAGTACACGCCGTCTTTCTTCAACATGGCGGGACTCTCGCCCGCACCTTTCAAACCGTTCATCAGACAGGAGTCGAGAGAATGGAAGTCGGGGGCGAGACGATATATACCACCATGGTGCACCAACAGATATGCATGGCCATCGTCATCGGCAAAAGAGCCGATGTCCCAACGCTTGATGGGCTGTCCTTTGTAGAGTATTGGCCCTTGAAACTTGTAGGGGCCGGTGATGGTGTTGCTTGTGGCATAGCAGGTGCATGGGTCTTTATACCGCATATCGTCGGTGTGCATCAGCATCACGTATTCGCCTGTTGCAGGGCAGCGGAGCACCTTGGGACGCTCACCCACGCGGTTGGGTCCCATGCGGCCATCAGTCTGTTGCTTAAAGGCGATGCTCTCGAAGCGCCAGTCTACAAGATTATCCGACGAATAACAACTGAATCCGGTGAACACATTGGCCGAGTCGGTCTTGTACTCGCCAAACAGATAGTAGCGTCCTCCATCGCGAATGATGTTGGCGCCATGGGCCGAGACTGTCTCGCCCCGATGGTCGTACCAACTTACACCACTCACGATGGCTTTCCGTGGCTGCGCTTGCATCAGCATCGGAAATGACAGCAACAATATTCCAAGCAGTTTCTTCATTGTAGCTTGTCTTGGTTAATGCAGATATGTTCAACTGTGGCACGAATTCTCGACACTCGGTTCCCCTAAAGATTCTTCTGATTGATCAAATTCACCACCACCTTCACCATGACATCCTTTTCCTCGGTCTTGCTCTCGGCTATCATCAAGGTGAGGGCTACAAGCGTGTTGTCTGCCAGCCGCTTGGTGCCGTCAGGACGATAAAGGATGCCGTTGTTGTTGAGGAACTGATGGAGCAGCGAGAGCAAAGTCAAGCTTGCTTGAACTTTGCCGAGTCGTGACAGAGGAAGACGAAGTCAACCATAGGAAGAGCGTGGCAGCAATGCGCTTGTTGCCGTCGCTGAATGAGTGGTTCTTGGTGACGAGATAGAGGAGCATGGCTGCCGGTACCCTCCACGATGTTATCAACATCGCGGTCCCTCCCTTCCTCGACACTGGGGTAAAGTTCCTCACCGCCGAATGTCTGGTATATCTGTCCGATACTGCTTTTGAAAGAGTCATCCTTCTCATTGCCGAACAGTAAACTGCCTCCGAACTTATCCCGCAGCGCCTTGATGGCTTCCATGGCATTCTCGTAAGTGGCATGGAACTTGTCTTCCTGGGTGGTTTCTGCCAAACGCAGACGTTGGTAGTCGTAGTCGTCAAGGGTGTCGAGGGCGTAGGTGTAGTCCACCACTATGTCGAACAATGCCTGATTTTCGTCATTTGGTTCTATCTGCTGGTTTTGTATGGTGCGGCCTACCATCTGGACCAACTGGCGCAGTTCGGCTATTTGCTCGCTATGTATACGTTGGTTGACGGCATAGCCCTTGATGAGATACTGCTTCAAAACTTGATTGGCCCATTGGCGGAATTGAACACCTCGTTGACTTTTCACACGATAGCCAACGGAGATGATGACATCAAGATTGTAAAACGGGACTGGCTTTTTTACACCATTAACGTGTAAAAAATGCACGTTATTCTCTTTTCTGAGTTCTCCTTCTTTGAAAACATTGATGATATGGCGGCGGATGTTCGACTCTTCTCTGTCAAATAGAATCGCCATTTGTCCAGTGGACAACCACACGGTCTCATTCTCCATACGGACATCAATCTGTGTCTGTCCATCCTCGGTCTGATATATAATGATTTTGTTCTGTTCCATAATTTGATATATTTTGAATATGCAAAGTTAGCGAATTGGATGAAATAATAGAATGTTTATTTGGAACTTTCGAGCAACACTACCTGTAGTTGTCATATGAAAGGCTGCCCTAACTCTTTGTATGTTAATAATTTTAGTAGAAATAAAACGTAATTTGGGTAAGACAAACGGCAATATTTATACAAAGGGATTCGGCTTTTCTTCATATTTTTGCACCGTAAACTATTATGCTAAGTTTGAAGGATATGAAAAAACAAGTAGTTGTATTAATAGGTGCCGGAAGCATCGGGCAGGCTATCATCCGCCGCGTGTCGGCAGGAAAACACGTGGTGCTGGCCGATTATAGCGAGGAGAATGCACAGCAGGCGTCAAAGACGTTAGAGGATGCTGGCTTCGAGTGCTCCACCATCAAGTGCGACCTCGGTTCGAAAGAGGACATCTTGAAACTGGTAGATTTTGCCACCAGCAAGGGTGATGTGAAAAACGTGGTGAATGCCGCCGGCGTGTCACCGTCACAGGCTCCAGTGGAAGAGATTCTCCGCGTTGACCTCTACGGAACGAGCGTATTGCTGGAGGATTTCGGCAAGGTGATTGCCGAGGGTGGCAGCGGCGTCATCATCTCGTCGCAGAGCGGTCACCGCCTGCCTGCCTTGCCGCAGGAACAGAATGAAGCACTGGCCACCACCCCTGTGGATGAACTATTGGAATTGCCATTTCTGAAGGAAATCAACGACACGCTGAAAGCCTATCAGTACTCGAAGCGTTGCAATGTGTTGCGCGTGATGTACGAAGCCACACGCTGGGGCCGTCGGGGTGCCACCATCAACAGCATCTCTCCCGGAATCATCATCACGCCGCTGGCCAACGATGAACTTCATGGCCCACGCAAGGATGGCTACCTAAAAATGATAGAGGGCATGCCGGCCCGTCGTGCCGGAACTCCTGACGAGGTGGGCGACCTGGCAGAGTTCCTCATGTCCTCACGCGGCCGCTTCATCAGCGGTGCCGACCTACTCATTGACGGCGGTTGCACAGCCTCCTATTGGTACGGCGACTTACAATATCTCAAGGCAACACATTAAAATCCGTTTCTCTCCGTTATTAATATAAACGAATAGATGTAATGGGAGAGACAAACGGATGCAATCTGATAAACACAAGGCGTGACGGACGGCAGGT
>JAEEJK010000098.1 GCA_016281815.1 Prevotella sp. | reverse complement strand
GTCCGATGGCGAAGACATCGTATATAGCACATACATCCCTGTGACAGGAATTGTATACCTTCCATCTACACTCTATGGCATGTTTGACATCACAATGTACACCGGCATCTACTGCTTCGTGGGTGAAATCACCTTATAATACTATAATCAGGAAAAAACATAATACCTCACTGACATGAAAAGACAGATTTTCATCATTGCAGGAGCATTGCTGTGTAGCATACAGTCCTTCTCTCAACTGCGCGTTTACTCCAACGGCAATGTGGGCGTGAAGAGCACCCAGACGACATCCACCATACCGCTCAGCGTGGGCAACAAGACCTACGGCAGCGACTACAGCGTCAACATGTCTTCATCCAACCCCGCCTCCGCCGACAAATACAACATCGGGCTGGAAGGCTTCGCCTTGCGCTCCACGGCGGGCTCCACAGGGCGAGCCATCGGTGTAAGGGGCGTTGCAGGCAACTGCACCTCCGGCTACAACTACGGCGTGCTGGGTGCACTGCAGGGAACGTACGGCGGTGCGGGTGTCTTCGGCTCCGACTCCGAGGTGCTCGGATATGACACCGGCGGAAAGTATGCCGGCTTCTTCCACGGCGACATCAAGACGACGGGAGCCACCAAGATCTACCTGACCAACCCCCATGAGAACAACATGACCAACACATCCGCCATACAGTCGGCCCTCTCCATCATCAACGCCCTGCAGACCCTCCAGGGCAGCGCCGTCATCAACACCCCGGACCTTGACACAATGCTTGTCCGAGGCGGGGAAGAGGAGGGGCAGAGGGTAATCGTCAACCACTACGCCTTCGTCCCCGGCAGCATCGCCACGCTCTATCCCGGACTGGTGCAGCAGGACGCGGCAGGAGACTACTACGTGAACAACACGGAGCTGATACCCGTCCTCGTGGCGGCAATCCAACAGCTCTATGCCATGGTCAGCTCCTCCGCAATGGCCAACCCGCAGGACATGGAGGGTGGGACCGACGGCCTCGCCGCCGCTCCCGTGCGGCAGGATGCCGCGGATGGCTGCCGCCTGTGGCAGAACAGCCCCAACCCGTTCAGCTCCTCCACCGTCATCCGCTATTCCGTGCCGGAGGGTGCCGGCGACGCATGGCTCTGCCTATTCGACATGAAGGGGACGCTCCTGCGCCAGATACGCCTTGATGCCGCTTCGGGGAACGTGACCCTCAACGGCGGCGAGCTACAGCCCGGCATGTACTTCTACTCGCTCATCGCAGGCGGAAAAGAGGTGGACACCAAGAAAATGATACTGTCAAGATAGGAAGGAGGAAGCGATATGAGAAAACATGCATTATTGCTTGCGGCAGCACTCCTCTGCCACGGACTGGCCTTTTCCCAGGTTGACGTGTTCACTAACGGCAGCGTGGGCGTGAAGAGCACCCAGATGACATCCGCCATACCGCTCAGCGTGGGCGACCGGACCTACGGCAGCGACTACGACGTCCATACCTCGTCCGCCATCCCGGCCACGGGCAACTTCAACATCGCGGCCGAGGGCACCGCCTTCTCACAATCGGCGGTATCTGCCCGTGCCATCGGCGTGAGGGGTGCGGCGGGCAACTGCACCGACGGCTGGAACTTCGGAGTGGCTGGCGTGCTGCAGGGCAGCGGCAACGGCGCAGGCATCTACGGCTCAGCCACGAAGACGCTCGGCACCTCGGTTGCCGGAAGGTATGCCGGCTACTTCCACGGTGACATGAAAGCCACAGGGGCGGCCAAGGCATCGTGGGTCAACCCCCACGAGCACGACATCTACAACACCTCGGCGATACTGAACGCCCTGTCCTTCGTCAACTCCCTGCAGACCAGGCAAGGGACGTTGCAGTACGCCATCCTTAACGATGACTCCCTGAACATTTACCCGGGCCACAAGGCCGGGCAGTCATCCGGCACCACCCACTATGCGTTTTCGCCCCTTGCCGCCTATGCCTACCATCCCAACCAGGTCATCACGGATGCGGCAGGGCAGCACTACGTCAACTACACCGACATCATGCCCGTGCTGGTGGAGGCCGTCAAGCAGCTATACGCCATGGTCAGCCCATCGTCCGTGAACGGCGACGCGACAGCCTTGGAGACGGGCGGCATGGCTGCCGCGCCGGCCATGAAGGCCGTTCCCGGCGGCACGCCCCTCCTGCATGTTGACCCCAACCCATTCACCAAGGCGACCCTGGTCAGGTATGCCCTGCCGGAGGACACGCATGACGCACGGCTCCGCATCGCCGACATGCAGGACACGCCCGTGCGCGAGATACCGCTCGACGGCAGTTCCGACCGCGTAATCCTCAGCAGCAGCGGCCTTGAGCCGGGCATGTACCTCCTCACGCTCGTCATCAACGGGAAGGACGTGGAGAAAAGGAGGATGATACTGACGAATTAAATATTACTCATAAAAATGATAATCTCATGAATAAGTTTTATATAAAAAGAATATATATAACAATCGTGTTGTTATATTCTATTGTGTATGGATATGCACAAGATATCAAATTTCTTGAATCAGATTTGTTCAAATTAGATAAAAAAAACAACTGTTCTCATTTCTCATTAGGTAAAACCTGTGAGAAAAACGACACACTGGACTTGAGCTTTCTCAACATGGCAATCAGTGGTTTATCTGTTGACATGGATGTAACAGCTACCAACGATGATTACCTTGTCCGTCTTATTATGGAAGATGAATGTGGTATGAAGTATCTTGTAGCTGAATGTTCTCCCATCATAACAGCCTCAAAAAAACATCAATTTGTCGGTTATTGCGAGGAAACAGTTTCTCTATGGGACGTTAGACCAAAAGAAATGAGAGTATACATATATGGGGCAATTGTAAAAATAAATACTCTCAATTACTCGACCTTGAACCGTTTTTCCGACAAAGCCGAATGGAAGAAAAATTTTGAACAACTTCGTGAAGCTCAAACTTTTTTTAAAAGTGATATAATCAACAACAGAAATAAGGAACGGCATGAATTATGGTATGCGGGGGTAACACCACTTAGTAAAATGCCTTTTGCTGATAGAATGAGGATAATAGGAGGATCAGAAAGCACCGTTACAGATGGAGTTGAGTACTATATCGATGGTATTTTCCATGTTATAGACCACAATTACAATGATAGCATTGATAATATGCAAATTGTCTCAATGCCGAGTATAAACTGTGTGGAGGAATTCAGCTGGCGTGACCGTCATGGGAAAGACTGGCTTACACCAGTAAAGGACCAAGGCCAAAGTGGGTATTGCTCTGCTTTCACCGCCATCAGCTGTCTTGAAGCCGTTGCCAACCTTTATTTCAACAAGAAGATAGACATGGACTTGTCTGAACAGGAGGCCGCTGTATGTAATGGTTCTTCGAATCCATGGCATGGCATGTCTCTATCCGCACCTCTTTTCTTTATCCGTAATCATGGTGTCTGCGAGGAAATTGCCTATCCTTTTGTAAATTATTCAGTTCCCTGTGAAAGCGAGAATATATCACCAACAGAGAACGTTCGCATAAATAATTACCAATATGTCAGCCTAAATGAGCAAGCCATAAAAAAGGCTTTAATCAAATATGGCCCGTTGGTATCCGGTTTCACGAGATATGACCATACTATTCCACCAGATTCAATGCCTCCTAATCATGCAATGGCTTTATATGGATATGGAGTAGTCCATGCTGGTGACACCATATTCCATCTTTGGAATTATAATGCAGGAGACCATGGGCTTGTACCAGCTTTCACTGTTGGAGAAAACAGTCCATTTATAGGTAGAACAGTATGGAAATTCAAAAACAGTTACATTAATGGTGATAACACGAATCCACCATACATGTTCATCGTTTATGACAATTTGGCTCACATGCCTGGCTGCTATGCCTTGATTACACCGGTGACATCCCTCCTTTATGACGAGAATGATATTGTATGGGAGGATTCCGACGGTGACGGATTCTACAACTGGGGGATAAGTGAGAGTAAGCCATCGTCATGCCCGTCATGGGTCCCAGAGGAAAAAGATGGTGATGACTCCGACCCCACCATTGGGCCCATGGATGAATACGGTTATACAACAAACGCTAATCCAGAGGACAATCCCATTATCTACATTACCACCAACACATTTTCCTCATCACCTGCCTCATACAGCAACAATGTGATCGTGCAAAACAATGCAACATGGACTTTGGGCCATGACCACCATTTCCATTACGGGGCATGGATTAAAGTCAAATCCGGAAGCAAGCTGGTCATCAATGCTTGCACACTTTCCTCTGCAAAGTTGATACTGGAATCCGGAAGCAAACTGGTCATCTCCAACGGGGGCATGCTGGTAACACCTGTTACCGCCAAGTTTTCTGCACCTATAGGAGCCACAGTAGATATTACCAGCGGAACCATCATGTAAAATCCCAGTTTTTCACTTCATCTATTGTTTTATACAGAATGATTATCTAAATTTGCGAATAGAACCAAAACAACCAGATCATGAAAAAACTATTACTCTTATTGGCATTGATACCTTGCATGCTCCCTGCCCAGGACATCTACACCGACATGCTTGCCGAGGGCAAGACATGGAGCTTCATCCGCTGGCCTTACGGCAAAACGCACCGCATGGGCATGAGGGGAGACTCCATCGTCGGAGGCATGACATGCAAGAAATTTGGATATGTGAACGATGACGGGT
>JAEEJK010000097.1 GCA_016281815.1 Prevotella sp. | reverse complement strand
GGCCACTGTGTTCGGGGCGCGGACGTCGCCGCTGATTTTCACCGTACGGTTTTGGAGCGGGATGATGAGGTGGTCGCCGTTGACGAGTTCAATGTCCTGCTCTCCGCCAGGGTTGGCGAGTGCCTCATCAAGATGAATGCCAACGGTATAGTGGGTCTGCATGGCTAGTTGTTCTATCTTCACCGAGTCCTCGCCTTCAGCAGTCTGGCGGGCTGTCTGTAGCACCCTTTGCATGCGGGCTCGCTCGTCTGCGGTCATTTTGCGTGTCAGGCGGGCACCGCGCACGTATGCCCCAGGCATCACGCCTCCTGCGGACTTCACCAAGTCGCTCAGCCGTTGGTTCTTCGTCTCCAGATTGTAGTTGCCTTGGAAGGCTACCTCGCCTGTGACTGTCACTTGCATGGGCGCCTTGTAGACCGGGCTGCGGCGGACCTGCACCACGTCGTAGGGTTCAAGCAGGAAGATGCTGTCGCTGTCGATAGTGAAGTTGTCTTTCAGGGCAAAGCTGAAGTTCTGGCTGGTCTGTAGTCCTGATTCCAATGCTTTAGGGTCGCGCAGCCGGCGTGAAATATCTACCTTCACCGTCGATGCGGCATCGGTCAGTCCTCCTGCCTGGACAATCAGGTCTTCCACAGTGGTGTTGTCTGCATACTCGTATGTGCCGGGGAAGATGACCTCGCCCTCGATTGTCAGCGTGCGCAAGTTCTGGTGCTCGGCCTGGGTGGGAATAAAGAGTATGTCCTCGTTCTTCAGGGGAACGTCGGCCTGCTGCCCGTTGAGGATAGCTTCCAGGTCTATGGCCAGCACTTCCTGCGTGCGGTTGGGCTTCATGCGGCGTATGACGGCCCGGCTGGTCATGGCCTCTTCGGTCAGTCCTTCGGCTTTCTCTATCAGCGTGCGGACGGAGTTGCACTTGTCGGCCAGCTGATACATGCCCTGGCGGAACACGGCTCCTTTCACCTCGACCATGTTCTCATAGCGGTCGTAGATGCCGTCCACGCTGAAGGCGTCGCCGTCGGCCACCTTGAAGCTGGACATCTCAAATTCCTCTACGTTGTAAACGCTTCTCATTTTCCCATTGGAGCGGAGCACTCGGACTGCCTTGCTGTATGCATCGCCGGTGAAGCCGCCGCAGTATTCCAACAGGGTGGCCAGGCTTTCGTCCTTGCGCATCTCGTAGGCCATAGGCCGCTTGACATGGCCGCCGATGTCGACGATACAGTCGTAGGTGCCTACTTGAATGACATCGTCGTCGGCCAAACGTACATTTCCTGCCAGCCGACCGTGTTGAATGAACTCATAGATATCGACGACGGTGATAAGCTTGCCGTTGCGATAAACCTTGATGTTGCGCAGTGTGCCCAGGTCGCTGATGCCTCCAGCCATATACAGGGCATGGAACACGGTTGAGAAGGCTGACAGCGAGTAAGTGCCCGGCGTACGCACCTCACCCATCACATTGACGGTGATGGTCCGTGTCTGTCCCAGTGTGGTCTTGATGTTTGAACTGGAATAGAACGTTCCCAGACTAGCGGCGATGCGTGCCTGTGCGGCAGATACGGACAGTCCGCTCACTTGGACGGGGCCGAAGTCAGGCACTGTGATGAAACCGTCGGGGCTGATGGTCAGAGTCATGCTTTCCTGCGTGGCTCCATAAACGTTGACCACAAGCTGGTCGCCGGGGCCGAGCACATAGTTGGGCGGGGTGGCAATGTTCATGGCAGGCTCGAACGTGAGGTTGCGCTTGTTGAAGATGTCACGTCCGTAAACCCGGCGTCTTCTCATCTCTGCCGTCTCGGTGGCATCGATGGTCTCGTCTCCCTCTTCGCCAACCATGTCGGGAGTTTCAATGACGGCACTGCTCGACTTGCCGTTGTTCACACGCATGCGGTTCTCTGCCCCGCTGATGGCATTGTCAACGGAGTTGTCCAGATTCTTATTGGTGATTTGCTTGGAGTATTGGGCACGCAGTCGGCGTATCTGGTCGACCGTAGCCCCCCGCTGAATCAGCTTGGCTCCGATGTTGGCATCGGAGGTGCCAGCCCTTTTTTCTTGGGCGGCAATTTTGATTACCTCTGCGTCTGACAAGCTTTGTCCCATGACGGTTGTCAAGCAGCAGACCGAAAGAAATGTAATCAGGAGGAGTCGTTTCATGTTATTTATATATAATGTGTATATTCCTATTTGCTTTCGGCCAGTTGCATCAGGTATTGGCCGTACCCGTTTTTCAGCATGGGGCGGGCTGCCTCCACTAGCTGTTCCCGGCTGATCCATCCGCGCTTGTAGGCGATTTCTTCCAGACAGGCCACCTTCAGACCCTGGCGCTTCTCGATGACCTCGATGAATGTCGATGCCTCAGCCAGCGAATCGTGGGTGCCGGTGTCCAGCCAGGCGAAGCCGCGTTGCAGCGTCATCACCTTCAGCTTCTGTTGCGCAAGATAGTTCTGGTTCACAGTGGTGATTTCCAGTTCGCCGCGTGCGCTGGGCTTGATGTTCTTGGCAATCTCCACCACGCTGTTCGGATAGAAGTAGAGGCCAACAACGGCATAGTTCGACTTGGGCTTCTCGGGCTTCTCTTCGATGCTGAGGCAGTTGCCTTGAGCGTCGAACTCAGCCACGCCATAGCGCTCAGGGTCATTCACGTAGTAGCCGAAGACAGTTGCCAGCCCGTGTTTCTCGGCGTTCTCCACGCTTTGGCGCAGCAGTCCGCTGAAGCCCGACCCGTAGAAGATGTTGTCGCCCAATACCAGACAGACGCTGTCGCTGCCGATGAACTCTTCGCCGATGATGAATGCCTGGGCCAGACCGTCGGGCGACGGCTGTTCGGCATATTCAAAATGGACTCCCAGCTCACTGCCGTCACCCATCAGCCGGCGGAAACCCGGCAGGTCGTGGGGGGTGGAGATAATCAGGATGTCACGGATGCCCGCCAGCATAAGTGCCGAGACGGGATAATAAATCATGGGCTTGTCGAATATGGGAATCAGCTGTTTGCTGATACCCTTGGTAATAGGGTAGAGGCGTGTGCCGCTTCCACCTGCCAGAACAATTCCTTTCATGGTGTAATTACGTAATTATGGTGCAAAGGTACACAAAAGTTAGGAGTTAGGAGTTAGGAGTTAGGAGTTAAATCCGGCGGTTAACATTTTTTATGCTTTCTCAGCGCGTAAAACTCTCGACTCCTAACTCCTAACTCCTAACTTTTTTGTACCTTTGCACACAATTTAAACATGGTATCATGGGAATAATAGGAAAAATCTTTGGCCGCAAGACGGCTGATCAGGAAGAAAAGATAGGTGGCATGGAGGATTTCATGACCCTCATCCGTGTGTATTTTCAGGCGGTGATGGCTGCCGACCTCCACATCTCCAGCTTGGCTGTGCTGCCCGACCTCCGCACTTTCAAGGTTACGCTGAAGGTGCCTACCCAGCAAGGACGTCTGGGGGTCGGCGAGAAGGCCCGCTGCAAGAAGATGCTGAAGGACATGTACGAGATGGACGAACAGTTCTTCAAGGAGATAGACCAAAGCATCAACCGCCGTTGCCGTAAGCTGCAGGATGTGCAGCCCTACATGTTGCAGTTTCAGGCGTTCGTGCAAGATCTGATGATGCTGACGGGCAACCTGATGAAGTTCAAGCTACGCATGCCCAGCTTCTTCAAGAAGGCCATCTACAGTATGACCGAGAAGACCGTTCACGACATCTACACAAAGAACGACTACAAGGATGCCGGCGTCATCAAGACCGTGCTGGGCGTCCGTGAGTACAACAAGCGTCTCAATTTCTCCGAGAAGTGGAGCACTGATTTCGTCTATCGTGTGGTGATGTTGGCCAAGAAGGAGAAGCGACCGCAGGGGAACGAGAAATGAGAATCGAGGCATGAGGTGAGAAGTAAAAAATGTGAAGGAAAAGTTAAATAAGTAGAAAAAAACATCACTTTTCACTTGTCACTTTTCACTTGTCACATCTTTTGCCTACCTTTGTAGGATAAAAGCGTTGTCATGAGCCAAAGTGAGAAAGATTTAGCTACCTTCCAGACGCGTGTCAGGCAGATGATACTCCGTTTCAAGGAATTGAAGCAGGAGAATGTCGACCTTTATGCGCTGGTTGAGGAAAATGAGCAGCAGATAACGCAGCTCAAGGCTAAAGTGGCACAGCTGGAGCATGACTTCGCAACGCTGAAAGCGGCTAGAATGCTGGAAATCACCGATGGCGACCTGGAGGGAGCCAAAGAGCGGCTGGCCAGCCTCATACGCAGTATCAACAAATGTATAGCCGTGCTGAGCGACGAGAAGTAGAAGGACGGGGCAGATGTCCGTCCGCAAACAAGGTGAAGCGATGCCAGAAGGAAGTAAAGAGAAACTCAATATAAGGTTGCACGTCTACGACGAAGACATTGCAATGGTGCTGCACAACCGCGAGGATGAGCAGTATTATCGTGCTGCAGCTAAACTCATCACCGAGCGCTACGGGGCATACGCCCAGGTATATAGAGGGCGCAAGAGTGACCATACCATAGGGCTGATGACGCTCATCGAGATTGCCCTGCGGTATGAGAAGGAGCAGAGCAAGAACGACACGACCCCTTATGATAATATTCTCCGACAGCTGACTTCTGAGATTGAAGAAGCCTTGAAGTAGCCGAGAGAGTATTAACATTATATATTTTATTTATGAGTCCTGTACTAACAATTATTATTGCCGTGGCTGCCCTCATTGTGGGTGCGGCCTGCGGATACTTCCTGTTCCTCAAGGTCATCAAGGGGAAGTACAACGAGATGATAGAGTCGGCCGACAAGGAAGCCGATGTTATCAAAAAGAAAAAACTGTTGGAAGTCGAGGAGAAATTCCTCAACAAGAAGAGTGAATTGCAGAAAGAGGTGCAACAACGCAACCAGCAGTTCCAGCAAAACGAGAACAAGCTGAAGCAGCGTGAGATGTCGCTCAACCAGCGCCAGGAAGAGCTTGGCCGCAGGAAGAACGAACTCGACAGCCAGCAACAGCGTATTGACAACGAGAAGAAGGCACTTGCTCTGAAGCAGGAGGAGCTGGGCAAGATGCAGCAGAAAGAGCGCGAGAAGCTGGAAGAGCTTTCTGGCCTGAGTGCCGAAGAGGCCCGCAACCGTCTGGTGGAGAGCCTGAAGGACGAAGCCAAGACTGCCGCTGCCAGCTATGTGAACGAAATTATGGACGAAGCCAAGCTCAATGCCAATGCCCAGGCCAAGAAAATCGTCATCCAGACCATCCAGCGTGTGGCCACTGAGACGGCTGTGGAAAACAGCGTGTCGGTGTTCCATATCGACAACGACGATGTGAAGGGCCGCGTCATCGGCCGTGAGGGACGTAACATCCGTGCGCTGGAAGCTGCCTGTGGTGTGGAGATTGTGGTCGACGACACCCCCGAGGCCATCGTCATCAGCGGTTTCGACCCCGTGCGTCGAGAGACCTGCCGCTTGGCTCTCCACCAACTGGTGGCCGACGGCCGCATACACCCTGCCCGCATTGAGGAGGTGGTGAACAAGGTGAAAAAGCAGCTTGACAACGAGATTGTGGAGACAGGAAAGCGCACAGCCATCGACCTGGGCATCCACGGCCTGCATCCGGAACTGGTGCGCATCATCGGCAAGATGAAATATCGCAGCAGCTACGGGCAGAACTTGCTGCAGCATGCCCGTGAGACGGCCAACCTCTGTGCTGTCATGGCTGCCGAACTGGGACTGAACCCGAAGAAAGCCAAGCGTGCCGGACTGCTGCACGACATCGGCAAGGTGCCCGATGAGGAGAGCGAGATGCCGCACGCACTCTATGGTGCCAAGATTGCTGAGATGTACAAGGAGAAACCCGACATCTGCAATGCTATCGGTGCCCACCACGACGAGATGGAGATGCAGACCCTGCTTGCCCCCATCGTGCAGGTGTGCGATGCCATTAGTGGTGCCCGTCCCGGTGCCCGCCGCGAAATTGTAGAGGCATATATCAAGCGCCTCAACGACCTGGAGGCCATAGCCATGAGTTATCCTGGCGTCACTAAGACCTATGCCATCCAGGCCGGACGTGAACTCCGTGTCATCGTAGGTGCCGACAAGATGGACGACAAGGAGACAGAGGCACTCTCTGGCGAGATTGCCAACAAGATACAGAACGAGATGACCTATCCCGGACAGGTGAAGATCACCGTCATCCGTGAAACCCGTTCCGTGGCTTACGCCAAGTAGGATTCTCCTTGACAGATTTTCATGCGCCCCGTTTCCATCCAAATGGAAACGGGGCGCATGCTTAGGTATAGGCATACCTTATTTCTTGTAAGAGGCTAATAGCCAACAGGTATGCGCCGAATACTATTTTTCGGACAATAGTTTTGTAAATATAAAATCATTAAAATACCTTAAATAGTGTACTTTTGATGATTAAAAAGGAATCGTATAACGGATAATTGTATTATCTTTGTAACCGAAATAAAAAATCTATTTCTGCAACTTACCGAGAAGATTTTTTTCAAAAGTTGACCAAAACGGGAAACTTTTTTTGAAAAATGAGAGGAAATGTTTTCCAAAACCTATAACTACGACAATGAGGGATTATACTATTTTGAAGCGTGACGGCAAGCGCGACCGCTTCTCGCTCGACAAAATTATGACGGCTATTATCAAAGCCTTCCAGTCTGTGGGAGAGTCTGCTGATTTGGGCTCTATCTCAAAGATAATCAGTCATTTGAATATCACCGACAACATCACTGTTGAGGATATTCAGAATGAGGTGGAGGAAGCCCTTATGCGTGAGGGGCACTACAAGGTAGCCAAGTCGTTCATGCTCTACCGTCAGAAGCACACAGAGGACAGGGAGACCATGGAGCGGTTGAAATTTTTGGCAGACTATGTGGATGCCGCCAATGCTGCTACTGGTTCAAAATATGACGCCAATGCCAATGTGGAGCATAAAAATATTGCAACTTTGATCGGAGAGTTGCCAAAAGCAAGTTTCATCCGGCTCAACCGCCGCCTGCTCACGGACCGTATAAAAAAAATGTACGGAAAGGAACTGGCTGATGAGTACATCGACAAGTTGACCAAGCACTTTATATATAAGAATGATGAGACTTCGCTGGCCAACTATTGCGCGTCCATCACCATGTATCCCTGGCTGATCGGGGGCACGATGTCCATAGGCGGCAACTCTACCGCTCCCACCAACCTCAAATCATTCTGTGGCGGGTTCGTCAACATGGTCTTCATGGTGTCGAGCATGCTGAGCGGCGCCTGTGCCACTCCTGAGTTCCTCATGTACCTCAACTATTTCATCGGTTTGGAATATGGCAAGGACTATTGGAAGGAGCCCGACCGCGTGGTCGACCTCTCCGTCAAGCAGCGCACTATCGACAAGATGATCACCGACTGCTTTGAGCAGATCGTCTATTCCATCAATCAACCGACAGGAGCGCGCAACTATCAGGCTGTGTTCTGGAACATTGCCTACTATGACAAGTTCTATTTCGAGAGCCTTTTCGGCAACTTCTATTTCCCCGACGGAACACAGCCTGATTGGGAAGGCCTGTCGTGGTTGCAGAAGCGGTTCATGAAATGGTTCAATAAAGAGCGCACCAAGACAGTGCTCACATTCCCCGTGGAAACCATGGCGCTGCTTACCGCAGACGGTGACGTCATCGACAAGGAGTGGGGCGATTTCACGGCAGAGATGTATGCCGAGGGCCACTCATTCTTTACCTATATGAGTGACAATGCCGACTCACTGAGTTCATGCTGCCGCCTCCGCAATGAAATTCAGGACAATGGTTTCAGTTACACCCTCGGAGCAGGTGGCGTGTCTACAGGTTCGAAGAGTGTGCTCACCATCAACCTCAACCGCTGCATCCAGTTTGCGGTCAACAACGGAATGGATTACAAGGAGTATCTCTCGCAGATCATTGACCTGTGCCACAAGGTGCAGTTGGCCTACAACGAGAACCTGAAGGACTTGAAGGAACATGGCATGCTGCCGCTCTTCGATGCCGGATACATCAATATCGGCAGACAGTATCTGACCATCGGTGTCAACGGTCTGGTGGAGGCAGCGGAGTTCATGGGCCTGAAGATAGACAACAATCCTGATTACCTCGCTTTCGTGCAGGAGGTGCTCGGACTGGTTGAGAAATACAACAAGCAGTACCGCACGAAGGATGTGCTGTTCAACTGTGAGATGATACCGGCGGAGAACGTGGGTGTGAAGCATGCGAAATGGGACCGTGAGGATGGCTATTTCGTGCCCCGCGACTGCTACAACAGTTATTTCTACATCGTGGAGGACGACTCGCTGAACATCATCGACAAATTCAAACTTCATGGCGCTCCCTATATCGAGCACCTCACAGGAGGCTCCGCCCTGCACATGAACCTGGATGAGCACCTTTCAAAGCAGCAGTACAGGCAGTTGCTCCGTGTGGCAGCCAAGGAGGGGTGCAACTACTTCACATTCAATATTCCCAACACGATTTGCAACGACTGTGGACACATCGACAAGCGCTACCTGAAGGAGTGCCCGCACTGCCATTCCAAGAACATTGACTATATGACACGCATCATCGGATATTTGAAGCGTGTGAGCAATTTCTCCCAGCCCCGTCAGGAGGAAGCACATCGCCGGTTCTATGCTGGTCAGGAGAAACTGTAACATACGCCCATAACACCCCATATCACCCAAACCATGCTGAAATACGTCAATACATCCGTGGTATTCCAGGAGATCCCAGATGAGGTCACCCTCGCCATCAATATCTCCAATTGTCCCTGTCACTGTCCGGGTTGCCACAGCAAGTATCTGTGGGAAAACATTGGCAGTCCGCTCACTCCGATGGTTATCGACATGCTTCTCAGTCAATATGGCAAAGACATCACCTGTGTAGCCTTCATGGGAGGCGATGCAGAGCCGTCGTATGTCAACACGCTTGCCCGCCACATCCACCGTGAGCACAAACTTACCAAGGTGGCATGGTACAGCGGAAGGCAAAGAGTGCCGTCGAATGTGAGGAAATCAGATTTCGACTATATCAAGGTGGGACCCTACATTGCTCACCTTGGATGTCTCAAAGACCGCACCACCAATCAAAGACTTTACAAGCGCGCCTCTGGCGACGACTTTACAGATGTGACCCCGTATTTTTGGAAATGACCGACGTAAGACCCCTTGTGGCGATAGTCTGCGCCAATTCGCTCACTGTTGTGGGCTTGAAACAGTTGCTGCAGAGCGTGATGCCTTCCATTGAGGTGGAGGCATTCGCTTCTGCCAGCGAACTGCAAGAGGGTCATCCGGAAAGGTTTTTCCATTATTTTGTGGATATCAGCATACTGCTGTCCGACCGTTTATATTTCGCGGAGAACCATCGCCGCACCATCGTGCTCACCACTGCAAAGGAGCATGCCGCTCAGTTGCCTGAATTTCATTGTGTCTGTGTCACGGAGGGAGAGAAAGCCCTTGCCAAGTCATTGCTGCTGACGATGCGCAGGGGCCACCCACATGGCGAGCATATCAACCGTGGCGCCAAACAGCGTCCTCAGTTGTCGGCGCGTGAGGTGGAGGTGCTCTCGCTGTTGGTCAGGGGACTCATCAACAAGGAGATAGCCGACCGGCTCAACATCAGTCTAACCACCGTCATCACGCACCGCAAAAACATTGTCGAGAAACTGGGGCTCCGCAGTCTCTCCGCGCTTACTGTCTATGCTGTGATGAACGGATATGTGGACTTGGAGCAAATCTAAGATTCAACCTTATTGAAAGTAGGTAAAGAAGGCTCACTAATTCGCCAATTACCTCCCTTCGGTCAGTGGGTCTTCGACAAATCTCTCCAATTCGGGTTTTTTATCTCTTCTCACGAATTTTCGAATTCAAGAATTTTTCTGGGCTCACTAATTCGCTAATTACCTCCCTTCGGTCAGTGGGTCTTCGACAAATCTCTCCAATTCGGGATTTTTATTTATTCTCACGAATTTTCGAATTCAAGAATTGTTGTAATCACTAATTCGCCAATTCGCTAATTCGGGTTTTTTATTTATTCTCACGAATTTTCGAATTCAAGAATTTTTCTGTGCTCACTAATTCGCTAATTCTCCAATTCGGGATTTTTATTTATTCTCACGAATTTTCGAATTCAAGAATTTTTCTGTGCTCACTAATTCGCCAATTCGCTAATTCGGGATTTTTTTCCTCTCACGAATTTTCGAATTCAAGAATTTTTCTGTGCCTTTACAGCCAAGGGGCAAGCAGGTGGGCAAACCAACCCTTGGTCTTCTGCCAGCGGGTGCGGAAGCGGTTCCATGACTCAGGTGTCAGCAGAAAACTTTTGGCCTTGTCGCAGTCGAACATTTTATCGAGTTGTCGGGTGACACATGAGTCTGCGATGACGGCATTCGTCTCATAGTCAAAGCGAAGGCTTCTGGCATTGAGGTTGGCGCTGCCCACCGTGCAGAATCTTCCGTCTACAGTGATGATTTTCGTGTGATGGAATCCTGGTTCGTAAATCCATACGTTGACACCGTGCTTCATGAGTTTGTGGACGTTGTAGAAGCCACAGTCTGGTGTCAGGGGAATATCGCTTTTGGCCGATACCATCACCTCAACTTTCACGCCCCTTTTTGCCGCATTTCTCAAGGCTTTTTTCAGTTTTCCGCTCAGTGTCAGATATGGATTCACCAGTTTGATGCTGTCTTGGGCATCATTGATGGCATCGATGTAGAATTTCCGGATGATGTTGCTGCTCCTTCGGGGTTCGCGGTTGATGATGCCGACAGTCTGGTGCCCCTTGCTGGCTGTTGTGTCGGGCTTCAGGTTTCTGAAATAGTCGCCGGTTGTGGATGTGAGCCTGAAATACTTGGGGTTGCCGGCAAGACTCTCTCCCGTCACTTTTTTCCACATGCTCATAAAAATACGCTGCAGCGTGTTGACCTCTTCGCCTTCAATGCGGCAATGCATGTCACGCCATTCACCCACCACTTTCGTTCCGTTGATGTAGTAGTCGGCCACGTTCATCCCTCCTGTGTAGGCAATCTTGCCGTCGATGACAACTATCTTGCGGTGGTCCCGGCTCCACACATGATTGATCCAGGGGAAGCGAAGTGGGTCGAACTCATAGATCTGGATACCCATGGCGCGTATCATCCGCAGATGTCGTTTGCGGAGCGGACTGTTGTTGGAGTCATTTCCAAAGCCGTCGAAAAGCGCTCTTACCTCGACTCCTTCCTTTGCCTTTTCTCCCAAAAGGTGGAAGAGCCGTCGGGCAATGGAATCGTTGCGAAAGTTGAAATATTCCAAGTGAACACTGCTTTTTGCCTGGCGGATGGCTTCGAACATGTCATCGAACTTCTCCTGCCCGTTCATGAGCAGCGTCACGCTGTTGTCATGTGAGAATGTCACACCCTCCCGGTTCAACTGACTGATGATCAGCGAGTCACTGGTCTGAGCAGAAGCAACCGAGGTGGAGATGAGTAGAAATAATGCCCAAAATAGAGGTTTCATCAACTAATGAGTAGTAGTTCAGTCAACCGATAAGTTTTTGCAAGGTGACCGTTCGTCTTTATCACGGTGCCTTTAAAATCTCGGCAAAGGTACATCATTATTGCGAGACCACAAAATGAAGGTGGATGAAAAAACAACTCACAGCATGCAACGGTAATGGTCGACCACGCCGAGGAGATGCCGCTCCTGGTCGATGACCAAAACGGAATGTACCTTGTTCTGGTTCATGATCCGCTGGATTTCCGTCACCTTTGTCTCGGGCAGAACACATTTGGGCTTGCGTGTCATGATGTCGCCCACCGTTCTGTCGAAGAATTCAGACTGCCATCGCTCCATGGCCCGGCGGATGTCTCCGTCGGTGATGATGCCTTCCACACGCCCGTCATGCAATGCTACGCCAAGCCCCAGTTTCCCCTTGCTTACGAGAATGATGGCTTCGCCCAGATGCATGTCTGCCGGGATGACGGGGAGGTCGTCGCTCTTCATCACGTCACGGGCAGTGGTGAGCAGGCGCTTGCCCAGTTCGCCGCCGGGATGGAACTGTGCGAAATCCTTGGGACGGAAATGCCTCACCTCCATCAGGGCGACAGCCAGTGCGTCGCCCATGGCGAGGGCGGCAGTGGTGCTGCTCGTGGGAGCAAGGTTGAGCGGACACGCCTCTTTCTCCACTTTTACGAGGATGTGCACCGTGGAGTATTTGGCAAGAAGCGACTGTGGATTGCCTGTCATCGCGATAATGGGTATGCCGTTGTGTAGCACGATAGGGATGAAGCGCAGCAGTTCGTCGGTCTGTCCGGAGTTGCTGAGTGCGAGAACGATATCCTCCGGGGTCATCACCCCCAGGTCTCCATGGTAGACGTCCAGAGGATTGATGTAGAACGCGGGTGTGCCGGTGCTCGACAAAGTGGCTGCGATTTTGGCTCCTACGTTGCCACTTTTGCCTACTCCTGTGACGATGACCTTACCGTGGCAGTGGTAGATCATGTCAACTGCTTGGTCAAATTGCTCGTCGAGTTGGCTGATGAGGTCGGTAAGTGCCTTCGCTTCGTCTCTGAGGCACTGTGCTGCATATTCACGAGGGGGGATATTGTTCATGGTTGACAGTTCATAGTTCATAGTCCATAGTTCATAGTTGATGTGGGCGCAACGGTTGTCTGGAGGCCTATTGTTCTGCCACTGGCATCTGTAGAAGGCTCTTGATGACCTTTCCCAATTGGTCGAGCGGCAGCATGTTGGGACCGTCGCTGAGAGCATGGTCAGGGTCGGGATGGGTTTCAAAGAAGAAGCCTGTGGCCCCGAAGGCTTGTGCGGCAAGAGCCATTTGCGGAACAAACCGTCTGTCGCCGCTGGTGTGTCCCCCGCCAGCCCCTGGCCGTTGAACGCTGTGAGTGCAGTCCATCACCACTCTCGGTACGATCTCAAGCATGTCGGGGATATTGCGGAAGTCCACCACGAGGTTGTTGTATCCGAAGCAGTTGCCACGCTCGGTGAGCCACACCTCACTGGCACCGGCATCGAGCGCTTTCTCCACGGGATACCGCATGTCACGGCCGCTGAGAAACTGCGCCTTCTTGATGTTCACGGTGCGCCCGGTACGGGCGGCAGCGGCGAGCAAATCAGTCTGGCGGCAGAGGAAAGCCGGAATCTGCAGCACGTCAGCCACCTCGCTGGCTGGTTGAGCCTGCCAGGTCTCATGGATGTCGGTGAGGATGCGCAGTCCGTAGCGCGACTTGATGTCGGCGAGCATCTGCAGTCCGCGCTCCAAGCCTGGTCCGCGATAGGATGCCACGGATGTGCGGTTGGCCTTGTCAAAGGATGACTTGAAGATGATATCAATGCCCAGTTGAGCATTGATGGCCGTTATTTCCTCTGCTACCATGGAGAGCACCTGCTCTGACTCTATGACGCAGGGACCTGCTATGAAGATGGGGGAAGCCTTACGCGTGGTGAAGGCGATGTCGGAGTTTCTTTCCATAAATTCTGTCTTTTACTGCGAAAGTAGTGATTTTCGTTGAAATCCCAAAATAAACGGACAGAAATCGACTGCAGATATGTTTTTTTTCGTACTTTTGTCCTTGTATAGAAAAACCTGTATCTACGATGAGGAATACATGGAGCCTTCTGTTTTTTCTTGGATCGTTGTCATTTATGGGCATTTCCCATGCGCAGACACGTCCCGACTATAAGAACCCTTCGCTATCACCGTCGCAGCGGGTGGCAGACCTGTTGCCAAGGATGACTCTGGAGGAAAAAGTGGGGCAGATGCTCTGTTTGCTGGGCTGGAATTGCCATGCGCGCTCGGCCAACAGCCAACAGCCAACCGCCAACGCCTCACCGATGAGTTCTATACCGACATCGACAGTCTCCGGTGCGGTATGTTTTGGGGAGTCTTCCGCGCTGACCCATGGACACAGAAGACCCTCGTCACCGGACTTGATCCTCACTTGGCGGCAGAGACCGCCAATGCCATGCAGCGCTATGCGATGGAGCACACGCGGTTGGGCATCCCCCTGTTTTTTGCAGAGGAGGCACCCCATGGGCACATGGCCATCGGCACAACCGTCTTTCCCACAGGTCTGGGTATGTCCGCCACCTTTGACACATGCCTGATGGCAAAAGTGGGGAAAGCCATTGCCACAGAGATACGGCTTCAGGGCGGCCATGTCAGTTATGGTCCCGTGCTCGATCTCGTGCGTGACCCACGTTGGTCGCGGGTAGAGGAAACGATGGGCGAGGACCCGGTACTGACCGGAGAGATGGGTGCCGCTCTCATACGGGGTATGGGAGGCGGCCATCTGGCACAGCCCGATGCCACACTCGTCACCCTGAAGCATTTCATCGCATACGGAGCGTCGGAAGGTGGACTCAACGGCAGTCCCACCCATGTCGGTACCCGTGCCCTCCATTCTCTCTTCCTGCCACCGTTTAGGAAGGCGGTGGAAGCCGGAGCACTCTCCCTGATGACCTCCTATAATTCCGTTGATGGTGTGCCATGCACCTCCAACCCCTATCTCCTCCGAGACGTGCCTTACGGACAATGGGGATTCCGCGGCTTTGTCGTTTCCGACCTCTACAGCATCAACACCCTGCGCAGTGACCATCATGTGGCCAGTACTCTGGAGGAAGCCGCCGTTTTGGCGGCGAAAGCAGGGGTGCATGTCGACCTCGGCGGCCTGGCCTATGCAGAGTTGGTGAGGGCCGTGCGTGAGAAACGGTTGGATGAGCAAATCATCGATGAGGCGGCAGCGCGGGTACTCATGGCGAAATTTGAGATGGGACTCTTCGACCATCCTTATGTTGACCCCAAGGCGGCAGCGAGAGATGTGCGTTCAGATGCCCATCTTTCCCTGGCTCGTCAGGTAGCACAGGAGAGCATCACCCTGCTCAAGAACCAGAACAAAATCCTGCCGCTCTCACGCCATGTCCGTGTGGCGGTGGTGGGACCCAATGCCGACAGCCCCTACAATCTGCTGGGAGATTACACAGCGCCGCAGCCAGAAGAGCAAGTCATCACCGTGCTTGAAGGCATCCGGAGTAAGTTGCAGCCATCGCAGGTGGAATATGTCAGGGGATGCGCCGTCCGCGATACCATGCTCAATGAGGTGGCACAGGCAACGGCTGCCGCAGAGCGTGCAGATGTGGTGGTGGCCGTCGTGGGAGGGTCCAGTGCCCGTGACTTCCGTACCTCCTACGAGAAAACGGGAGCCGCTTCCGAAAAGGAAAATGCCGTGAGCGACATGGAATGCGGTGAAGGTTTCGACAGGGCATCACTATCGCTGATGGGCCGTCAGGAAGAACTGCTCCGTGCGTTGCGGAAGACAGGCAAGCCGTTAGTTGTGGTCTATGTGGAGGGTCGCCCCCTTGACAAAACCTGGGCTGCCGGTGAGGCTGATGCCCTGCTCACCGCCTATTATCCCGGACAGCAGGGTGGGGCAGCCATTGCCGATGTGCTGTTTGGTGACTTCAATCCTGCGGGTCGTCTCAGTGTCTCCGTTCCTCGCGGAGTCGGACAACTTCCTGTGTACTACAACCGCTTGCGCCCCTCCGCCCACGATTATATTGATATGTCCACGAAACCCCTCTATGCCTTTGGCTACGGACTGAGTTATACATCGTTTGAGTATTCCGACCTCCGTGTAAGGAATGCCGGTGAAGGCCGCTTTGACGTGTCGTTTGATGTGGCGAACGTAGGCGGAAGGGATGGCGACGAGGTGCCGCAACTCTACCTGAGCGATGAGGTGGCATCTGTAGTCATGCCGGTGATGCAGTTGCGCCACTTCTGCCGCATCCACCTGAAGGCAGGAGAGCGCAAGCGGGTGTCATTCATGGTCAGCGGCGAGGATTTTGAGGTGGTCACCCCCGACTTGCGTCATGTGGCTGAACCCGGCACCTTTGAGGTGATGGTGGGGGCGGCATCCGATGACATACGACTGAGAGAGAAATTCAACTATCAACCCTAACCCTACCATGCCCTTTATGCGACATGGAAGATCATCATCTGAATATGAGAAAATTGACAATCATCGCCTTAGCCCTGGTGACATTCCTTCTCCCCATGCCAGGACAGGCTGCAGGCAGGCTTACTGATTATGTTGACCCCTACATCGGGACTGGTGGGCACGGTCATGTGTTTTTGGGAGCCAATGTACCCTTCGGACTGGTGCAACTCGGACCGACAGAGCCGTGCAGGGGATGGGACTGGTGTTCTGGTTATCACTACAGCGACTCTGTGCTGATCGGTTTCGGACACCAGCATCTGAGCGGAACCGGAATTGGCGATCTGGGCGATATCGCTTTCCTGCCAGTTGCCGATGCATCCAAGCGGAGCACGCTGTTCACCCATGCCGATGAGCGAGTGCGTCCAGGTTACTACTCCCTGCTGCTCAGGGAGAGCGGCATACGGGCGGAACTCACTGCCACAGCACGCTGCGGCATGCACCGCTACACCTTCCCCGACAGTCAGCAGCAGGCGATGATGCTCATCGACCTTGACCAAGGTATCGGATGGGATGGCACCAAGTCGTGCGGCATACAGACGAGAGGCGACCGCATGGTTGTGGGCTACCGCCACTCCAAGGGCTGGGCAAACAACCAGTATGTGTATTTCGCCGCAGAGTTCTCAAAGCCAATCACTGTCACACCTTTGAATGGCGACACCCTCGTGCTGGCCAGCACCCCCAACGACCGCCGTCCGTTGCTTGTCAGGGTGGGCATCTCAGCGGTAAGCACTGAGGGAGCACTGCGCAACCTGCAGGCAGAGATGCCGACCTGGGACTTCGATGGCGTGGCATCAGCAGCCGACAAGGCTTGGGAGGAGCAGTTGTCAAAAATGACCATCACCACCCGTGATGACCGTGCCCGCTGCATCTTCTACACAGCCCTCTATCATACAATGGTGGCACCCTCGGTGTTCAGTGATGTCGACGGCCAATACAGAGGTGCCGACGGACAGGTGCATCAGGGCGATTTCGTCTGCCACACCACCTTCTCGCTGTGGGACACCTACCGTGCCGCCCACCCGCTGATGACCCTCATCCATCCTGAGCGGCAGCGCGACATCGCACAGACCATGCTGCATATCTGCAAGGAACAGGGAAAACTGCCGGTGTGGCATCTCATGGGCAATGAGACCGACTGCATGGTGGGCAACCCTGGCATTCCTGTCGTGGCAGACCTTGCCATCAAGGGTTATGACGTGGATGTGCATGAGGTGCTTGAGGCGGCAAGGAAGTCAGCGATGCGCGATGAGCGCGGACTGCGCCTGTTGCGTGAGTATGGCTATCTGCCCTTTGACCTTGACCATGAGAATGAGACTGTGGCGAAGTGCATGGAATATGCGCTGGCCGACTATTGCGTGGCACGTGTGGCTGCCCTTCCTGGCAGTGGTGACACCGACGGGTCGGTTTTTAGGTATTTCAACGAGAGGAGCCAGGCCTACCGCCACTACTTTGACCCCGTGACGCGCTTCATGAGAGCCCGCGACAGTCAGAAACGCTGGCGTGAACCGTTTGACCCATTCAAGGCTGAGGGAGAGGTGAAGGACTACACAGAAGGCAATGCCTGGCAATATCTGTGGCTGGTGCCGCACGACGTTCCGGGATTGATCGGCCTGCTGGGCGGAGACGAGCGATTTGCACAAAAACTCGACTCGCTCTTTGTCGCGGAGGGCAACCTCGGCGAAGAGGCACCTCCTGACATCACCGGACTGATAGGGCAATACGCCCATGGCAACGAACCCAGTCACCACATCATTTATCTCTACAACTATGTGGGGATGCCGTGGAAGGCTGCCCCTCTTCTCCGACGGGTGCTTGGGGAGATGTACCATGATCAGCCCGACGGTCTTTGCGGCAATGAGGACGTAGGGCAGATGTCGGCATGGTATCTCCTGTCATCGATGGGACTCTATCAGGTGGCACCCGCAGGAGGGAGATATGTTATTGGCTCACCGCTGTTCGACCGTGTCGACATGCGTGTCCGCGACGGGAAAACATTCAGCGTGGTGGCGCACAACAACAGCAAGGACAACATCTATGTGCAGTCGGCGCGCCTCAATGGCCGCAAGTATACCAAATCGTATCTCGATTTCCCAGATATCGTAACAGGCGGTACCCTCGAACTCTTTATGGGCAGCAAACCCTCCAAGTTTGGAAAGGCAAAGAAAGACAGACCATAAGAAATGCCCGCCAGTCAATGTGTTATTTCTTTATTCTACAAACACCCGCTAAATCGTATTCTTGAATTATGAATTTGGCGCTTAACTTTTGTTAACTATCCTAAAGTGCTATTTTTTAGTCCTGGGATTGTTTACAAAACCATGATTTGGGCAATAAGGAGTAAATAACATTGGAAGGAAGTGATAGAAACAGAGGCAATTTGCACTCTATTATATCAAACACCTTTTTATTATAAACCTATTTACCACTCAAAGATTGATTAAGTAATGGAAAAGAAAGAAAAAACACAAATCTACAACCTTGTTGTGCTCGATAAGAGCGGTTCGATGGGCATGATCCGCAGGGCTGCCATGGAAGGCTTCAATGAAACACTCGCCGGTATCAAGAAAGCACAGAGGGAATATGCCGAAACCCAGCAACACTACATCTCTCTCGTCACTTTCTGCAGTTGCTCAAGAGACGCGGTATACGACAAGGTGCCCGTCGCCGAGGCTGAGCCGCTCACTTTGGACCAGTATGAGCCTTGCTGCTGTACACCTCTTTATGATGCCATGGGGTTTGCACTGACCTCACTGAGGTCACATGTGAAGGACATCGATGACGTGGCAGTGGTGGTGACCATCATCACCGATGGTCTGGAGAATGCATCGAGGGAGTATAACAGAAACAGCATCCGTGCTCTTGTGGATAGCCTCAAAAAAGAAGGATGGTCATTTACTTTCATGGGTGCCAATCAGAATTCCTCAGAAGTGGCTCAGTCACTCGCCATCCGCAATTCCCAGGACTTCGACTATTCTGTCGAAGGCATCGACAAGGCTTATAGAAGAGACAGGTCATCAAAGATGGCATACTTCAGAAAGTTGGATTCATCCTGGAGTAAGCGCTCCAGTATGTCCAAAGAGAATCGCAGCCACATGAACACTGATTTGGCCGACGAGGCTTTCGATGAGACAAAAGATGTGTAAGATAAAGGGTATCGTGTTGGACACGGTACCTTTTTTTGTGCTTTTTTGTCATTTAGTATCAAATAAATAATGGAAAAGTTGGATTTTTGCCTAACTTTGTACATCCATTA
This sequence comes from Prevotella sp., assembly GCA_016281815.1. GTDB lineage: Bacteria > Bacteroidota > Bacteroidia > Bacteroidales > Bacteroidaceae > Prevotella. Next base: position 20,366 of record JAEEJK010000097.1, on the reverse strand, counting down.
TTTGAATATGAAGAATGTAAAACCCAAAAAGAATCTTGGTCAGCATTTCCTCATCGACCTGGGGGTGGCAAAGGCTATTGCCGACACCGTGGATGCCTGTCCCGACATTCCTGTCCTTGAGGTGGGCCCAGGCATGGGTGTCCTCACACAGTATCTGACAGAGAAACCCCGCGAACTGCGTGCCGTGGAGATCGACCGCGAGTCGGTGGCATACCTGCATGAGCATTTCCCACAACTTGACGGCAAGGTGGTCGGTGGCGATTTTCTCCGCATGGACCTCAATGCATTGTTTGAAGGCAGACAGTTTGTGCTCACGGGCAATTATCCCTATGACATCTCCACGCAGATTTTTTTCAAGATGCTCGACAACAAGGACCTCATACCTTGTTGCACAGGCATGATCCAGCGAGAGGTGGCGCTGCGCATCGCCTCGGAACCGGGCAACAAGGCTTACGGCATCCTCAGTGTGCTGATTCAGGCATGGTATCATGTGGAATACCTCTTCACAGTCGACGAGCATGTGTTCAATCCACCACCCAAGGTGAAGAGCGCTGTCATCCGGATGACGAGGAATGAGGTCACCGACCTCGGTTGCGACGAGCAACTGTTCCGCCGTGTGGTCAAGACGGTATTCAACCAGCGGCGGAAGATGCTCAGGGTGAGTCTGAGGCAGATCCTGGGACATGACAGCGGCACTGAGGAACTTTTCTCAAGTCCGATGATGACCATGCGCCCGGAACAACTCACCATCCCACAGTTTGTGGAACTGACCAATCTCGTGGCCTCAGTGATGAGCAATCCGCAGTGAACACATGCATTTTTTTGCCTATAGTGTTGCACGAAACGAAAAATATGCTTACATTTGTCAACGAAAAAACAACTATTATCCAATAACAGAATATGATAGACGTAAAATCTACACTGAGTGACGCTGAGGAACGCATGGAGATGGCCGCCATGTTCCTTGAGGACGCTTTGGCCAAAATCCGTGCCGGACGCGCCAATACCGCCATTGTGAGTGGTGTGAGAGTGGAATCGTATGGCAGCATGGTGCCCCTCAATCAGGTGGCCAATGTGTCAACGCCCGACCCACGCACCATTGCCATCAGACCTTGGGACAAGAAGATGATCCGTACGATAGAGAAAGCCATCATGGACTCGGATGTCGGTATCACTCCGGAGAACAATGGTGAGATTATCAGGCTCAATATCCCGCAGCCGACAGAGGAGCGCCGCCGCGACCTAACCAAGCAGTGCAACAAGATTGCAGAGAAGGCCAAGGTGGAGGTGCGCAATGTCAGAGGTGATATCAAGGACAAACTGAAGAAAGCCATCAAGGACGGACTCTCAGAGGACAATGAGAAGGATGCCGAACTGGAACTTCAGAAAATCCACGACAGGTATATCAAGAAAATTGATGATATCCTTGCTGCCAAGAACAAGGAAATCATGACCGTATAGGTGTGAGGGGACTCGTCATCAGAAATACCGGAAGTTGGTATACTGTGCTCACCGATGACGGTGACATGGTGGAGAGCAAAATCAAAGGAAACTTCAGGCTAAAAGGCATACGCAGCACCAACCCTGTCGCCGTGGGTGACAGGGTGGGCTTGGTGCGCAATCAGGAAGGCACAGCCTTTATCAATGAGATAGAGGACCGCCGCAACTACATCATCCGCAAGTCGCCCAACCTCTCCAAACAGAGCCATATCATAGCAGCCAATGTCGACCAGGCGGTGCTCATCGTCACGGTCAATTATCCCGTTACCTCCACCACATTCATCGACAGGTTTTTGGCTTCTGCGGAGGCTTACAGAGTGCCGGTGCTTTTGGTGTTCAACAAGACCGACCTGCTTGACGACGATGAGCGGCACCTGCAGCAGATGATGTGTGACCTGTATGAGAATATCGGCTATACCTGCCTGCAGGTGTCGGCAGCCACAGGACAGGGCATCGACAGTCTGCAGACACACATCCGCGACAAAGTCTCTGTCTTCAGCGGCAACAGTGGGGTGGGGAAGTCCACCTTGCTCAACTTGTTGATACCGGGAGTGTGTCTTCGCACAGCAGAAATCTCAGAGGCACACCAAATGGGAACGCATACCACGACGTTCAGCGAGATGTTCAGGCTGCCAGAAGGCGGATGGGCTATCGACACGCCGGGTATCAAGGGCTTTGGAACCTTTGACATGGAGCCTCAGGAAATCTGCGGCTATTTCCGTGAGATATTTCATTTTTCCAAAGACTGTCATTTCGGCAACTGCACCCATACCCACGAACCAGGCTGTGCCGTGTTGCAAGCCTTGGAGAACCATTACATCGCCCAAAGCAGATACAACAGTTATGTCAGTATGCTCAACGACAAGGAGGAATCCAAATACAGGGAGGCGTTTTGAAAGATTGAAAACTGAAGATTAAAGATTGAAGATTATAATTATTTATAAGAGATTATAAAATGAAAAATTGGGAGTATCAAACTCTCATCCTTCATACATCCATCCATTAATATGATTCGACATTTGATTTTGACAGTTGCCGTGATGGCAACAAGCCTGACAGCGGTGGCACAGAATGAGTCGGGTGCCATCCATCCGTCTGTGGGAACACAGAGCAAAGGTGAGGGCATCAGCCTGACCATCGTCAACAAACATATCAATTACAGAGGGAGTACAGGCGAGTATTGTGATTCCTACATCAACTCTCCCAAGTCCGCCAACATCCACCCTGACGGACAGAAATATTATGTCAACTCGCTCGAGGGATGCGCCACGGTGGTCTACGACATGAAGACCCACAAGCGCCTCAAGGTGATAGAATATAAGTTTGAGGACGAGAAGGATGCCGCATTGTGGAGCAAGCCCAGCAAGTTCTATCCCTTCACCCACTATACCGAGCGTCTCAATACCTTTATGGGGAAACCAGTGGAGAGCACCTTCTCCCATGGCGGACGCTATCTGTGGATTCCCTTCTACCGCCGCACCTATGACCTCAATGCGCAGGACCCTTCGGCAGTGGCGGTCATCGACACCCGTACCGACAGCATCGTGCGTCTCATGGAGACAGGTCCGTTGCCCAAGATGGTGGCGTGCTCGCACGATGGGAGGCATGTCGCCATTACCCATTGGGGAAACAATACCGTCGGACTGGTCAATGTGGCCAGCCTCAATCCTGAGGAGTGGTTCCATGAGTCATTGCTCGTCGTCGACTATGTGCTGCCTCTCAATTACAGTCTCACAGAACCAGTAGACCGTGACAACAAGAGCGGATATTGCCTGAGGGGCACCGTGTTCACCCCCGATGACAAATACCTGCTTGTGGGATGCATGGGTGGCAATGGCGGCATCGCGATTATCGACATGGCTACGCAGAAATACATGGGACGTGTGCTGGGCATGATGCCCAACGTGCGTCATCTCGTCATCCGTGACGGATATCTCTACCTCAGTGTCAACAAGGCTGGATATGTGCAGCGCATATCGCTCGACACATTCCTGAAAACCGCCAAGAGCCTGACAGGAAAGACTGCCACGCTCAATGGATGGGAGGACTGCAAAGTGGGAGAAGGCGCACGCACCATCGAACTGTCACCGAGCGGACATTTTGTGTTTGCTGCCTGCAACCTCGCCAGCAAACTGTATGTGGTGGACTCCCGTACCATGAAGGTGGCCGCCAGCATCAGTGTCGACTCCTATCCCGTGGGACTTGATATCTCCAACGACGGACGTTATGTCATTGTCACCTCACAGGGCAGAGGCAATCAGGGCGGCAATGCCGTCAATATCTATGAAGTGGAGTATGCGGAACCTGAACCCGTGCTCAGCAATACCGATGGTGCTGCCGTCATGGAGTTGCTGGAGGGGAAGGGTCACACACCCGAACAAAATAACACAGCCGCCACCGTGGAGGAACACGATGGCGGCTCGCTTTTTGGATATGCGGCCGCAGGTGTGGCTGTGGCTGCTCTTGCCGCTTTGCTTCTTTTCCGAAAAGGGAAGAAAGAATAATCTTCAATCTTCAATTTTCAATTTTCAATTTTCAATTTTTTAAAAGTTCATTCCTATGTTTAGGAACATGGCACCATTGTGGGTGTCGTCGAAGGCATTGTCACCGATGTTGGACAGTCCAAAGTCATAGCCTATTTCAGCATACAGCATCTCATAGGCCAGACCGCATCCGACACGGATTCCACCATCAAACCGCTTGAAGTTGGCACCATTGCTGCCGAACGAATTAAATGCCTCGTGGTCACGATAGTCCTTCACCTTACCGCTGATGCCTCCGGCGAGATAGCCGCCTATAAAGGGTTCCACGGCAGTGGCGGGTGCTACGTATGCAGAATATTTCAGCACCAAGGGCACTTCCAGATAGTTGAGGCCGTAAGAGAACTTGTTGCTGTCAAATTTCCCCTTTCCACCTTTTTCTACATAGAGCAGGCCGGTCTCAAAGAACAGCGGCATCTGCGGTGCCATCTGAATACCCACCACGGCTCCTACATCGAGTCCTGATTTGCTGCTGTTGGAACTCAGGTCGGGGGCATCACTGCTGACATGAGAGGCTGAAAGGCCGAAACGAAGGCCGAAGTAGGTATTGGGCACATAGCCATAACTTCTGCCGTATGTGCTGCGGTGTGCTGAATAACTTGTTCTTGTTCTCGGAGCCGGAGGGGTATAGCGACCTCTGGGACGCTGTGCGCTTGCCGGGATGGCAGCGAGGATGCAGAGCAGTGCTGCTATGAATGTCATCTTTTTCATAATGTGTTGTCTTTTGGTGTGAAAAAACAGGTTGATACTCTCTTATGATGCAAAGATAAGCAGCATTTTTTACATCCTCCTCTTGTATTTCCCTATCTTTAAGGGGGAAAAACCCTATTTCTGTTGGGGCCATTCCTCCTGGGCAATCTCTCCCGAACCATAGCAGCGGTGGTGTTGGCGGTCGTAGATGACACAGAACTGCCCCGGTGCCACTCCGTGCAGCATCTCGTCGGAACGGACAATATAGCACCCATCGCCCGTCTTTTCCATTCTGGCGGTATGGAACTCAGGAGTGTGCCTTATCTTGAATGTCACCTCAGTCATCTCCACCTCCTCGGTGAGGAAATGGAAGGCATGGACAGCGAAAGTATCGCGGTAGGCCGTGCGGGGTTCATAGCCTTTGCTCACATAGAGCACATTGCCGGCGATGTCTTTGCGTACGACAAACCAAGGGCCACCACCGAAGCCGAGGCCGTGGCGCTGTCCGATAGTGTGGTACCAGAGTCCCTTGTGCTGTCCGATTCGCTTGCCAGTCTCCAGTTCCACCACATCACCGGGGTTGTCGCCCAAATATCGGCGGATGTATTCGTTGTAATTGATTTTGCCGAGAAAGCAAATGCCCTGAGAGTCTTTCCGACGTGCATTGATCAGATGTTCGCGCTCTGCTATCTGCCTTACTTCCTCCTTCATATAGTGTCCGATGGGAAACAGTGCTTTTTGCAACTGCCAACCCTCAATTTGTGCGAGAAAGTCAGTCTGGTCTTTCACTGGATCGGGACTGGTACACAACCATTTCTTGCCATTCTCCATCTCTGTCTGTGCGTAGTGTCCGGTGGCGATGAGGTCATACTCATGGCCACGCTTCTCATCAAAGGCACCGAACTTGATGAGGCGGTTGCACATCACATCGGGGTTGGGTGTCAGTCCGGCTCGCACCTTGTCCATGGTATAGCGCGTCACCTTGTCCCAATACTCATGATGGCAATCCACCACGCTGAGCCTGCACGAATAACGTGCGGCGAGGGCTGTCGCCATCTCCATATCCTCCTCGGAGGAGCAGTCCCATTCCTCGTCTTCCTCCGGGCCGATTTTGATGTAGAAACAGTCGGGATGCAGGCCATTGCTGCATAATTCATGCAGCACCACGGCACTGTCCACTCCTCCGGAAAGCAGCAGGGCTATTCTCTTATCTCTTAGCAGGTCAAAGTTCATTTTTGGGGAGTTTAGGAGTTTTGGAGTTTAGGAGTTTAGGAGATTAGGAGATTAGGAGTTTAGGAGAGTTGGAGTTTAGGAGTTTAGAAGTTTAGGAGATTAGGAGTTTAGACATATGATTTGCATGTCGGGGTAGATCATAGCAAGGGTCACTGTGGCACAGCGACATACAGAACACGACAAGCAATGGTAATCATAATTCTTAATTCTTAATCCTCAATCCTTAATTCTCAATTCTCAATTCTTAATTCTTAATTCTTAATCCTCAATCGTGCCACGCCAGAAGATGCTGGCGAAAATCATCCATGCTGTGCTCGACGAGAGAGGCCCCTGCTTCCCACAGCATGCTGTCGGGCAAAGGTCCTGTGTTCACTGCCACGGTGAAAATGCGGGCTGCCAGTGCGGCTTTCACTCCCATGGGAGCGTTCTCCACGACAATAGCCTCCCACGGCTGGACGCCACATTTCTCCAATCCCATCAGGTAGGGGTCAGGAGCCGGTTTTCCGTGCGACACATCGTGGCTCGTCACCATCAGTTCGCGGTGGAGCAGCCCGGGGAAGTCGCCCTCCAGACGGTCGAGCAGGGTCTTTTGTCCACTCCCTGTCACTACACAGAGGGTGAGTCCCCACTCCTTCAGTTGACGCATGAGTGTTTCCACGCCAGCCATTTTGGGAGCATATCCCTGATCGGCAAAATACTGCGACTTGATGGCGTAGTAATACTCCGATTCCTCGTCGGAGATGATGATGCCTTTCTGGTCCTTGAACAATTTCTTGATGGTTTCCACGCCACGCATGCCCTCATACAGATAGGCATCTGCACGTGTCATGTGTATGCCTTGCTCGGTCATGCTCTTCTCCCATGCATTGGCATGAAATGGCATGGAGTCGTAGATGACCCCGTCCATGTCGAAGAGCACGGCTTTGGGAGCAAAACTCCCGAAGCCGTGTCTGTCAAGGTATTTGTTGATAGCAGCGCTGATGTCCGTCATGCTTCTGAGGCGATGCGCTCCTTGATGGCCTTGCTGTCGGCCTCATAGCCGGGTTTGTCGAGCAGGGCAAACATGTTTTTCTTGTATGCCTCCACACCAGGCTGGTTGAACGGGTTGACACCCAACACATTGCCGCTGATGCCGCAGGCAATCTCGAAGAAGTAGATGAGTTGTCCGATATAGTATTCGTTGAGCACGGGGACAGCGATGCGGATATTGGGCACACCTCCGTCGACATGAGCCAGGCGGGTGCCGAGTTCTGCCATCTTGTTCACCTCATCAACACGTTTCCCTGCCAGGAAGTTGAGTCCGTCGAGGTTCTCTTCGTCATGGGGGAACAGCAGGGTGCGGTTGGGCTGCTCGATGCTGATGACCGTCTCGAAGATGGTGCGCTCTCCGTCCTGAATCCATTGGCCCATGGAGTGCAGGTCGGTAGTGAAATCGCATGAAGCGGGGAAGATGCCTTTCTTGTCCTTGCCCTCACTCTCACCATAGAGTTGTTTCCACCACTCGCTCATGAAATGGAGTTTGGGTTGGTAGTTGACCATGATCTCAATTTTCTTCCCAGCCTGATAAAGTCCGTTGCGGATGGCGGCATACTGGGCAGCAGGATTCTCATCGAAGGGAGTGTCCTTGCCGCATACCTTCTCCATTTCTGCGGCACCAGCCACCAACTGACGGATGTCGAAACCAGCACAGGCGATGGGCAACAGTCCCACTGGGGTGAGCACGGAGAAACGTCCTCCCACATTGTCGGGGATGACAAAACTCTTGTAACCTTCCTTGTCGGCGCAGGTGCGGGCTGCTCCGCGCTTGGCATCTGTCACTGCCACGATCACTTTGCGGGCCATGTCCTTGCCCATCTGTTCCTCACACTGCTTCTTCAGCAGACGGAAGGTGAGGGCAGTCTCTGTGGTGGTGCCAGACTTGGAGATATTGATGACGCCGAATTTCTTGCCTTTCAGATATTCGGTAAGTTCAGAGAGATAGTCTTCGCCGATGTTGTTGCCAGCAAAGAGGATGGTGGGGTTGCTCTTGTCACCCACCAGCCAGGCGAAGGAGTTGCTCAGGGCTTCTATCACGGCCTTGGCACCGAGGTAACTGCCTCCGATACCAGCCACCACCACTGCTTCGCAATTGGCTTTCAGCACTTCTGCTGTGGCTTGCACCTCGTCGAGGAACTCGGGTGTGATGGATGACGGCAGGTGGAGCCATCCGAGGAAATCGTTGCCTGGGCAGGTTCCTGCCTCAAGGGCTTCCTGTGCGGCTTTCACTTGTGGCTCAAATGCTTTCACTGCGCCCTCGCTGAGGAATTGGGCGGCTTTCGTAAGATTTAGACTGATGTTCTTCATTTTTTGATTTTAATAGATATTGCTTGTTTTTTTAGAGTTATTCTAGTTGTTCTAGATATTCTAGATAATCTAGATGCTCTAGATATTCTAGATTTTTGGATGATCCAGTTTTATCTGAAACTGTCGGTGAGGAGTTTGATTTCTATCTGTGGTGAGATGCGCTCATAGAGGATGTTGTAGACGGCATCGAGGATGGGCATGTTGACATGCATCCGCCGGTTGATTTCCTTCATGCACTTGGTGCCGAAGAATCCCTCCGCAATCATTTCCATCTCGATCTGTGCGCTCTTCACGCTGTAGCCCTTGCCGATCATGGTTCCGAAGACGCGGTTGCGGGAGAAGTTGGAGTAACCCGTGACCAGCAGGTCGCCCAGATAGACAGAGTCGTAGACATTGCGCTCGAGCGGACTGATGACACTGAGGAAGCGTGACATTTCCTGAACGGCATTGGAGAGCAGCACCGCCAGGAAGTTGTCACCATATTTCAGTCCGCTGCAGATGCCTGCTGCGATGGCATAGACATTCTTGAGCACGGAGGAATATTCGATGCCCACCACGTCGCTGCTCGTTTTGGTCTTGATGTAATTGCTGGCGAGCACCTCGGTGAAGGCTTTCGCCTTGTCGGTGTCGGCGCAGCCCACCGTGAGGTAGGACAGGCGCTCCAGCGCCACTTCCTCGGCGTGAGAGGGTCCGCCGATACAAGCGAGGTTCTCATAGGGCACGTCGTATACCTCATGAAAATACTCCGAGCACACGAGGTTCTCATCCGGCACGATGCCCTTGATGGCGGTGACGATGAACTTGTCGCGGATGCGTGTCCTCAGTTTTTTCAGGTGGTTTTTCAGATAGGGAGACGGGGTGACGAACACCAATGTATCGTAGAGTTCCACGACCTTGTTGATGTCGCTCGAGAAGAAAATCTCATCGGTGTCGAAATGGACACTCGTCAGGTAGGCAGGGTTGTGCCCCATGCGGCGGAAATCAGCGATCCTGTCATCACGCCGCATATACCAGCCGATGTGATGGGTGTGGCCCACCACAATCTTGGCTATCGCTGTTGCCCAACTGCCGCCACCGATGATTGCTATCTTCCCGCAGCCTCTATCCATTTCGCAAACTCATCCACCTTGGGGTTGTCGTAGCCCAGTTTGTATTTCTTGTTGATGCCGCAGACATCCATCTGCAACTTCTGGGGATTGACTTCACGGATGTCGCCGATGAGGTAATATCCGCATTTGTTGAGTACGGGCACCCATTGCTCGGGCACACCAATGGCAGCCCATTCTGCCACGCTGCTGCGGGGTGCTTTCTTCTCCGGGCGCATCTGTGGGAAGAACAGCACTTCCTGAATGTAGGTCTTACCTGTCATCAGCATCACCAGACGGTCGATGCCGATGCCGATGCCGCTCGTGGGAGGCATGCCGTACTGAAGGGCGCGCAGGAAGTCCTGGTCAATGATCATGGCCTCATCGTCGCCTTTGTCGGCGAGGCGCATCTGCTCCTTGAACCGCTCTTCCTGGTCAAGGGGGTCGTTAAGTTCAGAGTAGGCATTGGCGAGTTCCTTGCCGTTGACCATCAGTTCGAAACGCTCAGTCAGTCCGGGTTTGGACCGGTGCATCTTGGTCAGGGGCGACATCTCCACGGGATAGTCGGTGATGAACGTGGGTTGGATGAAACTGCCCTCGCAGGTCTCACCAAAGATCTCGTCGATGAGTTTGCCCTTGCCCATGGTCTCGTCCACCTCTATATTCAGTTTCTTTGCCACCTCGCGGATGGCGTCCTCATCCATGCCGTTCAGGTCATAGCCGGTCTTTTCCTTGATGGCATCAAGGATGGGAAGACGGCGGTAGGGTGCCTTGAAAGAAACGATGTTGCCGTCGATCTCGCGCTCAGTGCTGCCATTCACAGCGATGCAGATGGTTTCCAGCAGGTGCTCTGTGAACGACATCATCCAGTTGTAGTCCTTGTATTGCACATAAAGTTCCATACAAGTGAACTCTGGGTTGTGATTGCGGTCCATGCCCTCGTTGCGGAAGTTCTTGCCGATTTCGTAGACACCCTCAAAACCGCCCACGATGAGGCGTTTGAGGTAGAGTTCGGTGGCAATGCGCATATACATATCCTGGTCGAGGGCATTGAAGTGGGTGATGAAGGGACGGGCACTGGCACCTCCGGCAATCGACTGCAGGGTTGGCGTCTCCACCTCGGTGTAGCCTGCCTCATCGAGCACGCGCCGCATGGTGCGGATGACTGTGGCCCGTTGCTCAAAGGTCTCCTTCACACCTTCGTTCACCACCAAGTCGACATAACGCTGGCGGTAACGGAGTTCGGGATCATCAAACTTGTCGTAGGCCACACCGTCTTTGTATTTCACGATGGGGAGCGGCTTCAGGCTTTTTGAGAGGAGTTTCAGTTCCTGCGCATGCACGCTGATCTCTCCTGTCTGGGTGCGGAACACGAATCCCTTCACACCGATGAAGTCGCCGATGTCGAGCAACTTCTTGAACACGGTGTTGTAGAGCGTCTTGTCCTCTTCCGGACAGATGTCGTCGCGGGTGATATATACTTGGATACGTCCCTTGCTGTCCTGCAGTTCCACAAAACTGGCCTTACCCATCACACGACGGCTCATCATGCGGCCGGCGATGACCACTTGGCGAGGTTCATCCTCGTCTTTGAATTGTGTACGGATGTCTGTGGAGAAAGCGTTGGTGGGAAATTCTGCGGCGGGATAAGGGTCGATGCCCAATGACCGCAGTTCCTGCAGACTCTGTCGTCTGCCTATCTCTTGTTCGCTAAGTTCTAATACGTTCATTGCTGATATAAGATAAAAATGCTGTTAGCGGTGCAAATTTACTAAATTTTTATGAAGTGGCACACCTTTTTTCTATTTTTCATCAAGGAGCATTGTTTTTCATAGGTGATGGATTGGTGGTTGAAAATAAATTTGTAATTTTGCCCTGACTAAACACAGTTCATTTACAGAACCAACTCTAATGCAATGAATGTAGACCATATCAGGAAAATCATAGAAAGTCAGCCGAATCTCTCTACCGCGCTGGGCATGCAGTTCATCTCAACGCCTGACGACGACCTGTGCATGGCCACCATGAAGGTGGACGAGCGCAACCGTCAGCCCTTTGGCTTTCTCAGCGGTGGCGCCTCTCTTGCCCTTGCAGAGAATGTGGCCGGTGTGGGCTCCTCAGCCCTCTGTCCCGGAAAAATCTGTGTGGGCATCAGTGTGAGTGGCAGCCATGTCAAGGCGGTGGAAGAGGGAGATACGGTGACCGCATTGGCCCATCTGGTGCAGAAGGGGCGCAAACTCCATGTGTGGAATGTCGAGGTGAATAATTCGGCAGGAGAACTCATTTCCATAGTCACCGTGACCAATTATGTAATCAGTCCTAAAAATCAATCCAAGTGATATGCCAGCATTTGCTTTATACAGATTGCCTTATCAGAAGCATTGCCAGATGGTGATGCAAACCTCTGGACAACCCTTGGAGTTTTCCTCGGTGTTTTCCCTCAGTGGACAAAGTGGATTTGTAGTCGCGCCTTTCACTCCGGATGAGGCCCATCCCATCCTGCTGCTCAGTGCGGATGAGTCGGTGCAGACAGTTCCTGAGGTCTGGCTTCCCGGCAGCGAGTCGGAATATGCCGGACTGCGTAATCAGGCAGAAGAGATCCTTCTTGCTGCCCAACAGCAGCCGTCTGCTGTCTGTGGCACGAAATCACATTATATGATAGATTTCGCCAATTTCCACTCACAGATATTGGCAGGGCAATTTTCGAAGATTGTGCTGGCACGCTGCTGCCATGTGCCCAAAGAGAAGGAGATGAATCCGCTCGAACTGTTTGTAAAGGCTTGCCACCTCTATCCGAGGTTGATGGTGGCATTGGTGGCGGCTCCCCGCTGTGGTGCCTGGTTGGTGGCTACCCCAGAGTTGTTGCTTGGTGGAGATGGCACCACATGGACCACCATGTCGCTGGCAGGAACGATGCGGTTGAGCGGCGAGCAACTTTCGTTTGATGAACCTCCGTCACCGTCGTCTCATGATGAAGGCAAGTTCTTATGGAGCATCAAGAATAGAGAGGAGCAGCGTGTTGTGTCTACCTATATCACTGAGTGCTTGGAACAGGTGGCTTCGGATATCGAGGAAGATGGTCCCTATACCATGAGGGCGGGCAACTTGGTACATCTGCGCAGTGATTTCCGCTTCACCATAGCCGACCCAGGAAGATTGGGCGAACTGCTCCATATCCTTTATCCCACACCCGCTGTATGTGGCCTGCCCAAGGATGCCGCCCGTGACTTTATCCGCGGTAATGAGTTTGCTCCCCGTGAGTATTACAGTGGTTTCATGGGCATACTCTGCCCCGAGGCGGAAACCCAACTGTATGTGTCGCTCCGCTGCATGCGCATCAGCAAAGACGGTTTCTCTCTCTATGCTGGGGGCGGTCTGCTTCCTGACAGCAATATGGAGACGGAGTGGAGTGAGACTGAAGATAAGATGGACACCATGAAGGCGCTGATCTGTTCATAGTATTAAGGCGTTTAGGAGAATGAGAGTTCGACCTATGATCTGTTAGACGGAGTAGACCAAAGATGGGGTCAAAGAATATGTTTTCCGACAAAGACAATATCAACCTGCTTACCTCACTGCTGGCAGCCCACGGCGTCTGTCATGCGGTGGTGTGTCCTGGCAGCCGCAATGCACCTATTGTGCATAACCTCCATGCGCATCCCGACATCACCTGTTATCCGGTGACGGATGAGCGCAGTGCTGGTTTCTATGCTTTGGGTATGGCACAGGCACTGCGGCAGCCTGTCGCTGTCTGTGTCACTTCAGGGACAGCATTGCTCAATCTGGCTCCGGCTGTGGCAGAAGCATTTTATCAGCATCTGCCCATAGTCGTGATTTCTGCAGACAGACCCAAGGCCTGGATTGACCAACTTGATGGCCAGACGCTGCAGCAGGATGAGGTGCTCGGGCCATTTGTGTGTCGGTCGGTCTGCTTGCCAGAAGATGTTTCCTCGGCAGTGGCCCGGTGGCATGCCAACAGATTGGTGAATGAGGCTTTGATGGCAGCCATTGAGCCGCAGTTCGGCCCTGTTCACATCAATGTTCCGCTGACAGAACCTTTGTTCAGGTTCGATACCCCTGCATTACCCGAAGAGCGCGTCATCCACTTCTGGCGGACCAAAGTGGATATCGACCTTTTCCGTCACCTTTGGGAGAAGATGACGCATCCCAGTGTCCGGAAGCCCATGGTGGTTTTCGGACAAGGTTTCCTTGACCTGGAAGAGAAGGAGAAGCAAGGGCTGGTGGCGCTGTTTTCCCGTCATTGTGTGACGGTGTCAGAGCGGCTCTCCAATTTCCCGGCGACCATCCTCCATGCGGAGGAGGTGCTGGCTCTGGCTGGTGATGATGACAGAATGCTTCCTGATTTCATCCTCTATATAGGCGACATGTTGGTGAGCAAGACTGTCAGGAATTTCTTGCGCAGGGCTGCCCATGCCACTGTGATGATGATCAGCAACGACGGAAAGGTGCACGACACCACCATGCACATGGATACCATCATCGAAGCCGATCCCGCTGACGTGCTGAGGGGTTTCCTGTACATACAGAAGGAAGGGTTGGCGGAGAGCATGCCTGTCTCAGCCTCCCGCAAGCCCTATTTGGAGCGATGGAAAGATCTTCATGCGAAGGTGGAGAGGATGATAGAGGAGATAGATCCGCCTTATTCACAGATGGCAGCCGTCAGGTATTTTGAGCAACAACTTGATGATATGGAATATGACTTCGCTGTGCATTATGCCAATAGTTCGGCAGTCAGGCTCGCCAATATTTTTGCTGCACACCCAGTGTATTGCAACAGGGGGGTCAACGGCATCGATGGATCCCTCTCCACGGCGGCTGGCTTTTCTGTTGTCAGCAACCGGAGGGTGTTCTGTGTCATCGGTGACCTGAGTTTTTTCTATGACCAAAATGCGCTATGGAACCAGAACCTGAATGGCAATTTCCGTATGATTCTGCTCAACAACGGGAAAGGAGGCATTTTCGACCTGTTGCCAGGACTGGAGCAGAGTGAGGCAAGCGAGCGCTTCGTCAGTGGGGCACACCGCACATCAGCACAGGGCATCTGTGTCCAGAACGATATCGGTTACCTGCAAGCGCAGAACATGGCGGAACTGCAGGTGGGAATGGTGACATTGCTGACAGAGGAACGCCAAAGGCCCCTGCTGTTGGAGGTGCTCACCGACTCAGAGGCAGATGCACAGACTTTCAGAGCATATTTATCTTGTTTCAAACAAAATCAATCTTCAATCAACAATGAATAAAAGAGAATGGACCAAGATCAGGGATTTTCAGGATCTGATCTTTGAGCAATATCATGGTATTGCGAAAATCACAATCAACCGACCTCGATACCGCAACGCTTTCACTCCCCGCACGACACTCGAACTGTCGCAGGCTTTTGCCTATTGCCGTGAAGCGCAGGATATCTATGTCGTCATTCTTACTGGAGCGGGCGACAAAGCCTTCTGTTCGGGAGGCGATATGAACGTGAAGGGAAGGGGCGGATACGTAGATGAGGAGGGCGTCCCCAGACTGAGCGTGCTTGATGTGCAGATGCAGATCCGCAGGTTGCCGAAGCCAGTCATTGCCATGGTCAGCGGCTATGCTATTGGTGGCGGTCATGTGCTACATCTCGTCTGCGACCTGACTATTGCCAGTGAGAATGCGATTTTCGGACAGACAGGTCCCAAGGTCGGTTCCTTTGATGCTGGGTTTGGCGCTTCTTATCTTGCCCGTATTGTGGGACAGAAAAAGGCCCGCGAGATCTGGTTCCTATGCAGGCAGTACACGGCAGAGGAGGCTGAGCGCATGGGAATGGTCAACAAGGTGGTGCCTTTCGACCGGTTGGAGGATGAGTGCGTGGAGTGGGCAGAGATCATGATGGAGCGCAGTCCGCTGGCACTGAGGATGATCAAGGCAGGTCTCAATGCCGAACTCGACGGGCAGGCGGGCATCCAACAACTTGCCGGAGACTGCACCATGCTTTATTATTTTCTTGATGAGGCGCAGGAGGGTGGCCGTGCCTTCCTCGAGAAACGGAAACCTGATTTCTCCCAATATCCCAATCTGCCGTGAGAGTGAAGAATGAAGAGTAAAGAGTGAAGAATGAAGAGTGAAGAATGAAGAATTCTTTGGGAGATTAAGAATTAAGGATTAAGGATTAAGAATTATGATTACCTCTGCTTTTCACGTTCAGTATGTCGCTGTGGTACAGCGACCCCATCTTTGGTCTGCTCCGCTTAACACTCCCTACGTCTAAACTCCCACACTCCCTACGTCTAAACTCCTAAAAACAATGAACTATTCCCTCTCCTCCCGTCTTTTCCATTTCAAGCAGCCAGCGGGCACCTCAAGAGGTGTCTATACCACCCGGCGCTCATGGTTTGTTACCTTCACTGACCCTTCGAGGCCAGGAGCCAAGGGGGTGGGGGAGTGTGCGCCATTGCCCAACCTAAGTTGTGATGACATTCCTGATTATGCAGAGGTGCTTGCACGTCTCTGCGACCGAGTGGCGGCAACTGGCCATGTCGATGAAGACTTGCTTCGCCCTTATCCGTCAATGCTGTTCGGCATAGAGACGGCTTTGAAAGATTTGTATTCCGACAATGGGGTTATTTTCGATACGCCTTTCACCCAAGGCCAGGTGGGCATCCCCATCAACGGACTGGTATGGATGGGTTCCCATGAGGAGATGCTTGCTCGCATGGAGGAGAAAATCAGACTGGGATTCCGCTGTGTGAAATTCAAAATCGGTGCCATTGATTTTGAGGAGGAAATGGACCTTATCCGAAGGGTCAGGGAACGTTTTTCGCCATCTGAGGTAGAAATTCGTTTGGATGCCAATGGGGCATTTACACCTTCGGAAGCACTGGAAAAACTGCAACGACTGTCTTCCTTTGGCATCCATTCCATTGAACAGCCTATCCGGCAACATCAGTGGCGCGACATGGCTAATTTATGCCGGCTATCACCCATCCCCATCGCATTGGATGAGGAACTCATCGGTGTCAATCTAAAGGCGATGAAGGAGGATTTGTTAGACACCATCCGCCCTGCCTACATCATTCTGAAACCTTCGTTGCATGGAGGTATGATAGGAACGGAGGAATGGGTGGATTTGGCTGCAAGGCGGGGTATCGGTTCGTGGATGACCAGTGCCCTTGAAAGCAATGTGGGACTGAGTGCGATAGCGCAGTTGGCGGCGAAGATTTATGGCTGCCCGCCATCCATGCCGCAGGGACTGGGCACAGGAATGTTGTTCACCGACAATATCAACCGGCCAATCAGAATCGTGGGAAGTCAACTCTGGTTCGAAGGTGTTAACTCTCATTCCTAACCTCTCATCTCTCACCTCCCACCTCTCACCTCTCACCTCCCACCTCTCACCCCTCATATATGATGACCCTTTCTGATTTTCTCCGTGAGTGGAACAATGACAGTGAAGTGCTGCTGGTGCATACCAGTGGTTCAACAGGAGCGCCCAAGCCCATGTATGTGGAGAAGAAGCGCATGATGGCGAGTGCCAGAATGACGTTGCAGTTCTTGGGACTGCAAACTGGTGACACGGCATTGTTGTGCATGCCGCTTGACTACATCGCGGGCAAGATGGTTGTGGTGAGGTCGCTTGTGGGGAACCTTTCCTTAACTGATGTGGGAGCCGTGGGACATCCCATGGCGGATGAAGCAGCCGGAGATCGTTTTTTCGATTTGGCAGCGATGGTGCCCTTGCAGGTTTACAACTCGTTGGGGGTGGAGAAAGAGCGCAGGCGGTTGATGAATATCCGCCATTTGCTGATCGGAGGAGGGGCAGTGGATGAAGGCTTGTCGGCTCAGTTGAGAGACTTTCCCCATGCAGTGTGGAGCACCTATGGGATGACGGAGACATTGTCACACATCGCCCTTCGCCGTGTCAACGGTCCGATGGCATCGGAGTGGTACACTCCGCTGCCAGGAGTCACTTTGCACAGCGATGATGACCAATGCCTGGTTATAGAGGCCCCGAGAGTGAGCGCTTCCGCCATAGTGACACATGATATTGTGGAGTTTGCCGCCAACGGGAGGGATTTCAGGATTCTTGGGCGCAAGGACCATGTCATCTGCTGTGGAGGCGTGAAAATTCAGGCAGAGGAAGTGGAGAAGATGCTAAAGCCCCATATTCTTTCCCCGTTTTTCATAGGAAAAGCCCATGATGCGAAATTCGGTGAGATTCCCGTACTGGTCATAGAGAGTGAGGAAACTCAGCATTTGAGGGATATTTTTGTCCGTGTATTGCCGAAATATTGGATACCAAAAAAAATAATCTCAGTGAGTGTGTTGCCACTCACTGAGACTGGAAAACCCAAAAGGTTGTTATAAGTTTCTTAGTGTCGCTGTAGGACAATATCGATAATATTCATGATGTCGGAGATGTTCACTTCACCATCGGAATTGGTGTCAGCATTCTTGAAGAAGAACATCTTGATTTTCTTGTGCAGGATGTAGTCCGCACATAGGATGGCATCTGTAATATTCACCTCCCTGTCGCCGTTGGCATCACCTCTGAGTTTGGTGTAGTCTGCTTCCTTGGAGAAGTATATCTCGTCTTCAGGATTGTCGACACTGCTCACATCCAGATAGCAGGTGTTGGTGGCGATGTATTCAAGGGTCTTGTTCTTATTGGTGGGGTCGGTATTGTTGACATTTGCAAACATGGCCCCATTGTTGCTTAATACACGCATGGTGCTGGGATCGAAGGCTGTGCGGTAGTTGGCCTCCTCGGTCTCATCGTCAAGACAGATTTCTCCCTTGAGCAGGTTGTAGGTGGTCACAGGGAGCGGCTCTTCAAGCAGAGGCATGAGACGGTTCTCTTTGGCCACGGTCGAGTTGCATTCCAAGATGACAGGAGTATATGAATGGATGGTGCCATCCGGAACTTCAAGAAGATGTGCCTTGCCGTTGGGCATGATCTTGTCTACGATGTATGCCCTGACTCCATCCCTGCACTCATAGGGGAATGAGGTGTACATCGTGGTGTAGTATTTTCCGTCCTGTTTGGTCTTGGAAGAAGGAGCCGCTCCGAAATAGTTCTCGTCGAAATGCTCTTCGTCAATGACGTGGAACCTCCACCTGTAGCGGCCACTGTCATCGGGCCTATTATAGAGACTGGGATTGCGGATGGTGCCCACCAACTCCATGGATGATGAGGCGCCGCCGTTGTCTTTGATATAGCCGGAGAAGCCTTGACTAACACCGAAGATGAAATAGTCATTCTCCTTGTATTTCTCGATACGGAATTTTTGACCGCTGAAGTCGTATGTAGATACACCCTGTGCTTTCATCTCCACATCTTGCAGACCGCCTGTGCCTGTTGAAGAACCGTGCAGCCTGATAATCAGTCCTGGCATGGAGTGGATATGTGAGTTCTTGCTGCTGACGAGGAACAGGGAGTGCTTGAAATAGCGCTGGTCGGGATCGATGGTTGTTTCCTTGTTGCCTTTGACTCCCAAATACTGATTGGTGCCGAGGCACTCAAGCATGACATATATACCCTTGCTGTCGACTCCTCTGGGCTCATAGATGGCGGTATAATTGCCGCGTGTGGCATCTGTGGCGGTTATCTGGAGCGGATTGTCCATGATGAGACGTGTGGAACTGTTGCGCTGCCATCCCTTGAAAATGCCATTGAAGATGTCAGGATAGGCGGTGAGTGTCACTTGATCGCCATTGGTATTGGTGGGGATGTCGATGTCGACAGTGCCCAAGGCCTCGTCAGATGCTGCAGGGACGATCATTCCTTTCTTGGCAAAATAGGCCTTGAAGTTCGTCACGTCTGGATTGGTCTTGTCTGTGGTCAGGATGGTGGCGATGTCGGTAGCATTTTTGAGTCGGCTGAAAGCAGTTTCATTACCTTTATCATCTAAACGGGTCCAGTGAGTGAAGAGATAACCATCAGCGGGTTTTGCAAAGAGAAAGGCGGTTACGGTGGTGGCCTTCACGTTCATTTCACAAGCCTGACTGAGGGTTGATGTGCCGTAATAATCGAAGTACCGGTTCTCTGCCGGTAGTTCGTCTTTGTTGGACACATATACTTTGCCTTCTCCTGTGGTGGCTGCCTGAGCGGTAAATTTGTAGTAGAATGTGGAGCCTACTGGGGCCGCAGAAACTTGTGTCAGGCAGGATGTGATGATGGCGAGAAATAGAATGATTCTTTTCAGCATGTTGTTGGGTCTTTTCTTGAAATGTCGTTTTGTCTTCAACTTGCAAAGATACGAATTATCAGCCAATAAAGGAAAATTGCATCGATTATTTATCATTTTTCAACAGTTGGATGAAATGAAAAGGGTGGTGAGCCACGGCTCACCACCCTTTATCTGGATGATTCAGTCTTCGATTAGTCCCACACGCTCTTGTTTACGAACATGTCGTCGACCTGGATGTCTTCTTGATTGTCACCATCAATGTTGCCCACGGGCACGTATGAAGTGTTTCCGAATTGCTCGTCAAGCAGACTCTGCTTGAGGCTCATGGTCATGACTTTGCAGACCGGATTGATATATTTTTTCATATTGCAGTGTGGTTTTTTTCTTATTTGATGACTTTCTTACCGTTCACGATGTACAGGCCCTTGGTCGGGTTGCTGACAATGCGGCCCTGGATGTCATAGACCACGTTGCTGCTCTTCTCAGCCTTGTTCACCTCGGTGATGCCCTCGGTCAGGGCAGCGAAGGTTGCTGCGTCAACGATGATGACGTTGGCACCTGCCTCAGCCTCTCCCTCATTCTCAGTTGCAGTGGGAACTACGTCAGTAATGTCCATCCATCCCTTGTTGGCTTTGACGGTCTGGTTGGTAGCCTTGCCGGTGTACTTGAAGAATCCGAGCGGGTTGTTCTTGTGAAGAGGATTGTCGGTCTTGTTGAAGACGCGGATATCCTTCCTGTAGATGGTTGTGGACTCCTTGTCAAGAGGCAGTTCGAAGTACTCGAAGGAGTCGTCGTCG
>JAEEJK010000096.1 GCA_016281815.1 Prevotella sp. | reverse complement strand
CCGAACAATTCCTTGACAATTTCTTGCTTCTGGATATGATTGACCAAAGACAGACTGTTTAATCGCTTGATAAGCTCAGATGTTTTGGTTAACTGTAATAGCACATCTTCACTAATATCTGTACGACTGATTTTTATCTTTTCCATAAATCCCGATTTATCTGTCATTATGCCCTACAAAGGTAACACATTTTTCGATGAATCCGCTCAGAGGAACACACATTTGTTTTTGGCAAATCATCTTACTTGTCTTTCCACCATAGTTTCAGGAGGATTGGCGTCTCACCTCCTGTAACAGGTTGGCGACCGGCATTTTTGGTTTTATTTCCTATTTTTGCAGGTGAAACAAACGACTGTTTTGGAAGCGATGAAAAAAATATCAATTCTGCTTATGTTGCTCATCTTTAGCAACTGTATAAAAGCACAAAGTGACGTTGACGATGATAATATAGGATGATTGAGAGAAAAAAAAAATCAACTACCAAAATCATATTTTTTATGTGCTCTCTTATTGCCAATCGGAAAAGGTTTCTTAATTTTGTCGCAGAAAACAAACAGGCAAACAAATCAAAAGAACAACAATATAATGACAAAAAAAATCTTTCTCGCAGTCTTGGCTACTGCACTGTCTCTGTTCAGCATGAATGCAAAGGCTGAAGCAGATCCCAATTTCTACATTTATCTTTGTATAGGCCAAAGCAACATGGAAGGCCAGGGCACTATCGAAGATTGCGACCTTTCACCCGACGAGCGCTTCCAGATGATGTCAACGCTCGACTGCGGAACCCGCAAACTCGGACAATGGTATCGCGCCATCCCACCGCTGGCCCGTTGTGACACCCGTCTCTGTCCTGCCGATTATTTTGGCCGCACCATGGTGGCCAACCTTGAAGAAGGCAAGCGCGTGGGTGTGGTGGTGGTAGCCATCGGCGGAATCAAGATTGACTTGTACGATCCCGACGGCTGGCGGTCGTATGTGAAAACAATGAACGAGAGTTGGCAGATCAATGCGGTCAACGCATACGGCGGCAATCCCCTGGGCCGTCTGCTTGAATGTGCCAGGGAAGCACAGAAGAGCGGTGTCATCAAGGGCATCCTCCTGCATCAGGGGGAGAGCGATGCCTACAGCAGCGTGTGGCTACAGAAAGTGAAAAAGGTGTACGACAACCTGCTCGCGGAACTCAACCTCAATGCCGAAGACGTGCCTCTCATCGCCGGCGAGGTAGGCAATGAAGACCAGAAGGGTATTTGCAGTTCTGCCAACAACATCATCAACCGCCTGCCACAGACCATTCCCACGGCACACGTCGTGTCTTCCGTAGGTTGTACCCTGCAGAGCGACAACCTGCACTTCGACTCCAAGGGCTACCGCAAACTGGGTCGCCGCTACGCCAAGACCATGCTTGCCACAATGGGTATCGAAGTAGATATCGACGAGGACGAGGTGCCGCCGACCGATTACTCTCAGCCCATTGACATCATCAACCGTTTCACTTATTGTTGGAACGCTGCCGAAAACATTACCTCTGACGACGGCATACTCGTCTATAATGCCGTGCAATGGGGCGGTCTGGCCTGCTGGCTGGGTGAAGCAGACTGGTCTGAATATGCCAAACTGGTATTTGAGTTTGCCGAACCTACCTCCATCGCCACACAGATATTCATCCAAGGAGCAGGTAATACAGAAATTGCCAAAGTCTGGGTGAATGCCGGGGCAGAGAAGGCCGAATGCCTTTTTGAAGGCCACGATATGAGCAAGGTCGCACAGGTGGCTCTCCAGGCTGCCGCCAACGGTACCGTGAAGATTACCAAAATTTACCTGCTGCGGAAGGTGCCCTCGGGTATTCGCCAGACGGAAAGCACCAGTGGTGAGGAGTCGTGTCAATGGTTCATGCTGAACGGTCAACCTGCTCCCAAAGGTTTCAAGGGTGTCGCTATCTCGAAAGGAAAGAAAGTGATGAAAAAGTGATCAGCGTTAGAAATCCGCCCGGACTGAGGGCTTTTAATCCGTAATAATCACATTACAAATGCTTATAATCAATAATAATCGCATTACAAATGCTTATAATCAATCCGGGCGGATTGCAAATCCGCCCGAACTGAAAATCCGCCCGAACTGATACATTGGAAGAGCGGCAGACCTTTGAGATCATGGCCAAGGAACTGGCTCCCAAGGTCGACCGCTGCATCTTCAGTCTCCTTGTTCAATCGTTTGCACAAAATAACTATCAGATTTATTGCCATTTAGAAACCCTTTGTTGCTTTTTCCCCGTATTTTTGCAAATGATATTTATATGACTTAAATTTATATGAAAAAGTTTCTTTTATCCATCTTCATTTTAGCAATTGCCGTGTCCTGCGAGCCACCAAAGGAAAAGGCTTCTACTTTTGAAATGCCGGCAGTTGAAGACATCGCCATGTATCAGGTGAACCCCCGTGTGTTCGCTTCAGAAAACTCTCTCAATGCGGTAGCCAGCCGTATTGACTCCATCCGCGATCTGGGTGTCAATGTCATGTGGGTGATGCCCATCTATCCCATCGGCATAGAAAAAGGAAAGAACTCGCCCTACTGCATCAGTGACTACAAAGCCATCGCTCCAGAATTCGGTACCATCGATGACTATAAGAATCTGACCAGCACGTGTCATGAGAAAGGCATGGGCATTATTCTCGAATGGGTGGCCAACCACACCGCATGGGACCATCCCTGGGTCAAAGAACATCCCGACTGGTATACCCATGATGAGAAGGCCGACACCATCATTCATCCCCGCCCATGGGACTGGTACGATGTGGCCGACCTGAATTATGACAACGAGGAAATGAGGGAGGCGATGATTGACGCCATGAAGTTCTGGATTGTCGATGTAGGCATCGATGGCTTCCGCTGCGATGTGGCGGATGGTGTGCCGGCAGACTTCTGGAAGGATGCTATCGACCAACTTCGTGCTGCCGCCGGCAAACGGAAGATAGTGATGTTGGCAGAAGGCAAACGATCGGACAACTTCACCATTGGTGGTTTCGACATGAACTATGGCTGGGATTACAAGGACTCCCTGGTCAAGGTATTTGATGGTGCACCCGCATCAGACCTGATAGCAGCCGACAAGGCCGAATACGACAGTCTGCCTGCCGGGAAGGTCAAACTTCGCTTCACCACCAATCACGACCATGCCACCGAGAAAGAGCCTTGCGTTCAGTTCACCAACGACCGTGGAGCCATGGCAGCCTATGTGGCCAGCATTTTCCCCCATGGCGGCGCTCTCATATATGGTTCGCAGGAGGTTGGCTATCCCGAACCTATCAATTTCTTCAAGTATGTTCCGGTTGACTGGAGTGCCAAGCCCGAGATTTATCAGGAATACAAAGAACTGATTGGTCTATACAATGAGCATCCAGCACTGCGGAAAGGAGAGTTGACCACCTATGCAGACCCTGATGTACTGGTGTTTGAAAAAACTGACGGCAAAGAGCGTTTCCTCGTGCTTGTCAATGTACGTAATGAGGAGAAGACTGCCCAGATTCCTGAAAAATGGATAGGTCATGGAGCGAAGGACAACATGACAGACAAAGACATCAACTTAGAAAAGACCATTGTCCTTTCACCCTTCCAGTATCTGATTTTGAAGTACTAACGGTCGAGCCATTTGATACAAAATCATGAACCCCGAAAGTCTTTCCAACTTTCGGGGTTTTAGTGAGACGCCACCTGACAATAGAAAGTACATCGATGGTTTTAAGACCACTTGAGAAAGGGTTTATTTGATAAAAGCAGACAATGAACAAATGGTACAGTCTATTTTAGACTTATAAAACGGAATTTATGTGCGACAACAAAAAAGCCAAATCCTTGCTATATTGCCATAATTTTTATACTTTTGTGCCATCCTCATACCCAAATTTATCTCTTTTTTATGAAAATCAAGTTCTCTGTCAACAGTCAGATCATGCTGGCCTTGGTGCTTGCTGTTGTTGCAGGATATTTTTTGCAGGACCATACAACGTTTGTCGAATCATATATCAGACCCTTGGGAATCATTTTTCTCAATCTTCTGAAATTCATCGTTGTGCCGTTGGTTTTCCTTTCCATTGCAGTAGGAATCCTCTCCATGGAGGATGTCAGGAAAGTGGGCAAACTGGGTTTGTGCAGTCTTCTTTATTTCATGATAACCACCGTGCTTGCCGTCACTTTGGGGCTGTTTATCCCCACATTGACAAAAGAATGGTTTCCGCATATCGACATACCTGCAGACGCACCCACCGTGGTGCCTCATATCACATTCAGGGACCAACTTATCGGCATTTTTCCTCACAACATCATTGAGCCCATATTGAACAACCAGATGATGCAGGTCATCGTGATTGCCGTCTTCTTCGGAGTGGCCATTGTCCATGTGGGTGAGAAAGGGAAGGCCGCACGTGAGGTCATACTCAGTTTCAACGAGGTGGTAGCCCGCATCCTGTCCTACATCATGACACTGGCACCGATAGGTGTGTTTTGTATGCTGACTCCCGTAGTGGCTGTCAACGGACCGCGAGTGCTTGGTTCCTATGCGGTTCTGATTGGCGCCGACTTCTTCTGCTTTTTCCTGCATGCCTTGATTGTATACACCGCAGCGGTGCACTTTCTGGGGAAATGCAGTCCGTTTCGTTTTTTCCAGAAAATGTCTCCGGCCTTGCTCTTCGGTTTCTCCAGCGATTCCAGTGTTGCCACTCTGCCATATACAATAGAGTGCGCGGAGAAGTTGGGCGTTAAGCGCGACCTCGGAAGTTTCGTGTTGTCACTTGGTGCGACTATCAATATGGACGGTGTGGCCATCTATTTGGGAGTCACCTCCGTGTTCATTGCTACCTGCTGCGGTATAGACCTCACCATACAGCAGTATCTGGCATTGGCTTTGTCGGCCACGGTAGCATCTGTCGGCACGCCGGGCATTCCTGGTGGGTCACTGGCCCTGATGGCCATGGTGTTCGCCTCTGCCGGCATACCTGTTGAGGGTGTGGCCATCGCAGCAGGCATTGACCGTCTTGTGGATATGGGCAGAACCACCATGTCCATCGCAGGCGACGCCTCCTGCGCCGTGGTAATGCAAAGGCTGATGAACAATAATAAAGACCAATAACTGGCAAAAGAGAGGACAATTTTGGGTAATCAGTTGCGGGGAAAGGGGCCACCATAGATTTGAAAAAAATTCTTGTTTGTTGCAATTCACAAAAATGAGGAAAAAAGCATCAGATTACGAGCAAATTGATTATTTTTGCCACAAAATTTGAACGACATGCTTGCATTTATTCCCTTTATCGTACTCATTGGGCTTCTGATATGCTGTATTTCCGTTTTCGGGAATGCCACCCTCGATGGTGCGAGTCAGGTATCACTGATCATCTCCTCAGGAGTGTGTGTTCTCATAGGATGGCTGAGCAAGCGACTTGTATGGGACAATCTGGAAAAAGAGATCACTACAAAAGTAGCCAACTGCACCCCATCGATCATCATCCTGCTGCTGATCGGCGCCATCGGAGGTACGTGGATGGTGTCGGGCATAGTGCCCACGATGATCTATTACGGTCTGCAAATCCTCTCCCCTCAATGGTTTTTGGTAAGCACCTGCATCATCTGTGCGCTCATCAGTCTGCTGATCGGTTCCTCGTGGACCACCATCGCCACCGTTGGCGTCGCCCTGCTGGGAATAGGCAAAGCCCTGGGTTTCTCTGACGGATGGACAGCCGGCGCCATCATCAGCGGGGCCTATTTCGGAGACAAACTGTCGCCCCTTTCCGACACCACGGTGCTGGCCTCCAGTGTTGTGGGCACGCCTCTCTTCACCCACATCAAGTACATGATGCAGACCACGGTGCCCACATTCTTGACCACGCTGGTCATTTTCCTCATTTCCGGGTGGCTCATTGATGTGTCGGGAGAAGGCGACGTGCAACTGTTCATGGACGGTCTCTCGCAAACCTTCAACATCTCTCCATGGCTTTTTCTTGTGCCTTTGGTGATGGGCATGATGATCATGCGGCGCTGGCCGTCGCTGGTGGTGCTGTTTCTCGCCACCCTGATTGCCGGCATAGTGGCTCTCATCGCACAGCCCGACCGTATCAGGGAGATAGCAAGTCCCGAAGGTCCCCAAGGCTTGCTGGGTCTCTACGAAGGCGTTATGCGTTCGTGCTATGATTCCACCTCCATATCCACGGGCATCAGCGAACTTGACAAACTCGTCTCGACAAGGGGCATGAGCGGCATGATGCCTACCATCTGGCTGATCATCAGTGCCCAAATATTCGCAGGAGCCCTGACGGCAACGGGTCAGTTGGAAGACATCATGCGCTATTTCCAGCGGCTGGTCAAGGGGACGACCTCACTGGTAGCCTCATCAGTGGGCAGTGCCTTTTTCCTCAACATCACTACCGCAGACCAGTTTCTGTCCATCATCCTCACCAGTTCCATGTTCAAGAACATGTATGCCAAGATGGGTTATGAGCCCCGCCTGCTGAGCCGCTCCTGTGAGGACGGCGGCACCGTCACCTCCGTACTTGTTCCCTGGAACACCTGCGGTCTCACCCAAAGCACCGTCTTGGGTGTTGCCACCCTGACCTACCTACCCTATTGCTTCTTCAACCTCCTGTCGCCCATCGTCAGCGTCAGTGTAGCAGCCCTGGGCTGGAAAATCAACAAAAAGATTGAAGATTGAAAATTGAAGATTGAAAATTGAAAATTGAAAATTGAAGATTCCAATTAAACCCCATAAACAGACATCATTATGACTAAAAGCCATGTATTTGCGATGTTGGTCATCGCCTGTATTGCAGTACTTTTCAGTTGCACTCAGCAGAAGGGTACAACAGTCACCCTCGAAGTAAAAACCCAGTATGGCGTTCTCCAAGGTTTTGAGGAAGACGGCGTGAAGAAGTTCCTTGGTGTTCCTTTCGCCCAGGCTCCAGTGGGAGAACTCCGTTGGAAGGCCCCCCAGCCTGTTCAAGGTTGGGAGGGAGTGCGTTCAGCCAAGCAGTTTAGCGACGATCCCATGCAGCCCAACATCTTCGGTGACATGTCGTTCAGAGGTTCCGGCCGCAGCGAGGACTGTCTCTATCTGAACATTTGGACCACCGCAGCCACGACGGCCGATGCCATGCCTGTGCTGATTTATTTCAATGGCGGCGGACTGATGGCCGGTTCTGGCAGCGAGCCCCGTTACGATGGTTCTTCCCTCTCCAAGGAAGGCGTGATTTGTGTGACGGCCAACTATCGTGAGGGTGTGTTCGGTTTCTTTGCCCATCCAGACCTCACAGCATCTTCCGAGTATAAGGGAAGCGGCAACTACGGCTTCCTCGACCAAGTGGCCGCTATCAAATGGGTGAAAGAGAATATCTCAGCCTTTGGCGGCAACCCTGACAAGATCACCATTGTAGGAGAATCGGCAGGTTCCTTCTCTGTGTCACTCCTGATGTGCTCTCCCCTCTCCAAGGACCTCATCGCAGGCGCCATGCTTTCGTCGGGTGCCGAGGTGTTGCCTTTTCAGCCTTCTTCCCAAGCCGATGCCGATGCTGCCGGAGCAGATCTTCTGAAAAAGGCAGGCATCTCAAGTCTGGCAGATGCGATGGCACTGAACGCCGATTCACTCCAAAAACTCCTTCCCCCAAAAGGGATGGCCAACGTGGTGCTCGATGGCTACTTCATGACTGAGAGTGCTGACGATGTGTTCGAGAAGGGTCAGCAAGCCCAGGTGCCTCTGCTCGCAGGATGGAACTCACTGGAAGGTACACCCATGCAGACGCTGAGGGATCAGGCTCCTACCCTTGCGAACTACAAGAACGCCATGAAGGCGCAGTTTGGTGATATGACAGACGAGATTTTCAAGGCTTACGGGCTTGAGACTGATGAAGACGTGCTGAGTCAGAAGGGCCTTGACCTGGCCTCCGACCTTTTCACAGGCTTCCCCACCTGGAAGGCCTGCGACTATCATGCAAAGTCAGGACTACCCGTTTATCGCTATCACTATATGCATCCCCGTCCTCAGGTGTCGGCGAAGATGGGTGACAAGGTGGCAGCCTTGGCCGGAGGTGTACGTGACAAGACTGCGGAAGAAAAGAAGTCCGAGGCTCAGCAACCTGAAATTGCTCCTGGAGCCGTCCATTCAGCAGATATCGAATATGCCATGGGAACCCTCGGCACCAATGAGTATTACGATTGGAATGAAGATGACTATGCCATTTCAAAACTCTTCCTTACCTATTATGCCAATTTCTGCAAGACGGGCAATCCCAATGGCAAAGGCTTACCTCAGTGGACAGCTATCACCAAGGAGAATCTTGATGCTGCTCCTGTCATGAAAATTGACGTGGAGTCCAAGGAAATAGCCTCCCCAGAGAAGGAGAATGCCTATCGCACACTCGAAAAATTCTACAGGAGCAAGAAATAGGGCTGTCGCAGGGGGCGCTAATCGTAGGCGTAAGCCAATCCGTATTTCTCGTGGAGACGGCGCAGGGAGCCATCCGATTTCATCTGCCGGATGACATTGTTCACCATCTCCAGCAAATCGTCTTGTCCCTTCGGCATGAGAACACCGATCTCACCGTGGGTGAAAGGACTGTTCAACAACGGAGCCGCCAGACGGTTGTCCATCTTTACGTAATAAGGCGCCTCTGTGATTTCGGTGATCATCACGTCGGCTTCACCCTCCGCTATCAGTGCCGGGATCTCCTCATTCTTCTGATGGACGATGATGCTTGCATGAGTCAGGTTTTCATTGGCAAATTTCTCATTCAGTCCGCCGGGATTGACCATTACCCGGACATCAGGCTTGTCGATGTCGGCCAATGACTGGAAGCGGTCTGCATCCGAGGTCCGGCAGAGTATCGTCTTGCCGTTTCCCAAGTAGCCCTCACTCATCAGCATCGTCTCACGCCGGGTATCGGTGATGGTGATTCCACCGATGGCAAGGTCGAATTTCTGCGGCACAGAGAGCACGTCAGCAGTCAGCGTAGGCCACGATGTCGGCACGTATTTTATGCTGACATCCAGCCTCTTGGCAATTGCCTCGGCCATCTCAATGCCGAAGCCCCAATATTCACTTGTTTCTGGTTCACGAAAGGAAAGCGGCCTGTAGTCGCCTGTGGTTCCGATAAGGATGGTATCGCGCTTGAGTATCTCCGCGACCTTGCCACTGACAGGGATGTCTGTATAAGTGGACAGGATGAACACCGAGTGCTGGCCATTGTCCTCTCCAAACCGGATGGCGGCTTTTAAGGAGTCCTCCCGGAACAGTCTTGTGCTGTCAAAATAATAAAGGCCGTCTTCGCTGTTGTACCATCCACCGACATACCCATCATGCTGTAAGGCATGACTGACCACCTTACCGAGTTGGTCGCGTGAGTGGCTATTCTGCGTAGCGGCATAACCGACTGCAATCCCCTCCGTCGGCTCTGTCATCGTGCGGATATCAAGCGTGAAGCCGTCCTGGTGGGCCTGGCTGAAAGCCCACACCTTATCGGCAATCACCGACACGTTGTCTTGCTCGAAGGCTCTCTCCTCACACGAAGAGCACGACACAAAACTGGCCGTACCACAGAGAGCCAAAAGAATTGTCAAAAACCATGTTTTCATCTTGCTATCTCTATAAAATCATGCAAAGGTAGTGATTTCTAACGAAAAAGGACGGGATAACATCCCATCCTTGGTCACATTGGAATGAAAGACTGTCATTCCGTGTCAGTCGTCGACATTGACCAACTGTCCTTGCTTGTTGAACTTCAGGTCAAGTTCGTTGGACAGTTCCACATCGTAGCCGTAGCGCTCCTTGTCAATCTTGACGATGGTGGCACCAGCGAAGTGGGTCTTCACGTAGTCGGCGATGGCAGCCGGCACGAGGTTGGCGGGAACGGCGCTGTAGTTGCAGTCTACCTTGTCCCATGTTCCATTCTTGTCAAACTCCAGTTCGGTGCCGTTGTTCAGGCAAACCTCATAGGTGGTTCTTCCGAAGTCCCTGTCGACCTTTGCGTAGGAGACGGCCTGTCCTGGGAAGGTCTGCTGGATGAAAGACTGTGCAGCGGCGGGAAGTTGCGTTGCGGGGATGATCATGTCATTGGCAAAGGTTGCCACGGAGTTCATCATCATGCACATCAGTGCGGCGAGGAAAAATACTGACTTTTTCATAATTGTAATTTTTTTAGTTATTATTTTTTTGTTTATTAAGTTTTTTTCGTTTTTGTCTTCCGGAGGTCTTTTGTTCCTTTCGACATTGCAAAGATAAGCCGCGATTTACCCCCATTCCAAACATTTTTATCTTTTTCGTCTCACTTCGTAGCGACACACATCCCCACTTGCGACAGGGGTGAGAAAACCCTGCGAAATCTGTCGCAAAAGGCACAGAAAAATAGCAAGGGAGTATTATATGGGAGATTATATGGTAATTCAGATTAAACCAATCCTGCAAAACATCATCCAATCAATAACGTTGTTTTCTTAATTAACCATTTGAAAAATGAAGAAAATTTATTTAGCAGCATTGCTTTCTCTCTCTTTGATGACAGCCAATGCACAAGAGCCAAATATTCCTATGTTTGGCGTTCAGCAGAACTACAATGTGAAATTCGATGAGTACAAAGAGGCTCCACAAGGATTTGACCAAGAGCGCGCAGGGATACCTCATGGTACCGTAGAACTCATTGAGTACCAGTCGGAATCAGTAGGTACAACCCGCAAGGCAAATGTCTATCTGCCGCCTAAGTACAATAAGAAAAAGAAGTACAGCGTGCTCTACCTTCTTCACGGAATCGGTGGTGACGAGAACGAGTGGTACAAAGACGGTGGTGTGCCCAACATCATCATGGACAATCTCTATGCCGACGGGAAGGTGGCCGACATGATAGTCGTGATGCCTAACGGACGTGCGCAAAAGGATGACTCACGTGCAGGAGGCATGGGATCGTTCAGGGCGTTCGGAGAGTTCGACAAAGATCTCATCGGAAGCCTCATTCCTTACATCGAGAAGAACTACAGTGTGTATAGCGATAAGAACCACCGTGCCATCGCCGGTCTGTCAATGGGTGGTGGGCAGTCACTCAACTTCGGACTCGGACACATGGACGTGTTTGCATACGTAGGAGGTTTCTCTTCAGCACCCAATACAAAGCGTGCGGCACAACTCATTCCTGATGTGGACAAAGTAAAGAAAGAGAACAAACTCCTTTGGATGGTTTGCGGTGGTGCTGATGGACTGATGGGTCACAGCACACAACTCAAGGCCTTCTGTGATGAGAAAGGCATCCCTTGCACCCTCATCAACTATCCTGACGGAAAGCACAACTTTGTCGTTTGGAAGTATGGCCTCTACAACTTCGCACAACTGATCTTCAAATAATCATCCCTGGGCTTTGGGCTTTACCGACTTATCTTAAAGGCGACATGTTTGTTATAAAGAGAGACATAGAGTCTGCCATCGCTGCCGATAGCCAACCAATTAGGGGCATTAGCCACCCAGAGTTGTTGCTTCTGGACACCCGTAAACCTATTCAGAACGTTGATAAAATCTGGTTTGCCTGAGTCGCCGAATCCACAGATAATGGAATTGTCAAGAATCAGGAAGTTGTTTGTGTTGCAGGTGTTGGGCTTGCTGACCCATAGTGTCTTATCGGTGGAGATATCGACAGCCACGACATAGGCATTTTGCCCTTTGTCAAAACCCATCAAGCCAGAAATGCTGAAGTAGAGTATCCCATCCTTCACGACAGCCCAGTCGACCGACTGCCTGTCGATATCGGCACCACGGTTCTTGGGCGGGAAAGCCATCGATGATGTGTCATACACTTTCTTCACCTCTCTCGCTGGGTCGAGGAGCATGATCAGGTGTGGGTATCTGCCTCGCCTTGAGATATCCTTCTCTGACTCGCCCCAAGAAAAAGGCTCCGTTTTCGGTTTCCTTCCATAAATTGCCACAGGATAGTCACCATCGTAGAAGACATCATTGAGCACACACCCGTCGCCGTAAAATTCAGGTACGATGTCGGGGATGCTGTAATCGGTGTCATCCCAACCTAATGTCGGGTGGCCTATGATATTTCCAAGTTTCAGTTCCGGTCTCGCCAAGGCATTGTAGTCGTTCAAAGGCGTTGAGAATGAAGTTCTTATGAGGGTGATAGTCTTATTCTTCCCTTTAGGGGCGGCAGGGAGCGTTTGTCCGTTGAAGTTGGATACTTTAACGGGAACCACCTCGGTTTTATACATCACATCGTCAAGATTATTGTTCTGCGCGTAGGAAAAAACCGTTGCCGCCAATAACACGGCTGATAACACAAATCTATTCATGGCATGGAATTTTAAATTGACCGACCTGTTCGTTTTCACCACAAATATAATGTATTTTGATGAGAACTCCAAATTTTATGACAATTATTTCCCATCGAGGGGATGGCAGCGTAGGTCCATTTATTTCAGCAGATTGAGCAGTTGCCTGTCGGAAGCCTCCGGCAGCAACTGTTTGAGATGATGGAACAACCGTTTTAGAGACTCTTCAGGCGTACGCCCACAAGAACACATTTCTTTTCCCAGGAGCAGTTCCGGCGTGGTGAGCAGGGACCATCCCCACCCGTACTCCCGGTTGTGCTTGTCCTTGGGATAGACAAAATCCTCCGTGATGATATGGCATCCCATCTGCAGACGGGTGACATAGGCGTCAAACTTCCCCCTCATCTTTGTGCCATTGAATCCGCAGGCGCTTCTCAACTGCCTGGTAATAAGACTTCCCTGTTCGCGCAATGTCATCAGGATGGCCTCCTCGATGGAGCCCTCTTCTGGAACAGGGTATTTGTGGCGTCTGTAATTGCAGAAATCCGGCCACCACTCCTTGCTGATGAACCCCGCCTTTTTGTTGAAGAACTTGCCATAGACACAATTGCCCTCAGCGATGATCGGCCCCTTCCATTTCCACAGCGGCCAGTCCCACCCTCCATCGGGAAAAACCACATAGCGGCAATCCTCATCTACCACATCCTCGGCGGAGAATCCCGCAATCCCGCTATACAGCAAGGGAAGGAACCCCACCTGCTGGATCAACTCCATGAGATCCACATCTGAATGACACTGATTTCTGCTTATCATCCCCGCCATCCTTTCAACGTACCGTGACATGGAAACAGCCCTGTTTCCTCTCGTATTTCACATAGCATCTGTCCTGTTCACGCAAGTCGCGCAGCACCTCGCTGAGCACCCACTTCAAGGTATCATCCCGCACCAAACGCCGGGGCAGTCCGTCGGGATCCTCCACCGTCTTGTAACGGTTGTAGCCAATGTCAAAGGTAGTTCCGTAAAGATGGCAACTATTGTCAGACACATTATGGTTGACCTGTTTGAGTTTTTCCAAGTCATCCTGACTCCTCATCACACTCGTGACAATGAACTGATGGAGAGGGATATGCTTCACATAAAGACTGTCAAAAAAATTACGACCGATATCATTGAGCAAGACAGCCGCCCTCGGCACAAGGTAGGGAATGCTGTTGCGCAGGGGGTCGACATGGTAATAGGGACTTGCGGCCATATACACCAGTTCGGCCTTCCTCTTCTCCGCCTCCTCCCTGTCGCGCACTGGAGATACCCCTAACTTTGTGGCAACAGCATATTGCACATCATTTGAGTCAGGAAAAGCCTTGCTGTAACTCAACACGCCCACAACAGGATGAGGTTTTCCGTTGTCGCCGGCCAAATTTACCCTCTCGGGTCTGGTCAAATCAGAAGCGATATGGGGTTGAGAGATTGGTTGTTCAGTCTTTTCTTCCGTCTTTTCCTCTCCCTTTGCCCCCGTCTTCAAAGAGACTATCTTCAGGGAGTCAGTTTTCAAAGAGTCTGCCACCAAGGAATCGGCACATACGGCATCCGCACCTATGGGTTGGTGGAGCGAGCCTGCCACAGAAGGGAACACACACCTGACCAAAGCCAATAGGATGACTATGAAGCCAAAACCATGAAGAAACTGATTCTTAGATATCATTTTCAATCAATAAAAGGCAAAATAGTTATACTCACAGAAGAGTTGCACCTTTCATCTGCAAAATTACATAAAAAATGGGATTATCATACACAAAAAGCAAAAAAGCAACTACCGCGGCCCGTTTTTTCATCAAACGAACTGGGCAGGTGACACAAAACTGACAAATCTTTTTGATGTTCGGATGATTATTTGTAACTTTGAAGCCGACAACTATCAGAACACTCTGACTAAAAGTGATTTCTATTCATTACTTCTAATTTATTCAACAATGAGAAAAATTATTTCGACCCTGTTTTTGGTGCTGATTGCCCTCACTGCATTTGGACAAAGCAATTCTGCCATGGATCAACTCAAAAAAGACCCCCGAAAGGCATACGGAATGGATTATCCGTATTCATTCGAGACTTACAAGATGACCAAAGCCCCGAAGGGTTACAAGCCATTCTACATCAGCCATTACGGACGTCATGGCTCACGATATTACTGGACCGACCAATTATACAAGGATCTGGACAAGGTGTTCACCGCGGCTCATGAGAAACACCTCCTCACCTCGGAAGGCGAGGCTTTCTACAAGAAATTCATGGCCCTCAAAGAAGAACTAATGACAGGTGTCAGCGAACTCACCCAACTGGGCTGGGACCAGCACCAATACATAGCCCGCACCATGTATAACAATTTCCCAGAGGTGTTCAAGAAAGGCGGCAATGTGTACGCCATCTCATCCCTGACGGGCCGGTGCGTCATCAGCATGGCCTCCTTCTGCCAGGAACTGACGCAATGCAATCCCAAACTGGAGATCCGCGAGCAGTCCTCCCGTTTTACCCTCGACGGCGTGGTGCCCACTGACAGGCAAAATCCTATCAAGCACAATTACCCAAGAGCCAAAGCCAAGTATGAAAAGAACCAGGATCAGTTCAAGAAAATCGAAGGACTCAGGGAGAAGGTAGCCTCACGCGTCCTGATCAGTACTGACAGTCTTCCCAAGAATGCCCACCAGATTGGCAGCGACCTCCTCAATCTCTACACCTCCCTTCCCAACATCAACCACGAGGGTATGATGGACAATATCGTCAGCGATGAAGAGATTGTCAAGGAATGGGAAGGTTCCAACCTGGGTTCCTACTCCTGGGTGTTCTCCCCCCAATACCAAATGATCCCCATCCTGGAGGACGTCATCAAGAAGGCGGATGCCGTGATTGACGGAAGCAGCGACCACCTCTCCGACCTCCGCTTCGGGCATGACACCTGCCTCGGTCCCCTCACCGTGCTCATGGGTATCAACGGAGCCGACCTCGACCCCGAAGACCCATACGAGGTGAAAAACTGCTACCAGAACTGGGAGACCTGCAAGGGCTCCAACTTTCAACTGGTATTCTACAAGAGCAAAAAAGGCAAGGACATTCTCGTGAAATGCCTGCTCAACGGCTGTGAAGCCAAGTTGCCCATTGCCACAGACCAATACCCCTATTATAAGTGGTCGGAACTGCGCCGTTTCTATACCGACCGCTGCAACAGCGTGAAATAGCCGTTGGCGGTTGGCGGTTGGCTGTTGGACGTTGGCTGTTGGCTGTTGGCTGTTTATGCAAACGATTTCGTGAATCTCATGAAAAATGATTGTTTGAAATTTGAGTAATTAATTGCAAAGGATTAACTTTGCAAACATACTACCCAAATCTGCAAACTATCATTTTTCATGAGAAGAAGCATTATACTTTTTACCTTGTTGGTCACGCTTTCCGCGATAGCCAAAGCAGACTCCAAAGAGACCGTCACCATCAACGGGACGGCCGCAAACAAGAACATCACTCACATCTCTTTTTCAGGTGACAACATCACACTAACCTATAGTGACGGAGCCACCCAAACCGCTGACATGCCTATGGTGACCATCGATTTTGACCACGTAGCCGTGTTCAAGGACAAGGACTATGACAATGTGGAAACCATCAAGACCTACGGAGGAAAAACACTCAAGGCAGAAGTGAGCAGAACCCTCACCGCCGGAGAATGGGCCACCATCTGCCTTCCTTTCAGCATGTCAGCCACCGACATTGCAGCCTCTTTTGGTTCAGGCACCTTGGTGGCCACCCTTGAAAGCGCCACCGGCGACGGCATCAACTTCACCCGTGTGGAGAAGATATCATCCGGCATGCCCTACCTGATCAAGACCACCAAGAATGTCAGTTCCTTCACACTCAACTCTGTCGAAATAGGCAATCTATCCACCAGTTACAGTGCTGAAGGCAAGGAATTCAGTTTTGCCGGTGCCCTCAATACTGTTTCCAAAGGAAAGAACATGTATTATATCGCATCCAGCAACCAATTCCGTTATCTTACAGTCGGGGAGATCCAACCCCTGCACGCTTATTTCACCGACCTGGTAGGTTCCAGCAAAGGCGATGCCAATGGTGACCAGAGAGTTAATGTGGCAGATGTCATGAGTGCTGTCAGCCATTCGCTCGGCAAGACGCCAAGCATATTCAACTTAGCCAATGCCGATGTCAACAAAGACAACATCGTCAACGTGACAGATGTCATGTCCATCATCCAAATTGTTCTCAATGGAGGCGCAACAAGAACTGATATCCCCATCACCCTGGATGGTGAAGCCATCGGTATCTCTGACGGCGGAGAAGGCAACTCCTACGACCAAGCCGCCAACCAAAGTCAAATAGAACAAATTCTCCTTTGATAAAAATGAACATCATGAAGAAAGCAACATACATTCTTGTTCTCGCTCTTTTCTCGCTGGCCGGCCTTCATCTGCAAGCCCAGACGACATGGGACTTCACCACTATCAGCAGTGCTGACGAGACACTGCTCAACAATGACGAAACCGGCAACTGGACAATAGACTCCAGTTCACGTTGGTGCTACATCAATACATTGACCAATCAGGCCTTGACTGCAAGCGGCTCCGAACTGGCCTTTGCCAAAGGTCTGTTATTTTCCTGCAATGCCAATTCCTCCGGCAACATCCGATTGGGCCAAAAACGTCTTTGGGTGGGAGGATCATCCTGTCCGATCACCATTCCCGGACTGAAGAAAGGACAGACCGTCACCATCAGTTACAAGACCTCAAGTTCAAGTGCTGCCCGCGGCATCACCCCCTCCAACCTGAGCGGCACATCCGGTATGGAGGAAAGCACCTCGCAGCAAGAAGGCAAAGGCACCGTCAGCAGTGACGGAGACGTCATTCTCACCCCTACCGGAGGCCTCTACATCTATAGTTTGGCCGTGAGTGAGGTGCCCAACGACAACCTGGTGATTGTTCCAGGTGAGAAAGCCACCCTTTATCAGGACGTAGTCACCGGCGCTGTAGCCCGCAACTCGAAAGTCAATCAGATGACCGTAGAGTTGCTCAATGGCAACATCAACTATTACAACACCGGGGACTTGTCTGGAATCGACACAGACAATGACAAGTCAACCGTCAGCATCTCACTCAAAAACGGAGGCACGGACATCTATTATGGTTCGGTTCGCAACATCTCCTTCACCAAGAAGGTGAGTCAGGGAGAGAGCGGAGACATCACCAACAACGGAGTGATCATCACCGATGCCAAAGGATGGCTGGAGTCTGCCTTTGTGGAATGGGAACCATACGCCAACGCCACCTCCTATGTCGTTTATATAAAAGGTGGACAATTTGCCAACTGGACCAAGTTGGACAACATGCTCGTTCGCAACTATGGCTCATACGGCCGTGCCGACATGGTGGGCCTGAAAGCATCCACCGACTATGCCTTCAAGGTGGTGCCTGTCGTGAGTGACAATGAGGATGACAGCAAGGCCAGTTTTGCAGAAAACCTGAATGTGAAAAACTACAGCCGTGAGGGCTATGCCCACAAGACCTGGAGCAAGGGCGTGGGAGCCTATAACGATGACGGAACGCTGAAAAGCAATGCCAAGGTGCTGTATGTCACCAAGAACACGGCCAAAACCATCAAATGCACGGTCATCACTTCTGAGAAAGGGGCCACTACTGAGTGCACAGGTCTGCAAAGCATTCTGGATGCCTATCAGAAAGGGTGCGACACCACACCGCTCGCCATCCGCCTCATCGGTATGATCAGCCTCTCCGACCTCGACCATATCAGCAGTTCAGAAGAAGGCGTGCAAATCAAGGGTAAAAATGCAGACAGCGAACTGAACATCACCGTTGAGGGCATCGGAGAGGATGCCACGATCAAGGGATTCGGATTCCTTGTCCGCAACTCGAAAAGCGTGGAGTTCCGCAACTTTGCCGTTATCCGCTGCATGGACGATGGTATCTCCCTCGACACCGACAATTCCAACATCTGGATCCATCACATAGATGCATTCTATGGCAAGCAGGGAAGCGACGACCATGTCAAGGGAGACGGTGCCATTGACGTGAAGAGCGACTCCAAATACGTCACCGTCAGTTACTGCCACTATTGGGACACCGGCAAGACCAACATGTTTGGCATGAAGAGCGAGAGTGGCCCCAACTACATCAGTTACGACCACAACTGGTTTGACCACAGCGACTCACGGCACCCACGTGTGCGCACAATGAGTGTCCATGTGTGGAACAACTATTTCGACAATGTGGCCAAATATGGTGTAGGTGCGGCAACAGGAGCCAGTGTGTTTGTCGAGAACAACTATTTCCTCAAAACCAAGAAGCCTATCCTGAGTTCACAGCAAGGCACTGATGCCCAGGGCAGCGGGACCTTCAGCGGTGAGGAAGGGGGTATGATCAAGGCCTTCGGCAACTATTTCGACCGCAGTGCCACCAATTTCAAGTATTACACGCAGAACAACCCAGCAAGCACGGGTTATGACGCCTACGAAACCAGTTCCCGCGATGAGCAGGTGCCTTCGTCAGAAAAGACACAATCGGGAGGCTATACTTACAACAACTTCGACACCAATGCATCACTCATGTATTCCTACACGGTGCAACCGGCCTCTGAGGTTCCCAACACCGTAACGGGCTATTATGGAGCCGGACGTCTCAACCATGGTGACATCAGTTATACCTTCTCCGACAATGTTGGCAGTGATGAAACGGACTCTGAAAACAACAGCGAACTGGCGGCCTTGCTGGATAACTATCAGTCGACGTTGACTGGCATCTTCGGCGGCGAGACCATCAGCGGTGGTGAGCAAGGCGGAGAAGGAGGTGAAGGCGGCGAAGGCGGCGAAGGCGGTGAAGGCGGTGTCACCATCACCACCGACGTGGAATGCAACTTCCAAAATAGTGCTCCGTCAAGCAACCTCTTCACTGTGGTTGGCAATTATGCCAAAGACAAAGGTGAAGCCACTGTCAACGGAGTGACTTATACCACCTGCCTAAAAATCGAGACCAGCACTTCCGTCAAGTTCACCACAGAGAAATCGATGGAAATGACACTTGTGTTCGGTTCTAACGATACCAAATACACCATCAAAGTTGACGGTACGAAGCAGACTGGAACAAACGGTGTGCTGACCATGACTCTTGCAAAAGGTGAGCATGAACTGACCAAAGCAGACACCGGCAACCTGTTCTATATTGGCTTGAAAGCATTAGAATAAAATAACCTATCTGAAGAAGGCAATCCCCTCCAAGTGACGTACAAGGAGGGGATTGCTGTTTTCATCCGAAGCCTACAAACCTGCTATGAATCGGCCTATCTCAGTTTCTCATAGACCTCTCTGAGAGAGTCGTCATCACCCACATTTCCTGGGAAAATGATGTATGGGAATTGCTCTGTCATCAGACAGGGCACGTTGGCAATCACCTGGCCCAACACCGTGGCGGTTCGGACGTGTAATCCCTTGGTGAGAATGTCATGGGAAGTGATTCCTCCCTTTGCGACAAGATATGAAGGTAGGAAAGGCAAACTTTCCACAAGTTCCACCAAGAAATCAGAAATCGCCTGTCCCATCAACTGCCGCCGGTCGGCATCATCCACTCTCATCTCCTGACGGGAAGTATAGATGACCGGAGTGAGCAGACTTGCTGCGGTTTCTCCTATCCGGGCAAGAATCTCCTGTTTCAACAGTCCATCTCCCTCCAAAATACGCCGGACATCTATTTCTATGCCCTTCGTATTCTCAGCCAACAAGAGGTTCTGGAGTTGGCGCGTTGTTTTGTGCACGTGCGACCCAACCACAAAGCACCCCACCCCATTTGGGTTTCTTATGATTTCCCTTCCCAACAAAGGCTGGTCTTTGATGCCACTGATGGCCTTTGGCAAGGACGAGGAGCACCGTATGACCACCGCCCCATCGAACGAGGCAGTCTGAGTCAGAAGCCGGTCGGCAAACGCATACAACTGCCCATAGGTCTCCGCATCCACAATCTCATAATCGGCCGGATTGGCCCCTTTTTCCCGGATATAATCGCTGAGAACAGACGTAGAATATCCGAACACGTTGTCGTTGGCAAATTCAGTCTGCGAGAGCGGCACCAATAGACCGTCCTCACGCATATAATGAGCGCCCTCCACAGTGACCCGTCCCGCCTCGATGAAAGCAGGAGCGAAAGGAACGGGATGCCATACCGGGATACCATGCTTGCCCAACACACGCTGCATGACATCCGTCTCCAGAGGAAAATGTCCCCGCAAGCAAGAGTCACTGCGACTGACGAAAATCAGTTTCCATCCATATTTGCTGTTGGCCTCAATGACCGCGCTCATCGCATCCTCAATGACTTGGCTTGCCTCCTCACGGGTCATGGCGCGTGTATTGGTCAGCATATAGAAAAACGGCACATCATCAGCGAGTGCCGCCCTCACTTCCTGCACATTCCATGCAGTAAGCAGCCGGCAACCATGAACCGTCTGGATGCCAGTAGGGTCATCATCCAGGACGACCATCCTTGTTCTCCCGTCGCGTATCATAGACGTGACGGTTTGAGTGACGGGATGCCCTGCATCTGTCTGGCCTCCTCGGGTGTGGCCGGCTCACATCCCATGGCACGGATCAGCGTGACCAGACGCTCCACCAACTCTGCATTGGTGGAAGCCCTTTTGCCCGGAGCATAGTAGAAACTGTCCTCAAAGCCTATCCGCACCGCGGAAGCCCCCATGCCAATGGCACATGCCAGGATGGAGAAATCCTCCATCTGGTCATGAGTAATACCCCATGAACTGTCTTGCTCACACAAGGCATTGAGCAAACAAAGGTTGCGCCCTGTAGCCGAAAGGTTGCTTGACGTGCCGCGCCCCACGCAGAAATTGTAATGAAGAGGTCGCCGCAGCACGCCCTCATCAGCCAGTTTGGTGCAGGTCTCCACCATGCTGAGGTCGAACAATTCCATTTCCGGAACGACACCCGTCTCCTTCATCCTTGCCGCCCAATAACGGATATCAGGCAACGTATTGATATACACGGTCTCACCGAAGTTGACCGACCCCATATTCAGGGAAGCCACTTCCACCTCAGGGACATTGAGGCAAACGCACCTCTCAGCCAATGTGAGTGAGGACAAGCCTCCCGTGGACCCCTGAATGATCATATCAGACTTCTCCCTGATGCGCCGTATGGTATCGCTGAAGACATCCAGTTCGAAAGTCTGCTCGCCTTTCAGGTCACGGGTATGCAGATGCACCTCACAGGCACCCGCCTCATAGCAGCGGATAGTGTCCTCGGCTATTTCTTCCGGCGTAAGCGGATTTTTCACACCTTGAGGGATTTCCTTCCCCACGTGACAGACAGGTGCCACAGTAATGATAATTTTTCTCATATAGTGATTGACGAAATGTAATGATCAAGTGCATGGACCAGCAGCAAGTAGCAGTAAACCTTAGCGACATGCTTTATCCTTGCAAATATAATGCTTTTTGGGCAAAAATGAAAGAAAGAGAAATGCTTTTTGAGCATCGCCAACAATTCAATGCAGTTTTATTGTCTTTGCCACAGAGATTTCCACCAAGTCAGCCTTGGTGAGGTGAGCCTTGAAATCAGTTCCGACTGTGATG
Organism: Prevotella sp.; assembly: GCA_016281815.1. Lineage (GTDB taxonomy): Bacteria > Bacteroidota > Bacteroidia > Bacteroidales > Bacteroidaceae > Prevotella. The sequence goes on along the minus strand of JAEEJK010000096.1, from coordinate 69,020 downwards.
CCTAAGGCAGGCAGCGTATAATGCAGTCCGATGCGCTCGTAGTAGGGTTTTTCGATGAGACCTGCATTCTGCCCCATCTCACGGAAAAGATAATAGCCCACAGACAACGACAAAGCAAACCGATGATAATAGGCCCGATGCTTCAATGCCAATCCCAGCGACCATGGGCTATGCCTCACATCATACAGGTGTTTCTCATCAATCTCCCTCACCCTGTCTGCATAGGAACCATAAAAAACATCTACGCCCATGCCGGAAGCCCATCTGCGGGCATAGCGATACATCAGATTGGCCTGAAATGAATATGCCATATACAACTTGAAATCTGCCGTTCGGTAGTCGGGATGTCCCTTAGGTGTATTGAACTGCGTTTCCAACCATTCCTCGTTGAGAGACTTTGCCCCCACTCCCAATGAAAAATCAAGGAAAAGGAACGGTGAGAACCTTGACTGATACCTGGCTTCCCCTGTATGAACCACATGTTTGTAATAAGGGCAATACACCAAAGATGCCGAAGGCCCAAAGATATTTACCCCTTTATTGGGACGGCTGAGCGCCCCATTGCTCATGTGCCAGAAATCCAAGCCTAATCTTACCCCCCAGTCAGGAGCCACCCTGTAAAGCAAATGCGTCCCAGCCCCGAAATAGACGAGCCAGTGCGAGCCAATCAACTCATTGTCAACAGAATGCTGCGGGTGGTATGCGGAAGGGCTGTATCCGATACCCGTAGAGAGTGTATAGTCGACCTCCCATTTCTTTTTTCTGACCAAAGGTCTTGCAAAAGAACCATACAGAGCAATGGAATTGCCCATGCGTGAATCATAGTCAGCCTCCTCTGCCATTCTCCAATCAGGAGAAGCCGTCTTGTGCATGGTCACCCCATGATTGAGAGCCATTTTCACCCCCACCCCAATGGAAGGATAGCCGTAATCTGCAGCATAGGCATCGCTGTCAGCGGGAAGAGCGAAATGCGTCATCACCGCATCGAAGGAAACAGCATTGCGCCCTTTCTGCCATTTTTTCTGATATTCATCAACGACAAGTACACGGCCCGGGTGAACACCCACCGATGCCCCCCAATGAGCCAGCGTATCCGTTTGCTGAGCATCACCATACTGGCAAAAGGTCAACATGACACCCAGCAAAGCGAGTCCTCGTCTCATCGCAGACAGGCAAAGATCCTTTTTGCATTAACAGTGGTTGCCTCAGCCACCTCCTCGGGCGTTATGCCATAACACAGAGCCAACTTTTCGACCATGTATGGAATGAACGCACTCTCATTGCGCTTTCCCCTCATGGGCACCGGAGCCATGTATGGGGCATCCGTCTCCAATACGATGCGGTTGATGGGAATATCAGCCACCACTTCTGGCAGATGGCTTTTCTTAAATGTGAGCACCCCCCCGATACCAAGGACGAAATTGCCAAAATCAAGCAATTGCCTTGCCTCCAGGATATTTCCCGTAAAACAATGGAACACACCTCCGGGAAGAGAATCTCTGTAACGCCGCAGTATCGCCACCATCTCATTCTGCGCTTTCCTGCAGTGAATCATCAGTGGCAGTTGAGTCCGGCATGCCCACTGCACCTGTCGCTCGAAAGCCTCCATTTGCTCTTTTTCGAACTCCCTGCTCCAATAGAAATCCAGTCCCACCTCACCGATGGCGACAAATTCATCACTCATCAGCATCTCCATCCTGTCGAGCACCTGATCATAATCATTGCGCACCTCCTCGGGATGAAGGCCTATCATGGGAAAAGCATATCCGGGAAACTCATGACAGACCGAAAGGATCTTCTGCACCGACTTCTCATCCACAGCAGGCACCATGATAGCAGAGGCGCCGGCACTTCTTGCTCTTGCAATCACCTCCGCCCTGTCCTCGTCGAACTCCTCTCCGTCGATATGTATATGAGTGTCTATAAAATTCATACCGTCATCTTTTTTCGTTTCGCCTATAGTAATAAACAATACCGAATTTCCGGCACAACTCACAGCGTCTCTCCAATGGCTCATCACCAAAATGCGCCTCTATCACATCCCACAGTCTCAGGATCAGGTCATCCACCTCCGGTCTCATCTTGGCGATATCCGCAAGCGCCTTCTGTGTCCGTGTCTGGTAGCGTTTCTGCGCGTCATACATGCCTCTGAACACGTCAAAATGAGTGATTACTGCCCCAATGGGAGGCGAGAGGATAGGCTTGCCCCCCTTTTTGAGGCGTTCCTTTTCCCCATTGATGATTTTGGGCGCCCATTCCATCACCGCATCTGACGTTTTGAGATATGGCACAGTGTGTTGATTGGCTTCAAGGCCATATCCCATGAGTTCGCTTTCTTGGATTTCCCCCCTTTCCACAGCCAGGAACAGCACCTGCAGGAAATGACTGAGATAAGTCATGGCATTGTGCTGCAGCGGGGTGATGCGTTTGGAATACCTCACCTGTGTGCGCATGGACATTTTGTATTCAGCCGATGCGTCGCTCAGTTGGGCATAAAGACGCTGTGCCTCAGCAATCAGTTTTCGGTCAATAAAATGTCCGCTGACAGCATACACCTCATTGTTGTCAGCCAAAGCCTCCAATGCTTTCAGCCTGGCAGCGTCTGTTTTTGGCAACCTGCGATATGGCACCCTACTTTTGGATAGAAATCAGTATTCTCTTTTCATCATCTCGCGCGTGTATGCCAGCAGTTCCTGTTTCCTGTCAGCCTCCACGTTCACTTTCTCAAGGAACAGAAGTCCCTCCTGGAAAAAGGCCCTGATTTTGTTCTCAGCCATTCTGTTGATACCTATCTCATTATAGATTTCCGTCACGGCAGCAATTTTCTCCTGCGGGTCGGCTGCAGGCATGTCGAGCCAATCGGTGAGCACCTTTCTCTGTTTTGTGTCAGCCAAGGCCAGGGCATTGATGAGCATATATGTTTTTTTGTTGCAGGCGATATCTCCGCCGATAGCCTTGCCGAAGACCTTCGGGTCGCCATACACATCCAGATAGTCATCCTGAAGTTGGAAGGCGAGTCCCACCTTCTCTCCGAAGCGATAGAGATTTTCGGCATCCTGCTCCGGAGCATCCGCCAGGATTGCCCCCATCTTTGTGGAGCATGCCAGCAATACGCTCGTCTTGAGGCGTATCATCTCGATATACTCATCCTCGGTGACATCATTCCTGCTCTCAAACTCCATGTCATACTGCTGTCCCTCCCCGATTTCGAGAGCCGTACGGGTGAACAAGTCGAGTATCTGACTGAGTTTGTCGTGCCTGCACTGAGCCATCTGCTGGAAGGCCAGCACCAGCATGGAGTCGCCAGACAGGATGGCAGTGTTGGCATCCCATCTTTTGTGGACGGTCATGTGTCCTCGTCTGAGGTCGGCATTGTCCATCAAGTCGTCATGAAGCAGCGTATAGTTGTGATAAGTCTCCAACGCGCATGCAGAAGGAAGTATTGTCTTTGGGTCATCGCGGAACAGGTTGTATGCCAGCAACATCAATGTCGGCCTGATTCTCTTCCCTCCTAAAGAAAGCACATACTTGATGGGCTCATAAAGGCCCTCCGGTTTTCTGTCATAGGGTATACTGTCGAGATACTCATTGATCAAATGAAGGATTTCGTTGGAATTCATCATATATATTGTAATTTTTGTTTATTTCACCTGCAAGCATCAATTATAACTTGAACACGATAGGTAGGTGAACCAAGGTCCGGCATGTTTTTCCGCCACTTTTCCCTGGTTCCCATTTGGGCATCATCCTGACCACCCTCAGCGCCTCATTGTCAAGGTCAATATTGGTTCGTTGTATCAGTCTCACATCTTCGACAGAGCCGTCTGCATTGACGATGAAAGCCACCATCACCTTTCCGCTGACCTTAGCCGTCTTTGCCCTCTCAGGATATTTCAGGTTCTGTGTGAGCCATTTCAGGAGAGCCGACATTCCATTAGGGAACTGTGGTAGTTGGTCAACCTCCGACATCGTCTTGACATCATTGATCTTTTCCTCTTCCTCTACCACAGGTTCCTCCACCTTCTCCTCCTCCAAGTCAGGAGCCTCCGTCTCAAGAACGACCTCCTTTTTCTCAGCCTCGTCGGAACTCTCTTCCAGCGCATTGTTCATCTCGGGCACGACGACCACCTGATCGCTCTGCACGGGAGCCAATTTCTCTGGTTCGGGCAGATTTTCCTCAATAGGCGGCATCAGTTGCATATCCTCGGCTATCTCATCGAGAAAATCCGAGTCCCAATCTCCGTTACTTTGAGAAAACGACAATTCCATCGCTACGACAAACAAAGCCGTAGCGACTATGCCCCCGATGAGGAATGCCCACCCCCTTATGCGCTCAAGGTCGGCACTGGCAGATTTTTTCTTCTCCATATCCACGGATGCACCCCCAAGCACCTTCAGACAAGAATCATATCCGAAAAAATGGGTCTTGATTCAATAATCGCCCCAAAACTCCGTTATAATAAAGAGTTCATGCACTTGGAATGCATTTCAAGATACAAAAATAACTCAGATATTTCAAAAAAGGTGTATCTTTGTCGAAAATTTGAAGAAAAAAGGATGAAAAAAGGTTTTTTGGTATTATTTGCCACTTTCCTGCCATTGTTGCTGATGTCGCAGGAGAGCCAAACCGCCTATAATTTCCTTCGTCTTCCCGTGAGCGCCCATGGTGCCGCATTGGGAGGCGACAATATTACACTTATCGAAGACGACGCTTCCCTGATCTTTTCCAACCCAGCCCTTCTCTCTTCTGTGAGTGAACGCACTGTGGGTCTCAACTTCATGAACTACATGTCGGGTGTGAACACGGCAAGCGCCACCTTCAATACGATTATCGGCGACAGTCTGTGCATTGGTGCCAGCGCACAGTATATGGGTTATGGCACCATGAAGGAGATGAATGCCGACAATGTGCAGACCGGAGAGTTCAGTGCCAACGACATCTCCCTGGGCGCCTATCTGAGTTACAACCTGTCCTCCCATCTGGTTGGTGGCATTGCCGCCAAATGGATTACGTCGTATATAGGCCACTACAACTCGATAGCCATGTGTGTGGACCTGGGTGTCAACTATTACTCCCCCGACCATGGTCTTTCACTTTCGTTGGTGGCCCGTAATCTGGGCGGACAGTTGAAAGCCTATGACGAGGAGTACGAGAAACTGCCCTTCGAGATGCAGGCAGGTATCAGCAAGCAGTTGGCCGGAGCCCCTATCAGGCTTTCCGTCACTTTTCTCGACCTGACCCATTGGGACTACAAGCCCATCAACCATTTTGCGGTGGGAGCCGAGGTATTCCTTTCCGACCAGATATGGGTCGGCGGCGGTCTGAACTTCCGCCGTGCCAACGACCTGAAAATCAAGGCGGGCGAAGAGAGCAGCAGCCATGGCGCCGGTCTGTCTCTTGGTGCAGGAGTCAATCTCGAGAGATTCAAACTCAACCTCAGTTATGGCAAATATCATGTATCATCTTCTTCCATCATCGCGAACTTATCATTCAACATATAAGCCATGAGAAAAATAACGATAGCAATAGACGGTCATTCCTCGTGCGGCAAGAGCACGATGGCCAAAGACTTAGCCAAGGCGATAGGCTATATTTATGTGGATACCGGTGCGATGTACCGTGCGGTGACCCTTTTTGCCCTTCAGCAGAAGTTGTGGGATGAAAATGATGTGCTCGACACGGAGCGGTTGGAGTCAATGATTCCCGAGATAGAAATCTCATTCTGCCTGAACGAGGAAACCGGGAAGCCCGACACCTATCTGAACGGGGTCTGCGTGGAAAGCGAGATCCGCGGAATGGAGGTTTCGGGAAAAGTGAGTGAGATTGCCGCCCTTCCATTTGTCCGCGAGGCATTGGTGGCCCAGCAGCAGCGAATGGGAGAGTCGAAAGGTATCGTCATGGACGGACGTGACATCGGCACCGTGGTGTTTCCCGACGCCGAACTGAAAGTTTTTGTGACGGCCAGTCCAGAAGTGCGTGCCCAGCGCCGCTATGACGAACTGCTCAGCAAGGGAACGCCCGCAGACTATGAGGAGGTGCTCCAGAATGTGAAGGATCGTGACTATGCCGACAGCCACCGTGAAGTGGGTCCGCTCCGTCAAGCAGAAGACGCCATTCTGCTCGACAACAGCCACATGACGATAGCAGAGCAAAATGCCTGGTTGCTGGAAGTCTATCAACGAGTGGCAGGCGCAGAACAAGACGAATAGAAGAACAAGTCGAATCTACGAAACGACGAAAAGAAAGGAGGCATCCTCGGAAGCCTCCTTTCTTTTCAGTATATCATGCGTGTATCATCATTTGATGAATTTCTTTCCTTTGATGATATAGACACCCTTGGGCAGGTTGTCGACATCAATCTTTGAACCGACGACCTTGGTTTGTCCGACCTTGACGCCGTTGAGATTGTAAACGCTGACTGTCTCGCCCTCCATGGCAAAAGGAGTGAAAATGCCGTCGCTCTCCTCTTCAAAGACACCGATATTCAGTTCGTTGTAATCCTCAAGTTTGTCATTGTCAGAAGCGATGAAATAGCATCTGAACGGATAGACGGTATTGGTGCCCAATACGAATTTGCCACCGGTGCTGTTGAGGCTGTAGGTATTGGCCAGTTTCTGCTGTGTGTAGGAGCCTCTGAATTTGAAGAGGTCAGATCCGACGATGGCATACGTCTGGTGGTACAGAGTGGCGTTGGATGCAGAGAAGACCATCGGTTTTCCAACGAGGTTGTTGGCCTCTCCCCATGCATTTCCCGGCACTGCCATGATATAAGGTCTGTTTGCCTCGAACTGCTGCACATAATCGAAGTAGACTGTCTTGTAGCCCTCAATGGCCCTGAACTCCTTCAGCCAGAAGTTCTTGTACGTGTCATTGGCAGCCCTGAACCAATCCAGACTCTTTCCGTTGCATGTCACAGAAGTCGGAGCGAAAGGCAAAACGATGGTCTGCCATCCGTCTTTGCCCGCCGTACCCAGTTTTGATGTTCTGGTATAAGAAATGGACTTGGCTGTGATATCCTTGTGTGTATAGAATGGGTAGCCATCCGTCAGCGCCACCTTATCAGCCACATTTCCTTTGACAACATTCTTGCCAGTCAGTCCTGCGATGACTTTCTCGGAAGCACCTAAGAAATACAATGTATTGGGGTTGGAACTTGGCACCACTTTGGTGACGGTGGAGGAAAGTCCGGTGAGGTCGGCGACGGTCACGTCAGCACCCAATGAAATGGTTGCAGCCGGAGCGATCGGAGTGAGCACTCCCGATGCATTGTAAGTCATCACGGCATTTGAGACATAGAATTTGGTCTGTAGATATCCATAAGCCAAGAATGACTCGTCACCGTATCTGAGGAGCAAAGCATAGACTTTTCCTGTTGAGAGACCTTCGAACTTGAAAGGAACTGCACCATATTTTTGGGCCGGGATGTTCAAACTTGAATTACACATTTCCTGTGTGCCGACCCAGTTAGAACCATACAAATAGTAGAGGGTCACACTGACATCGCCATAATAATCCGAGGCGGCTTTGTTGAACACATTGATTTTCCCCTGCAATGTAGTACCGAGAACTGTCCGTCCCGACTTCACATGGTCGAGAACGACATCCGCTGCCTTCAACACCTGCAGGTTTCTGCTTGAAGTTGATTTCAGGATATTGACTTTGGAAGTGCCTATGGTGGAACCCGACACAGCCCATACGTTGAAAGTTCCGCTCCCAGCCGGTCTGAATGAAAGTTGCACATTCACAGTCTTTCCAGAGGGCACATATACAAGAGCCTGAGATCTTTTGCTACCCATCGAGGCAGTGGTGCTGGCATAGAGGGACACATATCCATAGAAGTCATCTCCTGTGTTTTTCACAGAGACCACAACGGGTTGATTTTGTCCTGCGATGTGTGACCCGCTGAAATTGAACTCAGTCACAGACAGTGATGCACTTGCTGCTCCTAGTTTCAGTGTGACGGCAGTAGAGTATGTCGCACTGATGTGGTTGTAATCAGCCACCTGGTCACATTGTATCCACTCGTCAGTACCCTTCAGTTTGCAGACCGGATAGAGTTTATAAGTACCTTTGGCCAGTTTCTTTGCAGAGAAATCGGTAGCAGCCAGGGTGAATTTTCCCACCACATATTTGTTGGTGCCGATGGAAACAGGATTGGTGTCATATTGCTTGAGCAGTTGAATATTGCCATTGGCATCGTAATATCCCAAGCCAAGATAGTAAGATGCCGTCTCAGTGTTCAGGTTGGCGAACTGCACGGAAGCCGTTGCTCCGGAAGCAGCGCTGATGGTAGCCTTAAGAATGGTATTGTCCGATTCGTTGTTGTATCCTTTGATGGGCTGCAGGTCGAAAAATGCCCTTGTGTTTGTGAGAAAACTTTTCTCACCGATGGAAGAGTCAGCCATATCGGGCTCTGCGCTGTTGAGAATGGAGAGGGAGAAGAAGCCATCGCAATAGCCACCCCATCCCCAGTTGACATGGAAGAAATCGCCGCCATCGTATCCATCCACTATGAAGATATGTCCCTCTCCATTGGTTTTGAATGCAGAGTATGGGACAGGTCTTCCCTGATACAGTTCATCGAGAATCATCTCTTTCCATCTATCAAAGGAATAACCGCTTTTATAAATGTAACTGGCATAACTTGACGTAAACTTAAAATAGGTGCAAATGGCAGACTTGAAATTATCCAGCGAGCCTTTTGTTCCTTTGCCTTCGCCTGCATCGAACTGGCTTCTCAGGGCGATGGCACAGTAACTGAGCAACTTGCAAGTGTTGTTGAATGATGTGGAGGATTTTCCATCATAGACCTCCAACATATTGTTCCAATTCAAAGCCGTTCCCTTTGAAATTGTAGGAGCAGTGACTCCGCCGTAAGTATAACCTGTAATGTCCTGAGACAGTTTTGCATCCATTCTATCCTTGTAATAATAAGCCAACTGAGCCATGCACGTAGCGGTGCACCCCAGGTAACAACTCACTCCGTTTTTCTTGGGAGCATACAAGTTGAATGGTGTATCCTGTCCCCATTGCGTTTTCAGCAAAGGTCTTACGGGATATGTAGTCGGTGAGAGGGAAGTATTGGCATAACTAGCCGACGTTTCAGTGACACCTTTTTTGTCGAGCAGGTCAATTTCTTCCTTATAGGCATCAAACAGTGTACCTTCGTTCTGTTTGACCAGGTCCATGTCAAAATGTCCTTTGTCGGAATAGCCAATGATGGGTATGGTTCTGTCATCACCCGACACGATCACAAATCCTTCTTCGTTGCCATTGTTGAAGACGTAGAAATAAGGAGTTTCTGCTTGGTTGGCGGAAACTTTTCTTGGTCCGTCAACCACTTGGGCATTGGCATCGAACTGAATGCCTTTGCTTTTCATAAATGCCTTTGCCTGTGTCAGGGCATCGGCTTTTGATACAGGTGCGGCGCTGGCTTGCACGACGCAGGTGATGACAAAGATCCATGTCATCAGAGTTTTGATTTTTTTCATGATTTGTTTATTTGTTTGTTGCATAATTACTTTTTGAGATCCCTTATATTATCTTGTATGAATTTTCTGCAATCCTCCATCAGCCATTTGGGTGTGCTTGTTGCCCCACAAATGCCGACCGACCCGATATCGTGCAGCCACTGGAGGTCGATTTCCTGTGCATTTTCGATTTGATGGCTGTTGTTGTTGACCCTTTTACATTCGCTGAACAGCACTTTCCCGTTGCTGCTCTTCCCTCCCGACACAAACAGGATGAGGTCGTGCCTCAGTGCGAAGGCAGCGATTCGTGATATTCTGTTGGCCACCTGCCTGCAAACTGTATCGAAACTTTTGAAGGTAGCGTCCTGAGATATATGGTCTTGTATATATTCTATGATGCGATGAAACTCGTCGAGCGACTTGGTGGTCTGTGAATAGAGATAGATATCGTGGCTGAAATCCAGTTTCTGCACATCGCCGATATTCTCCACCACGATAGCCCTGTTGTTGGTCTGTCCTACGAGTCCCAGCACTTCGGCGTGTCCGTTCTTTCCAAAGATGACGATTTGCGCCTCCGGATTGTTGTCAAACTGCTTTTTTATTCTTTTCTGCAACTGCAGCACCACTGGGCATGTGGTGTCAACGATTTCGATGTTGTGCTCTTTTGCCACCTCATAAGTTTTTGGCGGTTCTCCATGTGCCCTGAGCATGACCTTTACGTCGTGCAGCCTTGAGAGTTCATCATGATTGATAGTGACGAGCCCCATTTCCCTGAGCCGCTCACACTCCATTCCGTTGTGGACGATATCCCCCAGGCAATAGAGCGTTTTCTCCTCGCGGAGTTTTTCCTCAGCCTTGTTGATGGCCGTGGTCACTCCGAAGCAGAATCCGCTGTCACTGTCTATTTCGATTTTTATCATTACTCTTTTCTGAAGTTATTGTAATACAAGTCGAGCAACTGTCCTGCCGCAGCGAATGATGTTTGCTCACCTGCCAGCACGCTTTTCTCAGCATTAATGAGTTTTCCTGCGATGAGTTTGTTGTTGTAGAAACTGTTTCTCAGTTGCTCATTGATGGTCTCATACATCCAGTATTTGCTCTGTTCGTTACGTCTGTACGCAAAATATCCATTGTCTTTGACGAAGTCGATGTATTCGTAGACCATGTCCCAGACCTCCTTGATCCCGAGTGCGTAAAATCCGCTGTAGCACATCACTTTCGGCATCCATCCGCTTTCGGACTTCGGGAAGAAGTGGAGTGCGTTTCTGAAATGTGTGGCAGCCATGTGGCATTTGTCCACGTTGTTTCCATCACATTTGTTGATGATGATACCGTCGGCTATCTCCATGATACCTCTCTTGATGCCTTGCAGTTCGTCGCCCGTTCCTGCCAGTTGTATGAGGAGGAAGAAATCCACCATGGAATGGCATGCGGTCTCACTTTGTCCCACTCCCACTGTCTCAACGAAAATTTTGTCGTATCCAGCCGCCTCACACAGGATGATGGTCTCGCGGGTTTTTCTGGCGACCCCTCCGAGAGAGCCCGCCGTCGGACTGGGGCGAATGAAAGCCTCTGGCCTGAGAGCCAGTTTTTCCATTCTCGTCTTATCGCCCAGGATACTTCCTTTCGACCTTTCACTGCTGGGGTCGATGGCCAGGACAGCGAGTTTTCCTCCCCGTGAGTCCAGCACATGGCAGCCGAACGCATCGATAGACGTACTCTTTCCTGCTCCCGGTACGCCGCTGATACCCACTCTGACGGAATTGCCGCTGTATGGCAGGCATTTCTCGATGACCTCCTGCGCCATGGCCTGATGATCAGGGTTGACACTTTCAACGAGGGTAACAGCCTGACTCAATATGGTGACATCCCCTTTGATGATGCCCTCCACTATCTCAGCCGTGGTGTAGGTTTTACGTCTGAACTTGTTGCGTTTCAGATAAGGGTTGATGCTTGCCGGCTGCACGATGCCGGCATTGACTGTCAGTCCCTTGAACTCTTCACTGTTTTCCGGATGTTCCATATTTGGCATTTTTGTTATCTTCATTAATTGATATTGACCTCAATGATGGTTTTCGCCATTCTCGGGTCATTTGAGATGAGCAGGATTTTGGGTTGTTCCCTGAGTGTTCTCATCATTTTCATGTCAGCAGTCACTTTCAGTTTGACCGATCCACCAGGTTGGACCACCATTTCGGGAAGTTCCAATGACAGTCCTTCAGTAAACGACTGGCATCTGATGATCTCGAGGTCGGTTCTTCCAAGATTCTCAATGGTCACCGTTGCCTTTTTACGTTTTTTGCCATCTGCCGGCCCCAGGTCGATCACGGTATCCGATAACTTCATTTTCGGCATATAGACCAACTGCTGGTCGGTCACCACACCGAATGATGGCAGCATGATGGCATCCACTTTTATCTGCTTGTCCTCGGTCGGTTTGGCATCATTTCTCTGCACGAGATAGACATTGGCCCTGGAGAGTCCCGGTTTCTGCATTTTCTCTGTAAGGAGGGTGATATGCAGCACACCAGCCTTTCCCGGCGGGATGGATGACGGAGAGATGTCGGCCCTGAGATATTCAGGCAGATTGATGATGGAAGGCGTCACCATCTCGCTGGTGGGATTGAGCACATGTATTTCCTGGGTGGGGTTCTCCCCTTTCGCCACATCGTCGAACACAGCCGTATTCGCATCCGCCTTGAAATGTCCGAGCATGAAAGGATAGTTTCCCTCGTAGTCTCTTATTTCCTCCACCACCACACCCTTCATGGTGAGGGTATATGGAAGCGAGGCACCGCTGGTATAAACATCAATGTACTTCTCGAAATGTCCCAATTGCTTGGCATCGTAGGTAGCCGAGATGACGAAGGGTTTGTTTTCAGAGATAATGCCCGTGGGATATTCCACCTCGGTGCATCCGCAACTTGTATCCACGCTTTTGATGGTGAAAGTCCCCTCCCCCTCGTTGGTCAGTTCGAAATGAGCCGTGACGGGTTGCCTGAACAGCACCTGTCCGCAGTCAATTACCTGTGATGCAGTAGTGATGCGCTGTGCCTTAGCCCTGCCGCCCATCATGGTGATGGCAGCAAGGCAAAGGACGATATGTAGTGACAATCTCTGCATGTCTTTTATTCGTTGACGACCAGTCGGAGTGCCTTTCCTGTTGCGGAGAATTCCGGGGCATACGCACACTGTGCCTTACAAGTACCCGTCTCATACACACCCGCTCTGTCGACAAAATATTCAGTTTCTATTATATGAGTTCCCTTTGGCAATTTGTTGAAATAGTATGCCGTGGTATAGTCCTTTGGTGCGATGTAGTAGCCAAAGTGGTAGCCAGAGAGTTGGCTGACCGGTTCCAGACAAGCCGCCCTTCTGTCGATGACCTCCACGAAATCCAAGTCGCGCTCTGCCTTGATGGTGATGCGGACCGCCACTTTATCCCCCACCTTGAGTTGAGAGTTCTGCGCCCTGATTTCCCGTTGCACAGACAGTCCCGCTGCCGCGTTCTCCACCTCGCTTGACTGTTGCATGAACTGAGCATAGAGGGCGCCCCATGATGTACCTTGTGAGGTTTTCCGCACCTCCACCTGATGTTTGCCATCCGCTTTCAGGGCAGTCTTGACATATCCCAACCCTGCCGTTTCCTTGGAAGTCTCCACCTCTTGTCCGTCGACCGTGATGACCGAAGCCACCCCATTGTCAAGCGCCTTGGTGTTGCCCTCCAGGAAGGCGTAGACGGCATCCACGCTGTTGATGGGAGTATCCCACATCTGCGCCCGCTTTTGCTGCAAGAGCCATAGTCTCATCTCATTGACAAAGTCTGCCCGTTCCGGTTTGAGCATTTTGTATGCCTCCATGGCCGCCACCTCAGTCGGGATATTGTAACTGCACCATGAGTAATATGCTTTTCTTGTGTCGAAATAGCGTCCCATCTCCGGTGTGGCTACCGAGTACTGCTCGATGCTGTTGAGGTATTGCTCAGCCTTCTCATTCTTGTTGAAATGCGAGAGAATGACCGCTCCCCTTGCCTTTCCGAAAATGGTGAACTCCCTGGGCTTGTTGTTGAAGAGTCCTACGAGGAAATCGGCAGCCTTCTGTACATCGTCGTCCAATTCCCTTCCATCGAGCGCCATATTGTAGAGGATACACATGGCCATCTCGCTGGGCAGTTGATCTTTATATCCTTTTTTCTGTGCCTTTTGGATTTCCTTCATTTCCTCGATGAGGAAGTCGCCCATGAAATCGTATGCACGGTTAAGCATGTGCTTGGTCTCATTCTGGCTCCCGATCATCTTGTTGAGTCTGATGAACATCTCGCTCACAGCGGTCGTCATGTAGATGCTTCCAGGCATACCTTCCCACCACGACCAAGATCCGTCGCTGTTTTGCAGTTCATTGAGTTTGTCGAGTGCCATTGAAAGTCGGTAACTGATGGTCTGCTCATCGAAGTATTTCACGAGACTTCTCTTCTGACTGGCCTCCTTATCCGCGTTGGGCACCCAGGGAGTCTCATTGAGGAGGAGGTCTTTGAGTTCCTCGTTCTTCTCCAAGTTGCTGGCCATGCTTCCTTTTGGATCGGTCTCCTCCCTCCATTTCATGACCGTCTGCTTGATAGACGGGGTGATGTTCATCAGATACTGTCCCAAGGCGTTGGCGTAGTATGATGTAGCCTGTGTGATGGCATTTTGGTCGGTTCCCGCCGCCATAGTAGGCAATGCCTGAATCATGAGCCAAGCAGGGTTGTTGGTGTATTCGATGGTCAGTTTTGAGTCTTTGACACCCTCAGGGAACAGTTTTGCCAAATCAAAAGCAGACACCTGAGGCTCCACCTGTGTGAAAGGAAGTGTGCGTGTGATGAGTTCCATATTGGACAGCACAGGCAGGAAATGCTGCTCACCGTCGGAGAAGCCATCGCCCACTGCCTTGATCCTGCAAATGAGCAAGCCCGGCTGTCCCTCCGGCCGGTAGTCGAAAGTAACGGCAGCCGTCTTGTTCGCCTCAGTCAGGAAGTCTGTCGTCCTGGATGACACCACTTCTTCCGTCTCCGGATCGAGGAGTTCCAGAGTCGCCTTTCCTGAGACGGGATGGTCTGTAGTGTTGAAGATACGGGCCGTTATCTGAGATTTGTCACCCAACCTCACAAACCTGGGCATGTTGGGCACCACCATGATGTCCTTTTTGGCAACGGCCTCTCCGTTGATCCAGCCGCTGTTGATCTGGCGGTCTGTAGCGAGGCCCATCATTTTCCATGTGGTCACCGACTCCGGCAAGGTGAATTTCAGGGCAATTCTTCCATCCTTGTCAGCGATCGCCTGCGGAATGAATGCCGCCGTCTCATCGAGATTCTCTCTCAGTTGCGGTTCGGCTTTATTTTCATCGCCACTGCCCCCTTTCGCTTCTTGCGAGTCCTTTGTCATTTCATCTTTCTTGATGACGGGTGCAGTAAATTTCTCATCCAAATCAGCCGCACTGTCCATCACCATCGCAGACTCCTCCAGTGCCATGGGCATTGCTCCGCCTAAAGCCTGTAAAGAATTAGACTTCATCAATCTTCTTGAACCATACCGGAACATCCTGCCCGACCAGAATTGGAAGAGGTCTTCGTCATATTCTGTGAACGAGAGATTGGGCACTTTGAGTGAGACGAAGGGCTTTCTTCCCCCGAGGTCAGCAGAGCCGAAATACAAATTGTTCCAAGATGTGCTTGGCAAATACACGTTGATGTAATTGTTGAACCACCAGAAGTGAGACTCTATCTGGTCCAGCGACTTGTCATAAATAGTAGCCAGCAACTGAGCGTCCGCCGGAGTACCGTCAGGATAGTTCGCTCTCAGGATCCACTCCTCCTCTTGTCCCGGTTTGAGTTTGTCGCGGAAAGTCTCCCATTTGAGGATGATGCGCTTGTCGGGCATGGGTCGCTGGATCCGATGTGTGTGCGTGTATGCTTCGCCGTTACGCACCCATGCGAAAGTAAGCAGCACGCCGGAACCATACTCCTTGCGGTATTTCCAAATTCTCGTCTGGTTGGAGTTATTCAACGTAAAAGAACCTTGCTCCAGCACCTTGTCTTCTGCGAAAACGTTGTAGAAAACCACTTGATTAGGATCTGACGACCCCACCTGCACCTTGACGGTCGATGCCTCATCGGCAAACTGAGAGGCAGAGTATTGGAACCAGTCGTGGGTCTCCACACAAGGCTTTTTATCGTCATAAGAGAACAAGATGAACTCATGCTTGACTGTGTCGCCCTGACAAATAGCCTTGATGGTATGCTTGCCCGACTTTGCCAAAGGACCCTCCTTTGGCAGAACGGTCTTCTCATTGGTCTTCGCTGTATAGCCATTAGGTTCATCATCGATGTAATAAGTCACGCTGCCGTCTACCTCGTCTCCCGCATTGTTGCGCAGCGAGAACTGTACGTCGCTCATCTTCTCACGCTCCATGACAGCAGGGATGCTGAAATCGAAAGCAGTCAGTTTTCTGCTGATGGGCAGTGACAAAATGCCCTCATGCGTTTCTCCTCCCAAGTCAGTGACCGAAGCATTGACGACAATTTCATAGAAACGGTTTCTCCAGTCATCCTCGTCATCACTGTCCACGTTGCTGGGCAAGGCGATGGGCACCCTCATGACAAAAGCGCCCTCATCATCCGTGACGACACTGTCCTTGAGCAAAGACTCCTCATCACCGGATCCGTTTCTCCACCACCAAGAAGCGCATCTGCGCTCCACCTCGTAGTCCACCTTGGCCCCCTGGACGGGAACTCCGGCATAGGTGCGTGCATGTCCCTTGATGGTAAGCGTGTCACCATCTTTGTAAGCCTCCTTGACCACAGGCATCTCCACCTCGAATGTAGGACGCTTGTATTCCTCCACTCTGAAACTCTCTCTGTTTCCATTTACATTGACGGAGAAAGTGCCAGTCAGTCCCGACTGAGGAAGGGTGAAATCAGCGGTCGCCTTTCCGAAACTGTCGGTGACCACCTCGCGTTTGTCAACATCTTTATTGTTGGCGTCACGCATGACCACAGTCAGTTTCTCTCCCTCCATCGCGCTTGTCTCCAAGCCCCCTTTGACTTTGAATTTGATGACAGCGACATGCACGGTTTGTCCTGGCCTGTAGATGCTCCTGTCCGTGAACAACTGTATCGAAGTGCGGTCTGTTACACTGTTGTAAGAATAGTTAGACATCCACATCGACTGCTTGGGGCAATACTTGTCATCAGCGGTGTAGAGGTAATAATCGCCACTGGAATATCTCCGATCCGGCATATTGACAACCGTATCACCTTTTGGACCTAAGTTGATGAGCGTATCTTTCTTATTATACGAAATGATTTTGAGTTTTGCATCCTTCAATGGCTGACCTGTCGTAGCGCTCACCGCCACCATCCTCTTTTGGTTGTTCGGCATGGGCTGTGCCAGAAGGTAGACATCAGAAACATAAAACAGTGTCCTTGCGGTACTGATGTTTTTCTCATTCGTGTCAAACTCAGCGAGATACATGCCCCTTTCCAAGGGTTTTAGGATAATGCTGTCCTTGAATGACTCGTAATCAGGATGGTAGTCAAACTGTTTGGCTACCTTGAAAGTGGAGCCGCTGATAATGGCTTTCTTCACTGCAGCGAGTGTTTTCTCGTCATAAAGAGAGTAATCCTTCAGGGGATCCAAGTTCACTTTCGACACGGTCATGGTCATCGACTTGAGATGCCTCAGATTCAGTTTGATGACCCTTTCCTGGGATGGTCTCACCACCACGGAACCGAAATCGAGCGAGAAATTAGGCTGTATGATGGACTGTCTGGAGTTCTTGAGCCGGTTGATTCGCGGCCATTCTCCCCATTTTTGCGTAGCCTCGTCGATCCACTTGACCCGCTGGGCATCATCCACATCCGATGCCTCCTCCAGGAATTCATATTTCACCAATGCCAACTCCCCGGCCACTTTCAGGTCTTTGTACTCCTCGATCATTTGCTCCACCTGTCTGAGGTATTCGGAGTTGGCGGCTTTTTTCACATAATCATCCTCTTTGCTCCTGAGCATGCTGGCAGCGGCCATGCATGCAGCCTCACGCTGGCCGTGTGAGCGATAATATTCATAGAGCATGGAGAATTCCTCCGCCTGAAAAGCGAGCACACTGAGCATGTCGTTTCCAAAAAATCTGCTGTCCGCCCCCTCGACGACCAGCGGAGTCCAGACATTCGTCTTAGCCGCAGCCAATATATCCGGATTGGAAAGGGATTTGGCAAAATAATCCTTGCTGACAGTCTCGGCATTCTCATCCAGTGAAGGATTATCCCTGTAAACCGAGCCCAGCACCGACTGATAGACAGCAGCGAGGAGCGTCTGTTTCTTACCCAGCCCCTTCTCTTGCTTCACCAGTCTGTCCACTTCAGGTTTCAGCGAGTCGGGAGTGACAGCCGTGACAGCCTCAATCCTTTTCAGTTGACCTTTCATCAACTGTCCGTAGTTTTTCTCTTTTTTTGCCTTCTCAACGATAATATCCAACACTTTTTCCTGGTCTTTCGGCAGATCGGCAGCCTCAGCCTCGCTCACCTGTTTCCAAAGTGCTTCAAAGTTCTGCGACATCATATCTAATGGCAAAAAAAAGAATAACAAAAACCAAATCCAATTTCTCATTATCGGGGTAGTGTTTGATGATAACCCAAAATCGGTACAAAAATACTCAAAAAAGCCCAATAATCCGCCTTTTTCCTCAGAAATAAGATTCTTTTAAATAATTTTTTTATTTAATTAAGGAGTGAAAATAGTCAGGCAAACTCAAAAAAGTATGAATTTACTTAACATTTTTATTTTTTCACAGCCATCCCCTACCATCTCAGTTTACCAAAATAGAGGGCAGTCTGTACGATGCCCCTTACTGCGAGATAGATGACAAACGCCATCCACAAGGCATGGTTGCCCCATGCGCCGGCACTGCCGGAATAGAGAGCAAAAAATGCCACTGTGGCCACGACCGATGAGAGCAGCATCCCCTTGGTGGCCGTGATGCCGATGAACACCCCATCCCAGACGAAAGCCACCACTCCCGCCATCGGAACAGCCATTGCCCATGGGAAAAACGGTTGAGCGGCCCTCACCACCTCCTCTTCATCGGTGAGCAGTCCCAGGAACTGCAATCCCCCCACGGCATACACGAGGGTGAAGAGGAGAGCCACCGAGAACCCCCACATGAACACTCTTCTCACCGTCATGTGGAACGCGTCCTTATTCTCTGCCCCGTAATATTTTCCGCACAAAGCCTCTCCTGCGAACGCAAATCCGTCGAGGAAATACGAGAAGAGTATATAAAGTTGTGTGAGCAGCGTATTGACCGCCAGGATCACCGTCCCCTGTCTTGCCCCAGCAGCCAGGAAATAGAGATTGACCGCCACCAGGCAGAGAGTGCGCAGGAAGATGTCAGAATTGACCTTGAAAAAATCCAACAGTCTTCCCATATCCATTATTCGTCCGCCTTTGGCATATTTTTGCAATCTGGAATAATGAACTACCAGCAGTGTCACTGCGAGCGCCACACCAGCATACTGAGCCACTACTGTTCCCCACGCCACCCCACGGACCTTCATGCCCAGTCCAAAGACAAAGAAGATGCTGGCAGCGATATTGACCACATTCTGTGTGATGGAGATCACCATGGGCAGACGAGTGTTCTGCATCCCGATGAACCATCCTGTGAGTCCGTATAGGGTGAGCATGGCCGGTGCCCCCCAGACACATATCCCGAAATAGACGGTGGCCAACTGTCTGATGGGTTCCTCCGGAGCGATGATGGCAAAGGCCAACTGTCTGATGGGAATTTGCAGGACGATGATGGAAGCGGCCACCGCCCACCCCACCAGTACCGAGCGTTTAAGCAACGACGTGACCTCAGTAAGGTCACGTCGTCCCAATGCCTGCGACGTCAAGCCGCTGGTTCCCATTCTGAGGAATCCGAAAATCCAGTAGAGGATATTGAAAATCATCGCACCGACAGAGATGGCCCCGATATATGCAGCGCTCCCCATGTGTCCCATGATAGCCACATCCACCAGTCCGAGCAGCGGCACGGTGATGTTTGACACGATGGAAGGAATCGCGAGACGCAATATCTGTCGGTCGCGTATGTTCATCCGTTATCTTTGCAGGTGGGTTTCAAAAATCCTCTTTGGTTATCTTGCCATTCGGTAGATGCTTACCATATCCTCCCTTTGCAGCACACAGATGTTGCCCAGGGTGATATTCCCGTCATGGCTTGCCCTTCTGGCCATCTCCTCGATTTCCTCATCGGTGATTTCTCTTCCGAGAAGTTCATGTATGCTGGTAGGCATTCCGAGCAGTTTGAAGAACCTCTCCACCGCCTCGATGCCCTTTTCGGCCGTCCTCTTTCGGTCGGTGAAATCATTCTCCACTCCCATCACGTTGACGGCAAACCTGGCGAAGCGCGACTCATGTCCCGGCATCACGAACCTTGCCCAACTACCCCAAAGAGCGGCAAGTCCGGCTCCGTGGGTGACATCAAACATGGCGCTCAACTCATGCTCAAGTTTGTGAGTGGCGAAATCCTTGGTTGTCCCACACTCCATCAAGTCATTGTGCGAGAGGCTTCCCGCCCACATGATCTGTGCCCGGTTGCGGTAATCCTCCGGGTTGTTCATCACCTCCAGCGCACTGTCCTTGACTGTTCTCAGCAAGGCCTCGGCGATGGCATCGGTAAGCGTCATGTCGTCATACATGGTGAAATAGCGCTCCATGGTGTGCATCATGATGTCGGTAGCCCCGGCAGCAGTCTGATAAGGCGGCAGGGTGAATGTGCGCACAGGGTTCATGATGCAGAATTTGCACCGGCACAGGTTGTTGTTGAAACCCCGTTTGTCGTTGTTGTCATCGTTGGTGATGACACAACTGTTGCTCATCTCCGAGCCAGCCGCCGGTATGGTGAGCACGGCGCCGATGGGAAGGCATGACTGCGGCACAGCCTTTCCCGCCCAGAAATCCCACGGTTCTCCGTCATAGCCCACGCCATATCCGATGGCCTTGGCCGAATCGATGACACTTCCACCACCCACAGCGAGGATGAAGTCCACCCCCTGCTCACGGCACAGTTTGATACCCTCCTTGACCAGCGAGAGCCTTGGGTTGGGCACCACTCCGCCGAGGCATACGAATCCTATGCCAGCGCTGTCGAGCATTGTTGTCACTTTGTCGAGCAGTCCGGAGCGCTTTGCGCTCTGTCCTCCGAAATGAACGAGCACGCAGCTTCCGCTATACTTTTTCACGAGCATCGCCACCTGCTCTTCCGACTGTCTTCCGAACACGATTTCCGTTGGCGCGTAAAAATTGAAATCTTTCATTAGGTTACTGGTGAGGTTATTGATAAGGTTATTGGTGTTTTTTCACATAATCCGTGACTTTCTGCATGGCGATGTGATAGGAGGCTTTGAGGGCCCCCTCGGTGGTGTTGAGCACTTTGCTCATATCCCCATACTTCATGTTGTCGTAGTATCTGAGCGTGAAGACAGTTCGCTGCACATCCGGCAGGAGAGCGATGGCCTCCTGCAAGATGGCCTGTGCCCTATCGCCGTCGAAATACTCATCAGCCATGAGCATATTGGCCACTCCTGCAGCCTCGTCCATGCTGAAGTCCTGCAGGTTTTTTCTTTTTCTGATAAAGTCGAGTGATTCGTTGATGGCTATTCTGTAGAGCCAGGTGGAGATTTTGGAGAGTTGCTTGAAATCAGCCAGGTTGACCCATGCTTTGATGAAAGTATTCTGCAACACATCATCAGCATCATCGTGATTGAGCACGATGTGCCTGATTTTCCAATATAAAGATTCTCCGTATTTACTGACAATCAACTCAAAAGCCTTCCTTTTAGTGCTTGGGTCGGCGAGTTGTCTGAGTATGTCTTTCTCATCAATGGCCATTCAGCCCTTCTTTGTAGGCTACTTGATGTAGATTTTCCGGACCACCTTGCCCACTTTGACGATATAGCAGCCTTTGGGCAAATTGATCTCCACTTTTTTGTCCTGTCCTTCTATTTTCACACTCATGAGTTTCATTCCGGTCACATTGTAGACATGCATGACCTGTCCGTTGGCTCCGGTGACATGAATGGTAGACTCAGAGACAGCCACGTTGATGGTCTGCACCTCATTGTCAATGATTTCAATAGAAGTATCAGCAACTGCAGTGACGGGTACAGCTACCCCCATCGCCACAGCGAAGATAAATGCGAGTATTTTGTTGGTCATAAGCGCTTATTTTATTGTCGACATGCAAATATAGTCATTTTTTTCAGGATTGATACCCTTGTCAAATGCCTTTTCTCGATTATTAACGTTATTTAACAAGCGGAAATTGTCATCATCCATTTATTATTGTTGAAATTGCATTACCTTTGCGCGCAGATTAATGGAATCAGTTATCAATAAACCAACTTCCAATTTTAGTAATTAAACAGAAACAAGATGAACAAGCTCAATTCACCCGCAATTTTGGTCGTCGACATGCTCAACGACTTTGTAACCGGTGCTCTTGCCTGCGACCGTGGCAAAGCCATCGTTCCCGCCACCGCACAGTTGCTTGACGCCGCTCGCGAGGCAGGTGTGCCTGTTATTTTCTGCAACGATGCTCACCTGAAGAACATCGACCGCGAACTGATCATCTGGGGCGACCACGCCATTGCCGGCACCCCTGGTGCAGAGGTTATTCCTGAGTTGAAATTATGCGACAAAGACTATGTTGTGCCAAAGCGCCGTTACAGCGGTTTCTTCCAGACCGACCTTGACATTCTTCTCAAGGAGTTGGGCGTGAAGACCGTCATTATGACCGGACTCCATACGCACATGTGCGTCCGCCACACTTCCGCCGATGCTTTCTGCTTAGGTTATGATGTGGTAGTAGCCAAGGAAGCCACCGACTCTTTCACCGAGGAGGACTTCAATAATGGTCTGGCCTATCTGAAGACCTGCTATGGCGCAGATGCTTACAGCAACGAAGAATTGATCTCAGCATTCTGAAACACAGACTACTGATTTCAGTTTCTGAAAATCATTTACATTTTAAAGGCGGACATTGTCCGCCTTTTTTTTCGAGTCCCTCATAAAAACAGATTGGCGTATGGCCAGACTGCCATACGCCAATGATCAGTATAGATGATCAGTTATCCGACAATTATGCAAAGGGATTCTCGGTGGGATAATAGTTGCCCTTCGGGAAGTTGTAGTCAATCTCCTCAACGGGGATACCCATGTATTTCAGAACCTCCCAGAGATACTTACCTGAGTGATCGAACATCACTGCTGCATGGTGAGGATAGTGTTTCTCGATGAGGACATGGCGATAGAAGCGGCTCATGTTCTTGATGCCGAAGATACCGATGGAGCCAAACGAGCGGGTGGCAACCGGCAGGATCTCACCCTGTGCGATATATGCACGAAGTTTGGTGTCGGCAGTTGACTGCAGGCGATAGACCGTAGCCTTGCTGGGCTTGAGGTCACCCTCCAGCGTACCGTTGGTCACCTCTACCGGCAGAGCGCGTGCCATAATGCGCTGGAAGCACATCTGGCAGTTGCATACCTTGGAGGAAGCGGTGTTGCCGCAGTGGAAGCCCATGAAGATCTCCTTGTCGGTGTAGGTGTCGCACTCGAACTTCTTGCCCTTGATGCTCTCCTCATACATATCCTTCGGAACAGAGTTGTTGATGTCGAGCAAGGTGACGGCATCCTCGGTGATGCAAGTGCCGATAAACTCCGACAGAGCGCCATAGATATCCACTTCGCATGCTACGGGGATGCCACGGCCTGTCAGGCGGCTGTTGACATAGCAGGGAACGAAGCCAAACATTGTCTGGAATGCGGGCCAGCACTTGTTGGCCATTGCCACGTACTGACGTGAACCCATGTGAGCCTCGATCCAGTCTGTCAGTGTGAGTTCATACTGAGCCAGTTTCGGCAGCACTGACGGTATCTTGTTGCCTGTGCCCAACTCCTTGGCCATGTCCTTCACGACCTCGTCGATACGTGGGTCACCAGCATGCTTCTGGAATGCCTCAAGCAGGTCGAGTTCTGAGTTCTCCTCAATCTCAACATCGAGGTCATAGAGAGCACGGATAGGAGCGTTGCAAGCGAGGAAGTTGTTGGGGCGCGGACCGAAACTGATGATTTTCAGGTTCTGCAGTCCAACGATAGCACGTGCGATGGGCAAGAATTCATGAATCATCTCTGCGCACTGAGCGGCATCACCAACGGGCTCCTCAGGGATATAGGCGCGTGTCTTGCGGAGAGACAGAGCCTGGCTGGCATTCAGCATACCGCAGTAGGCATCACCACGACCATCAATGAGGTTGTCCTGTGTCTCCTCAGCGGCAGCGCAGAACATGGTGGGGCCTTGGAACCAGTCGGCAATCATTGTCTCGGAAATCTCCGGACCAAAATTGCCCAGGTAAACGCAGAGGGCGTTGCAACCAGCCTTTTTGACGTCCTCAAGAGCCTGCTGAGCGTGGATCTCGCTCTCGACGATACAGATAGGACACTCATAGATGCCGGCATCGCCGAACTTCTCTACATACTTGGCAATCACAGCCTTACGGCGATTAACGGCCAATGACTCAGGAAAACAATCGCGGCTAACGGCAACGATTCCAATTTTAATTACAGGTACATTTTTCATGTTTTTAAAATGTTTATGAAGTAATAAATCTCAAAAAAGGCTTAGAGTATAATAATGGTTTGCAAACTTATTAAATTTTTATGAACTATCCAAAAATGCGCACATTTTTTAGGATAGTTTCATATTTTCAACAAAAAATGACGTTCATGCATCCTTCTTTTATTTTATTTTCTTATTTTTGCTGTCAGATTGAGCCATCACCTAAAAAACTCAGATTGAGCCATAACCTAAAAAACAATAACCTTTATGAAGAAAGCATTCTTATCGGTAATGATCACCATTGCCATCACCACGACCGTCTCTGCACAGGGACCACGGCGACAGCGATTCCAACGTGAGGCATTTCAGACAGACACGCCCATGGTGCATGACCCCGTCATGGCCAAGGAAGGCGACACGTACTACATCTACGCCACAGGCATGGGCATTCAGCAGATGACCTCCAAGGACCGCAAGACATGGACGGTGCTGCCCCAACCGGTGATGACCGTCATTCCCGGCTGGACCACGGATTCTGTGCCCGGCTTCGGCAATCATGTATGGGCGCCCGATGTGATCCAGTGGCACGGCCGCTGGTGGCTCGCCTACAGTTGCTCCACGTTTGGCAAGAACGGATCCGCCATCGGTCTGCTCAGCACTCGTTCGCTGGGCGCCAATATGTGGAAGGACGAGGGCTGCATCGTCTGCTCACACGACTGGAAGGCCGGTACCGATGGCAAGACATCAGGTGACAACTGGAATGCCATCGACCCCAATTTCGTCATTGACGACTCCGACACGCCATGGCTCGTCTGGGGTTCCTTCTGGGATGGCATCCAACTGGCCCGTCTTGACTCCACCATGCACCTGGCCTCGAAGCCGGTAACCATAGCCCGCCGTCATCGCCCCGGAGACCCTCATGCTGCCGAGAACCCCACCTCACGCTTCGCCGGCCGCAATGCCATCGAGGCACCGTTCATTTTCAAGCACGGCGGTTACTATTATCTCTTTGTCTCATGGGACTACTGCTGCCGGGGTGCCCAAAGCAATTACCGCGTAGCCGTGGGACGCAGCAAGAAAGTGAGCGGGCCCTACCTCGACCGTGACGGCAAAGACATGCTCACAGGCGGTGGAAATCTGTTCCTGGAGGGCGACAAGAAAGAATGGGAAGCCACAGGGCACTGCGCGGTATACAACTTCGATGGTGAGGACATCTTCATCTGCCACGGCTACAGCGCCACCCGCAACGGAGCGGCCATGCTCATCCAACGCCCCGTCAACTGGACATCCGATGGATGGCCAGAGTTGGCTGAGCCTAAAGAATCTGCATTTAATGATTGAAACGTTTTAGGCATATTGGGCATATCATTCAAATGAAAAAATGAGAAAGACTGTCATATCCCTGATGCTGCTTACTTGCGCAGCCGTAGTCATAGCGCAATCCCCCGACACCCCGTTGTCGCAGCAAGAGAGTTTGGACCGTGGTTTTGTATGCATCGGCAATGATGCGGCATCGTCGTTCCTCACTTGGAGGTTGCTTGGCAGCGATGACGTGCACACCTCCTTTCTCTTGCTGAAAGACGGAACTGTGGTGGGCGACACCATCCGCAATGCCACCAGCAAGCGAGTGGTATCAACCGCTTCATCAGAGTTTCAGTTGGTAACGCTTCAGAACGGCATTCCCACCGACACCATCGCCCCTGTCACATTCAACAAACGCGGGTACCATCTGTTGCAACTCGACCGTCCCTCTGCTGCCAGCAATCAGAGCGGAAACTACAATTACTCACCCAACGACTGTTCAGTGGGAGACGTGGATGGTGACGGACAATACGAACTCATAGTAAAATGGGATCCGAGCAATTCGAAAGATAACTCCCAGGATGGCTATACGGGAAACGTGTATTTAGACTGCTACCGTCTCTTCACAGGCGAGAAACTCTGGCGAATCGACCTGGGTGTCAACATCCGTGCCGGAGCACACTACACGCAGTTTCTCGTCTACGACTTTGACAAAGATGGCAAGGCAGAACTGATTTGCAAGACGGCTCCAGGCTCAAAAGACGCAGCAGGGACTTATGTCAACCAAGCCTCTGACATCGCATCGATCCGGAATGCAAGCAACACGAAGGACTGGCGCAACTCCGGCGGGCGCATCGACGGCGGACAGGAATACCTGACGGTGTTTGAGGGACTGACGGGTAAGGCCATACACACCATTGCCTACTATCCGAACCGCAACGCACTGGCGACGTTGAGCGAGGCGTCGGGCACATTCAACTGGGACGACCGCAGTAACAAAAAAGACTATTCCAGTTATGGCAACCGTGGTGAGCGCTACCTGGCTTGTGTAGCCTATCTGGCAGGTCAGGAAGAACGGCCCTCAGCCGTCATGTGCCGAGGCTACTACACCTATTCATATCTTTGGGCAGTGGATTTCGACGGAGAGAAACTGAAGACCCGCTGGCTGCACAGTTCCGACAAAAAGACGACCTACCGGCTGATGGATGCCGACGGCAACACCAAGACCTACACTCCCCCAGCCTGTACTTCCGGAATGGGGCGCAACACGATGTATGCCAACGGCAATCACAACCTCTCGGCAGGCGATGTAGATGGTGACGGATACGACGAGATCATCTGGGGTTCGGCTGCCCTCGACCACGACGGCAAGATGCTTTATGCCGTAGGCTTCGGGCATGGAGACGCCATCCATTTGGGCGACATGAACCCCGACCGACCTGGCCTGGAACTTTTCGACATCCATGAAGAGAAAGGCGATTATGCCTGGGATCTGCACGATGCTGCCACTGGTGAGATCTTATGGAAAGGAGGACAGAAAGGAGCCGACAACGGTCGAGGACTGGCAGCAGACATAGTGACAGGCAGCCGTGGCTATGAGTTTTGGTCAGCCTATGGTGGCTTTGACCAGAGCAGCCGTAACCAAAACCCGTTCAATGCCGTGACCGGCAAGGAGGCAGGAACGCGAAAGCCATCGATGAACTTCCGCATCTACTGGGATGGAGACGTATATGAAGAACTGCTTGATGGCACAAGTATCACGAAATGGTCCTCCAGCAGCCTGACAGAATTGGGCATCTTTGCGAACAGTTCCAGTCAGAAATCATTTGCATCGCTGGGCATGAGTCCGTCCTCTTGCAACGGCACGAAAGCGACCCCCTGTCTGCAGGCAGACATTTTTGGTGATTGGCGCGAGGAAGTGATCTGGTGGAACAGCAACAATCCCTCACAGTTATACATCGTGAGCAGTACTGCTGAGACAAAGCAAAGGGTGCCGACACTCATGCACGACCACCTCTACCGCATGGGTATTGCCTGGCAGAATTGCGCCTACAACCAGCCACCCCATTTAGGCTATTACTTGCCTGATTATGCGGCTTCGTTTCAGGGTGTGAAAGATGACATGACAGTCATTGCCGAAATAGGCCAGGGACAAAAGGTGATTGCACGCACCTACTACAACCTGCAAGGACAAAAAATCAACTCACCAACTGAGACGACTCAGATATATATTGTAAAAGAATGCCACGCCGATGGTTCCATCACGACGAAAAAATACCTGTCACGATGATTCATTGGCCAGCAGTAACTATTAGGAAAGAATACAAAACCTAATACAAAAAACCACACAAACCTCCCGACATGAATCTGAATCTCACATCTACCATCAAGACCGACCGCTACCCGTTAAGGCGCGATGTCATCAACCTGTGCCAGGAAGTGGGCAAGCCCCTGCTGAAACTGTCTACCAAAGACTACCAAGACCATGGTCTGGAGCACTGGGTAGAGCAATACGGTTCAGCCGCCCTTGTCAACATCGAGGTGTTCAACCAACTGCAGCACACCATTACGGGTTGGCCCGGCGGCAAGCCCAACGCCGACGACTCGACCCGTCCTGAGCGAGCCACCCCCTATCCGAAACGCGTGATTGTCTTCTCCCCCCATCCCGACGACGACGTCATCTCTATGGGCGGCACCATCCGTCGTCTGATGCAGCAGGGCCACGACGTGCATGTGGCCTACGAGACCAGCGGCAACATCGCCGTCAACAATGAGGAAGTCACCCGATTCATGCACTTCATCAACGGCTTCAACCAAATTTTTGCAAAAGGCAAAGATGAATTCATCACAGAACAATACAATGCAGCGAAACGTATGATCGTCGACCAGCAGGGCGGTGAGCGTGAGCAGCAGGTTCTGCTGAAGATAAAGGGACTGATCCGCCGAGGTGAGGCGCGTCTGGCCTGTGCCTACAACAGGATACCCAGCGACCGTATCCATTTCCTTGACCTGCCCTTCTATGAGTCGGGGAGGATTGAGAAACTGCCCATGTCAGAGGGGGACATCGTGCCTATCCGTGAACTGGTGGCATCGGTCTGTCCCCATCAGATCTACGTAGCGGCCGACTTGGCCGATCCTCACGGCACCCACCGCAAGTGCACCGACGCCGTACTGGCTGCCATTGACGAAGAGCGCAAGGCAGGTGCACAATGGTTGGAGGAATGCCGCATTTGGATGTATCGCGGTGCCTGGGCCGAATGGGATGTCGCCGATATCGAAATGTGCGTGCCGATGAGTCCGGAAGAACTGCGTGAGAAACGCAATGCCATCCTCAAGCATCAGAGTCAGATGGAGAGTGCGCCTTTCCTTGGCAATGACGAGCGCCTCTTCTGGCAACGGGCAGAAGACCGCAACCGCACCACCGCCCTCCAATACGATGCCTTGGGCCTTGCTTGCTATGAAGCGATGGAGGCATTCGTGGAATACAAGATGCCGTCTATATGATTTAAGTTGGAAGATTATTTTGCCAGAGGAAGATAACTCTTCAATGCCTCCACGTATTCCTCAAAGGCTTTCAGTCCTGAGGGCGTGATGCGGCAGAGGGTGCAGGGCTTCTTGCCTTTGAAAGACTTCTCGACCTCGATGTAACCAGCAGCCGACAGTTTGTCGATCTGCACACTCAGGTTGCCCGCCGTGGCTCCCGTCTGCTCCTTGATGTAGGGGAACTCGGCTTCTTCGGTACTGATGAGCAGCGACATGACAGCCAGTCGCAACTCAGAGTGCAGCAATGGGTCTAACGACTTGAACATAGGCTATTTCTGACGTTTGAGCATCCAGCCTGGGAGCATCAGGCCAATGATGGCAATGATTGCGATCATGATGTTGGGCACCATGCCATAAGCGATACTTTTTTCGCTGGTGTCTATCCCCATCCAGCCCAGCAGGCCCTGCGTCATGTTGAACATCTCCCATACGAACCCACCGATACCGCTGAGAATGCCAAAGAATACCATCCAACGGCTTTTCAGAATGTGCCCGTTGATGGCGATGGTCATACCCATGAGCAGAAGAATGGTGCGGAAGGGAGTGATGTTCAGTTGCAAAAGATTCTCTGTGCTCTGCTGCCCCATTACAAAGGGATACATATTGAAGAGCACAAAATATAAGAGAGCGAAGGTGCCAAATGTATGCCAGGTCTTATCCACCAAGTAACCGACAAAACCAGTTGGGGCTTGCGGTCTGTTTCTCTTCACATATCGGTCGGCAACATAGATAATGGTTGGCAAGAATATGTACATGATATAGCATGCCAAATTACCCGTAAAATAGATGCAGAAGCCTATAAGGACAGCGATGGCCACCATGCTGATACCAGAAATGAAGAGCAGTTCACCCGTGTCCTTTGCCACCATTTTGCGGCTGCGCTCTATTTGCTCTGTTATAATCTCAAGACTGCGCTCAGCAGTCAAATTCTCTTTCTCTTCCATTGTAATACTTGCTTTTTTGCGTTTTACAGAAATGTTTTCTTGCTCTCCGACCCTGTCCGCACTCCTGCAGAAAGCACGTCCAGAGGCCATTTGTGTTCGAATCACGATGCAAAGATAAAGAAGTTTATGTTATAAACCAAATTATTTTGCAAACAATTTTATATCTAAACTATTTTTTAACATTTCAACAGAAAAAGGCAATCATTCTGCAAGTATTTTTATTGAGTTGTTATTTGCCTATGAATTTTGTCTCCAGATAGGCTTGGAAGGCATCTTTGTACATATCGCCGATAGGAAGCAAGGTAGATGCATCCATTTTGACGCGGTTTTTGTTCACCTCCTGAATCATGTTGAGATTGATGATGTAGGAGCGGTGGATGCGCATGAAGGAATCCGGCAGCCGCTCCTCCATCTTCTTCATCGAGAGCAGGGTGATGATGGGCTTCGGCTCACCCTCTATCCATACCTTCAGGTATTCGCTCATGGCCTCGATATAGCGGATGCTGGGAATGCTGACCTTGACGATGCGGTAGTCAGTTTTGAGGAAGATGTCAGAGCCCTCTCTTTGTCCCTCAAGCCTCTCCCTCAGTCTGTTTGCCGCCCTCTGGAATTCCTGCAGGCCGAAAGGTTTTAGCAGATAGTCGACAGCATTCACGCGGAAGCCCTCGACAGCATACTCAGAGTAGGCCGTCGTGAAGATGACAAGTGGCGGGACAGCGAGCGACTTCACGAAATCCATGCCGTTGAGGTCGGGCATGTTGATGTCGCAGAAGATGGCATCCACGGTGTCATGTTCCAGGAACTCCCTGGCCTCAACCGCACTCTGGCACTGAGCCTGCAGTTCGAGGAACGGCACTTTGCCAATATAGGCGACGAGTTGTTGCAGAGCCAGCGGCTCATCATCAATAGCGAGACAGCGAATATTCATTTTTTTATATGTAAAAGATAATTGTCGACACAATTGCTTAGACACAGAGAATTGTGTTGCTGTGGCTGTCATTTGATTGGGATGACAAGCAGCACAGAATAAATGTCTGCCGTGTCGTGAATGTTGAGCGTGTAATCTTGATTGTAGAGCAGATTGAGCCTTTCCCTGACATTGGCGAGCCCTACCCCACCCTTTTCCTCGTTGGCTTTCTCTGCTTTTGAGTTGCGGCACGAAAACCGCAGTTCGTCTTCCTCCACTCCGACTTTCACCTCAATGAATGACTCATGCTGATAACTGACACCATGCTTGAAAGCATTCTCTATGAAGGTGATGAGTATCAGAGGCGGTATCTGCCGTTCGGGCACCTCCCCGGGCAGGTCAACACTGATGCGCACCTTGTCGGTATAGCGCAACTGCATCAGCGCGACATAGTGTCTGATGAAATCCAGTTCACGCGCCAGCGGCACCTCCTGCTTGTTGCCCTCATAGAGAACGAAGCGCATCATTTTCGACAGTTCGAGGATGGTGTCCTTGGCCTTCTCCGGGTCAATGTCCACGAGCGCATGAATATTGTTGAGCGTGTTCATGAAGAAGTGCGGGCTAATCTGGTATCGCAGGTATTCCAACTGCTGCTCCAGGTTCTGCTTCTCCAGTTCAGCCAACCTTTTCCGGTCTTCGCGGCTGCGGATATAATTCTTGATGCCAAGGTTGGCTCCAAGCATCAGGATAAGGACCAGGACCGACATGATGTCGCGCTCAGCGACGATGGGAGGCGGTCCTGGCGGTTTTCCAAATGGCGGCGGTCTCCTCTCGTGTTGCTCCATGTGAGGAGGCATGTGCCGTCTGTGCTCCCTTCGTTCTGGTCTGTTGCTGCACTGAAAGATGACGAATGCCGCTATGACAACGGCGACGATGGAGAAATAGGCCCCACGCCGACGCCCATGCACCAGCATTGGAGCCAGGAGGAAATTGTGGATGAGGAAAAGGATCAGATAGACCGAGAACTTCCTCCACACGATGAACACCTCCATCCAGTCGAACCTGAAGTTGTCATCGCTGACAGTCCGCACATACTGGCTCAGCAGTGGGGATGCAAAGAGCAACACCCACACTGCCAAGTATATCAGATTCTCCTGCCGCGACTGTTTCATCCAGATCATCTTTGTCATATACCATAACGTGAGAAATGGGGATATATTGTTTGGTTACCATCTGCCGCCGCCACCGCCGCTGCCACCGCCGGTATATGCCGAGAGACTGACGGAAGACCCGCCACTGACGCTGGCTCCGGTGTAGCCCATGCCATCGAAGATGCTGGTACCGCCGCTGACGGAGACCCCGGTTTTCAGCGTAGGCTGCGAGGCACCCGAGACGATGAGCCTGGAGCCGCCGCTCGACGGTGTCTTGAAGGCAAAGGTCTCGCCGCCAATGGTCAGCGCATACCAAGCATTTTTGTTCCAAGAGTTGGCAGAGTAGCACGACTGCGATAACTGAGCCCCACTCTCCAGTCCTCCGATAGCGATGATGGTTCCGCCTGTGACATACAGTTTTTTCCGTTCTTCCGAGTTGGCATCGATGGCCACCTCAGGCTGTGAACTGCCGACAGCATATACCAGTCCCCCACTGACATAGCAGTTGCCGTTGGCATCCAATCCATCGTTGCCCGTAGAGCGCGCAAAGACACGACCGCCGCTGATGGTCAGGTTGCCGGTGCCGCTTGTTGAACTGAGGTATGAGGCATTGATGGCATCATCGGCAGCGTTGACAGTCACCTGTCCGCCCTTGATATCTATAGATGTCTTGCTCTCCATCCCCTCACCGCCAGCACCGGTCGTGGTGATGCTGATGACCGCATCGCCGCTGATGTTGATGGCTCCGTCGATTTTGATGCCCTTGGGCGAAGACTTGTAGTTGCTGCTGTAACGGTCGAGTTGTTGTGAAGAGGAAACCGTCGAGAGACTACCTTTGGAAGTAGCCACGACAGCCTGTCCTGAAGTCTTGACGGTGATGGTGCCGCCTGTGGCAGTGAAGTTGCCGTCACCGTTGATACCCTTGCCGCCAGCCCCCGTGCTGGTGAGGTTCATCGTGCCTCCGCTGACGCTGATATTGCCATCGGCACCGAGACAGGCAGAGGCTTTGACTTTCGACTTGTCGCTGTCCCAGGCACCGCCGCCCGCAGTCTTCACGGTAATGTCGCCACCGCTTATCCTGAGGTCACCCTCGCAGTTGAGACCCTTGGCGGCATCCGCCGTCACGGAGATGGTGACGACACCATCCTGCAGGTATATGTTTCCGCTGTCCTCATCCTCATGGTCTGTGGTCTCTCCCGTCGAGGTATCTCCTTCCACATCACACTGGATGCCGTCATCGCCCGTGCCGCTGATGTTGACGGCACCGCTCTCCATGAGGAAATATCCTTCACAGTTGATGCCGTCGGCCACGGCAGAAGTGACGTTGATGGTAGCGTTTTTCAGTGTCATATACTCACCCGTCTTGATGCCGTGCTTCACCTGGCCCACCACATTGAGAGTGCCCTTCTGAGCCCACTCGGCGTGCCCTTTGATATAGAGGCAACCTTTCTGCTCTCCGTCCTTGGCATCAGTCAGGGTGTTGGTGGTTCCGGTCACCACTTTCACCTTGATGCGCTTGCCGTTCTGGATGTGTATGGCCGCACCGCTGTATACAGGCAACGTGTTGGTCAGCGTCAGACCGTTCAACTCTATGGTGGCTTTGTATGAGCCAGACATATAGAACTCACCGTCGGTCGATGAACCGCTCAGTGTGTAGGTGATCTCCTGGTCCAGGTCATCGCTCTGAACGATGGATACGTGCGCGCCACTGACTGTTGGGGTGACATACTGTGCCACATTGCCAGCCACGGTGACGCTGGCCGATGAGCCGTTGTAACTGACGGCAATGCTTCCGTCGGTCACGCTGGTGTCATCCACCGTCATGGCATCGATGTTGTCCATCTCAAATGTCTTGCCCAAGATGGTCAGTTCCTTGCCATCGGCAAAAGTCATGTCGCCCGTCTGCGAGGCAGGGAACATATAGGTGACGCTGCCCACCCTGACATTCAGCGTCTGGCCCGTGGCCGCTATTGTCAGCATGAGAGCCGTGAGGAGAGCATATACTTTTTTCATTTCACGATGATTTTTTGGGTTCTGCTGTTGTTCTTGACGATGTAGACACCTTTTCTCATCTGTTCTCTGGAGATTTTGTGTCCCTGCAGGTCGTAGATTTCCGTGTTGTCATCGAGTGCGATGCTCGTCATCTCCTCAATGCCGGTGGTTACATCAGAGTTGGAAAAATACATCTTCGAGAGATTGGAAATCGTGAACGTCTGTGAACCAGCCGTCAAGGTGTTTCCGCTAAAAGTCAGCGTCAGCGAGGATAAGGCGACAGAGACTTTCGCCCCATCCGTCAATTCGAAGGTCAGGTAGCCATACACATCCTCCTCTGCCTCAGGGACAAAGGTCTTGGCCTGCATTGTCAGTGCCCCTGCCAGCGTCATCAATAATAAAACAATTTTATTCATATTTACCCAGTAGTTGTTTTTTGAATTCCATCCATGAATCATGAATGACGATGCAAAAGTAACAATAATCGGGGTGTCTGCCGAATTAATTCAACAAACGCCCCAATTTTATCTGTGAATCTTCAATCCATCCCGTAGCGCTTTTGTTTTTAACTATTTTTCAACACAGAGAAACAGAGATACAGAGATTTTTAATGGGAAGATTGATGGAGTATATGATTATTCGTTAATATTTTTCAACACAAAGGTACAGAGATACAGAGATTTTTAATGGAAGATCAATGGAGTATATGATTATTCGTTAATTTTTTTCAACATAGAAGCACAGAGGTATAGAGAATTATAATTGTTTGCTTTCATTGAACGAAGAGATCATCAAAAAACAATCAGCGTAAGAAGATAATATAAAAAGGTTGAATATGGGAGAAACTATAAAAAGTGCCAAAACACTCACAAAAAGAAATAGGAAGGATGTATGGCCTAAGGTTTTTGTTCAAAAAAACTATTTTTGATTTAGCAAAAGATATTTTTCTGAAAAAAGAAGGATAATTTTAAGAAAATCTTTAATTTTGTAGTTTTATAGTAGAAGTCAGAATTGACATGAAAAACAAATACCTAAATCGATTTAAAGTCGTTATGAATCATTTGAAATGATATTAAGACATCCGTTAATCTTCATAAGATGATGGCCAAAAAGAAAAAAGCAAAAGAAACGAGTTTGTTTGATGTTTTGAAAACACCGCAGGAACTGAGGATGGAAGGTGTACAAAACCTGTACAATTTCCTGTTTGAGGCATGCAACATTCTGCGTGGGCCAGTGAGCCAAGACAACTTCAAAGACTATATAACCCCCATCCTTTATTATAAACGCATCAGCGACGTTTATGATGAGGAGACAGAAGATGCTCTTATCGAGAGTGGTGGCGATATTGATTATGCCGCGCTGCCTGAGCAGCATCGGTTCGTCATTCCTGATAGCTGCCACTGGCAGGATGTGCGTGAGCGTACCGAGAACCTCGGCGCCGCTATCGTGGGCGCCATGCGGAGCATAGAATTAGCCAATCCCGACACACTGTATGGTGTGCTCAGCATGTTCAGTGCGCAGAAATGGACGGACAAGAAGAATCTTTCTGACGGTAAAATACGCGACCTGATAGAGCACCTGAGTACGAAGAAATTGGGCAACAAAGACTACCCCACCGACCTGATGGGCGATGCCTACGAGATTTTGCTGAAGAAGTTTGCCGATGACTCGAAGGCCAAGGCTGGTGAATTCTATACACCCCGTTCCGTGGTGCAGTTGTTAGTCCGTATCCTCGACCCCAAGCCCGGC
Source organism: Prevotella sp. (assembly GCA_016281815.1). Classification (GTDB taxonomy): domain Bacteria; phylum Bacteroidota; class Bacteroidia; order Bacteroidales; family Bacteroidaceae; genus Prevotella. Next base: position 33,309 of record JAEEJK010000096.1, on the reverse strand, counting down.
GAAACGGTTTACGACCCCGCCTGTGGAAGTGGTGGCATGCTGATCGAGGCGGTTCACCACATGAACCACAGCAGTCTGTGTTGCAACTGCATTTTTGGTCAGGAGAAGAATGTCACCAATGCTGCCATCGCAAAGATGAACCTTTTCCTTCATGGTGCCAGCGACTTCAACATCATGCAGGGCGACACGTTGCGGAGTCCGAAAATCTTGCAAGGTGGCGAAGTGGCCAAATTCGACTGTGTGATTGCGAATCCGCCTTTTTCATTAGAGAAATGGGGTTCCGTGGAATGGGCTTCCGACAAATATGGACGTAACATCTGGGGCACGCCCAGCGACTCGTGTGGCGACTATGCTTGGATTCAGCACATGATAGCGTCGATGGCTCCTGGCAAGGGGCGCATGGCTGTGGTGATGCCACAAGGCGTGCTTTTCCGAGGCAACGAGGAAGGGCGCATCCGTGAGAAGTTGGTAAAAAGCGACATGGTGGAAGCCGTGGTCACACTTGGCGACAAACTCTTTTATGGAACAGGTCTTTCTCCATGCTTCCTCATCATTCGCAAGATGAAGCCAGCCGCTCACAGTGCACGGGTGCTGATGATTGACGGGACAAAAATTCTGACGCCCAAACGAGCACAGAACATCTTGGAACAGAAAGATGTGGACCGTCTCTATGAACTGTATGCCAATTATGAGAACGTGGAAGACTTCTCGCAGGTGGTCACACTCGACGAGATAGCCGCTAAAGGCTACGACCTTTCGCCTAACAAATATGTGCAATACCACCGTGAGGCCATCAAGCCCTACGCCGAGGTGCTTGCAGCATTCAAAGCCGCCTATGAGGAGGTGAAACTCCGCGAGGAAGAATTCAGAAGAATCATTAACGGATAAGCATGATGGAGGAACAGAAAAAGACACGATACCGAGTTCCGGGAGCACAAATTTCTCTCGATGACCTGAAATCATTCCTATGGGGTGCCGCTACCCGGTTGCGCGGGCAGATTGATGCCGCAGGCTATAAGGAGTACATCTTCCCTTTGCTGTTCTTCAAGCGCATCAGCGATGTCTATGATGAGCAATTTGAAGACTTCGTCTGCGAAGGAGGCGAGGAATATGCCAATATGCAAGCCGAAGAATTAGCCATCCGAATTCCTGATGGTGCCCATTGGAATGATGTGCGCCAAGTGACGGAGAATGTAGGTCAACGACTTGTGGAGGCTTTCATCGCCATAGAACAAGCCAACCCAGGCGAAGAAGCGGACGGTCGTGTCATTGGTGGCTTGGAAGGCATTTTTGGTCCCAAAGACGGATGGACAAACAAGAACAAGATGCCCGACCACATCATCACCTCGCTGATTGAGGATTTCTCACGCTATAATCTGAGTCTCACCTCCTGCCCAGCCGATGAGATGGGGCAGGCATACGAATACCTTGTGGGCAAGTTCGCCGATGATGCCGGCAATACAGCACAGGAGTTCTACACCAATCGCACAGTGGTTACTCTGATGGCTGAAATTCTTCAGCCACAACCCGACGAAAGCATCTACGACCCCACCTGCGGCTCCGGCGGTATGCTTGTGAAGTGTCTTGACTTCCTGCGTCAGAAAGGGCAGCCATGGCAAGGGGTAAAGGTTTTCGGACAGGAAATCAATGCATTGACAGCGTCTATTGCCCGTATGAACCTCTACCTGAATGGTGTGGAGGATTTTAGCATCGTGCGCGAGGATACACTTGCTCACCCTGCTTTTGTGGATGGCAGCCAATTGAGGAAGTTTGATGTGGTGTTGGCGAATCCGCCATATTCCATCAAAACTTGGAACCGCGAAGCATTCATGAACGACAAGTGGGGGCGCAATTTCCTTGGAACTCCACCACAAGGTAGGGCTGATTATGCTTTCTTCCAACATATTCTTGCAAGCATGGATGACAATACAGGAAGATGTGCAATCCTATTTCCTCATGGAGTTCTTTTCCGCGATGAAGAGCAAGCCATGCGTGAAGAACTTATAAAACTTGACTATCTGGATTGCGTAATAGGACTTGGACCTAATTTGTTCTTCAATGCATCTATGGAGGCGTGTATCATTATATGCAGAAAAAAGAAATCGGGTGAAAGAAGGGGAAAAGTGCTTTTTATTGATGCTAAAGATGAGGTTACGCGAAAGAACGCTGAAAGCTATCTTGAGCAACATCATATAAAAAAGATTGTTGATGCCTATAATGCTTTTGCTGATATTGATGGATTTGCAAAGGTTGTGGAGAATTCCGCAATTTCTTCAAACAGGGCGTTGATTAGTATCCAAAGCTATGTGAGCAACTCAGATAATATACAACAATACGATTTTGATAAGTCTATCAAAGAATGGTTTAGACAGTCCGTCTTAATGCGCAGTCAAGTTAATCAATTCTTAAACATTATCGAATAATATGGCAGTAGTAAAGTTTGGCGACATCGTTAGAGATGTTAAGATAAATGTTGATAGAACTAACAACCCATATGAACATTATGTTGCTGGTGACCATATGGAATCAGAAGATCTAACAATACATCGTTATGGTAACTTTGCAACTGATGATGTTGGACCAGCCTTCACTCGAATATTCAAGCCAGGACAAATATTATATGGTTCACGAAGGACTTATTTGAAGAAAGTCGCCGTTGCGGATTTCGAAGGAATTTGCGCAAATACCACATTTGTACTTGAAAGTAAGGATGATTCAATATTTGACAATCGGCTTCTTCCTTTCATAATGCTTTCTGATGCATTTACACGTTGGTCAATAGCTCATTCTAAAGGTTCTACAAATCCTTATGTACTATTCTCTGATCTTGCCGACTACGAATTAGAATTACCCCCTCTTTCGGAGCAAAAGGTTCTTGCTGATAAGCTTTGGGCTGCATATCGGCTGAAAGAGTCATACAAGAAACTTCTCACTGCAACTGAAGAAATGGTAAAATCGCGGTTTATCGAGATGTTTGGTGACCCAATAAAAAACTCTAAGAATCTTCCATCTTTAAAAGGTGAAGAGTTATTCGTTTTTTCGAGTGGAAAGGCTAATACTAAGGTAAACTTAAGTAAAGATTTTCTTTATGATTGCTATGGTGGTAATGGTATTACAGGAAAGTCTGCACAATGGCTAATTGACTTTCCTACAATCATAGTTGGAAGAGTAGGTGAATATTGTGGCTGTGTCCATAAAACACAAGGAAAGATATGGATTACGGACAATGCTATATACATAAAGGAATACAAGCATAAGGTGTTCAATCGGGAATTCCTTTTCTATTTAATGACTTATCTTGATTTTCATAGATTAGCAGATGAAACGGGACAACCAAAAATTACTCAACGTCCTTTATTGTCAACAGATTACTTGGTACCTAATTTGTCTCTTCAAGAACAGTTCGTATCCATTGCCCATCAGGCCGACAAATCAGAATTTGAACTTTGCAAATCAATCGACGCAATAGATGCAGTCATCAAGAGTTTAATAAATTGTTAAGAAGAAATCGTATGATAACAAAAGCAGAGGTGCAGGAATTGCTGCACAGCACTGAAACATATAGAGTAGAACGTACTATTTCTACAGGTGATATGGATAAATTCCAGGAGGCTATCTGTGCCTTCTCTAATGATTTACCCAATTCGCGTAAAAAGGGATATTTGATACTTGGCGCATATGACAAGGGAACCTTGTCTGGGTTGAAAGTTGATGACGCACTGTTAAAGAAGATTGCTGCTATCCGTTCTGATGGCAACATTCTACCATTACCTGTCATGTCGGTGGAACGTTTTGAGTTCGAAGACGGCGATTTGCTGGTGGCAGAAGTGTCTCCATCCCTGGTTCCCCCAGTTCGCTATCGGGGAAGGACTTTTGTCCGTATTGGTCCTCGTCGTGACATTGCCACAGAGGCAGAAGAGCGTATTTTATTCGAGAAGAGGACTTCCTATATGGCTACCTTTGATGCAACTCCTTGTTTTGGAGCAACAATCGACAGTATTGATGTGAATTATATCAGAACTAAATACCTTCCCCAGGTCATTGATACAGAAGTGTTAGCCAGTGACAATCGCGGTATTAAAGAACAATTGGCCTCTATACATTTGTATGACTTACAACATGACTGCCCCACCAATGCCGCCATCATTCTTTTTGGCAATAATCCTCAATATTTTCTGCCTGGGTGTTATGTACAATATGTCCATTTTGCAGGGAAAGACCTTGGAAGTGAGATCGTCAACGAACGGCAAATAAAGGGTTGTCTTTGTAAGATGCTTCCTCAACTGGAGAATTTTGTGCGAGATGCAGTAGTGACGGCTCGCCCCGTTTCTATTAGTATGTTACGCGAAAAGACTCTCCTGAACTATCCAGAATTGGCATTGAGGGAACTTCTGATGAATGCATGTATGCATCGCGATTATCAATCTAATATGCCTATTCGTCTTTATCAATATGATGACCGCATTGAAATACTGAATGCAGGAGGACTGTATGGCGAAGCACGCCCAGAAAACTTCCCGACTGTGAACGATTATCGGAATCCAATTGTGGCAGAATCTATGCGAGGATTAAAATATGTCAATATGTTTAACCGTGGAATTCAGCGAGTTAAGAATCTTTTACAGGAGAATGGAAATCCAGAACCCATCTTTACAGTGGACAAGATAACGGCATTCGAAGTTACCGTTAGGCCATCTTTATCACTTAACTTGGTCACAAATGAAGAAAAAGTGACTAAGTCGGAGACCAAGTTAACAGAAACGGTTAATGATATAATAGTTTTCTGCTCAACCCCTCGCAGCATGACCGAGATAATGGAGCATATCGGTCTCAAACATCGCTACAATGTAAAACATCGCTATATTGATCCTCTTATAGAAAGTGGTGTTCTGATGATGACCATACCAGACAAACCAAATAGCAGAAATCAAAAATACATAAGAGTTCTAACTTAGTCATTTATCATAGTCACAACAAAGTGATATAGAAGAAATGTATGGTTCCAATCTGTCACACGTTAATTAAATAACCAAAGCATATAAAAGTATGATTGACAATTTAATTAATGAAATAGAACAGGCGATGCTCAATGTCCTTGATAACGAGCAGTTAAGCCAGTTGCGAAAGGTACTTGAATACACCTTCCGCAATATTTCTGTGACCGAAAGAAAATCAGCATTTGAACTTCGCAAATCAATATATGCAATAGATTCTGTCATAAAGAGTTTGATCAACAGTTAATGTAATATTGTCATGCAAAGCAAGAAGTCGATACGTTTTTATAAGGACCACGAAGTAAGGGCCATTTGGGACCAAGAGAAATCCGAATGGTGGTTCTCTATAGTGGATATTGTAGGGGCTATTACGGATAGTCCAAGTCCACGAAAGTATTGGAGCGTATTGAAAACCAGACTGAAGAAGGCAGGGAACGAGTTGACTACACGCTGTAGTCAACTGAAGATGACATCTGCCGACGGCAAGCGATATGCTACTGATTGTTTTGCACAGGACGATATTATCCAATTGGTGAGAGTTATTCCAAGTAAGAAAACAGCAGATTTCCTCGACTGGTTTGTATATAGCGACAGCACTATTGACGGACAAAGCAAGAAAAAAGCCTACACACTCTTGGAGAGCGGGCTGCTCGACGATATGGAACCAGGGACGGTGAAAAGTCTTCAACAGATACACGCATTCCTTTTTGGTGGATTATATGATTTTGCGGGTAAGATACGCACCAAGACCATTTCAAAAGGGAACACCATTTTCTGTTTGGCTGAGCACTTACACCAATATCTACAAACAGTAGAAGCAATGCCAGACAGTCACTTCGATGAGATTGTGGACAAGTATATAGAAATGAACATGGCTCATCCTTTCATGGAAGGCAATGGCCGCAGCACGCGTATCTGGCTCGACCTGATGCTGAAGAAAAGACTTGGTCTCTGCATTGATTGGAGCAAGATTGGCAAGCACGACTATCTCAATGCTATGATAGAAAGCGAGAAGAACAGAGGGAAGATACGAGAGTTGCTACATCAAGCCCTTACCGACAAGATTGATGACCGCGAGACTTTCATGAAAGGTATCGATTACTCATACTATTACGAGCAAGAGGAATAGAAATTGGATATATAAACAGATGGTCACACGTTAATTAAATAACCAAAGCATATAAAAGTATGATTGACAATTTAATTAATGAAATAGAACAGGCGATGCTCAATGTCCTTGACAACGAGCAGTTAAGCCAGTTGCGAAAGGTACTTGGATGTCTTTTCTGTAATGCATTCATAATAGGCGTGCTGACACTACCGTTCTTTTCGTGCATGAAAAAGACCTGTGATGACTGCGATGGAGAAGGTAAAAAAATAAAAGAATAGTTAATGCAACAGTATTATATACAAGAAAATAGACCAGCAAGTAGTTCTGCAAAGGATTTATTTGTGTATTGCGTCAAGAAAGTGATAGATAATCATCTATTTTCACAATCAATGATGCACAATCAGTGGGCTGGTGTTCTTTTCGGATATGAAAAGAATAGCATAACAAGAATCGATTTGATGAGTAAAGTAAAAAGGGAATACAACACATACTTTACTCATACGAGGAAATATTCATTCGATGAAGATAAAATCAGACGAGATTTCCCATTCCTTTTTGGAATAGAAGAAGGCAATGAAGATGATGGTGATTATACAACTGATGATTTAATCCAAGATACCATTAAAGCACTTGATAATGAGATTGATGAACAACATGATCCAAAGAACTTGGAATCATTCAAAGGCAGCGACCTGACCCTTATACGTCAACAGGGGAAATCATATATCTATCAAGTAAGACTCACCATGAATGATGGGCAGGAGCCCAATATACACGAGAGTATTCCTTTTATTTTAAAAGTATACGATAAAGAAATCACTTGTGAAGCCGTGGACTTTGATTTTATCTCAGGTGTCCTTTTCTTTACAACTAATAGATACATCCATTCTGCATCCTATTGTAGGGTTTTGTTAGATTCTACTTTTATCTTGGATGAGTTAAAGCAAAGGCTTGAAGACTTAAAAGAAAAAGGTATTGATGAAGACTTACCCTTCTCAAAGTTCTTATTTGATGAGACAGATATCATAAATAAAGTATCACACAAACCTGTTCCACTTGGTTATTTCGAAAGACTTGACAGGTCACAGAAGAAAGCATTTATGGCTGCCCTTGATAATGATTTTTCATTAATTTGGGGTCCTCCAGGAACAGGTAAATCATTCACTCTGGCATCCATTATATATGCTCTTTATCAGTTAGGAGAGGGCAGAACTGTCGTGTGCTGCCTTTCAAATGTGGCTGTCGACCAATTGCTATGCAAACTATTGGACATCATCGATGAGGAGGGCCTTATAATAAAACCAGGTAATATCTATCGTGCTGGCAGATCAATGGATAGCCGTGTGATTGCTACCGATTATTTATTCCCTAAAGATGAAAAGACCCAGACATTGAGGAATAAAATAAAACAGAACCAATCCAGCATCCTCAGATTGAAGGAACGTAAGTTGGAGAAATCAGAAGAATCCATCATCTTGAAGGCTGTGAATAAAGAACTTCGAGAAGAACTGAAAACACACACCGAATTTTTGGTCAAAAGTTCAAGGTTGGTATTCTCAACAATTTCTAACTTCATTTTAAGTACAAACTTATATGAAAGCAATTTTGAAAACTTAATAGTTGATGAAGCCAGTATGATGGCAATGCCAAGTCTGTTAGCATTAGGCCATAATATCTCAAAAAGAATAATCATGGTTGGTGATTTCCAACAACTCTCACCTATATCTATTGTTAAGGATGACCTGCTAATGGATAGTGTCTTTGAAATGTCTGGCGTTAATATTCGGAACACAAGCCATCCTGCACTGAATCAGTTACTCAACCAAAGACGTTCAAATGAGAAGATTGTTGACCTAATCAACAGAACTTTCTATCAAGGGAAACTGATTCCAGCAGCCAAGCCAAACGAAGATTTAATAAATACTGAGCCTTTCCCAGGAAGAGTAATAGCATTGAAAAAGGTTGCTGACGGTGCTGTTAGATATACCAAGGGAGGTACCAGACAAAACAAAGTATTTGCAGAAAATGTTATGAGTATTTTGGATAAACTCAACATGGATAAAGAAGCCGATTTCTCTATTGGTATCATAACGCCTTATCGAGGTCAAGTATCGCTTCTTCGAGCCTTAAAGTATGAACGTAAATACGATGAAAATTTCAACAAACGTATAAAGATTGGAACAATCCATACATTTCAAGGTTCTGAATGTGATGTTATCATCTTTGACATGGTTGATTGTTCTGTTCTGGAAAATGGGAAACCGAACAAAATAGGTAGGCTATACTCTGGCAATGATGGAGAAAGGTTGCTGAATGTTGCTGTCAGCAGAGCAAGACATAAATTGATTGTAGTATGCGACCCAGAATACATCAAGAACATACCTGGTAATACGATAACTCTGAACTCAAGGACACTATTTAATAAACTGAGTAAATATTAAAATCAAAAATCAGATAATAATATATAATTATATGGCATACTTTAACGAAGAAAATACGGTTGAGCAGATGCTCATCAATGCCGCTGGCAAATGCGGTTGGATTTATGTGGAGCCACAGGAAGTGCCACGATTGCCCGACGAGGTGTTGGTGACGGAATGGCTCGTGACGGCACTGATGAGACTCAACCCCATCACTGAAGACCAGGCTGCGCAGGTGGTGTATCGCTTGCGTGCGGCGTGCAGTATTGGAAACAACCATGAGGAACTGATCAATGCCAATGATCGTTTCCGCCGCTTGCTGTTTGAAGAGAACTCCTATCCTTTTGGTGAGGACGGAGAGAATATCAACATCCGTTTCTTCAGTGACGACCCCAACAAACCTGACCGCTGCGTGGTCACCAATCAATGGGAGTTCCCAAAGCGAAGCAAAGAGGGTGGCAAACGGCTTGACCTGGTCTATATCATCAACGGCATACCTATGGTGATTGGTGAGGCCAAGACTCCTGTCAAGTCTTCCGTGACTTGGGCCGATGGCGCTACAGATATACTACACTATCAAAAGAGCATTCCCGAAATGTTCGTGCCGAACATCCTCACTTTTGCCAGCGAAGGACGCGAACTGCAATATGCCGGTGTGGGATGCCCTGTTGACAAATGGGGACCATGGTATGCCGATGAAAGCCGTCGCCATGGCACTCTTGATGACGTGGAGCATAATTATGTTTCTCTGCTTACCCCAGAGCGGTTGCTCGACATCTACCGCTTCTATTCCGTTTTCTCCGGTACGACTGGTGGCCAAAAAATCAAGATAGTATGCCGCTATCAGCAATATCTTGGTGGTGAGGCCATCGTGCAACGTGTGCTGAGTACCTACCGTGCAGGAAAGGGACCGCGCAAAGGCCTTATCTGGCACTTCCAGGGTTCGGGAAAATCATGGCTGATGGTGTTTGCCGCCCAAAAACTGCGCCGACAGAATGACCTGAAAGCCCCCACGGTGGTCATCGTGGATGACCGCATCGACCTGGAAGACCAGATAACAGGCGACTTCACCCGAGCAGAAATTCCCAATGTGGATGGCATCACATCGAAAGAGGAGTTGGAAACGAAGATTCATCAGCGTAAGATTCTCATCACAACCATCTTCAAGTTTGGCGATCTGAACGAGGGCGAGGTCATTGACGACCGTGACAACATCATCCTGCTGATGGACGAGGCACACCGCACACAAGAAGGTGACCTTGGCAAGAAGATGCGCACGGCACTGCCCAATGCGTTCTTCTTCGGACTGACGGGCACCCCCATCAACCGAAATGACCACAACACCTTTGCCTGTTTTGGCAGCGTGGAGGATGAGTATGGTTATATTTCCAAATACACCTTCCAAAATTCGGTGGCAGACGGCGCCACACTAGAACTCAACTTCAAGACCGTACCGGTAGAGATGCATCTTGACGAAGCCAAACTTCAGGAGGAGTTTGATACACTCACCGACCAAATCAGCGAGGAAGACAAACAGGAACTTGTGCGCCGCACCAGTGTGGAGGCTTTTTTCACAGCAGAGAAACGAATCAATGATGTCTGCAAATACATCGTCAATCACTTCCGTGAATACATCGAACCAACGGGCATGAAGGCCCAGGTGGTGGTATATAACCGTGACTGCTGTGTGAAATACAAAAAGGCTTTGGATGCTTTGTTGGGTACTGATGACCAGACCACCATCGTGATGCATACTTCAGGCGACAAGGCTGATGAATACAAAGCATACAAACGGACTCGTGATGAAGAGAAGAAACTGCTCGACCAGTTCCGTGACCCGCTGTCGCCACTAAAATTCGTCATTGTGACCAGCAAACTGCTCACGGGCTTCGACGCCCCCATCCTTCAGTGCATGTATCTCGACAAGCCCATGAAAAACCATACGCTGCTGCAAGCCATTTGCCGCACCAACCGCACGTATGACGAGAACAAGAAATGTGGACTTATAGTTGACTTCGTGGGAGTGTTTGAGGATGTGGCCAAGAGTCTCGCCTTCGATGAGGAAAGCGTGAAGACCATCATCAAGAACATGGATGAGATAAAAGCCCTCATCCCTACATTCATGCAAGAGTGTCTGCAATTCTTCCCCGGAGTAGACCGCACGATTGGGGGCTGGGAAGGACTGACGGCTGCACAACAATGCTTAAAAGACGAAGGTGTGAAGACCAACTTTGCGCGGCACTTCGCCCGACTCTCAAAGGCTTGGGAAATCATCTCTCCCGATGATTTCCTCGCTCCCTATTCCAGTGATTACACCTGGCTTGCACAAGTTTATCAGAGTGTGCGTCCTGTGAGTGGCGGAAACCTGATTTGGACTTTGCTCGGAGCCAAAACTATAGAGATTATCCACAACAATATTGACACCATCGATATCGGCACTCCTCTCGAAGACCTCGTCGTGGATGCCGACATCATCGACTCGGTCTTGGAAGATGTAAAGAAACGCGAGAAGAAGATTGTAGAGGTGGAAAAGATGCTGAGGATACGTCTGGGTGAGCACAAGGGTGACCCGAAGTTCAAGAAATTCGCCGAGAAACTTGACGAATTGCGCGAGCGCATGGAACAGAATCTGATTTCGAGCATTGACTTTTTGAAACAGTTGCTCCAAATGGCCCGTGAATTGCTGGAAGCAGAAAAGGAAATTGAACAGCCTCAGGACAAACGCGCCCAGGCAAGAGCCGCACTGACAGACCTCTTCCAAAGCATCAAGACGGAAGATACACCTTTCATCGTAGAACAGGTGGTCAACGATATCGACAATGAAGTGGTAAATATCGTCCGTCAGTTTAATGATGCCTTCAAAAGTGTGACAGCACGTAGAGAAATCAAGAAGAAACTTCGCTCTATCCTCTGGATTAAATACCAGATTAAGGATAATGACGTTTTCGAGAAAGCCTATAGTTACATTGAGATGTATTACTAACTCCACTTATCAAGTTGAATGTGGTTAAAGAAGTTAAGTAGTTAAAGTAGTTATCATCATTTGTCTATGAAACCAATCAGATTCATCCTTGCTTTTATCATGTTGGGATGGGCGGCCACCGCTGGGGCGCAGACCTCCAGGTCGGAACTGCTGTCGCATATCGAACTGGCGAGCGGCAATTATTGCAACTACCCCAACCCATCGGGCAACATCACACCGGCACCAGAAGGTTACCAACCATTTTACATCACTCATTATGGCCGGCATGGTGCCAGGTACATGACCAGCGACAAAGCCTACAAGTATCTCGTCAACAAACTGGACTCCACAAAGGAGATGGGACTGCTCACTCCTCTTGGAGACGATGCCCTTCAAAGGCTGAAAACAGCCCAGGCAGATGCCTACCACCGCGATGGCGACCTGACCAGGCTGGGGGCGCAGCAGCACAGTGCCATCGCCCATCGGATGATGGTCAACTATCCCTCCTTGATGGAACAGCCGCTGAATGTCAATGCCAATTCTTCCACTGTGAGAAGATGCATACTGAGCATGGCCAATTTCTGCATGGAACTCAAGAAGATGAATCCGTCGCTCTCCATAGAGATGGATGCCAGTGAGCACGACATGTATTACCTCATTCCCAACGACAGCATCGAGATTCCCAAGTCTGAAAAAGACGGCGCGCTCTACGACAGTCTTTCCACGTTTAAGAAAAGGATGCTCAACGGGCGCCGCCAGATGACTCTCCTCTTCAACGACACGGCCAAGGCCGCACAATTGGTGGAGGCCCCTCGCCTCGCCGACCATCTGTGGAACGTCGCTTCCGACATGCTCTGCCTGCCCGAACTCCGATTGTCGTTCAACGATCTGTTCACTGAGGACGAACTAATCGACGGATTCAGGGCATACAATGCCAGTTGGTGTCTGTGGGAAGGACTCATGCCGGGAGCACAGCCCAATTATTATGCGATATACCCTTTGCTGAAAAACTTCATCGACGAGGCCCATTCCATGGTTGTCTCCGGCAAGTCGGGTGTCAGGCTGCGTTTCGGCCACGACAGCGTGCTGCTGCCCCTGACCTACATCCTCGGATTGAAGGAAGCTGTCCACGCGACCGACGACATGGAGAACCTGCACGACACTTTTGCTCTCTTCCGGCTTATTCCCATGGCGGGAAACGTGCAATGGGTGTTCTTCCGGAAACCGGGAAGTGATGACATTCTCGTGAAATTCCTCCTCAACGAGAACGAGACATCCATCCCCCTTTCTACAGACTGCTATCCTTTCTATCACTGGAAAGACGTAGAGAAATACTACCGCGACATCCTTGAGAATGCCCATATCACTTATAAGAAGAAGAGTAGTTAAAGTAGTTAGGGCACAACTTCTGATATGAAGAGAAGATCAAAAACCGCTTCGCTACGGAAAAAAGAAGAAAAACATTTTTGGATGACATTCGACAAACGCTGATGCATTTGAATGGGATGGGAAACTTCAGTTTTTTTCATCTTTTATCTCGCTTGTCCCACGATTTGACACAGCATGGTGCTAACTTTGCTCCCGTAACTAATATCAACGACTATGAGCAAGAATACTTTCAAAGTAGATTATGAGGTCTACAATGTGGACACCGATGAGACCATCGACCGCAAAAGCATGGAGGTGGAGGTGAGCGACAGCCAGATCAGGGAAATGGCGCAAGTGATGGAAAACAACGGAGGCTATGCACCGGAATTCTCCGTCTTCCAACACGTCTACGATTACCTGAGCGAGGAATGTTTCATGGATTACCAGGAGAATTACGCTCCTGATGACGAGGATTTCTGGGATATCTACTCCATCGACTTGGGTGACAGTCTGCCCGACGAACTGCTGCAAGCCGCAGAGAAATACGTCAGATACAAGGAGGTGGATATCGTCTACTATTACGAGAATGACGGAGAGGGGAAGACGGGGAATGCCCTTGTGCAGTTGCCGTCCGCCACATACCGGGCCATGGTCGAAGCCGTCAGGACAAAGCCGTCAGAGAGAGATGACTTCGCCCATCTGAAGGAGACCTGCCCCGAAGTCTACGACGAAGTCAAAAAACTCGTAGCCAACGAAGCAGGGAGTGCCATAACCAATTTCATCCTGAGAGAGTTCCCCTATCAGGTGCTCGAACAGGCCATGGAGTCTATGTGACAACATCCTAAAAAGTAATATTATATGTCCAAGAAAATACCCAAAACCAAAGAAGAATGCTTCGCTCAACTTGACGCGATGCTCAGCGATGAGGATAAGAAAATACTCATGGAGGCTGATGACTCTTTTGACTTCCACTTCACATTAGGATTGTGGATCAGGAACAACTGGCTTTACCCATTAAGCGATGAGGAACTAAAATCCTTCATGAGAATGTTTTCAGACGAGTGCGAGTCTCCGTTCGGATACATCATGATACACCCCGACCATATGTCTTCGGTGATTATTGAAAAGTATGCCGCTTCACTTCACAGCAAAGCGGCAACTTCCTCATGAAGGACGCCTACATCGACCATGACGGGCAGATTTCCGCGTCCGATAACTTGTCAATAAGGTATGGGTCGGTGATAGCCCAAAAATGATATAATTGCTGCTTTGGCGGAATTAATTCGGACCATTTGATTAAGCGAGTGCAGAAGAGTTTGCTCTTCATGCCGAGCGTGAAAATGATCGAATGAAATTCAACTATATGGTATTTCGGTCTTAGACAATCGAGGGAGACACTGAAAATTACAGTTTTTCCGCTGTTGTTTCTTTTCCAAATTGCGTAGGTGGCACGCCGAACATCGCACGGAAACTACGGCTGAAGTAACTGACAGACGAAAAGCCTGTGGCGTAAGTTACTTCGGTGACGGTCATGCCACCCTCGCGTAGCAGTTCGGCGGCACGGCGCAGGCGGATGGTGCGGATGAACTCCGAGGGTTTTTGACCTGTGGCTGACTGTATCTTCCGATATAAGGTCATGCGGCTCATGCACAGGTCACTGGCCAGTTGCTCCACGCTGTAGTTCTCATCGTTGAGATGCGATTCCACCTGGGCAATGGCATGCTGCAACCACTCGCCGGAAAGCATGGGTTGCTCATCGACAGGTTGGCTTTCGACCGGTTGTTCCGAAATCGCGACCTCCTGCTTCATGGCTGCAAGGAATCGCTCCCGCTGACGGTGCAACTGCCAGATATAAAGTATTAGAGCAGCAAGAATCAGCATGAGAACAGCCAGTGCCCACCATACCCAAAGAGGCATGCGTTCCATCATCTCCTCTTCAGGCTGGCTCCAGCGACGGCCGGGCTGCGTCTTCTGCAGTTCGACCAGGTAGACGCCCGCATCCTCGATGTTCTGTTGGCATAACGTTTGGTGCACGGAGTCGTAGATGCGGACATAACGATCGCTGACGATGACGAGTCGTCCCATGCTGTCGGTTTGCAGGGCCACCACAGCATCTCCATATTCATTGGAGGCGTAGTTGTCAATGGAGAGTTGTCCGTCTTTGTATGTCATCACTGTGCCGAAGATGGTGGCAAGCCAGAGTGTGCCATCATTCGTAAATGTCATAGCCGATACATCTTTGGTGTCGGGGAGCACCGTTTCTTCCTTTCCCTCCTTCATGCGGCGGATGTCTTTACCCGTGCTGAACCATAGTTCAGACTTATCGCTCAGTCCTTTCATTCCCAAGTTAGGTACGCCAGCCCGCTGCCTTTCCGAGGGGAGAGGGGGAACGGCCAAGGCCGTGGGGCGGGCCGACAGTCCACGGGCCGTGCGCACGGAGTCGGCGACAACCCGCGTCAGAATCCGGTCCCGAAACCATGGGCGCTGGTCTTTATTCGTCAGGACAAAGCAGTGGCCGAAACCGTCGGCCACCAACATTCTTCCCTGAAGGTCTCGAGTGACTCGACTCATGCAGACGCTGTCACTCGGTTCGGTCATCTCTACCATCCCGTTTGCTGGCTGATATTTCACCACCCCCCTGCCAAAAGTTCCTATGAGCAATCCTTCACGCACAGAGGGATCTTCGTCTATGGCTGTCGGCGCTACATCTACAGGCCAAGGCATCGCCACCATTTGCCCATTGTCTATCCGCAGCAGTCCACCTTCCCATTCCACGCTCCACAGCCGTCCTTGACGATCCTCATGCAGCCGGAAGATATATTTGTCGCCTCCGATATAGGTTTTCAACAGGTGTCCGTCGGGAGAGTATTCATATACCTTCTTGTTGGCCGTCAGCCACCAGTGTCCGTCGTGCCCGACAATGATGTCGTCCACTCGATTATCATCTACATCCTCCAACCGACGGATAGCATAGCCCTCCTGTTTGTCGAGCACGTATGCCCCGTGGAAAGACCCTATGATGATATAACGACCTGCTGCCTCTGCCACGCAAGCCACATCGTTGCTTCCCAATCGGTCGGGATGTTCCGCGTCGCTGCGGAACACGGTTGTCTGCCGTCCATCGTCACGACACAGGCCACCGCCCTCGGTGGCATACCATAGAAAGCCCTCCGAGTCCTGCATCACCTGTGTGACATGCTGTGACGACAACTGCTCAAGCCGCGGTAGCGAAAGGACCTGCCTTTGCTGTGCCCAACCGACAATGGACTGCAGCAGACATAAGAACAAAAGGAATCTATAGTGTTTCATCGATTTTATTTCAAAAAGCGCTACAAAGATACATAATTTCAACGGGAAGATACATCTGTGCAATTATCTTTTGAATAATATTCGTATTTTTGCAACCACATAACAAACTACTAAAAATATGGTACATTAACCGGGGGCTTCAAACCTCTATGGCTTCGTGGTCGACGGTGCTGCCGGCAGTGTATCAGATAAAAGCGCAGGACAAAGATATAACGAATGAATAGAATAAAGACTATGAAACGAACAATGATTGCTATTTTGCTGTCTCTGCTACTGACAGCATCCGTCATGCAGGCGCAGCCCATCACGGCAGGGCCACACACACGCGTAGAAACCGTCTATGGCTCCATAGAGGGCTATCAGGACGGTCGCATCTTCACCTTCAAGGGCATCCAGTATGCCAAGGCAGAACGCTTCATGCCGCCACAGTCACCAGACAAGTTTCAAGGCATCAGGCAGTGCAAGGTATATGGACCACAGGCCCCGCAGAACGAGAGTCTGAAGTGGAATGGCCGCAACAGCCAGACGGACTACGGCTTCGGCAATCAGTTTGTGACGGAGCCGATGGACGAAAAGGAGTGCTTGGTGCTGAACGTATGGACACCAAGCGTGAATGACGGGAAGCGCCGTCCCGTCTTCGTGTGGATTCATGGTGGCGGCTACTCAGGCGGCTCCGGTCACGACCTGCCCTGCTATGAGGGGCGAGCACTGGCCGAAGCCGGCGACATCGTGGTGGTGAACCTGAACCACCGTCTGAACATCCTGGGATATGCCGACCTCACAGGTCTGGGTGGCAAGTATGCCCAGAGTGTCAATCTGGGCATGCAGGACATCGTAAAGGCCTTGGAGTGGGTACGCGACAATATCGCCCGCTTCGGCGGCGACCCTGATGAGGTGACCATCGGCGGACAGTCGGGCGGTGGAGGCAAGGTGTCGACCCTGCTGGCCATGCCTTCGGCCAAAGGACTCTTCAAACGGGCCATCGTGCAGAGCGGGTCCACACTGCGTCAGGCGCTGCCTGAGCAGACACGCCCCTTCGGCATCGCCCTCGCTCAGGAATTGGGCCAGCCCGCCACGGCCGAGGCCGACTTCTCGAAATATACTTACGACGAGTTGAACTATGCCGTCAGCCGTCTGGCGCAGCGCGGCATCCGCAGTGGTTTCTCTCCTGTGGTCGACGGCACCATCCTGCCCCAGCACCCCTTCGAGCCTGCCTCTCCAGAGTCGAAAAATGTGCCCATGCTCATCGGCACCGACTTCAATGAGTTTACCTTCGACATCAGCCGCGACATGACGTGGCAAGAGGCCGAAGCCGCCGTGCGCCAGCGTCAGGGCGACCGTGCCGACGCATACATCGCAGCCTTCAAGAAAGCCTACCCCAATGCGGAGCCGAAAGAGATGACGTATGTGGATACGGGTTTCCGTGCAGGAGCCGTGCGCCAAGCCTCTGCCAAGGCCGCACAGGGTGGTGCTCCCGCATACCTTTATCTGTTCACATGGAAACCTGAGAGCAACGCCCTCGGAGCCTCGCATGGCATGGAACTCCCATTCATGCTCCACAACGTCAGTCTGCAGCGCGAGATGACAGGAGCCTCGCCCGCAGCCTATAAGTTCGAGAAACTCATCAGCAGCATCTGGCTCGCGTTCATCAAGACGGGCAATCCCAATACGAAGGGACTGCCCAAGTGGGAACCCTACAACGAGGAGACTGGTGTCACCATGATACTCGACAACAAGTGCGAACCGCGCAAGCACCACGACCGCGAACTCATGCAGATGAGCCGCAGCATCTGGTAACCGAACAATATCCATCAATCACAATAAACCGATGAAACAACTACAGACAACAGCATTGCTGCTCCTGCTGGCGCTCACAGTGTCGGCACAGACGGAGCCTGTCCGCATCGACCTCGGCCAGAAAGGGGCCGTAGTGTCACCCAATCTCTATGGTATCTTTTTCGAGGAAATCAGTCATGCCGGTGACGGCGGTCTCTATGCCGAACTGGTGCAGAACCGTGGTTTTGAGGAACACGTGCTGCCTTCGAGCATGACATATCGTGACGGCAAGGCCTATGCACCTGATGCCATGAACTATGAACACCGTAACCACCGCAACTGGAACATCCCCTGGAACCTGGAGGAGAAGAAGATGACGGGATGGCGCGTGACAGGCGAGAAAGCCTCAGTCACGGGTGAAGTGGTAGAGACCCCGGCACCACTGCACGAGAATACGCCTCACGCCATGCAACTCACCATCAAAAAAGTGCAGAAAGGCGGCAAGGCTGTGCTGACGAACACGGGCTATTGGGGCATGGGCCTGAAGGCCGGTGAGCAATATGACTTGCGCTTCTACGTAAAGTCGGCCAACTACAAGGGCGGCATCACCGCCCGCTTGGTGAATGGCGAGACAGGCGCGTCGCTCGGCACGGCATCCTTCTCCAACCGTCAAATAAAGGACTGGACGGAACTGACAGCCACGCTGAAAACTGAGGGAACGGCAGCCAAAGGTGAACTCTCGCTGGAATTTGACAAGACGGGCACGGTGCTCGTCGACTATGTGTCACTTTTCCCGCAGGCCACATTCAAGGGACGCAAGAACGGCCAGCGGGCCGATGTGGCACAAATGCTGGTGGACCTCCATCCGAAATTCATGCGCTGGCCCGGCGGCTGCATCGTTGAGGGTGCCACGTATGAGAACCGCGTGAAATGGAAGGAGACGCTCGGCGACCCGATGATGCGCCGTGGCGAGTGGGACGTGTGGGGCTACCGTGCTACTTGGGGCATGGGCTACCATGAGTTTCTGCAGTTCTGCGAGGACCTCGGGATGGACGCCATGTTTGTGAACAATGCCGGCATGTCATGCTCTGTGCGCAACGGCGATTTCGTGAGCAGCGATGCCGATATGGATGCTGTGGTGCAGGACTTCCGCGATGCCATCGACTATGCCCTGGCCGACCCTGCCAATAACCGCTGGGCGAAGATGCGCGCCGAGGCTGGACACCCGAAGCCCTTCCCACTGAAATACGTAGAGATAGGCAACGAGAATGTAGGCCCGGAGTACGTCACCCACTTCAACTACATTTTCAAAAAACTGAAGGCTGAATATCCGCAGATCACGTTCATCAACACACTCGGCCACACCGACCGCCTGTTGGGCCAGATTCCCGGCGACTACATGGTGGATCCCCACTGGTATCGCAATCCCGACTTTTTCTTCAACAACAACCACCTCTTCGACGATGCACCACGCACACATGATATCTACGTGGGCGAGTATGCCTGCAACGGTGGCGTTGGAGCCGGCAACCTGCTGGCTGCCATCAGCGAGGCCGCCTTCATCATGGGTATGGAGCGCAACAGCGATGTGGTGAAGATGACATCGTATGCACCGCTCTTCGAAAACGAGAACCGTCGCGACTGGCCCTGCAACCTCATCCACATCAATAGTTCTGAGGTCTATGGCCGCGCCTCTTACTATGTGCAGCAGATGGCTGCCGAGAACCGTCCGACGTATAACGTCTTCGTCAGCGAGCCGTCAACCGCCGGAGAGGCCCAACCCTTCGCAGCAGGCACTATCGGACTGGGCAGTTATGCCACACAGTGCGAGTACCGCAATGTCAAAGTGACCACTGCCGACGGGAAGACAACGACCTTCAGCCCGGAACAGTTCAAGAAGCAGCGCGGTGAATGGACGGTGACAGGCGATGTCCTCGCCCAAACCAGCAATGAGCAACTCACGATGTCGCTGCTCCCGTCCTTCAGCAGCAACGAATATACCCTGGAACTGCAAGCCCGCAAGACGGACGGCATGGAAGGTTTCTTTATCTATTACGGCATGGACGAGCGAGGTCGCAACGGCTATTCCGTGAACATCGGCGGCTGGAACAACCACACGTCGGCCATCCAGCCCATCCGTCGCGGACGCACCAACGACGTACTGGGCCGGCAAGTGCCTCAGACGGTGGAGAGCAACAAGTGGTATGATGTGAAAATCTCCGTCACGCCGCAACTCGTCACCCTCTTCATGGACGGCAAAGAGATTCTCTCTGCGAAGCCCGCTGCCCAGACCCGCCACTTTTGTCAGACTGGCTACGATGAGTCCACCGGCGAGTTGGTTATCAAGGTGGTCAACGGCACAGAACAGCCCTACCGCCGCTCGTTCGCCATCGAAGGTGCCAGAAACGTGATGCCTACGGGCCGTGTCATCACCCTCAGCGGCAATGCCAACGATGAGAATTCCTTCGACCAGCCCACTAAATTGGCACCACAGACCTCCCTCTTCGGCAAGTTCGGCAAGCAGTTTGACTATCAGTTCGCCCCGATGTCGTTCACCATTATGCGTGTGAAAGTGGACAAACAGACATCAGTGAATTAATCACCGGTAACCTAATTGGATAGGAGTGACGTAAAACAAAATGCAGGACAGATCTCTGTCATAAGCAGAGAGGCTCCGTGATCAATTTTCCACGGCAGAAGCGGTAATCGATCTGACGGTCGTCGCCGAGATAGATATAACGCTCCAGACGCTCCTGAAGGGTGTAATTGTCGAAATTGAGCACGCTGTCGTTGATGACCAGTGCGTCGAACTCATAGCCTGGTTCAAAACTGCCCACTTTTCCGAAGAAACTGCCTGCCGACTTGGTGGCGATCCAGAACACTTCAGGCAAGGTGAGGAAATGCTTGTCGTGATTATAATGATAGTGCATCTTGCTGACCTGAATGGCATATACCAACATGCGGAACACGTTGAGGTCGTGGCCACCGCTGATGTCGCTGCCCAGTCCGACACGCAGTCCCTCTTCGAGGAAAAGGCGGACAGGCGCCATGCCCGACGCCAGGTTGTAGTTCGACGTGGGACAGTGGGCTACCATGACATCGTTGCGCTTCATCAGTTCCAGTTCTTGGCCATCAGTCCACACGCAGTGAGCCATGATGGTGGGTGTCTGCCCGAAGAGTCCGTAGCGGTTGTAGGCGTCACCATAACTCTTGCTTTCAGGCTCCAACTCTGCCACCCAGGCAATCTCCGACGTATTCTCCGAGAGATGCGACTGCACGGGCAATTGGTATTTGTTGGCCAATTCGCCACAGGCGCTCAGCAACTCCGGTGTGCACGACGGCACGAAACGCGGCGTGATGATGGGACGCACCAAGGCATCGGGCTGGTTGAATTCCGCAATCAGCCGCTCATTGCCTTCTACGGCAGCCTCCACGTCCTCACTGAGCGTGTCAGGACAGTGGCGGTTCATGGCCACCTTGCCGACCAATGCGCCCATGCCTGCTTCCTGATACAGTTTCATCAGCAGGCGGGTGCTTTCGGTATGGACGGTACCGAACACACAACTGCGCATGGTGCCAAAGAGCCACTGGGTATGCAGGAAGCGGCGATACATGCTCTCTGCGTAATGGATGTCCGCATACTTCGCTTCCTCGGGGAAGGTGTAGTTCTGCAACCACGGGAGCAGTTCCAGATCCATCGCCACACCCTGGTTGCGCACCTGCGGGGCATGCACATGCATGTCGTTCATGGCCGGTATCAGCAGTCGGTCGCCGAAATCAACGACCTCTGCATCCTCATTGTCCAGCGACGCCAAATCTGCCGCCACACCTATCACCCGTCCATCTTCACCGACGGCGATATATCCGTTCTCAAACACCTCGAAATGGTCTTGCTCCTTTGTAAAAAGGATATGTGCCTTATATATTTTCTTCATATTCTTAACGTTGTGCTGCCCTTGTGGCGATTTTCTTTCCCTCCTTGTTCCAGGTGTAGATCCAAGAGCCGACCTGACTGGTGAATGTGTCGCCAGCCACAGACAGCACCTTGCCCACGGTGGAAGCACTCATGGTCTTGATCTTGTTCCCTTTTGAGTCGTAGAGATAATACCACGACCCGCTTTTCACGACAATGAGCGAGGCACTGTAGCCCTGCAGTTCACCGATGTTGCTGCTGAGGGTTTTCACCTTCTTTCCGGCTTGGTCGTAAATATAATACCACGACCTCGTCGTCTCAATATGGCTGATGCCTTGTGCCTGCATACCTGCTGACATGAGCATCAAGGCACAGATAAACAATAGTTTTTTCATTCTATAACAGTAACTCTCATTTCAATATCATCAAGCGGTCGGTCACCACGTCCTGTGGCAGTGCCCTGGATCATCTCCACGACATCAAGACCTTCCTCCACCTCTCCAAACACGGTATATTGCCCGTCAAGATGGGGCACACCGCCGATGGTGGTGTATACCTGTATTTGTTCGTCAGTAAGGCCGGCATTGCCGACATGTTTCTCGGCTTCCGCGATCAAGCGGTCCTGCAGTTCCTGAAGTCCGGCGCGGTCGCGGTCTTTACGCATCTGAATGATCTCTGAGCGGTGCTCTGCGGCAAGGTCATTGAAGGCAGCCTGGACACGCTGCATCCGCAGTTGCTTGGAGAACTGGCGCAACTGGCCTTCATTGTACACCTGTCCCCAGGCGATATAGAACTGCGAACCGCTGCTCCTGCGCTCGGGGTTCACCTGGTCTCCCTGCCTGGCGGCAGCCAGTGCGCCCCGCTTATGGAAGAGATTGTCCTTGATCTCTGCCTCGATGGTGTAATCAGGACCACCCATTCCCAGCATCTTTCCCGCGGGAGCACCCTTGGAGTCAGGGTCGCCGCCCTGCACCATGAAGTCCTTGATGACCCTGTGGAACAGCGTTCCGTCGTAATAGCCCTCTTTTGCCAGTTTCACGAAATTGTCGCGGTGGAGAGGGGTCTCGTCATACAGGCGGACAATGATGTCGCCCAACATAGTCTGTATTTTTACTTTCATAATTGCTGTACTTTGTTCAAGGTGCAAATATAATGAAAAATATATTATTTTTGAGAAAAACATGGATGATTATTTGTATATTTGTGGTCGAATTGTGATTATAGATAGAACGGATGTTAGAGAAACTGCTGAGACTGACGGGCATAGAAAAGCCCGAGAGGAAAGATGTCGCATTGGTGCTGTCGAGCGGTGGCGCCCGAGGCCTTGCACATATCGGAGCCATTGAGGTGCTGGAAGAGGAAGGTTATCACATCACCTCGATAGCCGGCTGCAGCATGGGCGCCCTTATCGGTGGGGTATATGCCGCAGGCAAACTGGAAGAGTTCCGGGAATGGATGAAGGGCATCGACCGCAAGCGGATGCTGGAACTGACCGATTTCTCCTTGTCGCTGAACCATATCGTCAAGGGCGACCGCATCATTGAGGCCATCATGGAGTTTGTGCCGGACATGGCCATTGAGGACCTCCCCATCCCCTACTGTGCCGTGGCAACCGACTGGGTGTCGGGGCGCGAAGTGATCTTCCGCACCGGCAGTCTGTTCGAAGCCATCCGCGCCAGCATTTCCCTTCCGTCGTTCTACAAGCCCGTGCAGCGTGACGGGATGATACTCATCGACGGCGGCGTGGTCAACCCCATCCCACTCAACCGTGTGGAGCGCCATAAAGACGACCTGCTGGTGGGAGTGGATGTCAGCGGACAGGATTACAAAGCCCAGGAGAACATGAAGCATGAGATCTCCGAGCGCCGCAAGAGCAGCAAGTCGCTGGCCACACAGATTCTCAGCAAGTTGATCCCCGACAACATCGATTTCAACTACTACACGATGCTCACACGCACCAGTTCGCTGATGATCCGTCAGAATGCCAAACTGATGGCACAGTTGATGAACCCCGACATCCTTGTAGACATTCAGATGAGCCGTTATGGCAGTTTCGATTATGACAAATCCGAACGTCTGATCGCCATCGGGCGACAGAAAACGCAGAAGGCAGTCAGCAAATTCAAGTCACCATCACGGTCATCTTCACGTCAAAACGGCTCACTCTCAAAGCCCAGAAACAGCCAATAACACCCCCAAAACCATACATGAAATGACAAACAAAAAAGTGTTTTTTCAATTAGCATTGGCTTTCTCATTTCTGATAGCCTGTGGATCAAAGAACGCCAATGCCGTCAACGACCCTGCTCAGACGAACCAGCAAGAAGCCACCGCATCAACGGAGGAGGTCGCCAAGAACAGCGTTTCCATTGATGGCATCAGCCAGTTCGTTGCCTGGGACATGGGAGCCATGAGCGTGTCGAAAGAAGGCGACCTTTTCGTCATCAAAGGCTCTTCAGGACACCTGACACTCTACCTGAAATCTATGGGTGGCGGTGTATATCAAGAGACATCCGGGAAACATGACATGATAGGGCAAAGTGCCCGGTTCGTGGCAGAGAAAGTGGGTGACGTGACCACCCTGACGGCATATAGCGACAAAATGATGCTTTTTACAGTTTTCAACTGTGATGACCTGATGGCATACCGCAACAAGGCCTACCGCCGTATTCTCAAAAGCCGGTTTGAGCCAACCGATGACGGCGTCATCACCATCACCGATGACAAGATGAACGGCCCCATACTTCCCGAGAGCCCCGAACTGGACTATTTCTTTATCGAAGATGGCAAAGGGGACCTGACCGACAAGATCCGCCTCTCGCCAGGACGGTTGCATCTGGTTTTCTCCCCGGCAGACAAGGGACTCAACCTGCACTATTGCCGCCCCAATCCTGAGACAGGTGACTTCGATGTCGATTATGGCCGCGAGAACAGCATCATACTGCGTTATGCCAAAGACCCGGGGTGGCCATGGCTCAGCACAGACGTCCTTGACGTAGGCTTCATCACAGACAACTTCGACAAGCCTTACTGGCAAGTCATGCTGAACAAGTTGAAAGCCAAAAAGCATCCCAATGAGGTGGAACGATGGAACAAAAGGCTGATAGAGAATCTGATTGAATACAACGAGCCTTTTACCGGTCTCGGAAACACTGATTACTAAGGAGGGCAAGTTTCCTTCCTTCGGGATTTCCCCCTGACATATAGGAAATCGCCCTGTCATTTGTAGGTATATTCCTTTTGCAAGTCATGGAAATGACACTACTTTTGCAATAGAAATCAGCGAAAAACTTGGTTTCGGAAACATAAGTTCAACATAAAAAGTAAAGAAAGGAAACGATTATGAAGACCATGTATAAAGTGATTGTAGCCATGATGATGATGGCCGTCACAGCAGCCCCGGCTGCAGCAAAGAGCAATGTGGACAGAAACGCACGTCCCGACAAGAAGGAGATGCGGATGACGGGCCACAAGTATGACAGAAACTTCGACAGGAAGGTGGACAGAGGCAGAGACCGCGACCGCCACGCACCCGTTCTCGAGGTGACGGCCTTCAAGGTCAGCAACAAGACTATCAGGCACAAGAACGTTGTCAAGGCAGCCAAGGCCGTCTATGGTGTGAAGGATGTCAAGTGGAATCCCCGCAACAACATGTTGATGGTGACATACGACGCCAAGAAGACCACGGCACGCCGGATCAAGGCAGCAGTGAACTAAACATGACAACCATCATCGTATGGCGAATGTCATTTCCATAAATCAACCAACGACCGACGGCAGTGAGCCGTCGGTTTTGTTTTCGGGCATACATAAAGTTTTCGGGCATACATAAAGTTTTGGGGGCATACATAAAGTAAGCCCTACATATGCTTTTTCCAAATAAAAATGTTAACTTTGCATCATCCAGAAAAAAGAGCCCATATTCCTGTCTTCGGACAAGGAGCAGACAATATAGTTTCACACACCCATTTTGAAAAACAACGAGAAGCAAGAAAATGAAGAGATTATTAAGTATGATCATAGGGATGGCATCCTCACTGCTAAGCCAAACGGCTGATGCTCAAGGCAAACAGGCGACATTCACTTATGGGTCGCATACCTATACGATGATCGGGACGCTCAATGCCGAGGCATACAATGCCAAGGCCACGGGCATGGTGACCTTCACGCATTTCCCCACCGACTATACCGAGTTTGAAACTGTCTATACCCAGTTCCTGGGCAAGACACCCCATGGAGCCGCAGCCATGATGCCCATGGCCATGGAACTGTATCGGCGCGACCGGGATATGGGCCTGCAATGCCTGAAACTGCTGTGCTATCCCTCCAATGTCAGTTCCGTCACTTCTATCCTCAACACCAAATTCGGTCCATCCAAGTTTGCTCCGGCCGACGACCCATATCTGCAACCCTACCTGCCGGCAGCCGTGCTCAGGGGAGCCACGCCAGATAACGGTTACACCCCACAGCGGCCTTACACCGTGGAGATGAGAGCCAGCGTGAACACGCACAAGAAGATGCAGATCATGGGTGACGGGACCGTGATGTATATCTATGTCATGGGCAAGGGATGGGACACCGAACAGCGGCAGGTGGAGGTCATCCGCCAACCAGGCAGCCTGCTCCATCAAATATTCAACTGTCCGTCGCTCTATACTCAGTGCAAGCAGATCAAGGGCCAGTGGAAGGGATTGGAATAGGTACGGAAGAATTAAAAAATGAGCCATCTGCATTTTTTTGGCCTCTTTTTTTGAATTTTTCTCGCAATGTGACTATATTGTCATCGTCAACCAAAGAGTAATAACATGAAAAGAGTATTTATAGACATGGACAACGTGCTGGTCGATTTCCAAAGCGGACTCGCCAAAGTAGCAAAAGATGTGAAAGCCCAATATGCAGACGACGGCACTGGCAAGCCACACTACGACGACATTCCGGGATTATTTGCCTTGATGGAACCGATGGCGGGAGCCATACAGGCGGTGCATGAATTGGAGAAGCATTACGAACTGTACATCCTCTCCACAGCACCGTGGAATAACCCGTCGGCTTGGGCGGACAAAGTGGCGTGGGTATCGAAGTATCTTGATGACGTGTTCCACAAGCGGTTGTTCATCACGCACCGCAAGGATCTCTGCATAGGCGACTACCTGATAGACGACAGGCCCAAACATGGTGCTTGCAATTTCTCAGGAGAATGGATACAGTTCGGCTCTACGCAATTCCCCGACTGGGAGAGCGTGCTCAGATATCTGATACCAGGAAAGGATTAAAAAAAGTATGCCATTCAAGTTCCACTTTCACTCAACTTTCATGAACTAAAGTAAGTGAAATAACCTAAATCCGATGGAGATGAATCACAAAAATTTACATGAGAATTTGAATCCGCCCATGCCTCAAGAGGAGATGCGGCAGAAAGGACGTGAGGCACGGAAGAAAGCCAAGGATTTGCAGAGAAGACTGGAAACCGAGTCCGACCCCGAAATCAGGAAGCAAATAAGCAGAGAAATGAACCAGTTGTTCTGCGAGGCACGCTATTGGACAGAGAAGGCAAAACTGACCCATGCTTTGGAAAGCAGCATAGAGCGTGAATTCCTCAGCATGGGAGCAGAAATGACGAATTAACAATCTATCAACACCACGAAGCGCCTTGAAGACTTCGACCTTGTGCGCAACTACGTTGTGGAACAGACCCGCATAGCCAGCATGGAGCAAATGGGGGTGGATCAGCCGTTAGAAGGCCATCATGGTATCAACAACCAAATAACGATGGAGAGATATAAACATGCGGCACTATTCTTTGAATACGATTTTGTCCGCCAATTGCAGGAAATAATCGTTCGACCAAACATCAAGTTCGCGAGGGTCGTTCTTGAGAAAAGGTCGCACATCGGTTTTGACATCCTCAATATTCGTGTTGGCAAGACGCTCTTTCAAAACTGCCCTAAATTCCTCCATCGACATTTCCTTTCCATTGAACTCTCGAATACGCTCTTGCAGATGCTTGAAATCAAGAGGCACCCGCCAACGCACATACCATTCGAAATCGTACCAATCGCGCCCCTTCACACGTGTCTTCCAATTACGGAACACCAAGGCGTGCATCTTTCCTGCATAGAGGTCTGGTAACTGGAAACAACGCACCATAAAGGTATAAGGCAGGGTCAGTGCCTTGTGCTCCGTTTGAAACAACAGAGGCGGCTGGGTGTCGACCTCTATCTTCACCTTCACCGTTTTCTCCGTCTGGAATGCCACATTATAAACATTCGTATTGTCCTTCAAGAAAGCGGAATCAACCCTACCGAAAACTTTTTTGTCCTTCTTCTTGATTTCAACCTTGCGTCCCAAACTGTCGAACTCGTCAATAATAGGTTGGAAATAGTTCTCAAACACAAACCCTTCATCTGGTGTTAGCAGAGAGAAGTCCATATCCTCGGAGAAACGAGGCAGTTGATGGAACAGTCGCAGGCAAGTGCCACCATAGAAAGCGGCCTTGTCAAAGAATCCTCCACGATGCAGTCCAGCCAATACCACCTGCTGGGTGATTTCATAGATGGCATTCTGCTTGTCTTTGGCAGTATTGATCTGATAGCGCTGCAGCACCCTCTCAAAAAAGTCGTTCATCTTTCCAAAATCTTTATCAGGTTAGTAATGGCCTGTCGTTTCTTGCTTACAGCGGCACACTGCCGGAATAAGTCCACATTCATTTCCATAAAGGCATCCATGTCAAGTCGCAGGTCCTCTTCAAGAAAGGCATAGGTTTCTTTGAGAAAACGTAGTGGAAGCCTCGGGGTGGTGATGATATAGTCGCACAAAGCCTTTTCAGGCGTGGCAATCAAGTAGGTTACGCCCTCCTCTTCGCGTTGAGTAATACCAAGGGGGTAATAGTCGTTGGCACAATGATGATACTCAAACCGTCCGGCTCCATTCTGAAAAGAAACCGTCAGATGCGTTGTCATAGACTCCACCACCTCCACCCGCTCTGGTATCAGCCCATATTCACGCAAGGCGGTCAACATTGACACATACGACGGGCCATATAGGACATTGCCTATCAGGTTCAGCGACAGCAAAAGGCCGCTTTCCTGGGGAGACACGACATAAAGGCCCCGCTTCAGGCGTATTATCCTGCCCGCCTTCTCAAGGTTTGCCACCTTTCTATTCGCCGACTTCACACCAGGGTACAATGAAGCGATAGCAGCGGTATTAACAGGGATGTTCTTTAAGACAGCCAATTCGTTCATACGTTATCTGTTTTTTCGATGGCAAAAATAGTAAATTTTTCAATAGAAAATAACATTATTTGTAATTTTCTCTCAAAAAAATTGCTATTTTCATGCTTCATTTCTAAAAATCCGCACACTTATCCAAGATTTTCCTTGTTTGAAGGGCATAGAAATCCCGCCGCACGGTGCATCGATGGCACTATGCGGCGGGAATGGTTATTCAATTCAAGTTTCGCATTTGCTCAACTTGCAAGTAGTTAAGAAGTTAAGAAGTTATCGCTTCGCTGAGTAGTTAAAACCATTACCTTTTATTGCTTGGAGGAGACTGCTTTGGTCGAATGGAAACGACACGCGGATCATATGGCTTAACTTCTTTAACTACTTAACTTCTTTAACAACTTTCAACTTGCGGAAGTTGAATTATTGAAAAAAGTTGCCGCTTTTATTGAATTTTTTTTCGTTTGTTACTATATTCTTGATAGAAACAATCAAACATTCAACTATCAAGAAATGGAAAAGAAAGATTCAACAATGAAAAAATCAGAAAATAGTGAAATGACATTGCTCCAAGCCATCGAGCGCGTGGTGGAACTGTCGAAGGACTCGAAGTTAAGTGCTGCCTTCATGCAGAAGGCCAAGAAAGAGATAGACTTCCTCGCCGAAAGTTATGGCATCAGCGAACGGCAGGCGGTGCTGTTCTGCATCTGCATGGAGAAGGGGCCGCACCGTGTGGACTACGATGACCTGGCCTCACATCTCGACATCAACAAGATTGCAGCACTCGGCTTTGCCGCCGACAT
Organism: Prevotella sp.; assembly: GCA_016281815.1. GTDB lineage: Bacteria > Bacteroidota > Bacteroidia > Bacteroidales > Bacteroidaceae > Prevotella. The sequence continues at coordinate 3,430 of JAEEJK010000096.1, read as the reverse complement.
CGACGCGCTGGTGCGCCGCCGCCTGCTCCGCTTCCGCGACGTGAAGGACGAGGACGACTTCGATGTGCCCACCGCCGTCATCCGCTGCCTGAAGCACAACGAGGTGTACGAACTGCCACAGCGCACAGGGCTCGACTGCGCCGGGATGTTCGAACTGCTCAACCTATGGTTCGAAGACCTGGACGATGATGCCATCTCCGCACGGGAACTGAGTGAGGAACTCCAGAAACTATTCGACGACAACCCACAGGTGGGGTTCGTGAGGCATCTCAAGGAATATTATCTCAACGATGAGGACACGCTGCTGGTGACGCTCTTCTGCCACCTGCTCATCAACCGCGATGATGACGACATCCGTTTCAATCAGATGGAGGATGTTTACGAAAGCAGCTGCCTTTTCAATAACGCCAAGGCAGAACTGCGCAGCGGAGAGCACTGGCTGATGAGAAATAACATCATCGAGCACCGCTGTGAGGATGGCATCGCCAATAACAACCGCTACAAACTGACAGAGGCTGCCAAGCGTACCCTGTTGGCAGAACTGAAAATCAACACGACAGAGGAGAAAATCGCCGACATGGTGGAGGTGAACCAACTGACGGAGAAAAAACTCTTCTTCTCTGAGAGCATCGGGCGGCAGGTGAGCGACCTCGGCTCTTTCCTACAGCCGGAGAATTTTTGCAAGGTGCAGGAGCGCATGAGGGACAGGGGCTTCCGCAATGGTTTCGCGTGCCTGTTCTATGGCTCGCCGGGCACGGGCAAGACGGAGACGGTGTATCAGTTGGCGCGCCAGACAGGGCGCAACATCATGGTGGTGGACGTGCCGCAAATCAAGAGCAAGTGGGTGGGCGAATCGGAGAAAAACATCAAGGCGCTATTCGACCGCTACCGCGAGATGGTGAAAACTGCCAAACTGACGCCCATCCTGCTGTTCAACGAGGCCGACGCCATCATCGGCATCCGCAAAAACGGGGCGCAGAGCGCGGTGGACAAGATGGAGAACTCGCTCCAGAACATTATCCTACAGGAGATGGAGTCGCTCGACGGCATCATGATTGCCACCACGAATCTGCAGCAGAACCTCGACCGTGCTTTTGAGCGCCGCTTCCTCTACAAGATCAAGTTTGAGAAACCCACTGTGGAGGCCCGGGCACGCATCTGGCATGAGATGATTCCCGACCTGAGCGACATGGACGTGCAGACGCTGGCAGAGAAGTATGACTTCAGCGGCGGACAGATAGAGAACATCGCCCGCCACTACAACATCGACTGCATCCTGCACGGAACCTCCGACGATGCCCTCGCCATGCTCATCGGGCATTGCGACAACGAACGGCTGGACAGCGCAGAGCAGAAGAGAATCGGGTTCTGAGTGATGAAAATGTCTTTTTTAGACAGAAATCATGCGAAGTTCAGAAAAATAGTGTAAATTTGCCAAACGAATGCGCTGTGTGGACTATGTTTGAACAGGAAATAAAACACTATGAGCAGGTGCGATGCGAATATGAAGAACGCATCGTTAAGAAGATGGCACCAGCCGACTATATGGACTGGCATGAAGTGCTGTTTTCCACTCATTCGTGTGCCATCGAGGGAAACTCATTCACCGTGGATGATACCCGCATTTTGAAGGAACAAGGGTTAGCGATGGTTCCCGTGGGTCATTCCCTATTGGAATGTACCGAGATGGCAGACCACTTCCGTGCCTTTCGCTATGTAACCACACATCTCGATGCTGCTTTCGATGAAGAACTGCTATGCGAGACCAACCGGCTGGTGACTGAGAACACCCTGTCCTATCGCGCCCCAGGTGCCGTACCTGGGTCTTTTACCAACGAGGATATGGCCACTGGCGACACCATCTTTGGCGACCATGAGGCACTGATTGCTCGTGTACCGGCTTTGATGACTTCTACGGCTGATGCCATCAAGCGTGACGTGCATCCGATGATTGTTGCCGCCCGTTTTCACGGATTTTTCGAATACCTGCATCCTTTCCGTGACGGCAATGGCCGCACTGGTCGTCTGCTCTCCAATTGGATTCTTCTGCGTGCCGGCCATCCCTTGCTCATCATCGACATCAAGGATCGTGCCGCCTACATCAATGCTCTCCGCCAAATACGAAGCGAAGGCACTGACGAGCACCTCATATCCTTCTTCTTCCGTGCCGCTACAGAGCGTATGGAGGGTGAACTGGCGCAAAAGCATAGCAATACCCACCTCGGCCTCTTCCTCTTCTAACTCAAATTATTTTGGATGGTCATTGCTGAACTGTAAAATTTCAGCCAACTCAAGGGTAGTTACCTCGTGCTTTCTCCCATCTTGTCCATCAAGACTTTCATCCAGTGGCCTGCGAAAATATTGATTATCAGATTGTTAAGATATCAATAACTGTTGTTTTGTATAAGTGTAATATTCCTCTTTTGGGGGTCTTTTTGGGGGTCTTTTTGCTAATAGTTTTACTCCTCTATCCTTCTCTTTACCTTCTGCCAGGCATGTGTACCAAAGAGGAAGCAGTCTCTCATCGTGTCCATCATCGGCAAGAAACGACTGAAGGGTATGGTGAAACCCAACTCATCCTTCCCCACCCAGGGACGGACAGAAGGATCGAAAAGGCCGATGAAGCACCGATGGCCTTGCCGCTCGTTCTCCACCACGGTCATGGAAACAACCGTACTGCATCCCGACCCGAACAGTGACACCACAGCATCGGGCTCATTGCTGTCGAAGAATGCCCAGCCGCACAATCCCGAGAGCACGTCGGGAGTGGCAAAAAACAAGACTCCTTCCGTGCCATCAAAAGATGCAGCCTGGTCTATCCTGACAAAGTTAAGATAGGGCTTCTCCGCCCTGTGCATGCCAAGACCACGGATGTAGTCAACAACCATCTCGGGCGTTTTCTTGTATTTCTCCTTCAATGACACAAAGCCGGGCACACGTTCCGGCATGTCGGAGAAACCGGTATAGAGTTTGCCGCCACCGCAACCGATGACCTCTGCACTAAGACTGACAGGGATTCCCTCACGGGCTGCCTGTAGCCCTTTGAAGAAACATCCCCCTATCTTTTCCGTCGCGGCAACAGGCTGATCGCTATAACCGAACAACAACGGCAATTGGGTATTGTAGCCAAATGCCTCTTGGTAAATACTGATAAAATTCCTTGTGTCCATAGGCTTCATGTTGTGTCATCATTGTATATTATGTAGGTCAGAGGGGTTGCCCCCTCTTTCCCCATTAAGAACCGTACGTGCGACTTTCACCGCATACGGCTCAAGTTATTACTAAGTTATCGTTTCATGGACTCTAACCGGTACATGTACGGACTTTGTGTCCGCACTGAATCCGATAAAGGGTCTTTAGGCAGCTTGGGCAACGCGTGCCCCTTTAGCCTTTTTCTGGCGGTTTGCCTTGTCGGCTCGCTTTGCGAAGT
>JAEEJK010000095.1 GCA_016281815.1 Prevotella sp. | reverse complement strand
GCTCGAAGAGGAAAGTACCAACAATATCAACATGGTGTCATATGCGATGCCGTGCATGGGATGGGTATGCCTCTATATCAACAGATTATAAGTGTTTAGTTACTTCTGCGGGGCAATTTGTTTACTATTTATAGAGGAAAGATAATAGGAAGAAAGCAGGAGATAGAGGAATTAGACAACCTTTATAAGAGTGACAGAGCAGAGTTTGTCGCTATCTATGGGCGCAGGCGCGTGGGAAAGACATTCTTGGTGAAGGAATTGTTTCAGGACAAGATGTCGTTTTATCACAGTGGGCTGTCTCCTTATGACAAGGAGCGCAAGATAACTATGCGTGACCAACTCGAGGCGTTTTATGCGAGTCTGATGAACTTTGGAATGGAAGAAAACCGGTGTCCCAAAACTTGGATGGAGGCTTTTCGTATGTTGGGAAGTCTGCTGGATCAGTTGGATGATGGAACACGCCAGGTGATATTCATTGACGAACTGCCATGGATGGATACGGCTCGCTCTAAATTCCTGCCGGCTTTGGAGAACTTCTGGAACACTTGGGGAGCGTGGCGCGATAGGGTGATGCTGATAGTATGTGGCAGTGCCACTTCTTGGATGCTTGACAATCTCATCAACAGAAAGGGTGGACTATACGACCGACTGACATGGCAAATCAAACTGTCTCCATTCACCTTGGGTGAATGCAAGGCATTCTTTGATTCCAGGCAAATTATCATGTCACCATACGACCTGATTGAGTGCTATATGGTTTTGGGCGGAATACCTTATTATATGAATTATTTTCAGAGAGGAAAGAGTTTGGCTCAGAATATTGATTTGTTGTTCTTCAACAGAAATGCCAAGCTGTCCTCTGAGTTTCACCGGCTTTTCGGTTCGCTTTTTGGCAATCCTGAAAATTATATGGAAGTGGTCAGGTTGCTTGCCAAACGGTACTCGGGTTACACACGCGAGGAAATAGTCACTCAATTAAAGATTACTTCAGGAGGAACATTAAGCAAGATGTTGGAGGCACTCACGGCCAGTGACTTTATTACTACCTATTGTCCTTTTGGACAGCCGCAGAAAACAGTCTGCTATAAATTGACCGATAGTTTTTGTCAGTTTTATCTGCATTTCATAGATGGTCAGAAGATGACAGACGAGGCGTTTTGGCTGCATCATCAAAACATGCCGCCAATCAATTCCTGGCGTGGATTGGCCTTTGAGCAGATTTGTTTTCTTCATGCCAACAGTATCAAGAAAGCATTGGGCATTGAGGGGGTTGCCTCCACGCAGTCTGCTTGGATTGTTCGCGGAGATAATGACAAGAAGGGTGCCCAGATAGATATGCTCATCATCAGGGATGACCGTATTGTCAATCTTTGTGAGATGAAATTCCTCTCCAAAGAATACGAGCCAAATGTTGAAGACGAGATGGTATATAGGAATAGGATTGCCACACTTCAAGAAAAGCTGTCTTTCAAACAGACGGTTCACCTTACTCTTGTGACAACCGTCGGCCTGAAGCACAATGCCCACAGCGGGGTGTTTCAGAAGATTGTCACCCTTCCGGCACTGTTTCATTGAGGCATCGTGATATTTTCCTAAAATCATTTTGAGAAATTCATTTTTTTTCTTATTTTTGCGGCAAACAATACGATTCTTCGTCTGGTGGTCCACATCAACGATAATTATGAACTATGAACTGAATTTGCCTATGTAACAATACTTCAACAAGACATAAAGGATAAAAGCGTTAACTGATATTCTTGTCTTCTCTCAAAATCGCCAAATCTGAAGGAAATGCTCGAGAGTAAAAGTAAAGCGCTCACGCCTCGGCGTGGGCTTTTACTCGTTATTAGAGCATTTGACGTGTTTGGCGATACGTGAGAGAAACTAATACGTGGTTTTAGCTCACGTCCTTTTAAAGCCATTTCAAAAGCATAATAATACCTATACGAAAACATCACCCCTGTGCAATGGCCGAGACTTAGTTTTTCGAAACCATCTTTCTCCGTATGCAACGGTTTAGCCGTTGCCCCCTCACCAACCAAAATCTCACACATTAAAAACTCATAATCATGAAAAAGATCATTATTTCTTTATTCCTCGCCCTCATGGCAACGACAGGGCTGAATGCCCAGCAAATCTCCGTAGTCTCCTCTGGAGGCTCCACCTCTCTTTATAGAACCCTCCAAGATGCCATCGAAGGAGCAGATCCCGGCAGTGTCATCTATCTGCCTGGAGGAGGATTCACAATTGCTGATAGTGTGAAAATCACTAAGAAACTCACCATTATCGGTATCGGGCATTACTCAAAAAGTGATAATGTGGATGGCGTAACAACTATTTCTGGCAACCTTTGGTTCAATGAGGGAAGCAGTGGCAGTGCAGTCATGGGATGCTATATTACTGGAAATGTCAATATTGGAGATGGCGGTGCTGCTGTGAGTGATGTGCTGATAAAATATTGCAATTTGAATAGTGTTCAGGTAAAGAATAATACTTGTTTGGATGTTGCTGTTAATCAGAATTATATAAGGAGCATGAGTTCTTTCAATGGAGCTAATGCTAAAATATCAAATAATGTCATTCACTCTATTTATAAGGTTAATGGTGGGAGGATATTGAATAATATTATTAGAGATAAAGGAAACCCTGGAATTAACGACTTAAAATATTTTTCAATATGGGCAGATTATTCTATTATTTCTTACAATGTAATGTTCATTGGTCAAGGATCAGGAAGTAATTGGTCTAATGCAAGTATAAGAGGAAGTAATAATTCTGGAACAGATAATATAGTTGGTTATTATACTTTTGGTGAAAATTGTATTAGTTGGTCTGGCAAAAGTTGGAATGATTTGTTTGAAAATCCTAGTGGCATCACTCCCTCCTCTAACTATCATTTTAAAGAAGCTTATTCGGAATACGAAAATCTAATAGGTCTTTATGCCGGCAACGGCTTCAACGACCAGCAAATCGCCCCAGTCCCCTACATCGTGGCCAAGCGTGTGGATGAGCAGACCGACGCATCTGGCAAACTCAATGTGAAAATCCGCGTAAAGGCTGGAGAATAAGGAACTGTTACAAAATAGCATTTACAATTGTCTTTTGTTTATTGTTTAACATATAATTACCGTATAATTATTCATTAATTGATGTTCTCAGAAATTCATGATTAATTTATGGTAATTCGTGTGAAATAACAATATCTATATTGAATATTTAAAAAAATTGACAGTTCCTATGAGAAGTTTAGATAATGGGAATGTGGGTCATTACTCCAATGAGAAAGGCCATGAACCCAAAAGCATTTGGCTTAACTTCTTAACTTCTTTAACTTCTTAACTACTAAAAAACAATAATGCCTATGAGAAGAATAATACTGTTTGCGCTCATTTGCCTCATCGGATGCACTAAACTGATGGCGAACCCCATCACGGCATCCCAGGCAAAGGAGAAAGCAAACCAATTCCTCAAAAAGCGCGTGGCGAAACGTGCCCGTGCCAAGGCTCCCTCCGCCAAATCGCTGAAGATGATGGCTGCCGGAAAAAACGACAGTTACTACATCTTCAATGTGGGTGATGAGGGCGGCTATGTCGTGGTCAGTGGTGATGATGCCACCGCGGAAATCCTCGGCTATTCCGACACCGGCAGCATCGACCCCGAGACCATGCCCTGCAACATGCGCGCCCTCCTCGACTCCTATGCCGCTCAAATCCAATACCTCCGCGACAACGGGATTACAAGGGAGCAAAATACTATAAAGGCAAATGGAATGCCTCAGGAATACCATATTGATGAAAATCTGTTGGCTCGTTATGACCAGGAAGAACCTTATAATAATTTCTGCCCCAAAGATGGTAATACAAGAACCATAACTGGCTGTGCAGCTACGGCTATGGCTGAACTCATGTATTATTATCAATGGCCAAGCCAAATTACAAGCACTATCCCTGGTTATCTTGATGGTAATCTGACTGTTGAAGCCATTCCTGAAAATACGACCATTGACTGGCCCAATATTCTGAAACAGTACAACGAACATGGCATTTTATTCAATGATGAACTATGGGAGACCGATGATCAAGCAAATGCGATAGCCAACCTGATGAAAATGACAGGTGCTTCTGTCCACATGGATTATGAAACGAGTGATAACGGTGGGTCAAGCGCCTATGCTTACTGTATCCCATACGCCCTTAAAAAGTATTTCGGATACGACAAAGCAGAATTAAAATACCGTTCATCGTACAGTGACAACCTATGGAATGCCATGTTATGCTATGAACTACAAAATAATAAGCCAATTATCTATTATGGATTGAATAATAATAATGGTGGTCATTTCTTCATGCTTGAAGGCTATAAATATGACGAGGATTATTACTATGACATCAATTTCGGATGGGATGGCCAAAAAAACGGCGAGTTTTTATTAACTGTTGTAAAAGATAAGTTTACTTATATCAATTCTCAATGCGCCATTTTTGAAGTCACACCTCAGACTACGCTTAAATCTGTGGATCTTCCTTTGAGGTTAAGTACGGATGAGATAAAGGCAAATGACAAAGATATTTATACTCAATCAAATGACTCGGAATCATTCGAAGGAATAAAACTATGGATACATGTCTCGAATTATTCTCCGCTTGATACAGATTTTAACTATGGATTTGTATTTAAGGATGAAAATGGAGCAGATGTGGATAAATATTTTAGTGGCAATACTATTTCACTTTATAGTAGCTATGGAAATAGTGCTAACCTTAACTTTTCAAGTAAGAATCTTACCGATGGTAAATACACCATTCATGCAATCAGCAAAGAAGTACGTTACGATGACTGGCTGCTGAATGATTACACAAATAATGATTTCAACAAGTATATCAACGCCGTGGTCTGTGGCGACAAGTTATCCCTCCAATATACCGAGCAGGCGGCAACTATAAGTCTTGGTGACTTCATTCAGACCAGCGAGGCACCCCTGCGTGTAGGACAGCCGTCGGAGTTCAGCGTTACCGTCAGTAACGCCTACAGCAGTGAGAACTATAAGGGTGGTATTTTGATTAAGGAAGAAGAGAGTGACAAGGTGATCCATATCGACGAAGTGAACTTGGCGGGTGACACTCCCGGCCAATTCACTTTCTCATACACCCCCTCGACTGATGGTGAGCACAACTTGCAGGTTCTGAACAAGCGCTGGGAAAAAATAGGATGGCTTACCACTTTTGCCTATGCTGCCGATACTTCCCTCGACCTGTTGGAAGTGACGAACTTAGAGTTGGTGGATGGCGACATGGACCGCCGTCTCATTGACGGCACCTACTTGCGTGCGAGAATGTCAGTGAAGAACAAAGATGTCGTGACTAAGAAATCAAATGTTATACTAACACTCACCAACGTCGAGACACAGGTGAAGAAAACCAAGACCATCGCTGTCAACATCGAGCCGAACAGCACCGTAACCTACAGTTTCGGCTTCGGCAATCTGATTGCTGGCAACCACTACACTGTCACGGCCTCCTATCCCACCAACGAAGATTTCTACATTTCACCGCAACTGCTCTGCACCACAGAGGGCCTGGGCGAGGTGGAGCCTGGCAACGAGTCGTTGGTGCAATATGAATATTGGTTTGATGATGACTTCGCCAACAGGAAGGCGGTGGGAATGAACAGCAGCAGTGCCGTAGTCAGAGCCAGCATCGACACGGATGGTTTGGAATATGGCGCTCACCGCTTCAACTTCCGCGTCAAGCGGTCGGACAACATGTATTCTGCTGTCACCAGTTCGATGTTCCTCAAAAAACCTGCGGCGCAGAACAGCGTGATGGAGTATTGGTTTGATGACAACTTCGAAGGACGTGACAACGTGAGCATCAGCAGCGCGGAGGATGAACAGGCATTTGAACTTGACCTCCGCGACAACGAGAAATACCCATGGGGCTTCCACAAACTGAATATGCGGGTGACACTGGCTGGCGGCGGAGAGAGTGCCGTCTATTCCTCCGGTGTTCTCAAGTTGTCTGCAGGAAAGGCCACCCAATTGGAATATTGGCTGGATGGTGACCGAGACAATGTCCATACCATCAGTGGCACTCTTGCAGAGGACGGCCAAGACTACCTCTTTGTCAGCGACCTCGATTTGGGTGCCGTCACCCCCGGCCATCACCGTCTTTACTGCCGCGCCGTGAGCAACAGCGGAATGACGGCAAGTGCCATCACCATGACCCCCATCATCGTGAAGTCGCGATACAACGTCAGCGGTGCCGATGCCAAGGTGACGCATTACAGCCTCTCCATTGACAATGAGGATCCCGTCAAGGTGAAACTCAGCAATCCATCCAACGACATCACGATGGAGCAGAATTTGGATGTGCAAGACCTTGCATCCGGCAAGCACACGGTAAAGGCCAAGTTCTGGAACTCCCTCGGGTTTGCCGTGGGCGATGAGACGCAGTTCACCGTGACTGCGCCCGAGACACCCGTCATCACCCTGGCTGCCACGGAGAGTGCCGGCAACGTGCAACTGCATTTCGACGTTCCGACATCTGTTCATAGGTTTGCCTTGGCAAGGAGGGATGCCAACGGTGCCAAGGCCGTCATCTACAAAATGACGGACAATGTTTCGGGTGGCGGCAATTATACCGATGCACCGGCGGCTGGCAACTACACCTACTTCATACAGGGCAGTTACCGCGATGCCGCGGGCACCTCGCACCTGGTCAATTCTGAGGAGGTGCCTGTCAGTGTGACGGCAGCACAGGCTACCACAGAGTATGGCTATATCACGGGCCTCATCTGGCCCAAATACGGGGCTGCAACGATGCACGATATCGTCTATTCAGATGGCGTGGAAACCACCATTACGGACAAATACTTCGAACGTCAGCAGATTCCTGTCGGGACGACACTGACCATCTCGGTCAGGGGCAACTCACGGGAGGAGTTCGAGACGGCAACCGTCACCATCAAAAAGGGTGAGAATTCCGTCAGTTTGAAAGATATCACCCAGGTGGAAGAGACAACGCCCAACCTCAACAACAACGACCTGCAGTTCAGTTCCGACCTGGAGTGGGTGGGCAACAACTACCAGTTCATGGTGAGGAACATCACCCGCAATGCATGGAGCGGCCAGGTGCGTCTCCGCATCATCAGCAAGGACAAGGCGCTGAGGGAAAAACTGAAAGAGGAAGAAGAGAACAACGACGGAGAGGGCATCATTCCCGACCCATCCACACAGGTGGGTACAGGTAGCGTGGCTCCGTTCCAACTCAGGGGTGAGGACAATTACGTCTATGTCTATTCTGACAACATCTCACTCTCCAAAGACCAGACGGCCATGGTGACTCTCTCGCTCGACAATGTCTTCCCACCGGACAAGAAGGACTGGTACTATATCTATGTCGAGTCGGTGGGCAAATGGGACGCTGACCCGAAGGGTTCTGAAAAAGTAAAGTTCGTCGCCATCGACTATGACTACAATGTGACGGAGAACCCCATCCTGAGGCAGGTGGACAAGAGCGCACTCGCCAAGGCGCAGGAGAAGGTGCTGTTGCAGGATGCCGAGTATGCCGCCAATGTCATCCTCCTGATATGCAGCAAACTCAACCAGTTCAACGGCCTCATAGGCGACTTTGAGCAATTTGGCAAAGACCTGGCTGAGAAAGGCAAGAAGATGAAGGATATTGACATGGCAAAACTCAACAGGTATGTCGAGAATGCCATAGAGACGGAAACCGCTGAGGAACTGCTCAATGATGAGATGGTGCAGTCCTTGGTGAATGCCGTCTTGGGCAATTCCGCGCTGGTACTCGTGGAGGAATTCCGCGAGAGCATCGCCAACGACATTTTCAAGGGTTCCAAAGTGGTCAGCCAATATCTGGGCAATGCCATCAAGTGCCTGAAATACGTCAGGGATTACCGTGAGTGGGAGAAGATGAACGACTACGAACGTTTCTTCTACTGCGCTGACGCCATCCTCGACTACGCTGACAAATATCCGGCCAACCCGATGTGCTCCATCCTCAAGACTTACTCAAAAGTGGCTAAGTCATTCATACAAAAGGCTTTGGAATATGGTGAGACCTACTACAAGATGCAAGAGGTAGACCTGCTGCTCGAGAACATCCCATCGGAGAAGGACAAACCGAACTTTGACTACAACCGACACGTGGATTTCAAAATCAAGGTGCGCACCAACAGATGGGTGTTCTTCAACTTCGACCATTTCGGCACCTCACCCATCCGTGAGGTGGTGGTGAAGGTTCACAACAGGCCGAATGACCCCGACGCCGTGGCGACCATCCACTTCGACCTCGTGCCAGTGTGGGACGGTGTCATGCTCAGACAAATCAGCATGGACAGCGGAGGCGACCTCGGCGTGGGCTACTTGGATGAGGGCTATCCCGTCGACCGCATGTGGATGGAAATCAAGTGGAAGAACGGACGTACGACCAAGGTGCCCCTGCGCAACGACATCGACGGCGTGGACTTCGACGCGGCTTCCATCACGCAGAACACCAAGCAATATACGGTCTATCTGCAGTCGGGAACGACTAAGTTTGCCAACATGGCAGATATCATTGAAGTAAAAAAATAGCAGACCATGAGAAGAATAGTTATCATTATACTGGCTGCTGTCACGACGCTGACGGCTCAGGCACAGAAAGTGACATTCAGTTCTGAGGGCATCGAGGCGGGAATACGCCTCCACCTCGGACTGGATGAGGATGCAGACATCCTGCAGAGTCAGACAGACACCATCACGGCCATCAACCTGTCGGGATTGGGCATCACCGACCTGCAAGATATCGTGTATCTTCCAAACGTGCGGACGCTCGACCTGTCGGATAATGAAATCACGAATGTGGGGCCGCTCAACGTGCTCGACTCGCTGCGTGAACTCAACCTGAGGGGGAATTCCTTGGAGAGCGTCAACCTGCTTGCATTCTCCAATGCAGATAAGATGATGGTGGATGTCACGGCCAACTACATCGAAGACTTCTCTTACCTCTTCGATTGCATCAAGTGCCAGTTCACGCTCATCGGCATGAGCCGGCAAAAAGTGATGGACGCTCCTTATCTCGATGTCTGCCAACTGTATGCTGACGTGGATGACGAGGGACAGCCTGTCGTCTGGTATCGTGGCTTCACCAATATGACCGATGCACCGCTCATCAAGTGCAATGACGCACAGGCTGCGGCTACCATCGACGGCCACCTCAACAGCATGGCGGTGCCGGGCACTCCGACGGCCACCACCGCCGTAGCACTTGTCTGCGGAGAGATGACGGACACCACGTATGTCGTACCGCCGCAGTACATCGAACCTGACGGGGAAACCTCCATCACCCTGAACACAGGTCTGCCTGAGGCTTATCACATCGGTTCGGTATATGCACGGCACGGCACAGTGGAGATTGACGGCACCACGATGACCTATAATGTCACGGAGGAAGATGACGACATCGTGCAGTTCAGTTACTATGAGGGCAGCCAACTGCGCGGCATTTCACGGTTCTATATCCAGCCCAAACTGCTCCTCGGCGATGCCAATGCAGACAAGCATGTTACTGTGGTGGACGTGATGCTTACGGTCAGGAAGGTGCTCGGACAGACGAATCTAACCTTCCGCCAGAGAGCTGCTGACATCAACGGTGATGGAATAATCACCGTGGCGGACATCATGGGCATCGTCAACATCATCCTACATAAACGATAGCCCTGCCGACCATTTGACTTGAGGCTGCAAGGATTCGCTCCTTGCAGCCTCATATTTTTTGATTGCCACACTTGTTACAATTAGCATTACTTCATAAACTTGCAGGTGACCTGGCTATGGTCTTCATTGACGGCGCGTGCAATGTAGAAACCGGAGGTGAGATATCCCACATCGAGACGGGCATGACCATTGCGGAGGCTCGCGTGCTCGGTAGCGACAAGGCGGCCGTCGGTGGAGTAGATGTTCACCGTTGCCATCCCTGCTGTCTGGCTCCTGAGAATCAGATGCTGAGCACCATAATGGATGCCAAAACCATTGGATGAGGAGAGGGCCAACTCGGTGTCTCTCACGCCAGTGGACTGATCCACCTCTGCCAGGTAACTGGTATGGATGTTTGACTTCTCTATCGTCGGCACATTCATCACATAGACATCCTTGGTGCCATCGGGGAAGCGTCCCACGGTGGAGTTGCCGTCATGGGCCTCATAAGAGAGAATGTCTGTCCAACTGCGGTCCGCTGCCATCAGAGCGATGATTCCTCCCTCGCCTGCTATCTTGAACGGAGCATGCAGGGCTTGGCTGGTCGTTTCAAGTTTGTCACACCAGATGATCAGATAACCATGGGGTGCGATCTTGGTGTTGGCATTGGTATTCCCCTTCGTAATCTGATAACGGGTTGGCTGGGAAAGGTCATCGGTGAGATACATACCTTCCACATCGATGGTCTCGTCTGTCGAGTTGTACAACTCCACCCAGTCATTCTTCTTGCCATACTCATTGATGTAGCAGTCATTGGAACCGCTCACCTCATTGACACTGACAGGATGGATGTTCATATCCTTCATCTCGGTCTGGCTCAACTTGCGGTAGGAGGCCGTCAGCGTCACATCTCCGTCAGGAAGACTGATCTCTGGGTCTTTGGAATAATAATTGGTTTGCTGGGAACTGTAAACAATCAGCAGAGAGGCATCCCACATCAGGTCGGTGGAGGTGGCGCTGTTGTTGTGTACCTCCACGGCGATGACGTTGTTTCCCTTGTGGAAAAGAAGCGGCGAGAGATTGATGGTGCCTTGATCGGGATTGGATGGTGCATAAGAAGTGGCAAAGGTGCTGTAGCCAACGTTACCCGAAGGCATGTTGTAACGTCCTGCCTCTGTTCCGTTGACATAGACAATGAATCCATCATCAATGGTGAAACTGAGTTTGACCTGCTCCTTCGATGAGGGTCCTCTTTCAAGGCTGAAACTCTTGCGGAAATAGGCCGTGGGGCGCTTGTTGTTTCTGTCGCCGTATTCGAGCGTCGTACGGATGCCGCTCTTCTCATATCCCAAGGGGGCTTCGCCTGACTTCCATCCATCCTCATCATAGGTGGAGGAGGTCCAGTTGACACCGTCAAGAGAACCTTGGTCATAGTATTTCCAGGAAGAACCTCTGGACAGCACGGATGTCTCTGTTCCTCCGTCTTTCAACCAACCCTGGAAGGCGTAGCCTGCGGGGGCAACGGCACGGAGTGTGACGGGCTGGAACAGACGACCGTCAAATTGACCTGTCGGCACCTGAATGCCGTTGATCATCAGTTGGGCATTGCTCACATCGCTGGACAGAACCACTCTTTGGGCTTGAGTGCCTGAAAGGTCAAAAGCGGAATAATTATGGAGGGCATTGGTGGCCTGCTCCATCTTGTACTGGAGACTGTTGCGGAGTTGGTTGGCCGTGCCGTTTGCACTGCCTCCTTCTATACGCATGGCTGGATTGACACGCTCTGTCATCTGGTCTATGATCGAAATGGCTCTCTTGGCCTCAAACACACTGCCTCCCATGATGCAGTATGTATCGATGAACTTGCGCTTGAACTCGGCATTGTTCAGCAGATTCCGGAAAAGGGTGACAAAACGTATCTGGTCTCTGATAGTGCCTAAACTGGTGGGATAGAGTTGGTCAAAGGTGTACATCTCCTTGCCCATGAACGTACCGAAGGGCTCACCTGCATTGAATGAACCGTCAAGGTCGAAGATGACAAAGCGGTATTTGCCTCCTGAGGTGTTGCGGAAACCCTTCACATTGTTCTGGGGCCAATCCCAGTTGCAGAGGTAGAACTCGGCGGCCATGTAGTTGATGTACTCATCGATATCCAAAAGTTGGCAGATGGCTTGGTAGGTCTCGCTGTTGGCGGCGTCTTTTGAAAGGTAATCCACCAATTCGAGATAGGATGCCTCAGTACCGCATTTTTGCACATAACCGGAGTCGGGCGACATCTCAAACTGGTCGATTTCGTCGTCATCCCAACCATAGTTGGCATACACATAATGCTTGTTGTTGGGCTCACGCACATTCAGCACGCCAATATATTTACCGTTGATGAATTCATGCACTGGCTGATAGGCCTGGCAGTCTATGTCGACCCCTGAGGATTGGATGATGTACTGCAAAGCAGGGTCTTTGATCCTGCAACTTGTGTCATTGCCGCCATTTCTCACCTGAAGCGTGCGGTTGCGGATGTAGGGTTTGGTATCAAAGAACGGATAGAGCAGATTCTTGTTGCCACCCAATTCCTTGCTGCCTTTCAACTTGAAGGCATGGGGACTCCAGGCGCGGCTCCAGCCACCACACATCTCCAGATTGACATCCTGATTGAGCACCATCTCACCGTCGGGTGTCAGATAGGAGAAGTTGACGGGACGGTCCCAATTCATGTTCCAATTGCATTTGGATGACTGCCCGTTGCCTGGCCTTCCATTCACACCTCTTACCAACACGCCAAGGGAGTCATCATAGAGGAACTTGGGATCTGACACAACAGAGAGGACGGGAAGCGAATAATCAGCATCTTTATATATATAGGAACGCGATGTCACACGGGATGGCAACATTCCGTCGGAGAAAAGACGGAACCGATAACACATGGTTCCCATCACCTTGAACTGTCCGGTCGTGCTCGTGTTGCCTGTGGTCAGAGTGGGCAATGAACCATCGGTGGTGAAACGCAATGTACAACCGGCTGGTATCGTCACATTCACACTCAGTTGGCCGGTGAAAAGTTGGGAGGGAAGGTCCACTACTGGCGCTGCCAATTGGGAGGAGGCATAGTTGCCGCCCTCATTGTTCTTGCCTGGGGTCGGCGTGCCTGCAAATCCCCATTCTTCGCCGCCATCCTTGATACGGGCATAACTGACTCGCTCATAAGACTGGGGATATGACTGACTCAGAACCTGTTTGCCGTTCTCGTCACTCAGGAAGAGGGTGCCGCCATCGACATCCAGATCAAAAGGTGCGCAGAGTATGGACTCATCGCTGCTGCCCAACCATATCACCTTGTACCCATGGGCAGGGACAACTCCTATGCTGGGTGGCATGCACCACTGTTTGAGATTGGAGGCATTGTCACTCAGATAAAGACCGGAAAGACGGATCGGTTTTCCCGTGGGATTATACAATTCCACCCAACCGTCGAAATTGAAGGCGGGACTGACAAACTCATCCACGTTGGAGGCCATGATTTCATTGAATACCAAGTCTGCTGCCGTGGAGACTCCGCTGACCACCTTGATGTTCACTGATGCGCTCACACCCGAACCGTCAACAGCGGTGGCGGTGATGGTGGCTGAGCCCACACCTACGCCCGTCACCTTACCATCGCGGTCAACAGTGGCCACCTGCTCGTTGCTGGACGACCAAACCACTTTCTTGAAAAGGGCATTTTCTGGCTGGATGACTGCATGGCACTGGGTAGTCTCACTGGTGATGATCTCTTCCTTGTCGATACTCACGCTGATGCCTGTCGCTTTGATAACCTGACCGCCATACTCCAACTTGAAATTGTCGAAAATGCACCAGTTGGAGTAGTTGGGGGTGAAATTCTCAATGAAAATCTTTGCTTCCCCGTCTGTCTCAAAAACCAAACTGTTCGGGTAAGCACCTTGCTTGAATGCCTCGCTGGCTGAATACATGTTGTTGGGGTAATATTCATTGCTCATCCAGTCGGGCATCCAGCAGCCGTCGATATAATCGTTGAAAGACCAGGAATAGATGCTTTTCAACGGGACAGAGTACTCATCCCAATCGCTGTTGTAAACCTTCAGATAGGTGGGGATTTCCTCCGTACCGTTCTTATAGGAGGCATATGCCACATCGTTGTCTCCCGTGCGGTAGTAGCCTTGCACTGAGACTCGGAACAACCCGGGAGGCAGTCCCGACAAATCCTGACGGATCTGGAAATAACCGTTCCAGAACTCAAAGCACTCGAAATCGGCTTTTTGGGAATTGGCATTGCCGCCCCATTTCCAACCTTCTGTACTGTTGTTGTCAAAACGGGGATTGACCACAAAGAGGTCGGTCACGTCGGTCCAGGTGACATCATCGTAATCTTTCACGGTGATGGTGAAAGATGACGACAAGTTGGAACCGTCTATGGTGGTGGCGGTGATGGTGGCAGTGCCGATTCCTTCACCTCTGATGACACCTTCTTGATCCACAGAGACGATCTTGGAGTCAGAACTTGTCCATCTCACCCGCTTAGATGTGGCATTGTCGGGGGTTATCTCATAATTGCAAAAAGTGGTCTGTCCCTTCTTGATCTCCGACTGCAACGGGAAAGCCTTGATCCCGGTGGCCAAGGTCAGTTTGCCGTCAAATTCCAGTTTGAAATTATCAAAGATGCACCAGTTGCTGGGCTGATTGTTCTCGCAGACAAGTCCGATGTCTACCATGCCATCTTCCTCAACGTCAAACTCAAAAGTGTTCCAATAGGCATCATTGCCAAATGCTTGGGCGGCAGATGCCATATTGTTGGGATAGTAGTGCTGGCGGTCATTGGTCCAACAACCTGAAACTTGACGGTCAAAGGAATAGGAGAAAACACTGACCACGGGTTGCATGGACCTTTTCCCCTTGGATAGTTCCTTGGCATAGACATAGGCTGTAATGTCCTCACTCCCTGTGCGGTAGGCATCGAAAATGGCTTCGAAGTCTCCGCATCGGTAATAGCCCTGAAAACTTACCCGATAATGGCCCTTTGCCAAATCGAGCGTTTTGTTGAAATCAAATGTGCCGTTCCAGAACTCAAAACAGCCAAAATCAGCAGTTTGGGAGGAAGCGTTGCTCTCCCAATACCAATCAGTTCCGGAATTGTTTTCGAAACTTGGATTGGACAGATAAAAATCCGTCACATCCACCCAGTCGGCCTTGGCCAGCAGTACATTGAATGATACGGCTGACAGGATAAGTAGTTTTCGTAGATTCATCTCCTATTACAGTTCGTTTTTATTGTTTGTTTTTTATCACTTTTCTCGCTTTGTTGTTCTTGACTTCGATATAAACACCATGCTGGTCATTGGTTGCCTGCCCGCTGAGCGTATACTTTCCGTCTACTGCTTTCGTGGCTGAATCTGATGTCGCATGACGGATGCCGCTCAGAGGATCATTGATGTCCATAGTTATTCCGTCCCATGCGTTCAACTCCGGAATGCCGTCCAGTTTGAAAATGATCGCAGTATAGTTTTCAATGGACGGCCGGTCGGTGGTCACCCGGTTCCAGACACCATCAGTGAGCACATAACTGTCTTTAGGTGCCTTGGCGGATGTCTCAAAGAATCCTCTCAATCCGTTGCATTGGGTATAATCGACTGGACTGCTGGCTTTCGATCCATATTCATAGAAAACCACATCTGGTTGGTCGGCGATGTAAATGCAGGGTTCGCCACTTTTCACTTCTGTCATCTCCTCAAGGCATATTTTGGTATGGTCTGAGAGAATACCGGCTATCCTGTAGCATTTCATCCCTTCTGGTGCATGATAAGCATAGGGCAGACAGATCGTGTTCCATGTGCCGGGGGTGAGACTCAACTTCTTCATCGGATGATACTTGAGCACAAAGTCTGTGGCACACCACCATCCTTCTCTCTTGTCTCCAGAGTTGTTGGCATTGCCAAACTGATGCCAGGCATTGTCTACAGCACCACTTTTGGAACTGACAAAACCTATCGTCACACTCTCGCCTGCTCCTACATAGATGGGGGGCGTGGTGAGGGTCTGCCAGATGTTGTCCACGGTGGGCAGATCAAAGTAGTCGGCCTGGAGAACGGGCGTGACGGCGGTCTCCGTTCCTTTGATGTATCCGTGTTGGTCGGATAGGCAGTAATGCTCAGTGGTGGCTTTGCACTCCAAGGCATACAGACCTTCCTCGAGATTGTTGATCTTCTGCCTGATCTCCATGGTGCGGGCCTGTCCCAAGGAGGCGTTCTGACCACTCCACCAGGCATTCCAGCAGGTCTTGCCTCTGACGGTATTGGTGCGCTGATCTCCTTCCTTGTAGGTTCCCACTTTCACTTCCCAACCATTGGCGGTTGCAAATTGGGGCTGGACGGGTTGGATGGAAGCATCAGTCATGGTCAGAAATTGATCCAGGGCTGCCTGTATCTGCTGCCGACTCGACGTGATGTCAGTGGAGGTCAGTGCGTTATCCGCTGCTGCCATGGCATATTCAAGTTCTTCCTTTCCATCAAAGCCCATGTGGGAGACGGCTTTGGCGACATTCATCAAAGAGTCGGTAACATTGTGGTCGGAGATGGCTTGGATGAAATCATCGACGGCTGACTGGGCTGCCTGAAGTGCGACATCATCATGGGAGGTGATCGATGCGAGGCGGGAGTCCAACTCATCATTCAGACTGGGCAAGGTGGTGTTGAATTCCCGGGCAAGACCTGTGATCTCACGTATCTTGTCCACTCCGTCGGCAACGGCTTCCTCACGGGTTGCGAACAGTTGACGCAGTTCGATCTTGTCGAGTTGGGCACTGGCATTGAGCCACCTGAAGGAGAGAAGCAACTGTGAATAGTCTCCGCTGTTGAAGACAAAAGTCTGTTTTTGCCAGTCACTGGTGTTGGCGGCTGTGGCTACCACTTTCGCCTCACTCTTCCCATCGGCTGTGAGGGAGGCCTTGACATAACTGCCGCAATTTCTGCCGGCAAGGGTGAAGACATACTCCTTGTTGGGTTCGATGGCTACCACCTTGCTGATGGAAGATGCGTGGTCGGCATTACCCGAGCCATACGCCTGGAGATAGGCTCCACCGCCATGGCCGCCTATGGGAACAATCTCAAAATAGGGCTGACCGAGGATGGCCCCGGTGGCGGAGGTCCATCCGATGGCTCCCATGTTGAAATCTCCGTTGCCGATCAGGTCGCCGCCGGCATAGCCGGTTTCTCCCTTGCTGTCGGCCATGGAGTCACCCACGTCAAGGTCGTCACTGGTGAAATGATGGACTCCTTTGAGGTCGATGATGTGGACTCGATAACGGGCGCCTTCGGGGGCATTTTCATCGACATAGACATAATTGGATGCCGTTTCCCGGATATCAATTGCAGAAAGAATCTCCCATTGGCCGCCGCGAACTTTCCTTTGCACCTCCATGAGTTGGTTGAACTCTCCGTTGTCGTCATGCCATCTGATGGTGGCATTTCCGTCTGCCATGTCAACACTGTATCTGGAGAGACCATACTGGCGGGGGCTGGTGGGAATGAAATCATATTTGCCATTGTGCCCTACCCCGGTGTTCATACTGGCGTAATATTCGCCTGCTGGTGTCAGCGTGCCGTTGCTCAGATAGAGTTTGGAGCAGTTGGCTTCACTGTTCCAATAGAAATATCGTTCGATATAGTCCCAGGAGTTCAGATTGGTGCAGATGTTTCTGACGGCATTCCTGTTCTGGTTGAGTTGGTTGGTGGTGGGGTTGTCCCTGTAGGTTCCCTGGGCGACACCGAAAATGCCGTTGTTGTTCCAGGAAGCGCCCCATACCCATTCGGAAATCCACACAGGTCGTTTGTAGGTGTCCACCCACCCTTTGATGTTGTTGAAACTGCCTTCTGTCCAATAGCAATGTAGGTCCAGGATATCACACCTCCATCCACGGGCGTCGATGGAGTCCATGAATGCTCTCAGATGGTTGAGGCTGCCGTCGTGCGACGAGGGGGAGCAGAGACGCATGCCGGTGGCCATGAGGTTCTCCCAGTTGGCAAGGATTTCATCCACACTCTGAGGGTGGTCATCGGCTGAGTTGCCAGGCTCGTTGTTGGTCTTCAGATGGGGGGAATAGGTCACAGAACCGCATGCGCTCGCCGAGGGCCAATCTTCATAAATATGGTGGGGCACACATTCGGTGTTGGCACCCCTGTCCTCGCCCAGACCGAAGGAATAGCAACTGGTCACGTTGAGTTTGTTGCATGGGTCCTGACGGGTGTCGTTGGCCAGACCTGCCTTGCTGTTGTAGTTCCATTTGAAAATACGGTAAGAGGAGATGCGGCCGGACAGCACATCTGGCAATTCGGATATCTCAAGGTCGCTGTTGGAGGCAATGAAACAACGGCTGTAACCACGGCCGCGGGCCAAAGTGGAAAAAGTCACCATGTAGCCGCGCTTCAACTTGAAACTCCGGATGTTGTTGTTGAACTTGTCATTGCTGAGGGTGTTCATGAAACCGCCACTGTTCTCCAAACCGAAGTCGTTGGTGGAATTGCCCGAAAAATGGGTGCCTGAATATACCGTCAGAGGTTTGATGTCACCTGGATAGGGCAACAACATGGCTCCGGTATTGTAGATGCGCACCTGGCAATTCGCATTATTGGAGGCTCTGACTCCGTTGATCTTCACATGCGAGAGGATGGATGTGATCTTGGAGGGCTTCACTTTGTTGAATATCAGTACGGCATGTTCAGTGTTGGTGATGTCTATCATGCCGTCATCACCAAAGGGCGTGTCAGAGGTGATGATGTAGTCGACGTCCTCGCTGATGGTGACTGCTGTCGTCACCTGTGCTACTGTTTGTTTTGTGTTGGCCATGCCTGCCATGGGAAGACACAGCAACGCCAATGCATACCATAAAGTTCTGATAATTTTCATGGAGTTTGTTTTTAGTTTTGCTTCATAAAGGTTTTCGGGCCTATAATGTTGCAAATTTAACAAAAAAATACCGATATGCAAATAAATAATGTCCATTTTATGAGAAAAAGAAGTGGTTTTTTGTTAATTTAGCGGCGGAAATCCAAGTCACTGCCAAATGCTGAGAGTCTTTTGTTTTCTACTATACGCACTGTTTGTCCCTGCTGAGATGTTTTCACAACACGACATCGACAGCCTGTGCATGAAGTTGCGTGAAGTTCCCGTGCAGGAAAAAGTGTATCTGCATCTGGACAATAACTGCTATTTCAAAGGCGACACAATATGGTACAAAGCATACACGGTGAGGGCTGACAGCCTGACGTTCACTGACATGAGCCGCATCCTGTATGTGGAACTGGTTTCCCCAGATGGAATGCTGGTGGAGCGGCAAAAACTCATCACCTCCGACAAAGGATACAGTTGCGGCAATTTTGCGCTGACCGACACCTTATATTCTGGATATTTCGAAATAAGGGCATATACCAGATGGATGCTCAATTTTGATGTGACAGAGCATCCTAATTTCAGAAAAGACAGATTTCAATTTTACAACCGGCAGATGATGCATGATTTTTTCCGACAATATGGCACCATCTACTCACGCGTCGTTCCTGTGTATGAGAAACCTGAGAAAGAAGGTGATTATTTCTCCAAATACTTCGTCGCTCGGCCGAAGCAACGGTTGCCAAAGGACTTGAAAGATAGACTCTCTGTCAGTTTCTACCCGGAAGGCGGACATTTGATAGCAGGCACACGGGCCAAGGTGGCTTTCGAAGCCGTCGATGAAGAAGGGCAGCAGGTGAGCATTTCCGGAAAAGTGGGCAACACAACCTTCAAGACATCACATTTGGGAAGGGGATGGATGGAATTGGATGTGCCGGAAAGCGGAAATTTGAAGGCACGGGTACCTTATTTAAATCATTCCTTCGATTTCAATCTGCCTGAAATTGAAAAGAAAGGATGTGCGTTGAACCTGGAAAGCAAAGACAACCTTCTGAAAGCACGTATTCATCTGAAGGGATTGCCTTATGACACTCAATACCTTGCCGTCATCCTATGCAGGGGGGTATTGAAAACGCATACAGTGTTTACTCCTGACCATTCCGGCAAAGCGCAACTGCAATGGGACAAGCAGGATTTGTGTACTGGCGTCAACGACTTGGTCATCATGGACAGTAATGGAATACCGTTGGCCGACCGACTGTTCTTCGTCAACAACCATGAATATGACAATGCCAATATCCAGGTAAGCGGAGGAGAACAGGACTATGAGCCTTACTCGCTCATTTCTATTGATTTCCAGGCTCCTGCCGATGCACGGCAACTGTCCATCTCCGTGCGCGACCAGTCCACGGATGACCCTACATTTGACACTGGAAATATTCTTACAGAACTACTGCTGTCCAGCGAACTGAAAGGCTTCGTCCCCTACCCTAATTATTATTTTGAATCTGAGGATAAGGAACACACGCAAAATCTCGACCTCCTAATGATGGTGCAGGGTTGGCGGCGATATGATATCAGTGATTTGTTGGCCAACCAGGAAATGAGATATTCGCCTGAGAAGAATCTGAATATAGAGGGGTGTGTCTATCCTTCCATTTTTTTTGACACAAGAGATTACTCGGAAAATAATGCGTGGGCTGATGAATTCTATAATTATGAAGCATCCGATCCAAGCACAGGCGAGGGTGAAACAAGTAGTTCATCCAATGATGGTAGTACCTCGGTCGAATATTCTGAGGGGAAAATCCTCAACAATGAAAACAAGGGACTGAAAAAGGAAGTCAAGGTAGAAAGCGAACTGATTTTAGGGACGAAAGTATATAGCATCGAAGTAGAGACGACCGACAAAGGGAAATTCTCTTTCAACCTCCCACCTTATTATGGAGAAGGTATCCTCACCATGGCTGCTTTCCCTTTGAAAATGAGCGTAAATGATATGCTGAAACAAAAAAACAAAGGACGGCTTGATGAAGATCAATTTCCCGAATATTATGTAAAGCGCAATCTCTTTTATCCTGTCTTTGCTAAGAAATATTCTTACTATCAATGCCATACGCCCCTGTCTGATGATGAGATCGAAGAGGATGTTGAGGTCAATGAGGTCACCGGGAAACTGTCGGCGATGGACAAGACACTGCAGGGAGTGGAAGTAAAGGGAAAGAAAAGACGTGGCCTGCAGACCATTGACTATACCAGGCCTCTTTGTTCATACGATGCCGTATACCTCTACAATCTCGTGACTGACTTGGGACTGTCATACGGGAAATTCAATGCCAGGCTATTTCCTTCACAAGTATGCATGGCGCTGTTTGGCAATTTCAACACAAGCAACTCACCGGATATCGAAAGCGCTTTCAACTATTATGTGACTTACTTGGAGTTTTTCAGAAAACACGAGACTGAGGAAGAGAAAAACAAACTGGAATTAATGAAAATCGGGAGTAGAGACAACTTTCAAGGATTCAGAGAACCAATCAGACTTAAACGACTGAAAACCATCAATTTGTTCTCCGATTTTGAATTAAGGAATGAAGACAGGCCGCTTATACATGCTCAGGATATGAGCATCAATAACAGTGATATGGTGGTGGACATGGTGACCCTGCTCAATGATGCCACACGACCGACTTTCCGCGACCGGTGGTTGATACTGCCGGGTATTTATGAACCTGATGATTTCTACCATCCCGATTATACCCACTCCACTCCCTCTGCAGAAGTGAAGGATTATCGGAGAACCCTCTATTGGAATCCCAATGCCATTCTTGATGAGAACGGACAATACCATGCACGCTTTTACAATAATGGTAAGACCACACGAATCAAAGTGAGTGCTGCAGGCCTCACCACCTCCGGGAAACCCATATACAACGAATAAACACTCCATTAACACCAATTAAATATGAAACCAAAAATCTTTACTTCTCTAATAGCACTAATGGTCTTTTCCACACACTGTGTCGCACAGGAGACACGCAAACCGTCCTCCAGCAGCACCCTGTCTCCTACTGCCGCCAGCGACCGTATGGTCGTCTTCTCCTTATCAGGCCAAGGAAAGCGCTTCCAACCTACATGGGGACTTGACCAGGCATGGATCAGCGAACAAAATTTCAGAAAGGGCGTCAATCACATGGGAAAAGAGAACGTCGGCATAGGAAGGTCAACGTTCCGAACCAAAAATGCGCTCGTCAATGATACGAATCTGGATTCCGACGCACAAAGTTTCCTCGTTCAGCGAAACAGGATTTTCAACATTCTCAGCGACACCCTGCCCTTGGTGCTCACTTGTGACCAGGAGGCTGGCGTGGCGTCCTATTACCGCACAGGAAACAGTGCCAATGTCGATCGATGGGCCAAGATGATCAATGCTCATGTGGAATACCTCTCTACCAAAACCAAGCACCGCGTGGCTGGTGTTTCTCCATTCAACGAACCGGACTACTGGACGGAGGAGGGGGCTACTGTAAACAACAGCCGTGACATCGCAAAAAAACTCAAAAGCGACTATCCGCTGTTCGCCAATGTCGCTATCGTCGGCGGCAATACTCTCAACGACGACAAAGCGGCTTCCTGGTACACACCGGGAAAAGAATATTACGACTGGGGCAACACTCATCAGTTGGCTGGAAGCATGAACAACTACAAGGCTTTCTATCAATTGCTTGCTCGTGACGGAAAGGTGGGCTACAACGACGAGATGCACAACGTGGCCGAGGCGTTCATCGGACTTGAATATGGAATGACGGTCGGCATCTGGTGGGGATTCGACAGCCGCGCAAGGGGGGAGTTCTGCGACATCAGCCGACATGGGGAAAGGCTGGCATACGCGGAGCATCCCGACAAATGGACGGCCGCTACGGTCTATCGCCATGACGACGGACGCGTGAAGGCGTTCATGGGATCAAGTGAGAGACAGGCTTACACCACTACCTACCAATTTGTCTCTACCGATCATGATGTCTATTTTGATGGCGTGGGACCGACCCGGGAGATCCAGATGACCATACATGGAGGAACTGGATACCAGAGGGGGCAGAAAAATGCTGAACGGGTGATTGACGTGACATGGGGGGCCGACGTGCAGCCAAGCGCCATCGGGGGAACCTACAAGATCATGAACAAGGCGTCCCAAATGGTGGTGGCTGAACAAGGATATGCTGATGGACAACCCAATATATCACAAGCCAACTACGCTGGAAACGCCAAACAACAATGGATTGTCCAGCAAGCGGGATCGGATGTGGATGGTGACTATAGTTTCTACATCATCAAGTCGGTGAATGATGGGAAATTCATGGATGTGCTCAACTTCTCGACGGCAAACGGTGGCAATATCATCTCATTCGGGTCGGGGACTCCATCGACCAACCAACAGTGGTACCTGGAATATGCCGGAGACGGATACTATTATATTCGCAACAGGGAAAGCGCCCTCTACATGACATTGTCATCCACCTCCAAGGTCACTGGCATCAATATCAACCAACAGTCAAAACTCAGCGACCCGGCACGACAACTATGGAGGTTCCTGCCCCTGGATGCCGAACTGGAAACGGTGGCGCCTGCTCCCCCAGCCAATCTCAAGGCTACTCCACAAAGCGCGAGCATCCTGCTCGAATGGGATGCCAACACGGAACCTGACCTGGAGGGATACATGGTCATCAGAGCGGAGAAAGGAAAGGACAATTGGAACACCATCGCAAGAAAACTGAAAACAACGAATTTTATTGACAATTCTTGCCGCAAGGGAACTGAGTATATCTATGCCGTCAAGGCTATTGACCGCAGCGAGAATCAGTCTGAGGCCTGCCAAAGCATAGAGGCCGCTACAATTGGTGAGAACGCGCTGGCGGCTCAATGGAAAATGGACGGATATGTCTTGGACGAAACGGAGAACCAACTCGACGGGGCCGCCTACGGAAATCCAAGTTTTATTGCGTCCAACAATAATATGGTAGACAATGAAAAGACTCTCAGCCTCAACGGAACCAGCCAGTTCGTTCAACTGCCCTACGAAATCGCATCAACAGATGCCATGACGTTCACCGCATGGGTCAACTGGAGGGCTTCGGCCACTGCCAACCAAAGGATTTTCGACTTCGGCAATGGTTCCGAGAAATATTTGTACCTCACACCTTCTGATGGGTCAAAGATGAGTTTTGTCATCAACGATGGCAACAACACCCAATCCCTTTCTACATCCGCCAGACTGACAACACTACAGTGGAAACATGTGGCTCTCACCATCTGCCGCGACAGCACCGTGATATATATTGACGGGGAGAAGGCGGCTCATTCCGATGCCATCAACATCATGCCGTCTGATATCAATCCCGTCCTGAATTATATCGGAAAAGGACAAAGCAGCAATGACCCGTTCCTGAAGGCTTACATCGAAGACGTGCGCATATACAACTATGCCCTGAACGCTGATGAGGTGAGGAGCGTCATGGATGGCAGCACCAACGGAATACGGCAGGCTGTTGACGAAGAGACTGCTTCCACACCTTCCTATTACACGCTGAGCGGCATCAGAATCAGTAAACCGATGACCAAAGGAACATACATCAGAAAAGAAGGACAGAAAGCATATACCATCGTCATCAAATAAGTCCTTCCCACACCCCATAAAAGGCCGTGCTTTTTCATAAAGTATGGCCTTTTTTATAGCCAGAAAGGGCAAGAAGTGTAAAAAATACACATATCGCGAAAAAAAATCTGAAAAAAGGTGTGGATTATATAATTTTTTGTTATCTTTGCAACTGTTATAACAATCGTATAGAAACCTAAAAGGGATAAAGCCCCAAACCAACTACCCCAACTACGCATATCGATAAGCCAATTGATATTACATGAGAATATAAACCTATTCTCTAATGAAAAAATGCAATACCTTGCAATGAACCTTTTTATTTAACTAACTGCACGTGTTTCGGCATTTGCACATTTATTAACAATCTAAATTTAACCTTTATGAAAATTGCAAAACTACTTGTTTTGGGCTCATTGTTGCTTTTCGGCAGCAATGCGGTCAAGGCTGTGGATGGAAACGTATGGTCTAAGCCTGCGATCCCCACGGAGTACGCAAGCATGGAGTCTGGCGCAATCTACTATCTCTACAATGTAGGAAGCCAACTTCTGTTCACTCAGGGCAATGCCTGGGGAACACAGGCCAGTGTGGGCGAGCGAGGCCTGAAAGTCAAGTTTGAGGATCAGGGCGGTGGGCTCTACATCTTCTCTGACTATGGTGACAAATCTGGTACCTGGGACTGGAGATGGGTATTCTTTGATACAGGTGGGGATGGAAGCGCCATGTACATCGACTACAACAACCAGCCAGACTATTATTGGGAAATCAAGGACATGGGTGGAAACGTCTATCGTTTCTCTCCCTCTCAGACAAATCCCACAATCAACGACAACACCAAGTTTGTGGGTCTGAACCGTTCTGAAGACCCAGCAAATACTGCACTTTCCTCACAATGCGAAGAAGGTGAGAATGTTTTTGTCGACTGGAAACTCATCACTGAGACAGCAGGTGAAGCCTACATCAACTCACTGGATGTCTATGAGGCTGCCATGAAACTGAAAGAGCAACTCGACAAGGCTGAGGAAATCGGTGCCAATGTCGCTGATCAGATTGCTGTCTACAACAACACATCCAGCACGATCGAAGAACTCAATGCTGCTACTGAGGCCGCTAAAAGAGCCATCCAGGCTCGTGAGGAAGAAATGGTGGTTGAGAACTACGACAAAGCGACCGTCGACAAACCGGTCAACGTGACCAAGATGTTCATCACCAACCCGACTTTCGAAGGAAATGACCTGTCTGGCTGGTCTGGTTCGGGATGGGGCTCATACGATCCAAAGGAGAACGCTGAGCGCTACAACATGAACTATGACACCTACCAGGATATTACAGGGCTCCATGAGGGTGTATATATGTTCAAGGCAAATGCTTTCTACCGCGCTGGAAACGTACAGCCCGGATACGACAATTTCAAGGCCAACAATGCTGAGTCGAAATATGCCAAGTTGTATGCCACCAGCGGAGGAAACACCCTTGAGAGCAGCATCATGTCGCCATATTCAGCCAAGTTGACAGAACAGATGACCACTGGCAACTGGGCCAATGCAACTGATGCAGAAACAGGCGAAGTATTCTACATCCCCCATAACATGGTTGCTGCCGACGAATTCTTCAATGCAGGATATTGCAACGACAACTTCGTATATATGGCTGTCACTGACGGCAACATGAGAATCGGTGTGAAGAAGGAGAATCAAATAACTGACGACTGGAGCATCTTCGACGACTTCAAACTTATTTATTACGGCAACAGTGATGAGGCTTACAAACTGATTCTCGACGGTGCTATTGCCAATCTCCAGGATCCCGACCTCAGCGGTGTCGTCTACACCACATCTTATTATGATGCTTACAATTCAGCGGTCAATGCGCTGAAGGCTTCGGCAACAAAGAGCGAAATCCTCGCCAATATCCAGGCTGTCAACGACGCAAAGGCTCTCCTGGATAAGAATATCGAACTCTGGAAACAAATCGTGGCATTGAAGGCAGAAGCAGAGGATTGTGCAGGCAACGACTACCTGGATCCCGCTTATCTCGACGACATCAGCGACTGGGCTTCCTTCGACTCTGAGGAATTGCTGAGAGATCGCAGTATGACCAACGAGGAAATCGAGGCTGAGATTGCAAGGGTGAAGGCTCTGATCCAAGAGGCATTCCAGCACCTGAAGAACGGCGCTGACGTGACTACCACATTCCTGGTCAATCCTGACTATGAGATGAGTGGCAACACAGGTTGGACGATTGAAAGAGCATCTGGTGGCAACGTGGCACGCGGCGGAAATGCCAACAACTACTGCTATGAGGCATGGAACAATGCTAAGTTCGACATCTATCAGGTTGTTGACAAGGCTCCTAAGGGTGTGTATGAAATCTCTGTACAGGGATTCTACCGCTTCGGACGTGGCAACTATACCGCTTACCTGAACAAGGAGACCTACACTACCAAGGAGACATGCCCCGTATTCATCTATCTGAACTCCAACAGCACTCCGTTCACCAATGTCTATGGTGATCCCGTGCAGATCTACGATGCCGACTTCTATGGTAATGGACAAGAGTCTCAGACATTGGATGACGGTACCACACTCTACTTCCCCAACACTATGGACAATGCTGCTGTGGCATTCTCAAATGGCATGTACACACAGTCTGCCTTCGGCCTTGTGGCACAGGATGGTGACCAAATCCGTATCGGTGTGAAGGGCTCATCCAACCAGGTGAATGACAGTTGGTGTATCTGGGATAACTTCAAACTGGTTTACCGTGGATTCCAGGCCGACGTGGTAAGACCTG
Source organism: Prevotella sp. (assembly GCA_016281815.1). Classification (GTDB taxonomy): domain Bacteria; phylum Bacteroidota; class Bacteroidia; order Bacteroidales; family Bacteroidaceae; genus Prevotella. Next base: position 95,188 of record JAEEJK010000095.1, on the reverse strand, counting down.
TGCTTGAGCAGGCTATCATCGACGGTGAGAACGCTCTCAACAGCCCCATCGGCAAGGATGTGGTGGCAAATCTGCAGGCTGGTATCGACGAGGCTAAGGCTGCTGTCAATGGTACTGACGGCGAGGCTATGTTCAACGCGCTGACCAAACTGTTCGACCTCCAAGATGCAGTCAACGCTTCCAAGGCTCTCTTCGCTCAACTTGAGCAGGCTAACGAGAGACTCGCAAACGCTATCCCAAGCGCTGTGGCTTCACCTGAGATCATCAGCCAGGCTACCAACCTCTTCAATACCATCAGCGGTGGTATGGAGAATCGTAGTTACTCCGATGGTGAGGTAGAAGGACTGATCAATGAGATCAACAAGACCATCAACCTCCTCGGCATGCCGAAGGATATGGCAAGCGCAAGCGATGCCAACCCCATCGAGTGCTCTACTATGATCATCAACCCTGCTTACGTTGACGCAAATGATGAGGGCTGGACTGGTGGCGCTGCCATCGATGCTTCCTGCACTGCAGAGAAGTTCAACACCAACTTCGACTACTATCAACTGATTCAGGGTCTGCCTGAGGGAACTTACAAACTTTCTGTGCAGGGCTTCTACCGTGCAGGAAATGCTGATGTTGACTATAATAATTGGACAAGCAACCCAGGCGCAGACAACAACGCATTACTCTATGCAACTACTGATGACCACACGGTGAGCACTCCGTTGAAACGACTCGCAAGTGGCGCTCAGAGCATGTATGAACTCCCGACTGACTGGGCATGGGCTAACGAAGGCGCTGGTCTTGCAGTGCCCAACCGTATGTGGACTGCTGCTGACGCATTCCAGACCATGGGCGAAGATGGCGCTATGCTCTATTCCAACAACAGTGTCATCGTGAAAGTTGGATCGGCTGGATGCCTGACCATCGGACTGAAGAAAGAAGTACAGATCGAAAACGACTGGACCATCTGGACCAACTGGCAACTCTTCTACTATGGCAAGGAAAGTGCTTTGGAAGAGGATCCGCAGGGAATCAACGAAATCGAAGGCCTTGGTGTCACCAATGCTGAGGTATTCTCTGTCAACGGTACCAAGAACGCTGGTCTGCAGCGCGGTGTGAACATCGTACGCGAGACATTGAGCGACGGTTCTGTAAGAGTTAGGAAGATCACTGTGAAATAATTTTAAACCAAATTGATGATTGACATGATATCAATCTCAGTTGAATAATCCTGAAGAGGAACTGGTGGCAGACATAATCTGCTCACCAGTTCCTTCATCTGTTATCTCAACACAAAACATGATATAAAAAGTGAGCATAAATTGGGAGTCCCTTAATGACATCTACAGGGCAGACAGCTACTGTCGCCAGAGAGACGATAATAGCCATCTGACTACGACCAATTAAACACACATTATTATATATATTTGGACAGAAATAACTAACATTGGCATTTATCAACTGACATATCATTATAAAATCCTAATCATAACTAAAAAACTATGAAACGTAAAAAGCAAGAACACAAGTCATTCAGACGGATGTCAGCATTCGCTGTGGCCTGCTGTGGTCTGTTGCTTGGAGCATGGTCATTGCAGTCGTGCGAAGACGAATACCTGCTGACCGGCCAGCCTGAATGGCTCGGCAACTCCATCTATGAGCAACTGAAAGACAATGGGCAGTACACGACTCTGCTCCATCTGATTGATGACCTGGGCCAGACGGAAGTGCTGAGTCACACAGGTTCAAAAACGCTGTTTGCAGCCGACGACGAGGCATTCGCCAAATGGTTTGAAAGCAACTCCTGGGGAGTGAGAAACTACAACCAACTCTCACTGGCTCAAAAGAAGTTGCTGCTCAACAACTCAATGATCAACAATGCCTACCTCATTGAGTTGCTTTCCAACGTAAGCGGAACACCGCCCATGGAGGGACTTTGTATGCGACGCGAGACAGCAACGTCTATTTACGACTCTGTCTATATCATGAGACCGACAGAGATGCCCAACACACCACAATGGCAGAAATTCAGAGACAACGGAAAGAGCATACCCATCATGAAGGATGCCACATCCGCTCCAATGATACACTTCCTGCCGGCATTCATGCGCTATTACAATATCTCCGAGAACGACCTGAGCATCCTGACCAACCATCAGGCTACCTCCATCAACGAGGCTTGGGTCAACGGAAAGCGAGTCAGCGAACGGGACATCACTTGCAAAAACGGATACATCCAAAAAGTGGACGGCGTGATTGAGTCTTCGAGCAACATGGCGGAAATCATTCGCACCCACGCCAATATGTCGATGTGGTCACACCTCGTCGACCGGTTCAATGCTCCTTACTTCGATGCCAATGCAACTCGGGAATACAACCGACTCTACAACAATCAGGATTCTGTGTATGTGCTCCGCTACTACAGCAAGAGAGCCGCTGGCAGTGAGGGTTCAACCAGTGTACAGGTGAACACCGACCCCAATGGCGATGTCGTGAAAGCACAACTCTCCTTCGACCCGGGATGGAACCAGTACATCTATTCCAACACAATGAGTTACGACTTGCACTATGATGCTGCTGCCATGATTGTCCCCACCAATGAGGCACTCACACAGTGGTGGAACAATGAGGGACGTGACTTGCAGACAGAATACGGATCATGGGACAGCATCCCAGATGCTACTTTGGCCAAACTCATCAATGTGAACATGTTGCCGACATTTACAGACGCTGTTCCATCGAAGTTTGACCATGTCCTCAACGATGCAAAGGAACAACTCGGCATCAAACCCGAACATGTGGATTCATGCTTCATGGGATGCAACGGTGTGGTATACTTGGTCAACAAGGTCTTCACACCCGCAGAGTATTCATCAGTCGCTTACCCGGCGCTGGCACATGAGTCTACGATGAACATCATCTACTGGGCCATCGACCAACTCAACTACCTGCCATACCTGCTCTCCATGGACTCACGATACAGTCTCCTGCTCCCCTCCAACTGCATGAGCAAAGACGCGACAATCATGGAGATTGGGGCTAATCAGCCGATTCCTGACGAAGGAAGAATATGGTATCTGGATCCGGCTTTCAATGGAAAGATTGACAACGCCACCGGACTGGAATCTGGATCTCTCCTCGAATTCTATTACGACCGCACCAAATCGGCTGACCAACGTGTGCAGGCTACGAGATGGAACTGCACAATCGATGAGAACGGTGTCATCACCAAAGGCATACGTGCGCAGGCTACCGTTTCCAATGATGTCATCAAAGACCGCCTGAGCCGACTGATGGATGAACTCATCATCGTAGGCGACGTCGAGGACGGACACGAATACTACAAGTCTAAGGGTGGCACTCTGCTCAGAGTCACACGTATGCCGGACGGACGTATCGCATTCTCCGGTGGATGGGACATCGAGCACAACAACGTGAAACTCCCGGTCAACAGCAATGAGATCTATACCAAAACCAACGGTAAGTCTTATCAACTCAACGACAGGATGCCTCTCCCCTCACAGAGAACACTCTACGTCACCTTGCAGGATAATGAGAAATTCTCCAAGTTCCTTGACCTCATCGACCATGACGGTAGCGAACTGATGACGACCAAACTCAACAACACCTACAACGCAGGTATGGCTGACATCGGTAGCAAGAACTTCCGTCTGTTCGACAACTACAACTATACCGTATACGTTCCTACCAATGAGGCCATCCAGCAACTCATCGACCAGGGACTGTTGCCTACATGGGAAGACTATGAGGCTCAGACCGAGAGAGAATGGGGATCTGAGGAGGCTGCTGAGGAAGCACGCCAGGCCATCAAGAACATCATCGTCGACTTCATCCGCTACCATGTACAAGACCATACAGTGGCCATCGGAATGGCACCTGAGGACGGCGCTGGAGAAGTGAACGTTTATGAGAGCATGCTCCGAAACCCGGAAACAGGTCGTTTCTATCCCTTGATCTCCGACATCTCTGGAAATCAGATGACCGTGACCGACGAAATGGGCAACAAATTCCATGTCCTCAAGACAGAGGGTCTCTACAACCAAATTTGCCGTGACTATTGGTTCAGAGGATCAACAGGAAGCAACACCGCTATTATCTTCATGGCTTCTGACGCTGTCGTACACCAAATTGACGGATGCCTGATGGCTAAGAAAATGACCCCCTGGAAGCAACAACTTAAATCGATAAGGAGGAAATAAGTTATGAGAAAACTGAAATCCATCATACTGACCCTATTGCTTCAGGCATTTGCTGTGGCTGTAAGCGCACAGAACATCACTTCGGTGCACGGTACGGTAAGCGATGACGTGGAACCCCTCATTGGTGCCACCGTCTGCGAGATCGATGCCAACGGACGTATCATCGAAAGTGCCATCACCGACCTCAACGGTAACTTTACCATGAAGGTGCAGAACCAAAGGGACAAGATCCGCTTCACCTACGTGGGTATGAAGACCGTCACTCTTCCCATCAACAAGACTACATACGACATCAAGATGGAGTCGGCCGCTTCTTTGCAGGAGGTGACCGTCGTCTCCAAGAGGCGCGCCAAAGGTAACTCACTCCCCATTCCCGAGCGAGAGTTGTCCACTGCTTCTCAGAGCATCTCCATGAAAGAGTTTGAGGGTCTGGGAATCACTTCTGTCGACGAAGTGCTCCAAGGTCGTATCGCAGGTCTCGACGTCATCGGAAACTCTGGCGACCTTGGCGCAGGTTCCACCATGCGTCTGCGTGGTGCCACTTCACTATCCTCACTGACCAATGGCAACCCGCTTATCGTGGTCGACAGCAACATCCGTGAGGTCAACCTCGACAACTTCGACCTCGCATCAGCCAACAATGAGAAATTCGCTGAGTTGCTCAACATCAACCCTGAGGATATCGCTACCATCAACGTGCTCAAGGATGCTGCTGCTACAGCACTCTATGGTTCACAAGGTGGTAATGGTGTCATCGAACTCACCACAAAACGTGGTTTGCCGGGTCCGCCAAAACTGACCTATTCGCTCAAACTTACCGGCACCTATCAGCCCAAAGGATACGATTTGCTGAGCGGTGATGACTACACCATGCTGCTCAAGGAGTCGTACTTCAACCCACAGCAGGACGACAACGCTTCTGCCAACGTGCCTGAAATCAACTACGACCCCACTTTCTCTGAATATGAGCAATACAACAACAACACCGACTGGCGCGACGCAGTCACACAATGGGGTCTCAGACAAAACCACTACGTCACCGTAAGCGGTGGTGGTGAGAAAGCCTCTTTCCGTATCGGTGGCGGTTTCGACCATGAGACGGGTACCATGATTCAGCAGAAACTCAACCGCTTCTCCACTCGTGTGGCACTCGACTACAACATCAGCCGCCGTATCATGGTGAGCACCAACTTCGCTCTCACCTATACAAAGAACAATATGAACCTGCATGGACTGCTCGACATCGCACGCAGGAAAATGCCTAACATGAGCATCTATGAGCAGGACCCGGTAACCGGTGAGGACACCAACACCTACTACACCATGCTGCAGACGGCCTCAAGCGTGTTCGACGGCAACCAGAAAGACATCGTCAACCCGGTCGCTTCTGCTTACCTCGGAAAGAACCAGCGCCGTACATATGATATGCAGCCGGAATTGGTCATCAACTATTCTTTGCTTGGAACTGACTATGACCATACACAACTCAACTGGCGCGGATCGATGTACATGAGCATCTTCAATCAGTATGACAACAGGTTCACACCTCAGGACCTCTACGCTTCAGAACTGAGAAACACGAAAAACATCAACACCAGTTACGCGGGTTCGTCCAAGAGCGTTTCGTTCAACACGAAACAGTCGCTGACATTTATACCCGCTTTCAAGAACAAGGACTTCTCGCTGATGTCTCTGGTACGTATGGAACTGACCTCCGGATCCAGCACCAGCCAGGGTTCTGAGGCATACCTCAATCCGTCAGGCGGTATCACAAGCCCGGATGCTGGAGGTATGATCAGCGGACTCTCTTCTGGTTACAGTGAGTGGAGATCACTCTATTTCACCTTCTCCACACACTTCGCATACAAGGAAAGGTATGTGTTCGACTTCAGTCTCCGTGCCGATGGTACTACAAAATTCGGCCCGGGCAACAGATGGGGATATTTCCCCTCAGTGTCAGGTAAGTGGATCATCAGCGATGAGCCTTTCATGAAATGGTCTCGCAAATGGCTGCACCTGTTCGCTCCCCGATTCAGTTGGGGCTTCGTGGGCAACCAACCTAACCAGAACTACCTCTACACGTCCAAGTACAAGAGTTCAACCAGCCAATACATCGATATGTCTGTGATGTATCCCGAGAACATCCGACTCACCAACATGAAATGGGAGATTGTCGCCAGTTACAACGCTGGTATCGACATCGAATTGTTTGACAACCGCCTGCACATGGCTGTAGAAGGATACCGGAGCACCACTTCAGACATGCTGCTCTCCAACTACCGCATTCCTTCCAACGTTGGTTTCAACACCATTCCCTATCGCAACAGCGGAAAAATGAGGAATACAGGTTGGGAGTTCCATGTCAGCACCAACAGACTTATCAAGAAAGGTGACTTCATCTTCGACTTCAACGTCAACTTCGGTAACAACCGCAACGAAATCCTTGAGATGGATGAATATATGCTCAACAGCCTCAACTCCGACTTTGGCTATTCAAATGGAGAGACGCTGAGGCGCGTGCAACTGTTCAACCCACTCGGTGCCATCTACGGATTCCGATATAAAGGCGTTTACCAGTACAATTACAACACCTTCTCAAGAATGTCAGAGGCCGAGCAGAACGAGTTCATCGCCAGCGGAAAAACTGCTCCTATCGCACAAAGTGCTGACGGACAAGTCATCCGTGACGGTCAGGGCAACCCCGTACGTATGATGTACAACTACACCAACGATGCTACTGGCAAGAACTACCGTTTCTGTGGCGGTGACGCTATCTATGAAGACATCAACCATGATGGTCAGATCAATGCACTCGACATCGTGTTCCTCGGAAGTTCACTTCCTAAACTGACCGGTGGCTTCGGCTTCACATTCTCTTACAAAGACTGGCGACTGAACACTCAGTTCACATACCGTTATGGCAACAAGATCATCAACCGTGCACGACTCAATGCAGAGGCAATGACCGGCAACGACAACCAAAGTCAGGCCGTCAACTACCGCTGGCGCAAAGAGGGTGACGTCACCACCATTCCACGTGCAATGTACGGAAGCACCAGCAACTACAATACGCTCATCAGCGACAGATTCGTAGAGGATGGAAGTTACCTCCGTATGGGTTATGCACAACTTTCTTACGTGCTTCGCGGTAAATTTATCAAGTCAATGGGATTGAACAGAATCAATCTCTATGCCAGTGTCAACAACCCGTTCGTCATCACAAAGTATTCGGGTGTCGACCCGGATATCTCTGCAGGTGGATATGATCCTGCCATCGACGGCAACCAGACCCCACGTTCTCGCTCTTACACCTTGGGTATCACAGTTGACTTCTAATGGAACATAATAAAAGAAAGATCATTATGAAACTACATCATATTTTCAATCAATTGAGAGGTCTTGCCGCCGCATCTGTGGCTGCACTGACACTCGCCGGCTGTTCCGACTTCCTGGAGATAGAACCACGCGACGTCATCGTACTCGAGCAGTTCTGGAATGAGAAAGCAGATGTCGACGCCATCGTCGCAGGATGCTACACTCAACTTCAGTCAGATGCATGCATCAGCCGAATGATTATCTGGGGAGAGGCTCGCAGTGAGAACATGTCACCTGGAAACAACGTGGCTTCCTCAAATGTGAACCTGCTCAATGTCCTCAACGAAAACATTATCTCTAAAAACCCATACACCACATGGGTGGACTTCTATAGCGTCATCAACAGATGCAACACGGTCATCAAATATGCTCCCGGTGTGGCTGAGGATGACCCTGGATATACACAGAGTGAGTTACAGGCTACCATCGCCGAGGTGACCGCACTCAGATCTCTGTGCTATTTCTACCTCATCAGGGCTTTCAGGGATGTACCCTTCTCAAGAGAGGCGTATACCGATGATGACCAGGAAATGGAACTGTCTGCCACACCATTCGATGCCGTGCTCGACTCCATCATCTTTGACTTGGAAAGTGTGAAGGATATGGCGGTGGATCGCTACCCCACCACTACCCCACTTTACCAAACAGGACGCATCACAAAGGAGGCCATCAACGCTATGCTCTGTGAGATGTATCTTTGGAAACAGGACTATGACCGCTGCATCCAATACGCCGATGCCGTGATTGAATCCAAGAAGAAGATTGCAGAAGAAATCCAGGCTGGTGGTATTGGCTCCAACCGAGGAGGTGGAAGAGGCGGAAGAGGTGGAAGCGGAGGTTCTTCCAACGATAACTTCGCACGCACAAATGGCTATCCGCTGCTGAACAACTTATCTGGTACCAATGATTATGGCAGGGCATACAATTACATGTTCACCGATGATGACTATACAGAGTATGCTCAGCAGGAGATCATCTTCCAACTTGTCTTTAATGATAGGCCTTCGGCTAACAGCATGCCCAACAATTCCACCATCGCCACATTGTATGGCAACAGTGGTCTGAACAATGCAAGCGGACAACTGGCTCCTTCCGACTACCTGCTGGACGACATAGGAAAGAGTACGGGACGTACCGTGTTTGATGACCGGAACAAAACAGTTGACTGCCGAATGTATACAAACGTCTATTCCAAAGCGAAGTCAATCAACAAGTATGTCAGTCAAAACATTACTGTAGACGTATCCAAGGCTACAGAGCCGGCTGTAAGGGGATATGACACCAAATGGGGACAGAATGACTGCGGAAGCAACTGGATTATCTACCGTCTTTCTGACATCATGCTGATGAAAGCGGAAGCACTGGCACAGAAACTGCAGGAAGGAAGTGACGCTGAGGTCATCAGCCACAACAAACCTTACCTGGACGAAGTTTTCTCACTCGTCAATGCCGTCAACAAGCGCTCCATTTGCCAGTCTGAACTCAAAGACACACTCGTCGCTACTGATTACGCCACCAAGGCTCAAATGGAGACCCTGGTGCTGCGTGAGCGCCAAAGAGAACTCATGTTTGAAGGCAAACGATGGTTCGACCTTGTAAGACAGGCAAGAAGAGACGGTGCCACAACGCAACTCTCATCTGCTGCACTGCAGAAAGTGACCACGGGTTCGGCACTCATCGCCAACAAACTCTCTAAAATGGATGCCATCTATTGGCCCTATAACTACGAAGAACTGAAAGCCAATACCAAACTGCACCAAAATCCTGCATACGGAAGCGGCGAAAATGAAAGTTACAAGTAAGTGACTCATTCAACAACAGAAAAAGGACAAATGATTATGAAAAAGTTCAAATTCAACATACTCTGCCTCATGGGCCTCGCTGCCCTCATGGTGAGTTCGCTGGGGTCCTGCGTGTCGGATGACCCGGATGCAGAGAACTTCTACACATTCACAGGAGAGATGGCCAGCGACTTCCTCAAAAACCGTGCCGAGGAATACAGTGAGTTCACTGAGATCGTGGAGCGGGCCGGACTGATGGACCTTCTCTCCACATACGGACATTACACCTGTTTCGTTCCAAACAACAATGCGGTCAATGAGTACCTCAAGTCAAGAGGCATGTCAAGCGTCAGCGATCTGACAAATGCTGACTGCGACACCATCGCACGCACACACCTGGTGAACAACATGTACACCACAATGGATATGGGACAGGACCGCTTGCCGACATCCAACCTGCTCGGACGCTACATCGCAACATCTACCGGATTTGATGAAAAGGACAATCCTGTCGTTTTCCTGGAAGGACTCTCACACATCTACTTCGAACTGGCAGATGATTCCGTAGAGAACGGTATCATGCAGCCCATCGACCGGGTGATTGAAAAGTCCAACAACTATATCTCCGACCTGTTGAGGGACAACCCCAAAATCAGCACCTTCTACAATGCACTTGTCGCTACCGACGTGCTGAGTGAGGTATTGAAGGTGGAAGATGAGACCTATGACAAGAATGCCTACCCCAAGTACTACTACAAGTCACATATCTGGAGTGAGGTGGCATGGGTGCCCGACACCAAGAAATATGGCTATACCTTCTTTGTGGAGCCAGATGAGGTGCTGGAAACAAAATATGGCATCGCAAAAGGTGACATGAGGGCGCTTTACGACCTGGCCTGCAAACTCTATGACCCCGTCTATCCAAATGATGTCAACAAGGAAGGACATAGTTTCGAAAACCTCAAGGACAGCATCAACCCACTCCACAGGTTTGTGCAATATCACATTCTCAACCGATATACGGCTGGTACCTCCGACCTGACACCAATGGACGTGAGAATCGGTATCGTCAATGGTGCATTCGGATATGAGGAGACCCTTGTCAACCCTGTTGACTGGCACCACACTCTCTTGCCGCATACCATGATCAAGGTGGAGAAACTCACCGTGACCAACTGGATAGGAAATGGCACAAAGGGTGAACGATACATCAACCGACGATACGACAACAACTATCAGATAGAAGGCATTCATATTGATCCGTCTATTGAGAGCGATGTTGTTCACGATGGACTTAACGGACACTACTACTATGTAGATGATGTAGTGGCCTTCTCCTACGATGTGCAGAATAAAGTGCAGAACATGCGTATCAGAATGGACTTCTCTACCGTATTTCCTGAAGTCATCTGCAATGGCCTGAGATTCGAGGGTGACCCGACCAAAGATGATGATGCGGGTACACCCGATGATTCCGCTACTCCGAAGAACGGACGAAACTACTACTTCCCATTGGGATATCTCGACGGTGTGACATTCTCCAACTGTAGTGTCGTGCTACGTCGACCACACATCAATTTCTGGTCATGGCAGGGTGACGAATGGAACCTCTTCGGTGACTATGACTTCACCTTCCGCATGCCACCTGTACCCTATAGTGGAGACTGGCAGGTGCGACTGGGATTCTGTGCCATCGAGACTCGAGGTGTGATGCAGGTCTACTTTGATGGTGTGCCACAGGGCATCCCGCTCGACATGACCAAGTTCCTCAACTCAGACTTGTATATCGGCGACCGTTTCGTCATCGATGAAACACCGGCAAAATACGACCAGATGACTGTAGAGGAAAAAGCAGAGGAGCAGAAACTGCTCAAAAACCTGGGTGCCTACCGAGGACCTCGCTCCATCTTCCACTTCAGCACATCGTCGAAAGGTTACTTCTGCGGAAACGAGCGTACTTACCGCCGTATCATGTGTCAGACTTATATTGATGCCAACAAGGATCATTACATCCGATTCCGCGTGGCTTCCGACGGAAAGCAAGGCAACAACAATGAGTTCATGCTCGACTTCCTTGAGTTAGTGCCAAAGAGTGTCTATGGTGTTGACAGTGAAGGCGAGATGGAAGACGATCTCTAATGCATTCACAATTGACAATTTAAGAATTACAATTGACAATTCAAATGATGAAACGAAATCACATATATAAAACAGTGCTGGGGCTCGCGATAGCAGCCCTGACACTGACAGCATGCTCAGATGAATGGGATGACCATTACAACAGCCTCACCACAGGACAGCATGATGGGAGTTTGTGGGATGCCATCCAAGCAGACCCCAACCTCAGCAACTTCGCCAGCGTGGTGAGAGCATGCGGTTATGACAAGTCTTTGGGCAGCAGCCAAATCTTCACCGTTTTTGCTCCCACCAACTCCTGCCTATCCGCAGAACAGGCACAGGAACTCATCAATGCATACAATGCAGAGAAAGGCAAGGTGAACGATGATGACAACACGACAGTGAAAGAGTTCCTGCAAAACCACATGACACTTTACAACCATTCCGTCTCAAGTCTCAGCAATGATACCATCGTGCTGATGAACGGCAAATACGCCTTCCTCACACCGGATGCCATCGATGGCAACAGGTTCCTCACAGCCAACCAACACTATGGCAATGGTGTCCTGTACACGCTAGACAATCAGGTGAAGTTCTTCTCCAACCTGTTCGAATACATGAGAAAAGACAATGACCTGGACAGTGTGCGTAGTTTCTTCTACAACGGTATGTTCTACCGCAAGGAGTTCATTGCAGAAGAAAGTGTGCCCGGTGGTATTGTAGACGGAAAAACTGTCTACCTCGACTCTGTCTTTATTCAGCAGAACGATCTGTTTGGCTATAATTTCCTCGATGCACGCATCAACTCTGAGGACAGCACTTACCTCATGATTGTTCCTACCAACAAGGAATGGAAGAAAATGGTCGATGAATACTCTGACTATTTCGTGTATGACAACAATGTGCCCGACCGTGACTCGCTCGCATATACCAACACACGAATGGCCATCATGAAGGGTACCGTGTTCAGCCGCACATTCAACAGCGATGCTGCATTGCAAGACTCTGCCTTGTCCACCAACTGCACCATGAACTACAATTATCGCAGATCGATGTGGGGGGCCGACTCGCTGCATTATTATGAGTATTACAAGCCGTTTACACCTAATGGCGCTTTGGCTGGAGCCATTCCCATTGAGTGCAGCAACGGCACCATGCTGAAGTCTGACAACTGGAAAATTGACAAGGAGCAGACTTTCCACCAGTTACGCATCATCGAGGCTGAGCAAATGAGAAGCCTGAAAGAGGTGAGCACCGTCAAGAACTCTGCAGGAGATGACGAACCCACAGTGGCTGCCATCATACGCCAGGTGCCCAACCTGTTCCCGGATGCACCCGACTCACTGCAGAACAATCCTTTCTACAACGTGGTTTCCAACAACAGATTCGTGGAGTTTGAGCCGCAGAGAACAACTGTCAACCCATGGGTGACTTTCAACATCACTGACGTGCTGGCAAACATCGGATACGACATCTATCTCATCACGGCTCCCGCTGTGGCTTATGACTGGAATGCCACCAACATTCAAAAACTCCCCACACTGCTCAGATGCACCCTTAGCCATCACGACATTGATGGAAATGTGGTGGAAAATGAACTCTGTGACAGGAAAGAAACGGTGGCAGATGGTGTGAACGCGCTCTTGCTGGCTGAAAACGTCAAATTCCCAGTCGCTACTTTCGGACTCCAGGAAGAAGAGCCGCAGGTGACATTGAAACTGGAGACTCGTGTCACCAGTGCTCAACTGCGTAACAACACCTACACACGTACCATGCGCATTGACTGCATTCTCCTCAAACCACATGAGGAAAAACCCATGTCTAACGATTAACAATGATGAAGATGAAACTCAACAATATCATATCCAGACACAGATGGCAAGGCTTTTTGTCAATGGTTAATTGTCAATTGTTAATTGCCATGGGGCTGATGATGCTCATGCCCATCACCGCCTCAGCACAATACGATGATGAGGAAGAAGATGATAATGAAGTCCTCAACAAATTGGTGACGGCCATCACTCAGAAGAAGAAAAAATATGAGACGCGAACCGTCAGGGGACGTGTGTTGGATGCTGCCACCCATAATCCCATCAGCGGAAGCATCGTCGCTGCTGACGGGGTCGAGGGATACAGTGCGCTCTCCAATGATGATGGTACATACGAACTTCAGGTTCCTCTCTTCTCAAGTGCCATTTATGTGGTCTCGCCTGACTATAACCCCGTCAGGGCTGGTCTCACGGCTGATGAGCAACAGGGTGATGTGAAACTCTATCCCACCACATTCAAAGCAGAGTATTCCAAGCAGACCAACATACGAAATGATTATGTGGCCAGCGACTTCCAATACTCCAATGCCGTGAATATCAAGGATGAGGTGCAGAAACAGTTGGGAGGAGAAGTGTATACCATCTCACGCAGTGGAATGCCAGGAGTGGGAAGCGTCATGTTTGTACAGGGCATCAACTCACTCAATGCCAACTCTCAGCCGCTCATCGTCATCGATGACGTCATCATCGACCAGCAATATGGAAGGACGATGCTTCATGATGGCTTCTACAATGACATCATTTCAAGCATCAATCCTGCCGACATCGAAAAAGTGACCCTTATTCGTAACGGTACGGCATTCTATGGCGCAAAGGGAGCCAACGGCGTGTTGCTCATTCAGACCAAACGCAACAAGACGATGGCTACACGTATCTCGGCCTATGCGTCTGCAGGTGTGGTGCTCGAACCCAAATACCTTTCCATGATGGGTCCGGAGCAATACAGAAACTATGCCTCTGAGTTGCTGAAAACCACCAACACCACACGTCGCACCTTCAAGTTCCTCAACGAGGATCCCAATTACTACTACTACACACAGTACCACCAGGACACCGACTGGAAAAAACTGGTGTATCAGACGGCTATGACACAGAATTACGGTATCAATGTGTCGGGTGGTGACAACATCGCCAACTATAACCTGTCTGTGGGATACACGAATCAGGAAAGCAACCTGAAGTACAACAATATGAACAGACTGAACGTCCGTTTCAATACGGATATCCGCCTGCTCAAACGTCTTGACATCAGGTTTGATGCCTCTTTTGCCAATACCACAAGAAACATCCGCGACGATGGCGCACCAGAGGGGTACGATGAAGGAACACCAACAAGCCCGTCATTCCTGGCATACGTCAAGTCGCCTTTCCTCAGCCCCTACAGTTATGGACGTGGTGTGCTGAGTGATACTCACTTCGACATCAAGCAGGAGGATTATCTCTCTGAGGCTTTGGCCAATTACAACAGTTACAACTGGAGACTGGGCAACCCCGCTGCCATCAACGAATATGGTGACGCAGAGAACAAAAACCACTTTGAAAACTCCATGCTCAACCTCACCGTGACGCCGAAATGGACATTCTCACCGCATCTGTGGCTGTCGGAACATTTCAGTTACAACCTGGTCAACACCAGTGAGATGTTCTACATTCCTATCAATGGTACACCCAACTACTTCGTGAGCAGCATCGGCGCTTACAGAGAGAACGAGGTGCGGTCACTCGCTTCCAAGCAAAACTCAGTGATGAGCGACACACGCCTCGACTGGAGCAACCGTTTCAATGCGCATGACCTGCACGCTTTCCTCGGCGTACGTATCAACTGGGAAAGTTATACCATGAACTCGCAGTTGGGCTACAACACCGGCAATGACAAGACTCCTTACATGAGCAGCAACTTGCTCAACTCACAGGATGTCGGTGCCAATGACAACTGGAACTCAATGGCTTGGTACGCACAGGCTGAGTACAACTACAAGAGCCGCTACTACGTGCAGGCCAACCTCACCATGGAAGGTTCCTCTCGTTTCGGACAGGATGGCGGCGACCTCAACATGTTCGATGCCGCATGGGGACTCTTTCCGGGTATCCAGGCTTCATGGGTGATGACCAATGAACCTTGGCTTGCCAAAATCCGCGCCATCAACTACCTGAGACTCACAGCCGGATATGACATCAGCGGCAATGATGACATCGACTACTATGTTGCACGTAGTTATTTCCGCGCACAACGTTACCTCAGACAACTCACTGGCCTTACACTCGACGGCATCGGAAACACCAAAATCCAATGGGAACGCACCGCACGAATCAACTTGGGATTGGAGGCCAGCCTGCTCAACAACCGCATCGGACTGGGGGTCAACCTCTATAAGAGCAAGACTTCAGACCTCCTCACCTATCAGTCGCTGGGATTCCTCTCTGGCCTTTACCAGAACTGGAGCAATGGGGGCAAACTCGAGAACACTGGCTTCGACATCAGTGCCAACATCAAACTCCTTGCACTCCACAATTTCCAATGGCAGGTGGGCGGAAGCATCGGCCACTACAAGAACAAGGTAACTGAACTGGCTGACGGAAAACCATACGTAGACAATGATGTGTATGGAGCAACCATCCGCACACAGGTGGGACAGCCTGCTAACCGTTTCTATGGATACAAGACACAAGGTGTGTTCGCCACTTCTGAGGAAGCAGCATCAGCAGGTCTTTACATCCTTGACAGCAACGGAGCCGACCACAACTACTTCACGGCTGGCGACATGCACTTCGCCGACCTGGATGGAAACAAGGAAATCAACGATGCTGACCGAGACATCATCGGTGACCCGAATCCGGATTTCTATGGAAACATCTTCACTACGTTCAATTACAAGAGAATCAGGCTCGATGTACGCTTCAACTATTCTATAGGAAATGATGTGTACAACTATATGCGCCAGCAAGTGGAGAGCGGATCTCGGTTCATGAACCAGTCTACTGCTATGCTCAGACGCTGGCAGGTGGAGGGACAGCAAACCGACATTCCTAAACTCACGTTCCAAGACCCCATGGGCAACGCTCGGTTCAGCGACAGATGGATAGAAGACGGCAGTTATCTCAGACTGAAGACCGTCATGCTGAGTTATGAACTGCCTCTCAAGTCACAATACCTCCAAGGATTGCAGTTCTGGGTACAGGCCAACAACTTGTTCACTGTCACAAAATATCTCGGCTCCGATCCTGAATTCTCTATGACATCTGCCGTCATCGGACAGGGCATCGACCTGGGACGAATCGGACAAAGCCGCTCATTCGTGGCAGGTATAAAGGTGAATCTCTAAGACCAATATGACAACAAGCAAAAGAACAAAGATTATGAAAAAAATCAGTATATTCATCAGTACACTTTGCATGGCTTGCATTTTGGGCGGATGCTCAGATTTCTTCGACCAAGAGTCTGACCATGTCATTTACTCTGAAAACCATAAACTGGACAATGCTACGGACTCTGTTTACAGCATGATTGGCATCCTCAACAAACTACAAGCCATCGCCGACCGAACCATCCTCCTCGGAGAAGTGAGGGGTGACTTGGTGGAATTGACCAACAATGCCAGCAAAGACCTGAGAGAAATAGCACAGTTCAACATCAGCGGCGACAACGCGTACAATAACCCACGCGACTACTACGCCATCATCAACAACTGCAACTATTTCATTGCCAACGCGGATACAGCGCTGAAGGACAACCGAAACAAATACATATTCATGAAAGAATATGCTGCGGCTAAAGCCATCAGAGCATGGACTTATCTACAACTGGTCGTCAACTATGGGAAAGTACGCTTTGTGATTGACCCCATCCTCACCAAGGAACAGTCGGAGGCCAACTATCCCGCGTATGGAATACAACAGGTATGCGAGTACTTCATCAATGACCTCCTGCCACTGGCAGAGAAATATGGACGGGAGTATCCGTATTATGACAATGGCGCTACTTACCGCTTTTTGTGGTTCCCCATCAATATTGTATTGGGCGACCTCTATCTATGGGCAGGAAGTGCTTCTGGCAACGTGGAATACTACAAGCAGGCTGCACTCCGCTATTACAAGTACATCGCCGAACGCAATGGCGACAACTCCACCTATCCTACCGGTATACAAAGGGTTGAGTGGTCATCGGTCAGTTCTTCATGGAACGCGATTACTGACAGTTGGTCAAGTGCCATCACTGCTGAATCCTACTCCGAAAACAGCGAGTTGATCACCATGATTCCATGCAACTTCAACAAAACAGACGGTGATTACAGCGAACTCCGAAACATGTTCAATTCCAGAGAGGAGAATGACTACAAGGTGAGCATCACTCCTTCTGTGGGACTGGAGGAACTTTCTGTATCGCAGATGTTCTGCCAGGTGAGCAACAATGGATTGAACGTACAGTATGCACCACAGGGACTGACTAACCACCGCACGGGAGATTTACGTCTGTTCACGGTGTGGGATGACTATGATTCCTACAATTACATCACGAATGAGAGAATTGATATGCAGTCCATCAGCAAGCACCAGCAAGAGAATGTGCATATCTATCGACGCCAAATGGTATACCTGCGTATGGCTGAGGCGCTCAATCTCGCAGGATATCCCAGAATGGCTTTCCAAGTACTGTCACGAGGACTCACCAACAAAGTCATTCAGGAGGAGGTTTATCCCTATTATTCTGAGTCGGATTCCATTTGGATCAGTCAGTTCGATTTCCCAACATCCAGATACATTGAGATGGATGCAGAAAGTGTTTCCGGACGTGGAGCCATTTCCAACTCCAATACAATGGGCATGCACTCAAGAGGCTCCGGCTTCACACCTGCCAATGAGTTCTATATGTTGCCGACAGACACCGTCCGTACTGAAGCAGAGCAGACTCCTGATTTGCAGGCTTATGTCAATCATTTGATTCTTCAGGAAGGTGCTCTGGAGTTCGCTTTCGAGGGAACACGCTACTACGACATCCTTAGATTTGCTTTGCGCTCGACAGACAACAATTTCCTTGCCAACCAAATTGGCATGAGATTGGGTGAGGCCAACAAGGACCTGATGAATGAAATCAAGGCAAAACTGCAGGATAAGAACAACTGGTTCCTCAACAAAGAGGGGGAAATAGGACCAAATATTAATTAATCCAACAACCCGAATGAAAAGACACGGCCTTCCACTCGAAGGCCGTGTTTTTTGTGATTTCTCAGAAAAAAAGCAGAAAAAGGGTATACTTTCCGCATTTTTTATTAATTTTGCAGACCAAAAGAGGTTATTATCACTTAACAAACCCTTACAGTCATGGAACAAGTGTATTTGTGTCTTGCCCACATGAGCGGCAACGAGATGAAATATATACAGGAAGCCTTCGACACCAATTGGGTAGTTCCTCTCGGCCCCAATGTCAATGCCTTTGAGGAAGAACTTGAGGCTTTTGTCGGTCAAGGAAAAAAAGTGGTGGCTTTGTCAGCAGGAACTGCAGCAGTTCATCTGGCCATGATTGCTTTGGGAGTGGGACCGGGCGATGACGTTATCTGCCAAAGTTTCACTTTTGCGGCATCATGTAACCCTGCACGTTATCTGGGGGCAAATCCTGTCTTTGTCGATTCCGAAGCAGCCACTTGGAACATGGATCCCAACTTGTTGGAAGAGGCTATCAAGGACAGAATACAAAAGACTGGACATAAGCCCAAAGCCATCGTGCCGGTTTATCTCTATGGCATGCCTGCTTACATCGATGACATTATTTCTATTGCTCAAAAATACGATATTCCCGTTCTTGAGGATTCTGCCGAGGCCTTTGGCTCACGCTACAAGGGGCAGATGACTGGTACTTTCGGAGAATACGGTGTTATGAGTTTCAATGGCAACAAGATGATCACCACTTCTGGCGGCGGTGCACTGATTTGTCCTAACCAGGAGGCCAAGAACAAAATTATGTTCTACGCCACACAAGCCCGTGAGAACAAACCTTATTATTTACATCAGGAAATCGGCTACAACTACCGTATGAGTAATGTGTGCGCAGGCATCGGCCGTGGGCAGATGACCGTGGCTGAGGACCATATCCGCCATCATCAGAGGATCGCACGCATGTACGCTGAAGCATTCGACGGACATGACATCATCCGTTTCCATAAACAACCTGAGACTTACATGGATGCCAATTTCTGGCTGTGCACCATTACCTTTGAGACACCGGAAAACGACAAGCCACTGACTTCGGGAATGGAGGTGGAACCGTGCGAAATGGTGACACGTGCCATGGCTGCCCTGAGACAGGAAGGCATAGAGAGCCGGCCCCTCTGGCGTCCTATGCATACACAACCTGTATACAAAGATGCTCCGGCTTATGTCAACGGCATTTCAGAGCGGATGTTCCACAAGGGATTGTGCCTTCCCTCAGGACCTTGTGTCACTGATGCCCACGTTGAAAAAATCATCTCCATCCTGAAACAAGTCGCCAGATAAATGAGCAAAGTACTATCTGCCGTCAAAACAGACATCAAAGCAATCAGGGATGACCTGCTCAATTGGTATTTTACCAAGAAGGCCCTCCCCTATTGGGCCATTCTTCTGCTCGACTGTGTCATTTGCTTCATGTCTGGCATCTTTGTCCTGCTGCTCTTCACCAGCGCCAGTTCATTGATCAAGCATTTCGGAGCGGCGACACTTACCATCAGCATTTACATGGTTTTCAACCTGATAGGATTCAGGGTCTTCCATACCTATGCGGGGGTGGTGCGCTATTCTTCGTTTGTCGACCTTCGGAGAGTCGCTTATGCCATGATATTGTCATGCATCATCGCAGAAATCATGCATTACCCGATAGCATGGCTAAGGGTTGGACTTCAGGAGACCCATCACTCCACCTTATTCGTGGCGCTCAAGGGAAGGCAAATCTTGGCCATGTATGTACTGGCGATGATCCTTATGTGGGCATGGCGAGTTCTGGTGAAAACCATCTTCGATGTCTCCTACCAAAGGGAAAAAGCACTTCGCACCTTTATATTGGGTGTTGGCGACGGTGGCGTGGGACTGGCAAAAAACATCCGTAATCAAAAAGATGCCAATTTTGCTCTGTGTGGTTTTATAACTGCCGACCGGTACTACAAGGGTAAAATGCTGATGGGCGAACGCATCTACTATATTGATGACAGTCTTGGCGAAATCCTTGAGAGCAAAGGCATACAGGCTTTGTTGGTATCGCCTCTGCAGACCGAGTTTTTCCGCAAGAACCGTGAATTACAGGATCTCATCATCAATGCTGATGTCAAGATTTTCATGGTTGAAGGCACGAAGGAATGGAACAAGGACAGCGATTTTTCCACGGTGCAGATGAAGCAGATCAGCGTAGAGGATTTGCTGCCCCGTGAGGAAATCAAGGTGGACATGAAAAAGGTGGGTGAGATGCTCACCGGCAAGAAGATTCTCGTGACAGGATCGGCTGGCTCCATAGGCTCCGAAATCGTCAGACAGATCTCTGAATACAAACCGTCAGAACTGATGCTGATTGACTCAGCGGAGACTCCTCAGCACGACATACGCCTGATGATGGCAAGGCAATGGCCAGAAATAAAAACTGCCACCATCGTCGGATCTATATCCAATGCGTCAAGAATGGAGCATCTCTTCTCTGATTTCAGGCCCGACTATGTCTTCCATGCTGCTGCCTACAAGCACGTTCCTATGATGGAGGACAACCCAAGTGAGAGCATACAGAACAATATCTACGGCACAAAGGTCATCGCTGATTTAAGCGTAAAATATGGTGTGAAGAAATTTGTGATGCTCTCTACCGACAAGGCGGTCAATCCTACCAATGTGATGGGATGCTCGAAGCGTATTTGCGAAATCTATGTTCAAAGCCTCGACAAGGCCATCAAAGAGGGCTCTGTCAAAGGCGTTACACAATTTGTGACCACACGATTCGGAAATGTGCTGGGATCCAACGGCTCCGTCATTCCTCTCTTCGAACGGCAGATCAAGGCGGGTGGACCTGTGACGGTCACAGATGAGCGCATCATTCGGTTCTTCATGCTGATACCGGAGGCTTGCAAACTCGTCTTGGAAGCGGGAACACACGGAAATGGAGGGGAAATCTTTGTGTTCGACATGGGCGAACCAGTCAAGATTGCAGATCTGGCCAAGCGCATGATCAAATTGAGCGGATTGAAGAACATTGAGATCAAATACACAGGTCTGCGGCCGGGTGAGAAACTCTACGAGGAATTACTCTCCACAGAAGAGAACACCAAACCGAGTTTCCACAAGAAAATCAGAATTGCCAATGTAAGGGAGTATGACTACCACAATGTCTTGGAGAATGTCGACGATTTGGTCAGATTGTCCAATACCTATGATGATATGAAAATTGTGGAAAAAATGAAAGAGATGGTTCCCGAATACAAATCCAACAATTCCATCTACTCCCAACTGGACAAGCAATAACTTTCTATCCAGCCTGATGATTCTTCTCAACGCCCTCTCCCCTTCACAATCCAAGGGAAGGGGGCGTTGGGAATTTCTCCCTATTAAGAGTGAGGGAGGCCTCATATTCTTGTCATATATCATTTGCACATACCCTCAGGTGCTCCCCTTCTCCGTATACTGCGGCTCTGCCGCAGTCCTACATATGAAAGATGAATAAAATAATTGATTATTTGTTTTGCAAAGCACCAAGTTTGCAGTAACTTTGCACAAAATTTCGTAAAAAGAAGATAAAAATGGAATTAGCAAGCAAGTACACCCCACAGGAAGTGGAATCAAAATGGTATCAATATTGGCTCGACCACAAACTGTTCAGTTCAAAACCTGATAACCGTGAGCCCTACACCATCGTCATCCCACCACCCAACGTGACCGGTGTGCTCCACATGGGCCACATGCTCAACAACACCATACAGGACATCCTCGTGCGCCGCAAGCGCATGGAGGGTAAGAACGCATGCTGGGTGCCGGGCACCGACCATGCCTCTATTGCCACTGAGGCCAAAGTGGTGAAGAAACTGGCCGCAGAGGGAATACGCAAACGCGACCTTACTCGTGAGGAATTTCTCAAACATGCATGGGACTGGACCCATGAGCATGGCGGCATCATCCTCAAGCAACTCCGTCGACTCGGGGCCAGTTGCGACTGGGACCGCACTGCCTTCACCATGGATGAGACACGCAGCAAGAGCGTCATCAAGGTATTTGTCGACCTATACAACAAGGGACTGATTTACCGCGGACTCAGAATGGTGAACTGGGACCCCAAGGCACAGACAGCACTCTCCACTGAGGAAGTGGTGTACAAAGAAGAGCAAAGCCATCTCTTCCATCTCAAATACTATCTGGCTGACACAACTGCCATTGAGAATGAGGAGAAACTGATTGCAGAGGGTAACATCATCCACAAAGACGCAAAAGGCTATTATGCCGTCGTCGCCACCACACGTCCCGAGACCATCATGGGTGATACCGCCATGTGCGTGAACCCCAAAGACCCCAAGAATCAATGGCTGAGGGGCAAGAAAGTGATTGTGCCACTGGTCAACCGCGTGATTCCCGTCATCGAAGACCGCTATGTCGACATCGAATTCGGTACAGGATGCCTCAAGGTCACACCTGCTCATGACACCAATGACTATATGCTGGGCAAGACCCACAACTTGGAGACAATCGACATCTTCAATGCCGACGGCACCATCTCGGAAGAATCTCCCATCTATGTGGGCATGGACCGCATGGACTGCCGCAAGCAGATTGTGAAAGACCTCAAGGCTGCAGAACTCATGGAGCGCATCGAAGACTACACCAACAAGGTGGGCTACTCGGAGCGCAACCCCGACACAGCCATCGAACCTCGTCTCTCACTGCAGTGGTTCCTCAGCATGAAGCACTTCGCTGATATCGCCCTGCCTCCTGTGATGGACGGAGAGATGAATTTCTATCCTGCCAAATATAAGAATACCTACAAGAACTGGCTGGAGAACATCCAAGACTGGTGTATCTCACGTCAGTTGTGGTGGGGCCACCGCATCCCGGCCTATTACTATGACGAGGAAGACCATTTCGTCGTGGCAGAGACTGCCGAGGAAGCACTGGTGCTGGCTCGCGAGAAGAGCGGCAACGAACAACTGACCGCCGACGACCTGCGTCAGGATGAGGCTGCCCTCGACACGTGGTTCTCGTCATGGTTGTGGCCCATCTCTCTGTTTGATGGCATCAACAATCCGGGCAATGAGGAAATCAGTTACTACTACCCCACCTCAGACCTGGTGACTGCCCCTGATATCATCTTCTTCTGGGTGGCTCGCATGATCATGGCGGGTGAGGAATACCAGGGCAAATACCCCTTCAAGAATGTGTATTTCACCGGTATCGTGCGCGACAAACTCGGCAGAAAAATGTCAAAGAGCCTTGGCAACTCTCCCGACCCCATCGAACTCATCGATAAATATGGGGCCGACGGTGTACGCATGGGCATGATGCTCTCGGCTCCCGCAGGCAACGATATCCTCTTCGATGAGACTTTGTGCGAGCAGGGACGCAATTTCAACAACAAGATATGGAATGCCTTCCGACTGGTGAAGGGACTCGAGGTGGCTGACATCGAACAGCCGGCAGAGTGCCGCATCGCCACGGAATGGTTTGAGGCCAAACTTAGGCAGACCAATGCCGAACTCGATGACTTGTTTGGCAAATACCGCATCTCTGAAGCGCTCATGTCCGTTTACAGACTGTTCTGGGACGAATTCTCCAGTTGGTATCTCGAAATGGTGAAACCTGCTTACGGTTCACCCATGGACCGCACTACCATGGAGAAGACACTCGGCTATTTCGAGACCTTGCTGAAGATGCTGCACCCCTTCATGCCCTTCATCACCGAAGAACTGTGGCAACAACTCTGTGATCGTCAGGAGGGTGCGAGCATTATGGTGGAGAGGCTCTCCGTGGAGGCTCCTCTGCCAACTGACGAGGACATCATCTCCGCCATCGAGAAAGTCAAACAGGTGGTCACGGGCGTGCGCATGGTGCGCAACCAGCGTGTCATCGCCCAAAAGGAGCAGGTTGACCTGCAAGTGGTGGGCACCACAGAATATGAGGCATACCGTGATGTCATCTGCAAGATGGCCAACCTGAAATCATTTGAGGTGACTGACAGCAAGGCGGCCGATGCCGCTCAGTTCATGGTGGGCACCGATGAGTTTGCCGTTCCTCTTGGCTCTCTGATCGACGTGGCTGCCGAAATAGAGAAGCAAGAGGCACAATTGAAGCACCTGGAGGGATTCCTCGCCGGTGTGGAGAAAAAACTGTCCAACGAGCGTTTCGTGGCAAATGCCCCGGAAGCAGTAGTTGCATTGGAGCGCAAAAAAAGAAGCGATTCATTGGAGAAGATTGCCGCACTGCAGGCTTCACTGGCAGAACTTCGAAAGAAGATTTGACAGTATGCCTTCCCGCAGGTTTGTCAAATGGCTGACCACGTCAGCAGCAGTAATAATAGCCTTGTTGCTGCTGCTGTTGGTCTTTGCCAGTTTCTACATGCTTGATTTAGCACTTGGCGACCTCAGCGGGAAAGACCTGGCTTCACGTCGGGATATTCTTGCAGAAGAGGCTCCCGATGTACTCGAATGGGCCGACAGCCTGAACAGGTGTGGCATCATGCGTGACACCACCATGACCACCCACGACGGACGACGACTTCATGCCGTTTACGCTGCAGCCACTGACAGCACGACGAGAACTATCGTGATCATTCATGGCTACACTTGCAACGTCTATTCTTCTTTGAAAATCGCAAGAATGTTCCGCGACAGCCTGCATCTCAACATCTTCATGCCCGAACTGCATGGCCATGGACAGAGCGATGGCGAAGAGGTTCAGATGGGATGGAAAGATGCCGATGATATCCTGGAGTGGATACCGACCGTCACCAGCCTCTTCTGTGACGGCGACTCGGCAAAAATTGTCTTGCAAGGGGTGTCGATGGGGGCTGCCACCACCATGAATGTCTCGGGAAAGGAGAACATCCCTCAGATCAAGTGTTTTATCGAGGACTGCGGCTACACCAGCGTGTGGGATGAACTCAGCCACGAACTGAAAGGCAGATATGACTTGCCTGACTTCCCACTGCTGCACAGCACAAGCCTCTTGTGCAAACTTCGGTATGGATGGTCTTTCAAAGAGGCATCCTCCGTCGAAATGGTGAAGCGGTGCCAAAAACCGATGCTGTTCATCCATGGCGATAATGATGACTTCGTGCCATCATGGATGGTGCATCCTCTCTACGAGGCCAAAAGTCAGCCGAAATCTCTCTGGGTCACCAAAGGCACCGACCATGCCCACTCTTTCAGGGATTATCCCAAAGAGTATGAATTGCGTGTCAAGGCTTTCTTGGATGCATCAGGCATGCCATCAGAATAACTGTCAACATTTTCCTACAACAAACTATAAAAAACATGAGAAAAAGCCTATTATCAACCGCCATCGTTCTGCTGTCACTCACAGCATCTGCCCAAAACCTCCAGAAAGGCACCTATGGATACCTCTACTGCCACATGAGCGACAGGGGGGAATACTCAGCATACGCTCTGAGCCGCGACGGATACCACTTTGAGGATCTTAACAATGGTAATGCCGTTTTCGATCCTGAGGTGCATGCACGTATCGAGGGCGGCACACGCGATGCCTACATCACACGGGCTCACAACGGCAAGGGGTTCCTGATGGTGACCACCGACATGTGTGTCCGCAAGTCTAAGGAGTGGAACAACTACGGCATCGACCTGCTCAGAAGCAAGGACATGATCAAATGGGAGTCGGTGACATTCGATTTCCGCAAAGGGGCATCCATCTTCTGCGACCCTAACTCTCCTGACCCATACCGCGACTACAGCACCATCAACCGTGTTTGGGCTCCGCAGATTTTCTGGGATCCTGATTACAAATGGGAAGATGGGAAAAAAGGTGGATATATGATCTACTACTCACTGCTCAACAGGGCAGAGGAACAATATGACAGGATGTATTACTCTTATGCTGACGAAAGTTTTACCAAACTCACCAAACCTCGGCTGCTGTTCGACTGGGGATATGCCACCATCGATGCTGACATCAACTACCTGAAGTCTGATGGGAAGTACCACATGCTCATCAAAAAGGAGGGGGGAAAACCGGGCATCTATACGGCTACAGCAGAACATCTGACCGGACCGTGGGGTGAACCTGTCGAGGATGACTATGTCAACTTTGAGGGTAGGAAAAAATGCGAGGGCTCTTCAGCGTTCCAACTCATCGGTGATGACGGTTGGTGTGTTGCCTACATTGAATATTCCTCCAACCCCAAGCATTACCGCATCTGCAAGGCTGATAAATATTTAAGAAACTTCAACTCTCCCGTCGACATCGTTGGAGTAACCGGTCCCCAGCATGGCTCATTCATGCGGATTACCAAAAAAGAATACAAACGCCTCCAAAAGGCATTTCCCAACAAATGATGTGGGGATGTGATCATCACCTCCGCTGTGGCATGCCGTATTACACTTTCACAAACCGAGACATAATATGTTATGACATGATGTGACATAAGACATGCTGTGACATGCCCCGCCACCCTCGCAGATGTAATCATAATTCTTAATTCTTAATCCCTAATTCTTAATCCCAAATAAAAAAGTTCGGTCATTGGACAACCATCCAATGACCGAACTTTTATTGAATAAAAAGGATCACATGACTCCCTCATCACGGAGGCGCACCTGCCATTTCCAGGCGGAGGCGAGGACATCCTCTATCGGGGTGTCTGCTTTCCAGCCGAGCACCTTGTTGGCCTTGTCCACATTGCCCCAAACTTTCTCGATATCTCCCTCACGACGGGGAGCGTAGGTCCAGTTCAGTTTGACACCGGTGGCTTTCTCAAAGCCTTCTACTACCTCAAGGGTGGAAAGACCGCGGCCCGTACCGATATTGAAAATCTCCACGGGGTCGGTATCCTCCTCCAAAACACGGGTCATGGCGGCTACATGGGCTTTGGCCAAGTCCACCACATAGATATAGTCGCGGATACAAGTGCCATCAGGCGTGTTGTAGTCGTTGCCGAACACCTTGAGTTCCTTACGGATACCTATCGCCGTCTGGGTGACAAAAGGAATGAGGTTCATCGGAACACCCAAAGGCAACTCACCGATCAGGGCGGTGGGATGTGCGCCGATGGGATTGAAATACCTCAGAATGACGGACTTGATCTTGGCTCCGCTATGGATATAGTCCTGAATGATTTCCTCATTGATCTGCTTCGTGTTTCCGTAAGGACTGAGGGCTTTCTGGATGGGAGCCTCCTCAGTGACAGGAAGATTCTCTGCCGAGGGCTGTCCATAGACGGTGCAACTTGAGGAGAAGATGATACCCTTGACATCGTATTTGGGCATCAACTCAAGCAGATTGACCAGACTGTTGATGTTGTTCCTGTAATAAAGGAGGGGTTTTTCCACACTCTCTCCCACTGCCTTGCTGGCTGCGAAATGGATGATTCCCTGGATGCCGGGATACTTGGAGAAGACACCTTCAAGGGCTGACATATCACAGCAGTCTACCTGTTCAAAAGCAGGACGGACACCCGTGATTTTCTCAATGCCGTCAAGCACCTCTATTTTTGAGTTGGACAGATTGTCCACGATGACGACATCATAACCAGCCTCCTGAAGTTCAACGGTAGTGTGCGAACCGATAAAACCGGTGCCACCCGTGACAAGAATTGTTTTTTTCATATTTCAAAGATTAATTCAACGATCAGTCGAGTCCGAAGAGAACTTTCAATCCTCCGTCTACTCCAGAAAAGCCCATGAAGGCAAGACTGAGAAGACCGGCTGTGACAAGGACGATGGCCATGCCACTCATGCCCTTGGGAACCTTCACCAGCGAGAGTTGCTCACGCAATCCGGCAAACACGGTGAGGGCAAGGGCAAAGCCCAATGCGGTGGAGAAGGCATATACCACGGCCTGCAGCAGATTGAAGTCTTTCTGAATGACAAGGATGGCCACACCAAGAACAGCACAGTTGGTGGTGATGAGGGGCAGGAAGATGCCCAATGCCTGATAAAGACTGGGCGACACCTTCTTGAGGATGATTTCCACCATCTGCACCAATGAGGCGATGACCAAAATAAATGCCAGCGTCTGCAGGTATTGCAACCCCATGGGATTGAGCACGTAGGTCTGAACGAGGAACGTCACCACCGTGGCGAGGGTCATCACGAATGCCACAGCGGCTCCCATTCCCAATGCGGTGTCAACTTTCCTGGAGACGCCGAGAAACGGACAAATCCCCAGAAACTGAGACAATACGATGTTGTTGACAAATATGGCCGATATGAATATTAAGAGATATTCCATAGTTTATCCTTTCTTGAGTTTGTTGACGATGGCGATGATGTAACCAAGTGTGATGAAAGCACCCGGAGGCAGGACGAATACGAGAATGTTGGCTACCTCAGGCAGCAGCACGAAACCGAAGATGGAGCCTGCGCCAAGCAGTTCACGCACGATTCCGAGTATCGTGAGGGCCATGGTGAATCCGAGACCGATACCGATGCCGTCGAACATGCTGGCAAGGGGATTGTTCTTGCAGGCAAAAGCCTCAGCACGCCCCAGGATGATGCAGTTGACTACAATCAGCGGGATGAAAAGACCAAGGGCCTTGTCCACGTCTGGCAAGAAAGCCTTGATGCACATCTGAAGAATCGTGACGAAGGATGCGATGACCACAATGAAAACAGGGATGCGCACCTTGTCGGGGGTGATGCTCTTGATACATGAGATCACCACGTTGGAGCAGATAAGCACAAACATCGTTGCAAGTCCCATGGAGAGACCGTTCATAGCAGATGTCGTGGTGGCAAGGGTCGGACACATTCCCAAAAGGAGCACGAAAATCGGGTTCTCCTTGATGAGTCCGTTGGTGAGAATCTTGAAATTGTTCATCATGTGCCTCCTTTACTGTTTTAATGCGACTTTCTTCGTGGCACCCGTCTGGGCGTCAGTTTTCTTGTTCATATACACATCATAGGCTTGGTTGACGGCCTTGAGAAAGGCTCTCGAGGTGATGGTGGATGCCGTAATGGCATCTACATCTCCCCCATCCTTGCTGACGGTGAGAGGAGTGGAAGGATTCTTGCCGATAATGCTGGCCTTGCCATCTTTCTGGAACCATGTGTCGGCCTTGGCGCCGAGTCCGGGGGTTTCTGCATGTTGCAGCAACGTATAACCCAGTATCTCGCCCTCAGGACTGAATCCCACAAGCACTTTGAGGTCGCCTCCGAAACCGAGGGTCGTGGACTCCACGGCGGCTCCCAGTTCCTTTCCTGAGGCATCGGCTGCCTTGTGCACGATAAACACACACTCCTTGTTGTCGATGGTCTCGCTGATGGTATCATTGGCGGTGACGGTGAGGTTGTCGCTCATCATGACTGCCTTGATGCCGTCGGAGAGCGCCTTCTCGGCCTGCTCACTGATCGGCCCCTCCGTGATATGGTTGACATAGGCAAGGATGGCGCCCATGACAAGTGCGACGCACACCAGTACCCCTACCATGTTGACTAATGTTGACTCTAATTTCTTCATTTGCTTACTACCTCCCCGAATCGTTTTGGTTTGACGTATGTGTTGATCAGCGGAGTGAATGCGTTCATGATCAGGATGGCGAACGACATACCCTCTGGATAAGAGCCCCAGTTGCGGATAATGACGGTGAGCAGTCCGATGCACACGCCATAGATGAGTTGGCCTTTGTGCGTCATGGGGGATGTCACGTAGTCGGTGGCCATGAATATGGCTCCGAGCATCAGACCGCCGCTCAGGATGGCGGAAAGAGGATCTGCATAGATAGGACTGACGAGATGCAGCAGACCGCAGAATACGAAGACGGTGGCAATGATGCTCACAGGAATATGCCAGGTGATAATTTTCTTCCAGAGCATGTAGGCCAATCCGAGAAGCAGTGCCAAAGCGCACACCTCACCGATGGTGCCGGCTCCGTCGGGAACGTTGCCCAGCAATAGTGTAAGGGAGTTGGGCAGTTGGTCAAGGTAGGAGGCATCGCCTGTCTTGATGGCTGTCTTCATCAGGCTGAGCGGGGTGGCTCCCGTGGTGGCGTCGGCATAATGGCCCAACTGTCCGATCACTGGCCACGAAGTCATCTGTGCCGGAAAGGAGACGAGTAGGAAACAACGGCCCACAAGAGCGGGATTGAATGGATTGCAACCCAGTCCGCCAAAGGTCATTTTACCAATTCCGATGGCCACCAGCGCACCGATGATGATAATCCACAACGGCAAGTTGGAGGGAAGGTTGAAACCGAGCAACAGACCGGTGAGGATGGCCGACCCGTCAGTGATGGATGGCTGCCGTCCCAGCATATATTTGGTGATCACCCATTCAAAGAACACACAAGCAGCGACACTCACGGCGCACACAACGGCTGATCCCAAACCGAAATATAGGAATGAGACAAGGAGGGCGGGCACCAGAGCAATGATGACTCCATACATATTGCGCTCAACGGAGTCTGTTCCATGAGCATGTGGAGAAAGAGATACGATGAATTTTCCCATTTTTCACAAAACTTTATTTCTTAGTATTCCGGGCTCTGATGATACCCATTACAGTAGACTTGCCTAATCGGATGTTGTCAAGCAGAGGACGGTGTGCAGGACAGGTGAACATGCAGGAACCACATTCGATGCAAGAGGTGATGTCCTCTGCCTCTGCACGCTCCCAAAGATGGAGCGAAGATACCTGGGCGAGAAGATAGGGCTCCAGACCCATCGGGCATGCGCTGACACACTTGGCACAGCGGATGCAGGGCTGCGGCGCCTTGCGCACGGCTTCCTCACCGCTGATGATCGTGACGCTGTTGGTTCCCTTACAGACGGGTACATCGATCGAACTGAGTGCCCTTCCCATCATCGGACCGCCGGCAAGCACCTTGTTGTCACCTTCGGGCATACCGCCGCAGGCTTCGATGAGGTCTTTCATCGGAGTGCCCATGCGAACCAGGAAGTTGCCGGGACTCTTGAGTTGTTTGCCAGTGACGGTGGTATATCGTTCAAACAACGGTTTGTTCTTCATCACTGCCTCGTAGACGGCGAAGGCCGTTCCGACATTCTGGACGATGGCTCCCACATTGACAGGGATGGCTGGAGGAGCGGGAACCTGACGCTGGATGACGGCATCGACAAGTTGTTTCTCACCGCCTTGCGGGTACTTCTTGGCCAACGGCACCACCTCGATGTTGCTCATGCCCTGTGTCTTTTGCTCAAACAGGGCGATGGCGGCGGGCTTATTGTCCTCTATGCCGATATAACCTTTGTCCACCTTGGCGGCCTTCATAAGCAATTGGGTACCGATAAGGATTTCATCGGCATGCTCCATCATGAGACGGTAGTCGGCGGTGATGTAGGGCTCGCACTCTACGCCATTGATGATGACACATTCTGCCTTGGCGGTCGGCGGAGGGGTGAGTTTGATGAATGTGGGGAAACCGGCTCCGCCCATACCGGTGATGCCGGCATTCTTCACTTTCTCCACGATCATCTCTGGAGTCAGTTCAGGATGGGCCTCCAATGTCTCAATACGGTCTGAGCGGTCAATGCTTTCTTCCCATTCGTCTCCTTCTACCTTGATAATGATTGATGGTTTCAGATAACCGGTAGCATCTATCGCATTGTCGATCTTCAGCACGGTGCCTGACACGGATGAGAATATCGGTGCCGACACGAATCCTCCGGCCTCTGCAATCATCGTGCCCACCTTGACCTTGTCGCCCCTGGCCACAACAGGCTTTGCAGGAGCACCAATATGCTGGGAAAGTGGGAAGATGGCTTGTTCGGGCAGGGATGCAGCCACGGTCTTGACCTCGGAGGACAGTTTGTTTTCCTCTGGGTGCACACCACCCATGCTAAATGTTCTCAGTTTCATGCTTTATCCTCCTTTTCTGTTATGGTTGTTTTGACAGGTTCCTCCACGGCAGGTTTCTCCTTACGTGGCGGGAAATTCAAGGCAATAATGGAGCCGGTCGGACACACACTCTCACACTTGCGACAGAGACGGCACTTGTTCGGGTCAATGTAACTGAGGTTGCCGGCCACGGTAATGGCTTCAAACTTACATTCCTTCGCACATTTTCCGCATCCGATGCAGGCTGCCTTGCAGTTCTTCTTTGCGACGGCTCCCTTGTCTTTGTTGACACACCTCACAAATACCCGACGGCTCTTGGGACCTTTCTTTCTCAACTCAATAATGTGACGCGGACAGGCCTTCACACATGCACCGCAGGAGGTGCACTTCTCTTCATCCACCTCGGGCAACCCGGTTTCCTCGTTGATGGCAATGGCGCCAAACTGACATGCGGCCACACAGTCGCCACAGCCCAGACAGCCATAACCGCAACCGGTTTCACCGGCTCCGCATGAGTTCATGGCTGCACAGGTGCGCAAACCATCGTATGCCACGGTCTTGGGTCTGTTCTCGCAGGTACCGTTGCATCTGACTACTGCCACCATGGGCTCAGTGTTGGCCATCGCCATGCCGAGCAGGTCCGCAACCTTGGTCATGACCTCTGACCCTCCCACCGGACAACCGAGTCCCTCGATGGAACCGGCATCGGCGCCTTTGACCAAAGCATCTGCAAGACCTGAACAGCCGGGATAGCCGCAACCTCCGCAATTGGCACCAGGAAGGAGTTCCTGCACCTGTGCCAAACGGGGATCTTCCTTCACAGCAAACTTCTTGGAGCAGAAAAAGAGAATCAGTGCTGCTATCAGCGCGATTCCTCCCAGAACGGTTACTGCACTCAAAATAAAGTCCATCATGTTTGTTTTAGTTTGTTATTTGGTTAATTCTCTATGTCAAAAGCGAATTTTTGGGCAAGCCTTCCTCTGAGAAGAAAGACGGCCAAATAATATGGAACGAGGCTCAGCACACCCGTAAGGGCTGCGAGCCCGTCATTTCCGGTCAGCCATTTCATACCTGCCATGACGACCAACATGATCACGAGGGGGATGACAAAAGCGATTATCACGGCATGACGGCCGTTGCGTCCAGACATGGTGACAACCACATCATCTCCCACCTGATGGCGCTCAGCGGCCTTGGGGGCATACACCTCCACTGTCTTCTCCTTGCTTTCGGCGGCACTGCAGTGACTGGCTACCTTGCAGGCAGCACAGGCCGATGTCTGAACAATGCGTACCTTCAACATGCCACCTTCAATAGCCTCGATAATCCCCGTATGTGAGATGTTGTTCGTCATAATACATCTGCAAAAATACCAAAAAAAAATGGTTCTGCCAATTATATCCGGCACATTATTGCATCCTTTTCATGAAATCGTTTTCGTAATTCACTTCAGCCTCACAACCCTGATACCTGCGCTCGAGGTTTGTTTCTGCAGGTATTGGTAGAGCGTCATGGGCTCATCCACCACTTTCTTATGCAGCGAGGAGGCATTCATCAGATGAAGTTGACCCTTGTGCCACACGGCAAATCCCACATGGGAAATGTCGAGACCGGCCTTGTTGGTCACAATGCCGATGATGTCGCCGTCCTTGATGTATTTTTGGTATTTGCCTGAGTCTTTGAGTTGTGACTTGGGGATGAAGGAAAAAGTGGTGGCATTGACCTTTTCCTCCATCTTCTTGATGTCAGGCAACCACTCCTTGTGCGCGTTCAGCATCTTGTAAGAGGCGACATGGGTGGTCATGTAATCAACCTTGGGCTTGCGCTTCTGCGACAGGGGGGCTGGGGGTAACTCGATGTCGGATATCAGCGACTCTTTGAGGTTGTCGGTTATCCAGTAAGTGAAATAGTGCTGGCGGGTTGAGTACGACACCTTCCCATCCACGTATCTCACGTGAGAGAGGATTTTGCAAAAATCTGCAAAACTGGTGAGGTGCTGCCTAGCACAGATGGCGAGCGCTATCACGTTCTCCACATAGGTAGTGCAGTCCAGGCCTTCGGTGTTGATGACGAGACGCTCCGTCAGTTCCTGATCAAGAGTATAAGCCACATAGGGCTTTCCCAAGAACTTACGGGCGAAGAAAAGCACGTCGTTGACGTCCTTGCCAAGTGCCTGTCCTTCCTTCAGCAACGCGACTATACGGGCACTGTCGCCTTTGTTGGTGATTCTCACTTTCAGGTCGGCCTTGATGGCTTTATCGTTTGTTTGGTCGGCCTTGACAAGATGCGGGGGGGCCTTTTCAGTCTCTTTGTCCGATGCTTTCGCGGGTTGGTTCCCACATGCCGCAGACACGATGGCAACTAATGCCATCATCAACATTCTACTCATTACTTTATTCATTTTCATTCTCTTATTGTTCACTTGGTGATACGGTGTGACTTCTTACGGCCAAAATTAAAGCCGATATACACGTTGACATTCCCGAAATAGTTGTTGGTGTGGAACTGGGATTTCCGGTAATTGTAGGAGTGGATAATGCCATATCCGCCAAAATACCATTTGGAGTTGTTCCAAATCAGCCCAAGACGCCCCACTCCATCAATATTGAAATTCGTAAACGAGAAATCCCGAAGCAGAGAGAAATCCGCCCACCTGTTTCCCGTTGAGTGTTTGTAGCCCAGGGCTACAGACATCGATACCGACAAAAGCCAATTGGTGGAAAACACCCAGTTGTAGCCATATCCTGCTGACAGGGCGATATCCGTGTATTTGATGTTCTTGAACATCAGTCCGCTGTCGAGTTTCTCTGCTGTCTGGGGAGAGACATTACTCACCGCCGTCTTTAGTTTGTCGTAGTCCAAATTGAGTGAATGACGGGTATATCCGCCACCGAACATAAACGATCCGGCACTGCGTCTCTGACAGGTGCTTTGGCTGAATGCTGCAGGATAGGAGAACTTCCGATGATTGGGTATGTAATATGCGTTGAGACCCGTGATGGACACGCTGAGCCCGTCAAACGGGATTCCTGACAACGTGTCGGCGGGGGTATCATCATTCAGGTCAATGGAACGGATCCGGTAGTCTTTTTCTGAATTTCTCAAAAAAAAGTCCAAACCAAACATGGAGGTATAGACACTGAGGTCGAGTTCCCTCTTCTTGTTGGCACTGATGTAGGCAAGGTCGACGGCATATCCCCAGAACAAAAAACTCCAACCGATATAGGGACCGAATTTCACTCTTGCCTCCGGGGAGAAATTGATCGACTGACCGTTTTTGCTGCGGATACTGTACGACTCAAAAATGTACGTCGACATCAGGGTCGTGGTGAAATGATAGTGCTGAGGCTCAATATATGAAGTGTCCACATTGTTGAACTCCTTGATGATATTCAAGGCTCCATCCCAAGTCTTTTTGAAAAAATTCTTTCTCGATGGGATAGTGTCGTTTTCTGCCAACACTATTGCTGGCATCAGACAAGTCATCAATATCAGCCATAACCTCACCATCAGAACTTACCCAAAATTCGGTCGAGGACCCAGTTGACTGGGGTCGCAGACACACTTGTGCAGGTACAGATGTCCAATCCTTGCAGATGATGGATGACCGATTCTATGATGGGCAACTGGACATACGGGGGATTGGGCACGACAATCTGAGTCTCACCATCACTGGTCACCAACTGGATGGGAGCATACTCAAAAACGGAGAAACTGACGATGCCTCGGTCTCCTATGACTTCTATCCTGTCCTCACGGGCGGACTCGTGACCCACAAAGCACCATGAACCGCTGCCTGGAAGACCATTCTCAAACTTGAAGCAGGCGCTCAGCGTGTCTTCGGCTGAATAGAGTCCTCCTCTGTTGGCACAGATACCCTTGGCATCCACTATCACACCAAAGAAGTCCTGCAAAAGGTCGAGTTGATGGGGCGCGAGGTCATAGAAATACCCTCCGCCGGAAATGTCTGGCTTCAAACGCCATGGCAGATGGTCGGGAGTGGAATAGTCTATCTCCCGGGGAGGACAGGCAAACCTCACTTGCACATTGATGATTTTCCCGATGATGCCATTTTTGATAATTTCCTTGACTCGCTGGAAATAGGGAAGATACCTCCTGTAGTATGCCACAAAGCAGGGTACTCCTGTCTGCTCACTGACCCTGTTCACCCTGGCGCAGTCTTCATAGTTGGAGGCCAAAGGTTTCTCCACATATACTGGTTTGCCGGCCTTCATGGCCATGATGGCATAAGTGGCATGGCTCGAGGGAGGGGTGGCGATATAGACGGCATTGACCTCCGGGTCGTCTATGAGTTGCTGGGCATCTGTGTACCATCTGCCTATATGGTGCCGCTCGGCATACGAACGGGCCTTGCTTTCTGTCCTGCACATAACAGCCACCACACTCGACCCTTCCACGTCACTGAAGGCGGGACCGCTCTTGATCTCAGTCACCTCACCACATCCTATAAATCCCCATCTGATGTATTTCATTTCTCTGTCTTTTTCGTTATGCTGTACTCACAGCCACAATATTGCTGGTTGTAGAAGCCAAACTCCCTTAACAGTTGGTTCCTACGCTCATATAGTCCGCCTTTGCGCCAGTTCTGAGCCCAGAACTGGGTTCCAGGCACCTCACTCTGGGCCTTCATGCCTGCCTGAATGATCTGGTCAAGGTCTTTCCACCTCGAGGAGGCCAGGGTGGTGGTAAAGGTATGCAAGCCCATCTCTGCCGCTTTCTCGGCTGTCGACCGCAACCTCATCTCAAAACACCGCAGACAGCGCCTGCCCCGCTCTGGCTCACTTTCCAGACCTCTTACACAGGCTTTCCACGACTCATGGTCGTAGTCGCCGTCTATCCATGGGATATTAAGAGCGTCAGCATGCCTTTTGCTTTCTTCTTTCCGAATCTGATATTCCTCATTGGGATAGATGTTGGGATTGAAATAATAGATGACGGGGCGCACACCGTGGCTGAGCATCCATTCCACAATGGCGGATGAGCATGGTGCGCAACAGGCGTGCAGCATGACCTCACTGACGCCTTCTGGTATGACAATGGCTGGCAACCGATTCTTACCCATAATACTTTCTATTTCCCAACAACCTTGATCCCCTTTCCGTCGGGTAAAACAACGATGCGGCCTCCCTGATGCGAAGAAGACACGCGTTTTCCTGTCCAGTCATAAGCAGGATGGTTGGGAAGGACATCATTCCTGACAGTCTCCAGATGGTCGGCGTCTTCCATCTCACGGATAGCAGAAAAATAAGATTTGCCTTCTGCGTCTGAGAAGCCTCGTTTCTGCATGAACTCCGACATCTTTCCGGGAAGGACATACAGCACGCACTCCCTTGCCACATCTCCCTCTTTGTCACAAAATGCAGCGGGGGCCACATGGGCATCATCGGGGGTGGCAAAACAGTAAAGGGTTTTCAGGTTGGAACATCCTTCCACAAGCCGGTCGCCGAGTCGCTCAATGCCTCGCCCGAGGGTGAGATGATAGGCTCCGGCACTGAAGAAGGCTCCGTTGCCAACCGACTTCACACCATCACCCAAATAGATGGTGGGCATCGAACTACCGGCAAAAGCATAGGGTGCCACACTGTCAGTGACAGCAGTCAGTTCGGCCTGATGAAGCGTGCAGGGTACATGGCAGAGCACAGACCCTGCCTTGTTGTAGAGCACCCCTGCCTCATCTGTCATATAATGCTCATTCTGCTCACTCACACGGATATGGGCTGTCTGAAAAAGAAAGGCTCCGCCTTCTATCTCATCCACCGTGGAGGGCAGGCTCAGCGTGGTCAGAGGGGACTCCTCGGCCATCATGTTGGCAAATGCGCCAAACCGAAGCGTGCGGAGCCCTTCATTGAGACGGACATCTGCAAGCGACTGACTGCCATAGAAGGCCAAAGTGTCTATGACTTCGACCGAGGATGGAATGATAACGGTTTGCAGTTCTGAAGACATACAGAAAGCATAGGGCGCAATATGCCGCACACCTTCCGGCAACTCATATTCCGATGCCTGATAAGCAGGTGGATAGGCCAACAGGGAATCTCTTCCTGAGGAAAAGAGGACTCCCTCCCAAGAGGAATAGTAGGGATTGCCGGGGGTGACGTTGATGTTCGCAAGGGAAGGGGAATTGTAAAACAGGACTGGCGAGAAATGCCAGAAACCCTCTCCCAATGTAATGCCCTGCAATCGGTTGTCACCCATGATGGCGGAATTGTCGAGGGATGTCACAGCATTGCCCAGGGACAGTTCTTCCAACGCTTCCATGTTCTGAAAAGCACCATCTTCTATTACCGAGACCAAGTCGGGCACATCTATCGACCTGATGCTGGAACAACCATAAAAGGCTCCATACCCGATGCGCTCGACCCCGTTAGGAATCATCACTTCCTTCAGGGATGAGCACATGCCCAAGGCGAGCGTGTCTATTGAAACAATGCCTATCGGTATGAGAACTTGCTCCAATTGTGTGCAGTTGTATAGAAAGCCACTGCCAAAATGGTCTTCCTGGGTAGTGAAGTCCACACCATACATGGAAAGATACACGTCTGAAGAGGCTACAATGTTGGCATCGGAAAGATCCAGCACCTTGACCTTTCCGCCGGTAGGGGTGTCCAAATCCTTCACTCCGCACATCTCCCTGATAAACATCATGTCGGTTCCGTTGATAGGACCGTTGACTTTCATGGAACCGACCGTCTGCATGGCATCATCGGCTATCAACTCCACGGTTTCCCTCAGGGTGCCTCCTTCAAACACAGAAACATACAGGTCGTATTGTGCCATCACCTGCAGGGTGAGCAACCATGCGAAAACCGTTACCAAATACTTCTTATACATATCTCTGATGGATTTCTTCTTTCCGATTATACATTTTGGTATCTTTCAGTGGAGACCACGCACACCATCGCTCCTCTTGATGTCACTCGGCAGTGAGTGTCACAGTAGAGGTGATGCCTGTGTCTCTTTTCTTTGCGATTTCACTGACCTTGACAACAATGTCGCCCCTCTCCTTCTTCGCCTGCACCACTACGACCAACTGACCATGAAACAGACGCATGGTGGGTTGGGTGAAGGATTCCAATGAGGTGGCGTCGCCATTGCAGGCTGCCTTGAACGTTCCCGCTCCACTCACCTCAAAAGAGAGTTGTTGGGCGGCGTCGGGCACAAGATGACCGTCTTTGTCCTCCATGCTGACAGTAATGAAGACCAGGTCATTGCCATCTGCCAAAAGACGGGTCTTGTCTGCTTCCAGCCGGAGGGCTGCTGGCTTTCCTGCCGTGCTGACGGTCTTCTCGTCAACAGCACGCCCACTGCTGTCGTATGCCACAACCTTAATCTCACCGGGGGCATATTTCACATCATTCCATCTCAGCCTGTACCTGTCAAGCCTCGAAGAGGGGTTCTTGGAGATACGTCCCTGACTGACTCCGTTGACAAACAGTTCTGCCTCTGGCCAGTCTGTATAACAATAGACGGGGGTGACCTTGCCTTCCCTTCCTGGCCAGGTCCAATGGGGAAGGACATGCAGGGTATGCTGCTGCTTGTTCCATCGGCTCCGGTAGAGATAATATCGGTCTTTGGGCAGGCCGGCAAGGTCGCAGATGCCAAAATAACTGCTTCTTGAAGGCCAATACTCATCATAGGGGGTTGGTTCTCCCAAGTAGTCATAGCCTGTCCACACAAACTCGCCGATGACCCAGGGATAATCATCCTGCATGCACCAGTCATCGTCTGGAAGATTGCTCCATGAGCAATACTCCGTATCATAACTCGAGCATTGACCGTCGCTGTATACAGCATGGTCGGATACCTCTACGGGAAACTTGTAAACTCCCCTGGAACTCACCGTCGATGCGGTTTCCGATCCCAGAAGGAATCCCTGAGGCAACTGCTTGATGTTGTTCTCATATTTGTGTACACGGTAGTTGAATCCCGGCACGTCCATCACCTGGGCAAAACCAGATTTCAAGGCTGCCTCTGCCCTGTCCATGCCTTGCGTGACCGGACGTGAGGGGTCAAGGTCGTGGCAGATCTGCTGCAAGTGACGGGATATCTCACGCCCTTCCTCACTCCATTGCTCGGGTATCTCGTTGCCAATGCTCCACATGACAATGCAAGGATGGTTGCGGTGACATCTGACGAGGTTCTCGATGTCACGATCGCT
This sequence comes from Prevotella sp., assembly GCA_016281815.1. Taxonomy (GTDB): domain Bacteria; phylum Bacteroidota; class Bacteroidia; order Bacteroidales; family Bacteroidaceae; genus Prevotella. The sequence goes on along the minus strand of JAEEJK010000095.1, from coordinate 54,741 downwards.
CCATTCCTTGAAAAAACGGGCGTATCCGTTTTTGCACTTGGGATAGATCCACATGTCAAAACTCTCTGCCATCACCATCATGCCCATGGAGTCGCAGACTTCCATCTGCATCGTAGATGGCATGTTGTGCGCTGTGCGTATAGCATCGCAACCCATTTCCTTCATCGTACGTATCTGCCTGATGAGGGCGGCCTTGTTGACGGCGGCCCCGAGAGGACCCAAATCATGGTGCAGACACACGCCTTTGATCTTTCTGGTCACACCATTGAGTTGGAACCCGATATCCTTTCCCACTGCCACTGTCCGGATGCCGACCTTGGTCTTCTTTTCATCCACCAACTTGCTCTGATGATAAAGCCGCGTCTCCAATATATATAAATAAGGTGACTCAGGAGACCATAGATGGGGAGCGGAGACATGCATGCGGTCGGTGAACTTGCCGTCCTGACCGAGGGGGGAATGACATTGGGCCACTATGCTGCCTCGCTGATCACGCAGCGCCACATCCACAGCCCAATAGCCTTCCTGGTAGTTGCCTCTTGCACCGACCTCCACGTCAATGGCGGCTACATTGTTCTCAATGGCTACCGTACGGAAATAGGTGGACCAGTCGTCAAGCATGGCTTGCTGACCCAAGATCAGTGTCACTGGTCTGAAGATTCCTCCGCCTGGATACCACCGGCTGCTCTCCTCCATGTTGTTGAGAGATACTTCAATGAGGTTGCGCCCGGCGTGAAGGTGGGATGCGGCATCTATTCGGAAGGCATTGTACCCATACGCCCATCGCCCTGCCTCGCGGCCGTTGATGCGCACAGTAGGCTCACTCATGGCTCCGTCAAACAACAACAGGGCCGTGGCGGGTTGCTTATCCAGCATCACTTCCTTTTTGTAATAACCTTTCCCTATCCAGGGCAAGGCACCTGAACGGCCGGATTTCTCCGTCTTCTCTTTCTCTCCGTTTTGCTCTATGGCCACATATTGCAAATCCCACCGTTTGTCAAAAGGTCCGGATATCGCCCAGTCATGGGGTACGGTGACTTCCTGCCAATCCAATCCGTCACGGGAAAACTGCCATCCCTCGGAAAGACAGATCTCTTTTCTTACCTGAGAATGACATACTGATGAAATGCCAAGGAAGCAGAACATCAGAAGCATGGTCAAACGTCGTCTCATAGAATACATTGTTTTTGCAAAATTAAGCATTTTTTTTCAGCCAACCATCAATCATTATGAAAAAAATTAAACTTGAAAATGAGGAAAAAAAACAGCGAGTTCAATCGATTACACAGTTAAAATTTATAAAATTTGTTAAATAAAAAATTGTGTGGGCACACAGCCAAGCACGATTAAAAAAATATAATTAAAAAACTTTGGTCATTGATAAAAATGACTTACCTTTGCATCGTTATCCTGAAAACAATCTTTTTACCTTAAAAAAAACTAATACCTATTGAAGATTCGAAGCGGTCGCCTGAGAAGGTCATCGCTTTTTTGTTTTTATATGCCTGTAACCATGAAATGCCATTACATTGTTCACAATTTTTCACCTCTTTTTTTTCATTTTACACGGGCAACGATGCGGTAAAATCAAATAAAATGATTATTTTCGCAGCAGAAATATAAAAATCGAGGAGAATATGAAACACTATCTGAAGAAACTGGAAGAAACCATCCACGAGAGATGGAACCAGAAGGCACTTTGTGACTACGGAAGCGACTCCTTCACATATTCGGATTTGGCTACGGCCATTGAACAATTCCGTATTTTTCTCAATGAAGCCGGCATAACAAAGCGCAACAAAATTGCCATCTGCGCACGCAATTCAGCACGATGGGCGATGACTTTCTGGAGCATCAATGTGAACGGCTGCGTGGCGGTGCCTCTTCTCGCTGATTTCCATCCCAACAGCATTTCTGCACTCACACAACATTCCGACAGCGTAATCCTTTTTACGGAGGAGAGCATCTGGAAACAATTGAATCCAGAACGAATGCCGGCCTTGAAAGCAGCCATCAATGTGAAGGACGGAATCATGCTGTGGAATAACGACAAGAAGGTGGAAAAGGCGTGGAAAAACCGCGAGAAAGCATTCACACTGCGCTATCCCTACGGGATGCTGCCAGAACATGTGTCCTATCCCACTGACAATATGGACAAACTGGCTATCATCAACTATACATCGGGAACTACAGGCAACCCCAAAGGCGTCATGCTCACCTATGGAGCAATCTCTGATACCGACGAATTCAGCAACAGCCATTTCCCCAACCATCCGGGAGAGACCATCGTCTCCATGCTGCCCATGGCTCATATGTACGGACTGGCCATCGAGTTCATCCATCCCAATGTCGATGGCGTGACAGTGTATTTCCTCGGTAAGGTTCCCTCTCCTACCACACTGCTCAAAGCCATGCAGGACGTAAAACCTTACATGGTGGTCACTGTACCGCTCGTGATGGAGAAAATCTATGCAAAATCCATCCAACCCTCTCTGGAGAAAATGCGGCGATTCTTCTCCATACCTTATGCGAAAAAACTGATTTACAAGATTATACGCAAAAAAATCATTTCGGCTTTCGGTGGGCGCGTGCGCTGTTTCATCATGGGAGGAGCACCACTGAAGCCTGATGTGGAGCAATGTTTCTGCGATATCCGACTGCCTTTCACCGTGGGTTATGGAATGACGGAAGCATGTCCCCTGCTCGGCTGGGAGTGGTGGACCGATTTCGTGCCTGGATCGTGCGGAAAACCTGTTCACGAGATCAGGATAGATTCCACGGACCCGAAAAATGTAGCAGGAGAAATCCAGGCTCGGGGACAAAATATCACGGTGGGTTATTATAAAAATCCCGAAGCCAATGCGGTGTCGTTCACTGACGATGGCTGGTTCCGTACTGGCGACCTGGGCACTATGGACGAAAATGGCAACATCTTCATACGGGGACGAATCAAATCGATGATACTGAACTCTTCGGGCCAGAATATTTACCCAGAAGAACTGGAAGCCGTTTTGTCGGGCTGCCCCTATGTGGTGGAACCGCTTGTCGTGGAGCGAAACGGGAAATTGGTCGCCCTCATCTATCCCGATATTCCCGAAGATTTGGACACCAAAACAAAGGAAAGCATACCTGAACTGATCCGCAATACCGCCAATAAATCACTGCCCTCCTACAGCAAGATTCACAAGGTGGAACTGAGGGACACTCCCTTTGAAAAAACGCCCAAAATGAGCATCAAACGCTTCTTATACAAATAAGTGCTCCCTCATTGCTTAAAATCTGTTAAATATCTCTATAATTTGGGATGCTGCCATCAGACATTGGGAAAAAAGTAGTAATTTTGCAGCCGATTTAGTCCGTGGAGGCTCCAACAAGCGGCGGCACGAGGTCGCCCGCCTTGCGGAAAAACCTGTTATTTCATTATTAAATGTACGCAATTGTAGAAATCCAGGGCCAACAGTTCAAGGCAGAACAGGGTAAAAAACTGTTCGTACACCACATCAAAGATGTGGAAGAGGGCCAGTCTGTTGAGTTTGAGAAAGTGCTCCTCGTAGACAATGAAGGAGCCGTGACCATTGGCGCTCCCACAGTAAAAGGAGCGAAAGTTGTATGTGAAGTGGTAAAACCACTTGTTAAGGGTGACAAAGTAATTGTCTTCAAAATGAAGCGCCGCAAGGACTCCAGAAAGAAGAACGGTCATCGTGCCCAGTTCACCCAGGTAGAAATCAAATCAATTATCGGCTAAAACAGGGAGGACTAAGAAATGGCACATAAAAAAGGTGTAGGTAGTTCAAAGAACGGCCGCGAGTCTGCAGCACAAAGACTCGGCGTTAAGATTTGGGGTGGACAGCGCGTAGTGGCTGGCAATATCATCGTCCGTCAGCGCGGTACAAAGCACAACCCCGGCCAGAACGTAGGTATTGGTAAAGACGACACATTGTTTGCCTTAGTTGACGGCATCGTGAATTTCCACAAAGGTGCCCGCAACAAGAGTGTGGTTTCCGTGATACCCGACGCACAGGCATAAATTAATTTGCAAACTTATTCCAAACTAAGTAGGAGGCCAACACTGACAATTGTGTTTGCCTCCTACTTTCATTTTATTGAGCGGACATGAGAGTCAAACAGAGAACAAGAGAGATGGCTGGCATCATGCTGTGGGGCATGGCATGCTGGGCTTTTTTCCAGATGCTCTACTCCTACCATTTCTTCTATCAGGAACAAAACCAACTGTTCCTGATCTCACATGACTACGTCGCCACCTATTTCAGGAAACCAGGCTGGGCTGCCTGCTTGGCGGGAGACTTCCTCACACAATTTTTTTATTACCGTTACGTTGGTGCCGCAATCCTTACTGTCACTCTGCTCGTGATGGGCGACCTGCTGTGCAGGGCATTCGGTCTGATACGCAAAGGGACTTGGGGATTTTGGACAGCCATGATCTTGATGACCGTCGAGGCATGCCTCTTTTTCCATCACGACCACAGACTGTCATCGGCCATGGCCATCATTGGCGGAACCATTCTCTTCCTTGCCTATGCCCTCACTTCCAAGCGTATGCCTCCCATCATCAGAGTGGCCTTCGGCATCTGTCTGGGACTGGTGGCTTACACCGCTGCGGGCTATGGCTGGATCATCTACACCTTGCTCGTCATCATCCACGATGGGGTGAAGAAAGTCAAGGCGAACTGGTGGGGAGGCCTTTTCGCATTCGGCATGATCGTTCTCGCCATCACCGTCACCAACCGCACCTACCTGCTCACCACCACCGACAACCTTACATACCCGGGCATAGGACGGCTGACCATGCCCGACTTTGAACTGGAAAAGACCTTGGCCATCGACAACGAATACTATTTTGGCAACTGGCCAAAGGTGGAGCAATTGGTGGAGACTGAGGAGCACCCCAACGAGGTGCAACTGTTCTTCTACAACCTCGTAAAAGCCCAGAAAGGGGAACTGCCCGACCATCTGTTGCAATTCCACCCCAACCAACTCGGCACGTTCTATACCATCGGACCCAACACACCGAAACTCATCATCAACAACATGAACGAACTCTACTGGGCACTTGGCGACATGACCCTCACTGAGCGTGCCGCCATGATGACCAACGTGTTCGCTCCCGACAACCGCAACGTGCGCATGATACGCCGTCTGGCCGAATGCAACATGGTGAGTGGCGACTCACTCGCTTCCAACAAATACCTGGGTATCCTGCAGCAGACATGGATATACCAGAAGTGGGCCGACCTCATCAAAGCCCACGAACCCAAGGCATGGCGCTATTTCATAGAAAAGAAACAATTCGTGAACAATGCCGACACCATACGCCTCAGCGACAATCTGCACATGGTGATGATGGAACTTCTTGACAGCAATCCCGACAATATCGTGGCCCTTGACTATATCCTCTGCAGCACCCTGCTGCTGAAAGACATCAATAATTTCAAGCGCGACTACGACCGCTACTGTATGGCTACCGACAAGCCTCGCATAAAACCTCTCTACCAACAAGCCCTGATGATATGGCTCGCCGGAACCAACGCTGCCGAAGAAGAATGGAAGAAATACATCCATGACCAAGAACAGTTGCAGCGTTTCCAGGACTACAACCAGCACCGTGGTGACAAACGCTTCAGCGACACATACTGGTATTATTTCGACACCGCAAAAACCCCGAAGATATGAAGCACCTGCAAACACTCCTGACTGTCTTCGCCCTTATGATCGTGGCGCTCACGGCTTGCACCCCGACACCTGAGAACGCCACGAAACGAGACATGCTGCCTCCCATCTATCCCGACTATACCGACATCACCATCCCATGCAATATCGCGCCGCTCAATTTCCTGCTACGCGACGGGGCGGAGGCGGTGGAGGCCAAAGCCGTATGCGATGGCGAGACACTCGTCGTGAACGCCAAAAGTCATGAGGTGTGCTTCGGAATGAAAGAATGGAAAAAATTCATGGCGAAGGTGGCGGGACGGAGTGTGCAGGTGACGGTCTCCTCACTGAAAGACGGACAATGGACCGAATATCGTTCCTTCTCCTGGCATGTCGCCAAAGACTCCGTCGATGCCTATCTCACCTACCGACTGATAGAACCTGACTACGAGATTTTCCAAAACCTCTCGTTGCGGGAACGCTGCGTGGAGAACTTCGACGAGCGGGCCATCTCCGACTATGGACTGGTGGGCAACCGTTGTATGAACTGCCACACCTACGGCAGTCAGAGCCCCAGCCTCTCCATGCTTTATGTGCGGGGCGAGGGTGGCGGGGCCATCCTCAACCGCGACGGGAAACTGTCGAAATTCAATATCAAGACTCCCGACATGGTGTCGGGAAGTGTGTATTTCTGCTTCAGTCCCAATGGCCGCTATATCGTATTTTCGACCAACAAGATTATCCCTGCCTTCCATGCCAGGCCCAGCAAGCGTCTGGAGGTGTTCGACAGTGCCTCGGATGTATATGTGGCTGATTTGGAGAAACATACCATTCTGAGCAGCGGACTTCTCTGCGACAGCACCGTATTTGAGACCTTCCCCACCTTCTCACCCGACGGCAAATACATCTACTACTGCGCCTCACCAAAGGTGAAACTGCCGATGGAACTGACCGATATGCGCTACAGCCTTTGCCGCATTGCTTTCGATGAGGCGACGGGCTCCCTCGGCACCGAGGTCGACACCCTGTTCTCGGGTCAGCAGCAACTGGCTTCCGTCTGCCACCCCCGCGTGAGTCCGGACGGACGTTTTATCATCTATACGGTGGCCAACTACGGCACCTTCCCCATTTGGCATCAGGAGACCGACCTCCAACTGATGAACCTTGAGACGGGGACCGTAGACAAGATGGAAGCAGTCAACAGCGACAAGAGCGACACCTACCACAGTTGGTCTTCTTCCAACCGGTGGCTCGTCTTTGCCTCAAAGCGCGATGACGGTCTTTATGGCAAACCTTATTTCTGCTATATCGACCGCCAGGGCAAGGCTCACAAACCCTTTGTGCTGCCTCAGAAGAATCCCGGTTTCTACGACAACAACCTGAAATCATTCAATGCCCCCGAAATGGGGAAAGGCCCCCTACCCTTCGACGCCTTGGATGTAAAGCGCGCGGTAGAAGGCCCTTCTGTTGACTTCAGTCACCAATAACCTGTTTTATCTTATCTTCGTTTCCACACGCTGGTCGCTGAGGATGCCTCGTGCTGCAGCCCTCGCGTCGAGAATCACAGGTTCACTGGTGAAGTCAGGGGTGTTGAATGAATCAAGCGTCTCGTCGTAATACCTCCAGGGATTGCGCTGTGGCAGAAGGAAGGGTTTGGTCATTTTGCCATTCTTGTCCACATGAGACAAATAAAGCGTGGTATAATAACCATTCCCCCGCCTCGACGTGAACACGATCCACCTGGAGTTCTCGCTCCAATTGTGGTAACTGTCGGTATCATCGCTGTTTACCTCGTCCAAAGGTCGTGCCTCGCCGGTCTGCAGGTCGAGCAGCCATTGGTCGGCTTCCTTGTGCCAGATGGGGAAACAACCATAGTCAGACATGGTGAACAGCAGGAAACGACCGTCGTAGGAGGGCCGTGGATGGTTGGCGCTTTTACCCATCTGCCGTGCATGGAAAATGGTGTCAACCTCACCCACAAATGTTCCTTTTTCTGCATCAAAGCCGATTTTGCACAGATTGTACTGTATTTCCTTGTATCCTGCAGGTATTTCCTTCGCTGCGGCGGAACAAAAATACAAGGTCTTGCCATCTGGAGAGAATACAGGATAATTCTCATAATGGTCCTTTGTCGCCACAATGGAATCAAGCAATATCTCATGGGTATCGGGAGTATAGACCAGCACGTCGGAAGCGTGGTCAAACACCTCAATCCGCTCTCCCGCCACTGCATGAAAAGACTGGTTGGTCTTGTTGGTGGAATATGCCACGAAACGTCCCGACGGATGCCAATACGGATAAACCATCGAACCACCAAGGCTGTCGTTCTTGGCTTTCAGCAATTCCATCACACCATCCCGTTGGATGAGCGTCGCCCCATGGTCACCACGGACATGAAAGGTCAGCCGGTTGGGATGGGTGCGGTCTGAGACATGGCAGTTGAGGCAGGCTCCCGGCACCGCCGTGTTCTCAAGGATGGCCTGTTCGTTGAAATTCGACAGGTCGCGCTGGTAAAGTCCCATCCGTCCGTACACCTCATAACCGGGGGGGATGCGGCGGTAGGTAAGCCCCCACTCCCCGAGGGCATCATCGCTTACGTCGACGGTGAAGTCGCTGTATTGCGTCCAGGTTCCGTCTTTTCTCACACACACGGTGAAGGTAAGGGTGGCTCCTTTGTTCTGCTGGGTCAGTTGATGCCATTCCTCCACATCGAAATCGGCATATTGCCCATTAGCATGCAGTTCTCCTCCTTTTTCTCCTCGTACCACCACATCCATGACCTCACAGTCACCATAGCAATTGAAATTGAGCGGGGCAATCTCCGCAGGGATGGTGACGCCGGCATAGTCAGGGAAAATGGGTGGCAGTTGCTTCACAAGCGTGGGGTCAACTGGAGACGAGGAGCACGACCAGGTCAGCCACGACGCCACACATAAGGTGAGGACCAATCTCACACGGTTGTATCTCTTTCTCGTTCTCATGTCAATAAATCTCCTTCATTGGTTGCTTCCCTTGCCTCTCCTTGCCTTCCTGACTTACCAGCATATACGACCAGAAAGTGTTGCCGAATGGCGGTGCTGACAGCGAGGGGTCGTTCTGATTCTTCATATAGAGATTGACAAACTGCGTGAGCAGGTTGCAGGTGGCGGGTTCTATGCTCCATGGCATACCTTCGAAACTGCCATGCTGCTGAGTCCACTGCATCACCAAGGCCTGTTGGTAGGCAGTGGGGATGCGGTTGAATTTGGCGTATTTGCCCAAGGGGTAATAGGCATTGAAACGCTCGAGGTCGCGCTGCAGCAACTCGTAGCACATCAGGTACTCAAAAGCCATGCGGTTGTCGTAGTTCTGCACGAAGAGCAGACCGAGCATCTGGTCCATCTCGGTGTCGCTGAAAAGGAAGTCTTTCTTCTTCTGCCGATAAGACCTCAGCCTGCTATAGACGGGATCTTCACTCACCTTTCCTTCCCTGATCATCGCTTTCTGCTCTTTGGCCCATTTGCTGTAGAACACCGTCCTCTCCAACATCCTGAGATATTTCATGGCTACCTCATACTGGCCGTTGATGATGTTGCACTCCGTGATGCGCCGGGTGAGCCGGCCGCTCTTGCGGTGATTGGGGATGGCTTCCTGCGCCTCAAAGGCATAACGCTCGGCATCATTCACCATCCCGAGCCAATAGAACGTCTCACTGGGGGGCAGCGGGGTGGTCATATCTCGCTGAAACGAGGGGAACAAGCCTTCGGCTCCGTTCTGGAAGAAATCGAACAGACGGTCGCTCAACTGCCCCTGCATGGCGAGGGCAAGATTGACGCAGGACACATCAAAAGGTCGTGTAGGCTGTTGGCGCTCTGCCTTTTCCACAATTTTTCCCCATTGACGGGTACGCACCAAGAAGTCGTATTCTATCAGGCTGTATTTCAATGGGTCAAAGGAACGGCCGATCACCCACCAACCACCTACCGCCAACACTGCGATACTCACCCCTACGACCTTGGCGGTCTTGCGCACGGTGGGCAGCAACGGCAACAACAGCGGCAGCAGGACACAGGCGACCTCGATGGCAATCTGCATGCCAGGTTGATAGATGGGATACCGATAATAGTTGATACCGACGAAGAGATTGAACAGAGGGTATTGCAAATACTTGGCGGAAAGCAATATTACTGCCACAGCCTCAATCACGCCAACGATGCCAAGCGCCAAACTGCCCAGCGAGCGGTGCTTGGTCAATTCATAGACGGCGACATAGGCCACCACCATCAGCACACAGGGTCCGATCAGCCAATAGGTCAGAGGCACGGAGACCAGGACGAAGGCCATTTTTTGCCATTTGTGCTGGGGAAATCCCTCGTTACGACTAACTGCATGATAAAGCAACATCAAAGCCAATGCCAGCAGCAATGCGACATGAAAACTCAGCAGCACATTCTCATCGCCCATGTAAGCCCACAGCATCAGCGAGGGGATGAAACTGAGTGGGTAATAGGCATCGTTGGCACCATTGCGACGGGCCAACAGCCAAACCATGACTTGCAGGGCTACACTGAGCAGGGCAAGGATGCAGGCTCCGAGCACGGGGACGAAATGAAACTGCGTGAGGAACTCACCAAGATAGTCGGCCAGTCCTCCGGGCACTGACATCCGCTCACAGAAATAGGACGTATCGGTAAGGAACAACTGATACTGTTCCTGAAACGAGAGCACCGACATCCTCAAGCCTCCCCAATAGCATGCCACCACGATGCCAAAGAGCGCCGAGAGCAACCATTTCCAATGTTTGAAGAGATGTTTTCCCATATACTATTCTTCCGTCACTGTCACAACCGTTCCGTCAGGCATCCGCTTGGGATAACTGGTGGGATAAAGACTGCCGAGGAATGTGCTCAGCGCCCCCTCCCCCACCTGTGTGGCCAACTGTCGGGTGTATTGTTTGTAAGCCTTGTGCACACTGTCGGCCTGGGCCTCCAACTGCTTGGCCTTGGCTGCATCGGCCTTGGCCATTTCGGCTGCTGCCTGACGGAAGGTCGCCATCTCACGGGTATGCCGCTCCGTGGCTTGTTTCCACACTTCGAGGGAGTCGTTGCCTCTTGTGCCCGACGCGCTGCTCACCTTTCCGATACGCACCGTGATGTCGCCAGGTTCGGTGACGACCAGCAGGCGCTGCACGCCATCACGGAAATGATAGTCCATGATAATCTGTGCCATGTGGCAGGTGTCTGTGACGAACTCAAACTTTCCATCCTTGATGTAGACTGAGTCGACCGCCTCGGCGGAATTGTCCTCCAGTGGTACGAGGAAAATTTGCTTGCCGTTGAGACGGCTGTCGTCCACCGTTCCATGGATACGGCAGGAGCCATTTTTCTCACCCTGACCGCATGCCATGAAGACAGCAATGGCCAGCAGGGTCAACACCCCATAAAAAATACGTTTCATCGTCTTTTCTTATCTGATTTTCACTTGTTTTCTCTCTTCCGAGGTCACCTGACGCTGCATCTCACGTATATCTACCTCGACCTTGGTCTTGGTGAAATCTGGTACGTTGTAGGCATCGAACATACTTGCGTAATATCGGCGGGGGGCTCGTTGCGGCAACAGGAACGGCTTGGACACTTTCCCATGATCATCGACACAGGCCAGGTAGAGTTTGGTGAAAGCGCCGTCTTCCCGTTTTGAGGAGAAGACAAACCACCGGCTGTCGGATGACCAGTTGTGGTAACTCTCGCTGTATTCGCTGTTGGCTTCGGTGAGGCACCTCGTCTCACCGGTTTTGAGATCCATCAGCCAAAGGTCGGCATCGCGCTGTGCCACGGGGAAATTGCTGCGGCTCGACACACAATACATCAGCCAACGGCCATCGTAGGAGGGCCTGGCCAACGTATAACTCTTGTCGGTCAGCGGGCCATTGAGAAGGGTGTCGGCCTCGGTGCCGAAAGTGCCGGTGGAGGCGTCAAAAGACAAGGCGACTAGCGAGCATTTCACCTTCAGGTATTCTGCTGGAACATTGCAGGGTTTCGACGAACTGTAATAGAGGGTCTTTCCATCATTCGAGAAGGCTGGGAAGATCTCCAGATCATCGGTCTGCAGCAGCGGTGTGAGGAGCAATTCGTTGCTCCGCACATCGAGCACCACCACATCACTGAAGCGGTGATAGACCTCGAGGTTGCTCTTTGCACCCGTGAAGAAACTCTGGTGTACGGTGTTCACCGCATAGGCACAATAGTTGCCCGAAGGATGCCAGTAGGCGTAACTCCCTGCCGCCTTGGTGGAGTCGGTTTTGGTATTGAGCCACGACTGTTTTCCGTCTATCTGCACCATGGTGCCACCACCCTCACCCCGGATTTGCATCGTCAGCCAACGTGGGTTGGTGCGATTGGGAGTATGGCAGTTGAAACAACGTCCTGGCAGAGCGGTTTCCTGAACGATGGCACTCTCGTCGAAGGTATGGATATCTCGCTGGTAAATGCCTATGTTACCACCTATTTCATAACCTGGCGGGATGCGGCGGTAGGTAAGTCCGTAATCTTCCAATGGATAAGAACTTACATTCACCGTGAAATCTCTGTATTGCGTCCAGGTGCCATCTGCCCTCGCACAGACAGTGAAGGTGAGTTGGCCTCCCACATTCTGCTGGGTAAAGGCGTGCCACTCGTCGATATCGAAGTCTGCCCATTCGCCATTGACATGCATCTCGCCGCCACGGCTTCCCTTCACCACCACATCCATACGATCGAAGCGGGTGTCGGCCATGTTGAAATTGAGCGGTGCGATGCCTACCGGTATCGTCACTCCCACATAGTCGGGATAGATAACGGGCATCTGGTCGGTGGACTGTGGATTCTCCGGAGCATCGGAACACGCAGCCAACAGGCACAGCAGCAAGGCAAAGATGGATAGTTCGTATCTTCTCATATCAGTTTCCTCCCATCATTTTTCTCACATACTGGCCGTAGGGCGATGCCTTGTCGGCTCCTTGCGTCTGGATGCACCTCATGGCATCCTGATAGCCACGGGGCATATACTGATAGCCGCCATACTGCTGCACCCACGACATATACTGCATCAACTCCTGGACCTTCCCCTTGAGCAGCAGTTCGCCCATGAAATAATCGAGCGCCATGGTGTTCTCAGTATTGTTGACAAAAAGCAGTCCGAGCATCTTGTCGATTTCATCGTAACTATAGAGGAAGTCTTCCTTGTATCTCAATTTCCGCTTTTTGCCATAGAGCGGGTGCTTGTCGACTTTAGAATCGTGATACAGCAGTTGGCACATTTCATTCGCCCAACCACGGTAGAACAGGGTGTGTTGGAGCAGCGCTAAATGCTTGGCGGCCAAAGCATGCTGTCCATTCACCATCAGACACTCCACCATGCGTTTGGTGAATCGTCCGCTCTTACGTGCATTGAGAATCGACTCCTGCAGGTCGTGCATATAGCGATAGGCGGAGTTGATCATGCCCAAATGCCAAAAAGCCTCTGCCGTGGGGATGTTGGAGGTGAGGTCGCGCATCATTGGCATCAGGAGGGCATCCTCTCCGCTTTGATAATAATCGAACATGCCGTCGGCCAACCTCCGCTGCTTGGCAAGGGCAAGATTGACACAGTTGCAGGAGAAGGCGTTGTGCACCTGATAATGGTCTGCACGGCTGATCACCTCATCCCAACGCTCCTCCCTCACCAGGGCATCCTGTCTCAAGAGTTCGTATTTCTCCTTGTCATAGCCACTATGGATGGCAAAGAATGTCAATATGAAAACGGCTGCCGATGCCCCCCCACCCCAGATGCTGGCCGATGCCGACTTCATCGTGCGTAGCGAGCCACCAGGAAGACAGGGTACAAGTGCTGTAACGGCAACCACCGTTAGCGGGAGAATGGCCTGCAGCACATGGTAATGCAATGGGATGCGGTAATAGTTGAGCCCGAGGGCGATGGACTTCAGCGGCCATTGCAGGAGGATATATGTCGAAGACCAATGCAACACGGCCATCAATACCGGTATCCACCAGCAGCGCCGAGGTGCTCTCAACACCCGCAGCAACACATACATCCACACCAACGGTCCTGCCACGACATAGAGCAACGGAACTACCACAAGATCAGGCCACGAAAGGCGGCACCAGTCCCAATACTGACTTGCCCAGGTCGCCGCCATCACCATAAGCAGTGCCACGGGATAGGACAACAGCACACTCTCGTCGCCCATCAGCCAGAGCAACAAAACCGACGGAATGAAACTCAGCGGATAGCAACAGGATGACAGATGGTGGTTCTGCTGACACATCAACTGCCAGGTAAGCCATTGAAGCAACACAAATATAGCAGCCAAAACTAAGGCCCCGGCCCATTTCAGGTAATAGAACTGCACAAGGAACTCACTCAGATAGTCAGCAAGTCCGCCTGTCACCATCACCCGTTGTACAAAATAATCGTTGGTAAGCAGGAACAGTTGGTATTGTTCCTGATATGACAGTGCATGGGGATATACCAACCACCAAAACAGGAACACCAGCACACCGAAGAGTGCGCTCGCTGCTGTTTTCACATATGCTGTGGAGATTGTTCCCATGATTGTGCAAAGTTAACAATAATCAGTGATTCGGACAAAAAACCTGAATGATAATAGTCAAAAAAACCGCCCCGTGGACGAGGCGGTTTTTTATTGGAAACTGACGTTTACTTTTTCTTGAATGCCCACCATGTAGCCTCTGTCCAGCCTCCAGTGCCTGACTGCGGGTAGATGAGTTTTAGGTGCGAACCATCGAGTTGCATGATTTCGAAGTCGGTCGGGCATGTGGTCTTGTCGTGGTCATCGTTATGCGAGTTGATCTGGAACGGGAAGAGGATACTGCCAGCATCGGTATGCAAAGTACCGAGCGACCACGCTGCCTGTGATCCATCGACAGAAGCATACGAGCGCTTGCCCTGATCCCATGCCGAGATTTCGAATTTACCCGAACGGATCTGACTGCCGTTGGCTGCGAAGGAGGAGATAGTGCCCTTTTGATAGTTGAACGTCATGTAGGCACCTGCGTCTTCCTCGCCAGTAGCAGCACCAGTGTCGGAGTGGTTGAGTTGACCGGTAAGGTCTGCTGGAGGACAGCCCCACCAGATGCCGTTGCCGTCGTTGACGAAGGAGTTGCCGTCGCCGGGAGCATAACCCAGGTTACCCCAAGCGCCACCATCACCACGGAACTCAGTGTCCCAAGTCCATGATTTCTCACCATAGTTGGTCAACGAGCCTTCTGCGTCGGAGTTGCTCTTGAATGCCCACCAAGTAGCCTCAGTCCAGCCGCCTGTGCCAGCCTGCGGGTAGATGAGTTTCAGGTGTGAACCGTCGAGTTGCATGATTTCGAAGTCGGTCGGACATGTAGTCTTGTCATGGTCATCGTTATGCGAGTTGATTTGGAACGGGAAAAGGATGCTGCCGGCATCGGTATGCAAAGTACCCAGCGACCATGCAGGCTGCGAACCATCGGCTGAAGCGAAAGAGCGGTTGCCCTCGTCCCAAGCGGTGACGCGGAACTTACCCGAACGGATCTGAACGCCATCAGAAGCGAAGCATTTCACGTTGCCGTCCTCATCGAGAACCATATAGGCATTGGGATCTTCCTCACCAGTGGCCACACCTGTATCGGAGTGACCAAGTTGACCGGTCAGGTCGGCGGGAGGACAGCCCCACCAGATACCATTGCCGTCGTTGACGAAAGAATTACCGTCGCCGGGAGCATAACCGAGGTTGCCCCAAACAGCACCATCACTGCGGAATCCGGTATCCCATGTCCAAACTTTCGTACCGGAGGCGCTGCAGAGGAACTTCATGTCGGAAGAAAGTTCGGTGGGCACAAACACCACGACGTCTTTCTTGATTTCCACCACTGTACCGTCTTTGTCAACGGCACGCACATAGAACGACTGGTTGGGGTCGCCACCACGCTTGGGCTGTATCTTGAAATTGCCACTGAAACCACTGGCAAGGATATTCTCATTGCCGTCGGCATCGTAGTTGTAGACGACAACCGACTTATACGGAGCACTTACATTAAAGAAGAAAAAGTTTCCGTCTGCAGCATCGACATAAGTGCCATCCTCATTCTGAGCACATTGCTTGAAAGAGAACTCACTGTCCACTACCTGGCTGGTGAGTGAAGATGCTGGTGCGCTGATGCTGTCCACAGAGGGATCGCAAGCAGTGAGCAATCCGGCGGCAGCAAATAGTCCAAATATTATCTTTTTCATTTTCATTCAGTTTAATAGTTGATTGGCTGATGCATTAGTTGTTCCAGTCGTTGTATTCACTGTCTGAGCCTGTCCATCCTTCGTTTTGTTTAAACGCTCCCTCAGAGAGGATAATCTCGGTCTCTGGGATTTTCTGGAATCCGGCAGTAGCATTGTAACGTGCGGCATAACCGCCGTTGTGGGCAAAGTTGGTAGCGGGACGTCCGCAATAGTAGCAGGCCTGGTCGGTTTGCTTCTCCAAAGCGGCGGCAGCAATGTGCCAGCGACGGATGTCGTTGAAGCGCAGACCCTCAAAAGCCAACTCCCAACGGCGCTCCCTCTGCAGTGCCTCAAGGCTGTAGTTGGGAACGGGAGCCAAACCAGCACGTGCACGCAGTTTGTTCATTCCGGCTACATCATTCTTCAACTCACTCTGCATGAGCAACACCTCGGCGAAGCGGATGAGCACCATGTCGTGGATGTTGCCCAACTGGAAGTTCTCCTCTCCGGAGATTTCCCAGTTGCCGGGATACATCTGGTTCTCAAAAGTGCAATAGTAGTCACCGTCTTCCTTTTTGGAGGTGATGGGTGAAAGTTTCTTGCCATAGTAGTCGGTCTCCTGCACGAAGTCGTCCCAACCGCCCTTGGTGTAACCGGGAAGGTCGTTGAAGTTGAGGACGGTGGCATCGTAACGGAGGTCACGAGGCTCTGCGTTCTTCCAATCGGTCACGAGGTTGGTGGCCACAGGACCGGCACCCCATCCCTGTCCGAAGGGGAAGGTGTTGCCGTATGCCTGACCGCCACGAACACCGAAGTGGAGCGAATAGCCGTTGGCATAACCGATGGTGGTCTGCCAGGAAGCCATTTTGTTGAACTTCACGGCGAACATGGACTCGGGGTTGACGGCATTGTCGTCCTCCACCCACTTCAGACCTTGACCTTTAGTGTAGTCGTAGTCTTCCACAGTGCAGCGGTTGGTGTATGCCCAGAGGTTGCGGAAGTCGGGCACCAATGTATAGCCTGAATTGGCCACGCAGTCATCAATATAGCCGATGACCTGCTCCTTGGTCAGCGTGGTGCCGTCGGGCAGTTCCACAGAGGTAAGCGGGTTGTAGTTGGTGCTCACCAGGTCGCTGATCTTCTCACCATTGCAATAGAAGCCGGTGTAGAAGAGCCAGCAACGGCCGAGAAGTGCCTCTGCGCAATATTTGTCGACATGACCGTCACTTTTACGCACTTTGGGCATGATATCGCAGGCATCGCGCAGGTCCTGAAGAATCTGTCCCCACAGTTGGGCTGCCGTAGGAGGTACCACCTCATCGGGGCGCTTGGCTGTGACGAGAAGAGGTACGTTTCCATACATGGAGGCAAGTTCATAGTAGAAGAACGCTCTCATGAAGAGGGCCTCTCCCTTGGTCTGGGCTTTCTCTGTGGCATCAAAATCCACTTTATCGAGAGCCTCGAGCAAGGTGTTGGCACGGTTGATGCCCTGGTAGCGCTGCTGCCAGAAATCACGGGTCATATCCACATTGTAGTTGAGGATAAGGTCCATGGCCTGCATCAGTTTGTCATTGGTTCCGCCACCGCCGAATTGGTCATCGCTGGCAAGCATGGCGTAATAGTGCCATGTCTCCTGGGGATTGGCATTCACAGCATTCAGGTTCTGATAGATGCCGGCCAAAGCCTGAGCGGCATCCTCAGCATTGACAGGGAAGTTGGATGTATCCTTCGAAGTCATACTCATCGAGTCCAGATCACAGGAGACCAACGTACCTGCGAAAAGTGCTGCGCTTAAGAAATATGCTATTTTTTTCATGTTTTCTATATATCTAAATGTTTGATGTTTACTGCTCAGTGATTATTTAACCTCTGAAATGATAACCGAGCGGCTCATCTGAGGATCGTTGAAGTACAGGTTCTCCACACCGCCCTTTGAGTCGAGGACGAGGCTGCTTGCTGGCACGCCATACTCGCTGATGAGGAGGTCGTAGACATTCTTGGCACGGTTCTCGGCCAACCATTGGTTGCGGTCGGCAGTACCTGTGGCCTTGTCGGCATAACCCATCACGTTGTATTTCTTGCCGGGGTTCTGCTTGATCATCTGAGCGATGGTGCTCAGGTTGACGCGCTCGCGGTTGACGATCTCGGTCTTGTTGATCTCGAAATTCACGAAGTAAGGATAGGTGACCACTTTCTCGTCGGTGATGACGGTAGTGGTGTTCGTCGGCTGTTGGTTCTTCAGACGCTCATTGTCGGCACGCAGTTGGTTGACCACACCGTTGAGACGGTCAATCTCACTGTTGTCTGTCACATACTCAATCTTGGTCTGCACGGCAGGAGCAGCTGCTTTCTTCTCACTCTTGTCCTTAAACTTCAGGTTCACACCCACCATATAGGTGCGGGGCTGAGGATAGTTGCCGACATCGACACCTGTCACCCATGACTCATTGCCGATGGCGATACCGTTCTCAGGATCCATTCCCTTGTATTTGGTAAAGGTGAGGAGGTTCTGGGCGGCGAAGTAAACGCGGAGTTGGCTGAAGGGACAGGTGCTCTTGAGCAGGCTGGCAAAGTCATAACCTACGGTGACATTCTGGATGCGGAAGTAGGTTGCGTCTTCCACGTAGATGTCAGACACCTGCTGCCAGTTGGCACCGATATTGCCGGGCTTCAGCATAGGATACTTGTTGGACGTACCCTCGCCATGCCAGTATTCGAATGCCTCAGTGGTGTAGTTCTCAAACTGTGAGTCGGTGTTCTTGCGCCATGAGCGAACCACCTCGTTGCCGAATGAACCGAAACCTGTGGCGGAGAAGTCAAAGCCTTTGTATCCAAGATTGATGGAGGCACCCAGTGTGAAATCAGGATGCGGACTGCCTAACTCGGTCTTGTCATCTGCATTGACAATGCCGTCGCCGTTGACATCGACAAACTTCAGGTCACCGGGCTGGATGCTTGCACCCTGGAGAGAGTTGACTGCTTTGCCGCCGCAGTTCTTGCTGAGGTAGTACTGCAGGTCACTTTCGTTCTGGATGACACCTTCTGTCTTGTAACCATAGAAGTAACCGATGGGATGTCCTTCCTCCATACGGGCCATGTAGCCTGTGTTTTGGGCTATGAGGTCGTTGCCACCTTCCACGAAGTGATTGGCATTCTTCACCTCTGTCACCTCATTCTTGTTCTTGGCGAAGTTGACATTGATGCCATACTTGAAGTCGCCGATGTTGTCTTGCCATCCCACGGATGCCTCAATACCGGTGTTCTTCACTGTACCAGCATTGGCGGTGTAACCGTTCTGTCCGACGATAGCCCAGAGGGGCACCCAGAGCAGAAGGTCCTTGGTCTCTTTGTTGTACCATTCCAAGGTGGTGTTCAGACGACCGCCGAGGAAGCGGGCATCGAGACCCACGTTGGTCTGCTGTGAGGTCTCCCAGACGAGGTCGGGATTCTCAATGTTGGCGGGATAAGCACCCTGAGTGTAGGCATCTTTGGTATTGCCGAAGGAGTACTGTCCGTAATCGCCGAAATCGAAGTTGGATTTCCACAGCACAGAACCGATGTTGTCGTTACCGTTCTGTCCCCAACCTGCACGGAGTTTCAGGAACGAAAGCCAACTCTTGGTGCCTTCCATGAATTTCTCATTCGAGATGACCCAACCTGCGGAAACTGAGGGGAAGTAACCCCACTGGTGTCCGGGAGCGAACTTCGAGGAACCGTCGGCACGGATGATGGCCGAGAAAAGGTAGGTCTCGTTGAAGTCGTAGTTCAGACGTCCGAAATAGGAAAGTTTGGCGTCGTAACCGCTGGGATAACCGTCGACAACAGCAGATGTGCGGCCTGTCATGTTGTGCATATAGGCATGGATGGCATCACCGAAGATGTTGCCCGAGGCGGTGGCGTTCACCGACTCACCATAGTGAGGACGTGACTTGGAGTACTCCATACCGCCCATGATATCAAAGTGGTTCTTGCCCAGGTCGAAGCGGTAGTTCAGTGTGTTGACCAAGTTCCAGTTCCATCCGAGCGAAAGGTTGTCGGAAGTCTGGTCGGTATTGCGGAAACCACCCGAGTTGTCGTGGATACGGAAGGTGGGGAGGTAGCACCACCAACTGCTCGACCACTGCTTGTAGGACACCTGACCGCGGTAGGTCAAATTCTTGATGGGCTGCACCTCGATAAATGCGGTGGCATTGAGGTTGAAACTCTTGCTCTTGTTGTTGCCGGCCTGATTGTAGACCACGGCAGCAATGGGGTTGCTGGAGAAGTTGTTGTAGGGGAACCAGCCGTCGGTACCTGATGTATTGAGGTCGTTCCACATGAAATACTCTCCATCCTTATTATATACAGGAATACAGGGATTGGCACGCAACATGTTGGAGAGGTCGTTGGCGTATTGGTTGCCAATCTGGATACCCTGACTCTGACGATGCTGGAAATACAGGTTCTCACCAATCTTGATGACATCACGGTCGCCGACCCTGTAAATCACATGGTCTGAATTCAGACGGAAGGTGAAGCGGCGAAAGTCGGACTTCACCGGACCACCGAACACACCGTCCTGGTATTGGTAACCCACACCCGTGGAGAATTTGGAGATGTCGCCACCACCGGTGAGGTTGAGGGAGTGGTTGGTCACGATGGAATTCTTGTGACGGAACTCCTCCACCCAATTGGTGCCCTTGTTGGTACCGTTCTTGTAGGCTGCGAGGAGGTCGGCGTCAATATATCTTGACCAGTCGTAAAGGGGACCTCCGGCATTGTGATTCACCAAGTCCATCACATCCATATACTGCTTGGCGTTGAGGGGCTCTGGCATCTTGTAGACATTCTGCCAACCGATGTTGCCGTCATAACTCACCTCAACCTTGCCTTCCTTGCCTTGCTTGGTGGTGATGAGGATCACACCGTTGGCGGCCGATGAACCGTAGATGGCAGCGGAGGCGGCATCCTTCAGCACGTCAATACGCTCGATATCAGCGGGGTTGAGGGCGTTGATGTCACCACCTGCCACACCGTCGATGACGTAGATAGGATTGGTGCTGCTGTTGGTACCTGCACCACGGATATTGATCTTGAATCCGTCACCAGGCTGACCGGAGAAGGCCTGGATGTTCACACCGGGGGCCTGGCTCTGGAGAGCACCGAGCACCTGGGTGGTGTTCATCTTGGCGATGTTCTCACCTTTCACCTCCAATGTGGCACCGGTGACCAGTTTCTTCTTCTGCACACCGTAACCCACGACCACGACTTCCTCAAGCACGTCGGAGTCTTCTGCGAGGTTGATCATGAAAGATGTTTGGTTGCCCACAGGAATCTCCTGCGTGACATAACCAATGTAGGAAATCACAAGCACAGCACCTGGCTGCACGTCGAGAGTGAAGTTTCCGTCAATGTCGGTGACAGCACCATTGCTGGTGCCTTTCTCCATGACGGTTGCTCCGATGACGGGTCCATTGGCATCGCTGACGACACCCCTGACTTTCTTTGACTGCTGAACCGCTGCGGCGGCCACATCAGACGTTTCTGCATAAGCCGGAGATAACCACCCCAGACCTACACAAGCGCCCATAAGCAGCACTGTCTTTCTGAATTTTAGAATCATACTTAAGTATATTAGTAGGTTAAATAAAGTAAATCCATTTCCATTCTGATACGCTCAGTATCACCTTATATATTATATAATGGATGTGGTTATGATGATGTAATTGGCCTTACTGGTATTGCCTCTTTGGGCGGCCTCGTATTTTAGGTTTCTAATGATTTGCTTATATATGCTTTCAGTTTGCAAAAGTAAGACAAATTATGCTAAACATATAGTATTCATTTATCAATTGCTGATACTTTTTTAATAAAATGACATAATTGCTGTCAATAAAAACTAAAATTTTAAGGGGAAAGAGGTTTTTTCCCATCAATTCACATCAATCGTATCACCTCATATCACCTCCCACAAAAAAAGCCCACATCATTTGGAAAAATACTAAATTGTATGTACTTTTGTCGTCAAATCAATAAAACAAATAGATGATGAAGAAATTATTGTTGACAGCGCTTTTCGTCGCTGCATGTGTGGGCCTGACAAATGCCCAGACTGCCCAAAAGCAAATAGTGGAAGAAGGCGGCACGGGACCATTCAAGTCGGAAGTGGTGGGTGATGCCTCATGCCCTCGCTTTACCATATATCGCCCGCAAAATCTAAAGGAAGTAGTGGCCAAGCAGGGCGCTCTGCCCGTCATCGTTTATGCCAACGGTGCCTGTTTCAACAACAACGTGGAGATGCGCCTGCTGCTGAGCGAGGTGGCGTCCTACGGCTATGTGGCTGCTGCCATCGGTCCCTACGACGAAGCGGATGTGATGGCTCAATGGAGGGGTGTCCTGAGGTCTGCCTATCCCGAAACCAAAGGCGAGGTCATCATGGCCAATGGGGAAAAAATCCTGCCATTGACTGCCGAGGAAATAAAGGCTCGTCAGGAGGAGCAGGCCAAACAGAGAGAGAAAAATGCCAAAAATGCCAAGAAGAACAAGAAACAGCAGCCTGCTGCCCCTCAGTTCAGCACTTATCCCAAGATGTTGCTGGAGGTACTCGACTGGCTCACTGACCAAAATGCTGCTCAAGGCTCAGAATACTATCATTGTCTGGATCTCGACCATGTGGCAGCGATGGGACAATCGTGCGGAGGCGCACAAGTGCTGGGCGTTTCTCACGATCCACGCATCAAGACCTGTGTGATGTTGAACACCGGTATCGGCGACATGGAGATGATGGGATCGACCAAAGAGGCGCTGAAAAACTTGCACCAGCCGATGTTCTATATGATAGGTGGACCCGCCGACATCGCCTTTGCCAATGCACAGAAGGATTATGAGCGCATACCCGACAACATTCCTGTGGTAATGCTGAATTCCAAAGATGGACACAGCGGCACCTATTACGAGAAACATGGCGGCAACTATGCCAAGGCCGTCGTGAAGTGGCTCGACTGGCAACTGAAAGGCTACGTGGGACAATCTGCCCTCTTCCTCGATGATGAATACCTCAAAATGAAATTCCCCGAATGGCAGGGCGTACGCAAGAACTTCTAAGCCACCACTCCCAATCATCCCATCAACTCCCATCATCATGAACAACAAAAAAACAGCAGAAAAATACAAGTCGAAAATCAAATGCGACTATCGTGTGAGACTCTATGAAGACGGCAAATACCACTGGATGTATGACCTCCCTTTACTTAAAAACCCGGCTGTGCTGATAGATGTGTATTGGATGCTGGGTGTTTCCATGGCTATCTTTGCATGCATCATATTCTTAATCCAGGCTTGTTCGGAAGGCATAAACATCGAAGGTTTTGAAATTTCGCTAAAAATTATCGGGGTCACGGCTGCCATCATGTTTGTGCTGGGCATATTGGGGTATCTTCTCTATGCGGCTATGTCTGGATGGACCTATACCGTACACTTCATCATGGATGAGAACCAGGTGATTCACGAACAGGGAGCAAAAAACGAAAAAGTAGGGAAACGCATTGCTGTCCTCACCGTGTTGGCTGGTCTCTTTGCAAAACGACCCTCTGTGATGGGAGCCGGCGCATTGGCAGCAAGCCGCAACACGATGACGAGCGAGTTTGCTTCTGTCAAAAAAGTGAAGGCTGTCAGGTGGATGGACACCATCTTAGTAAAAGAATTTTTGGAAAAAAACCGCGTGTATGTGAACAAAGACGATTTCGAATTCGTCTATGACTACATCACCTCCCGTTGCAAAAAGGCAAAAATCGGCTGATTACACCCACCATGAATACCGCAACCTATCGTCCACGCAATCCTGGCCATGACTATTACGGTTGCGGTATCTATCTCGTGACATTAGTGATTAGTGGGCGCGAGGCGTTGTTAGGGCGCCTGGGTGGCGATGCCGTTCATCCTCAGGTGCAACTATCGCCTGTGGGTGAGATGGTGCGCCAAATGTGGGAGCAGACACCTGAGAAACAAATACATCATGGCAACCATGTGGCGGTGCATGCTTGCGTCTGCATGCCCGACCATTTCCACGGCGTGATAGAGGTGATGAAACCAATGCAATGGAGCCTCGGCGATGTCATACAAGCCTTCAAGGCCTCCTGCACTAGCCGCTGGCAACAGCAGAGCCTCCCTAATTCCACCAATCGACCGATCTCGGTCGATTGCAGCCTGTCAGAGGTGCCAGCATGGCTGCGCGAGAAGGCCCCTTACCACAGCAATGAAGGGTCATTGATACGCAGCCTTTCTAAAAAGCAGCGGCAAGAGTATTATGCATTGATAACACGCCAATGCAGACCTCTCTTTGACGATAACTATGATGATACGGTATGTCTTGACGACAGGCACCTCAAAGCCATGATATCTTATGTGAATGATAATCCGCGCCGAGCCATCGTGCGCCGCCTTTTGCCCGATGTGATGCAGCGATGCCTGCATGTGCGGATAGGCAACCGTTCTTATGGCGCCTTTGGCAATCTTTTTCTACTACGATGGGCGAACAAGGTGCAGGTACAATGCCACAGGCGGCATCCCATCAGTGGACAGCCATATGAAAAGACAGCCGACTACGCACAGCAACACGAACAATGGGCCGCTGCCGTGATGGGAGGTGCTACGGTGATTGTGACACCTGGTATCTCACGGGGCGAGTTGATGATGAAAAACGAATGTATGGAGAAAGGATATCCACTCATCCATTTGCAGAAAGAACCTATTGGCCCCTACTGGAAGCCTGAGCAACGCCGTTTCGAGGCTTGCGCTCATGGCCGACTGCTGATACTTGCTCCTTGGGGACTCGACACCATGCAAGCAGTGAACGGGGTGCCTGCCGACAGTGACTACACCCGGTTTCATCACCTGAACCATATCGCCGCTGACATCTGCGCCTTCAGCGGCGATGCCAAGATAATCAGATAAAGTTGGGATTACTCCCACTCTATCGTTGATGGTGGTTTTGAGGAGATGTCGTAGCAGACACGATTCACACCACGCACCTTATTAATGATCTCATTGGATACTTTGGCCATGAAATCATAAGGCAGATGGGCCCAGTCGGCGGTCATCGCATCGGTGCTGGTGACGGCACGCAATGCCACAGGATGCTCGTAGGTGCGCTCATCTCCCATGACTCCCACACTGCGGACTGTAGAGAGCAGGACGGCTCCTGCCTGCCAGATCTTGTCATAAAGCACTTCTCCATCCTCACAGACATATTGAAGCATCGACTCAATGTAGATATCATCGGCCTCTTGCAGGATACGGACCTTCTCTGGTGTGATGTCTCCAAGGATGCGGACGGCAAGACCGGGACCGGGAAAGGGATGGCGCTTGATCAACCGCTCGGGCATGTCCAACTGATAACCCACACGTCTGACCTCGTCCTTGAACAACCATTTCAGAGGCTCGCAGAGTTGGAGGTGCATCTCCTTGGGCAGACCGCCCACATTGTGGTGACTCTTGATGACCATGCCAGTGATGCTGAGACTTTCTATGCGGTCGGGGTAAATGGTGCCCTGGGCCAACCACTTCGCATCGGTGATTTTCTTGGCCTCGGCATTAAACACTTCCACGAAATCGCGGCCGATGATCTTGCGCTTCTGCTCTGGGTCGGAAACACCTTCCAGGTCGGCGAAGAACTTCTGACTGGCATCCACACCTATCACATTGAGGCCCAATCCCTTGTAGGCATCCATTACCTTATTGAACTCATTCTTCCTCAACATGCCATGGTCGACGAAGATGCAGGTGAGACGGTCACCGATGGCTCGGTTGAGCAGCACGGCACAGACGGAGGAATCAACACCGCCACTCAATCCAAGAATGACGCGGTCGTCGCCCAACTGTTGTTTCAGTTCTGCCACGGTGGTCTCCACGAAGGATGCCGGACTCCATTCCTGTCGGCTGCCGCAGATGTTCACGACGAAATTGCGGAGCAAGTCCTTGCCCTGGGTGGTATGGAAAACCTCGGGATGAAACTGCACGGCCCACAGCGGATGACGGTCACTGGCATAAGCAGCATATTTGACATCAGCAGTGGAGGCGATGGCATGACAGTCGGCGGGAATGGCGGTGATGGTGTCACCATGACTCATCCATACCTGTGAGTTGGCGTCAAACCCTTCAAAAAGGGGGTTCTCTTTATCAAAGGACTGCAGGTTGGCCCGCCCATACTCGCGGGTATTGGTGCGCTCCACTTTACCACCTCCTTCATGGGCAATGAACTGTGCTCCATAACAGATGCCCAAAACTGGTATGCGACCCACAAACTGGCTGAGGTCTACACGGAATGCCTGAGGGTCGTGAACAGAGAAGGGCGAACCGCTGAGAATCACACCGATGACCGATGGATCGTCCGCAGGAAACTTGTTGTATGGAAGTATCTCACAAAACGTGTCGAGTTCACGCACACGCCTTCCGATCAATTGCGTGGTCTGTGAACCAAAGTCAAGAATGATGATTTTTTGCATATGATATATGTTTATTTCGTCAAATAATGAGTATGTCGTTCCTATAATTGGGTGATGAACTGATTGGCGTCCTCCAGGGTTTCCAACTTGCCGACGTCCATGAGCCGCAGGTCTTTTTTCAGATACCCCATAATACGAATCTTGTCACATTGTGACAGATAGAAGTCGATGATGCTGAATCTCTCTGGCCATCCCTGCATCATCTGCAGCAATGCCGGGGATATGACATGAATGCCCGAAAAAGCCAGTCTTGTGTATTTCTGCGGATCCAAATCGGGATAGGGTGAGCGCACCTCGCCTGTCCCTGTATGGGTCCAGCCTTTCATCTGCATGTGGTCGTCGAAAAGCAAATATCGGTTTGTCTGGCGCTCGCTGACCAGCAGCGTGGCATCTGCTTCCGTCGACAGGTCGTAGAGTTGACCGATATCGACATTGCTCAGGATGTCCACATTGTGAATCAGCACATGACTGTCGGGGGAGAACAAGGAAGCGGCCTTGCGCAAGCCTCCGCCGGTTTCCAACAGGGCTTCCCGCTCGTCTGAGAACAAGATCTCCATGCCGCCACGCGGATGTGACTGCACATAATCCACAATCTGATCGGCAAAATGATGGATATTGATGACAATGCGTTCAAATCCGGCATCTTGCATCTTGTCGAGCACATGGTCGAGAAGCGGTTTCTCCCCCACCCTGACCAATGCTTTCGGCATGTGGTCGGTGATGGGCTTGAGCCGCGTACCCAATCCTGCTGCAAATATCATGGCCTGTCTCATCTTGCGGGCAATATTTGGTTGATACCTTGTTCACGATGGCATATTCTCACCTCTATGCCGTATTTCCTGTTGATGTGCTCAGCGAGATGCTGGGCAGAATAGACACTCCTGTGCTGACCACCCGTGCAACCGAACGAGAACATGAGACTGGTGAATCCACGCTGCAGATAACGGGCGACATGGGCATCGGCCAGTTGGTAGATATGCTCGAGGAAAGTGACAATCTCTCCGTCGTCTTCCAAAAAGCGAATCACAGGTTCGTCAAGGCCGGTCAGTTGCTTGTAGGGCTCATAACGTCCTGGGTTGTGCGTGCTTCGGCAATCGAACACATAGCCGCCTCCGTTGCCGGACTCATCCTCCGGGATGCCTTTCCTGTAGGAAAAACTGAAGACTCTCACCACCAAAGGACCCTTTCCGTCATATTTGGAGAAAGTGGCGGGACCGTCGTTGGTATGAGCCTGATAGACATTGCTGTCTGTAGTACGGTATCCGTCGGTCCGCTGACGTGGCTCTTCATCCTTCACCTCAAACTGTGGCAGAAGGGTGAGCCGACGCAATACATCCATCAGATAGGGATAATGGAAATTCTCTGTCTCGAGGATACGCCGGAGATTATTGATGGCGGGGGGTATGGAGTCTATGAAATGCTTCTTGCGCTCAAAGTACCCTCTGTATCCGTATGCGCCCAATACCTGCAAGGTGCGGAAGAGCACAAAAAGCGACAACCGCTCCACAAAGTGACGCTTGGAGGGAACTTCAGTAAACTGCTTGAGTGAATAGTAGTATTCATAGATCAGCATTCTCCGCAACTTGTCAGGGTATCGCGCGGAAGCCTGCCAGAGGAAAGAGGCCAAGTCATAATAATATGGTCCCTTGCGCCCGCCCTGAAAGTCAATGAACGACGGCTTGCCATTCGCATCTAGCATCACATTGCGGGCCTGGAAGTCTCGGTACATGAAACTGTCGGTGGGTTCTGCCAGCAAGTCCTTGGCCATCAGCCTAAAATTAGCCTCCAATTTCAATTCGTGGAAGTCGAGGTCGGTTGGCTTGAGGAAGCAATACTTGAAATAGTTGAGGTCGAACAGCACATTCTCCTCATTGAATTCAGGCTGTGGATAGCAATGGCTCCAGTCCAGTCCCCGTGCGCCACGTATCTGGAAATTGGGGAGCAACTTAATGGTTTCCACCAACAAAGCCTGCTCCTTCAGATTGTAGCGGCCTCCTGCCTCTCTTGCATCTTTCAGGACGTCAAAGAGTGACTGTTTGCCTAAGTCTTCTTGCAGATACCTCATTCGGTCGTCACTGACAGCGAAGACTTCGGGCACAGGCAACTGGCGTTTCCGGAAATGTTGGGAGAGGTAGATGAAGGCATCATCCTCGTCACGGCTGGTACCTACAACACCGATGACAGTCTTGCCTTCCTCATCTCCCATCCGGTAGTAAGCACGGTTGCTCCCGGCTCCTGCCAAAGCCTCTACGCTGAAGGGTGCCTTTCCGAAATGGGACGTATATAATTGTTGCAGCAGTTGCATGATTGTCTTGTTAGTTGAACTGTATCAGATGGGGTGTTGGTCTTCATCCTTGTCGTTTTCCAGATGATTGTCCTCGGCTTGTTGCTGTTCTTCCCACTCCCTACGGCGCTTGTTGTCGTATTTGCGTAAAAAAGAATCGATGAGCAGCAATAGCATCATGATGCCAAGTGCCATGAAAAATGATCCTGTGAGATAAACCAACGCAGAGGAGAGCAACAACAGGAAAATGATGTGCAAAATAGTTTTCTTATCCATGACAATATCTCGAAATCTCTTTTGGGGGTGTAAAGTTACGAAAAACTAGCCGTTCGGTCAAACTTATCTTCCGTTTTTTGCAGAACAACAAAAAAAAGGAATATATTTTTGATTTTTACCTTTACTTTTGCTATTTTTGCAAAGATAAAGCGTAACACATTTGCTAAATTGTCACTCATCTATTCTTTCAACCATGCAAGACA
The DNA here is from genome assembly GCA_016281815.1 of Prevotella sp. Classification (GTDB taxonomy): domain Bacteria; phylum Bacteroidota; class Bacteroidia; order Bacteroidales; family Bacteroidaceae; genus Prevotella. The sequence continues at coordinate 25,615 of JAEEJK010000095.1, read as the reverse complement.
GCAAATATTTGGTGGCCAATGAACATGACGCATTATGGGGCCTCACCGTCAGCACAGTGGGCTATGATGCCGTAGAGGCAGGCGAGCCCTACCCTACCAAAGGGCATGCTGATGGCTATTATTTTGACATGGACAGAGGACGTGTGCTGAATGAATATCAGATGCTTTATTTGATGGAGGGAGAAGGGTTCTTCCAGTCATCACACATAGATAAGGTATCTATCAAGGCTGGCGACATCTTCCTCCTGTTCCCCGGGGAATGGCATAGTTACGGACCTCTGCCTGATTCTCACTGGAAAAGTTACTGGATAGGTTTCAAGGGACGCAATATGGATGACAGGATCAACAACGGATTCCTCCACCCTTCCAAACCCATCTATCATGTAGGCTATTCTTCAGAGATCATCGAACTCTACAAGGCGGCCATGAAAGCGGCCTTTGAGGAGGCTGCTCACTTCCAGCAGATGCTGGCGGGCATTGTCAACCATCTCATAGGGACCATGTATGCCCTGGAACGCAACATAGAACTCAACAAGAACCAGGGCCATGCGGAAATGGTGAGCAAAGCCCGCATCCGCATCCGCGAGTCATTGGAAAGCGACCTCACCATTCAGCAACTGGCGGACTCCCTGGGGGTCAGTTATTCCAATTTCCGCAAACTGTTCAAACTGTATACTGGTCTCTCACCTGCTCTTTACCAACAGGACTTGCGATTGCAACGGGCCAAGGAACTTCTTTCCACCACCAAGATGAGCGTCAAGGAAATCGCCTACAGGCTCAATTTCGACTCGCCAGACTATTTCTCTTCTCGCTTCCGTCTGAAAACAGGCATGAAACCGAGCGATTTCAGAAAACAGGGAACGGCGGGAAAAAAGGATGAATGAACCACATATCAAAAAATCATAAAAACTATTTGAAAACTATGAAGAGTATTTTGGAAAATCGCGCTGAACTGCGTGCAGAGATTGAGAAAATTGCTGAAGTGGCTGGGTATCTGTGGCAAAACGGATGGGCTGAGCGCAACGGAGGCAACATCACCGTGAACATCACCCAGTATGTGGACGATGAGTTACGGGCACTGCCGGCCATCAGCGAAGTAAAGCAAATCGGGGTGACACTGCCCTACCTGAAAGGATGCTATTTCTATTGCAAGGGAACGGGAAAGAGAATGCGCGACCTCGCTCGCTGGCCCATGAGCAACGGCAGTGTGATCCGCATCCTTGACGACTGCGCCAGTTATGTGATTATCGCTGATGAGTTGGTGCAGCCTACCAGTGAACTGCCCTCACACCTCACCGTGCACAATCATCTCATAGAGAAGGGTTCGGCTTACACCGCCACCGTCCACACCCATCCCATAGAACTGGTGGCCATGAGCCATAACAAGGAATTCTTGAAGAAAGATGTGCTGACCAACATCCTCTGGAGCATGATTCCCGAGACAAAGGCTTTCTGTCCGCTGGGTCTTGGTATTATTCCTTATACTCTGCCGGGCAGTGTGGAACTGGCTGATGCTACCCTGAAAGAACTGGATGACTATGATGTGGTGCTGTGGGAAAAGCATGGTGTCTTCGCCCAAGGTCTGGATGTGATGGATGCCTTCGACCAGATTGATGTGCTGTCGAAAAGCGCCAAGATATACATCAACGCCCGCTGCATGGGCTTCATTCCTGATGGCATGACCCAGGAGCAGATGAAAGAGATGTCCGTGGCATTCAACCTGCCGAAATAAATCATACACTTTTTCTCTTCATCCTTTGTGTCAACCGCAAACAAAGCAGTCCGTCTGAACCAGACGGACTGCTTTGCCATAAACAATGTTGAATATCAGTATTCTGTGCAGTGGTTAGTACACCTCTCCATACCGTTCCTTGGCGATACTGTCGAGAGTACGTCCGCGGGTGTTGGGGCATCCGATGAAACCTACGACAAGGGAGATGAGCAACAACACGATCATGCAATAGGCTGCGATGGTGAAGCCTTCGCCGTTCTCTCCGTAAATGTAGGTAAAGATAAGTCCCCATACGGCAGACAGACCACGGACGATGAAGAACATCAGACCCTGGGCACCTGCGCGGAATTTGGCTGGGAACAGTTCGGTTCCCCACAGGGCATAGAAAATCTGGGGCGATGTGCCGCCCTGGACACCCCAAAGGATGGCGAACAACCACAGACCGGCCTTACCATTGACGCCGATGGTCACGATGACAAGCCATGCGCAGATGGCTACCACCAATCCAAAGGTGTAGATGGCCTTGTGACTGGTCTTGTCAATCATCTTGGAGACAATGAAGGTCACACCGACGATAATGGCCCATTGGATGCAGTTCATCCAGTTGGCTTGCTCATTGCTCACACCTCCTGCTGTCTCATAGATATGGGGCTGGAAGAATCCCATCACCGAGGCCACCAAGTTCCATGTGAGATAAATGGTGGCGAGGAAGATGACGGTGCGGACGGCAATCTTGTTGGAGAACAGCACGCTGATGGCATGCATAAGCCCTGTGTCCTCGCCTTTGGCCTTGGCGGCAGCCTTGGCTGCCTTCCACTCGCTGCTCTCATCAAGTTTGCGCTGCAAGTTCCATGCAATGAATGCCACAATAAAGAGAGAGAGGAACACGATGCGCGAACTGAACACATTGACGGCTTCCTGAGTCAGCGCATCACCACCGACAACACGGGCAACTCCCTCCACCCATCCGAAGAGATAACCACCGGGGGCGAACAGCATACCGAGAAGCAGGATGACCATGGGACCGACACCCCATGACATCTGTGAGATGCAGATGTTGCGCCCACGGTTGTTGACCTCAGAACTCTCAGAGATATAGGTCCAGGAAGCGGGCACGCCGATGCCTACAGAAATACCTGTGATGAGGAATCCACACAACAACATGGGGAAATTGACACTGCAGATGATGAGTGCCACACCCAGCATGTAGACAAGGAGGTTGTAGGTGTAAATGAACTTACGTCCGTACTTATCGGCCAGGAAACCTCCGATGATGGCTCCGATGGCTGCTCCCAAGCAGTTGGCACTGATGAAGTTGAGCCAACCTAAATGCACCTCAGACAGTCCAAGGTAATTCTTCCATAACGTGAGTCCGCTGGCACCTGCCACGATGGCTCCGGCATCCAGGTAATTGGTGAGCGACACAGCAATCGTGCTCCGCAGACTTCCTTTACTGTTTGACATAATGAATAGGGATTTCGGGGTTATCGTTTCGAGGTGACATCCTTCTCATACTGCTGGACGGCGGGGATGAACTCTTCGCCCACAGGAACATTGTTCTTGAGATTGAAATAGTCGTACACAGCGCCAAACGGCATCGACTTGACTTCCTCCATCAGGGCAAGACGCTCAAAGTATTGACCGTTGTCCTCCAACTCACGGAGACGGGCTACCGGCTCGAGGAGTGCCTGAAGGATGCACTTCTGGGTGGCACGCGCACCAACAATGTAAGCACCGATACGGTTGATGCTGGCATCGAAATAGTCGAGGCCGACATGGGCACGGTGAAGGCCGTTGGAGCGAACCAGTTCCTTGAACAGATCGAGGGTCTGGTCGTTCATGATGGTCACATGGTCTGAGTCCCAGCGCACCGGACGGCTCACATGCAACATCAATTCGGGAACATACATGAGAAGAGTGGAGACGAAATCGCTCACATTCTCAGTCTGCTCATAGTGACCGGTATCAATAGTATACATCTGCTTGCGGGTGGCGCAGTATGCGGTGTAGAAATCATGGGAGCCAACGGTGTAACTCTCCAGACCGATACCGAAAAGTTTGGCTTCGAAGCAGTTCTTCACGCCGTCGAGTTTCTCCTCCATGATTTCATCAAGAGAGGCGGCGAGAATCTCACGGTATTTCTTTCTCTGCACTGGCATGTCTTTCGAACCGTCGTGAACCCAGATGTTCATGATGCAGGGGTCGCCCTGGGCCTTACCCATGGCATCAGCAATGCGGCGGCAGCGCTTGGTGTGCTCTATCCAGAAGTCACGGATGCTCTTGTCGGGATTGGAGAGGGTGAGGTCACCGCTCTTCGGATGGGAGAAAGAGGTGGAGTTGAAGTCCAGCATCATCTTGTTCTCCTTGGCCCAGTCCATCCAACTCTGGAAATGCTTGACCTCTACCTGGTCACGGTCGACAAACTGGCCACCGAAGTCTCCGTAGATCTCATGGAGGTTGAGACGGTGGTTGCCTGCAAGAAGGGTCTTGACAAATTCGATGTCTTGGCGCACCTCGTCAATCGTGCGGGCACGGCCAGGATAGTTGCCGGTGGTCTGGATGCCGCCGGAAAGGGCCTCATTGCGCTCAAATCCTACTACGTCGTCCGACTGCCAGCAATGCAGGGAGATTTGCTGTTTCTCCAACTCTTCAATCACCTTGTCGGTATTCACTCCGATGGCGGCATAACGTTCTTTGGCTACTTCATAAGCCTTCTCGATCAGTTCTGATTTCATTTGCTTTTTGTTTTTAGTTATTGATGTTATGATTAATCTTTTTGTCCTGTCACTTCCAAATAACGCTGGTAGGCTTCTTCCCACATCTCTTTCTCCTGGGGAACAAAGCGCTTCATCTCGATGCTGTCAGCGATGATTCTGCGCATCTCCCAGATGTCCTTCACGATACCACAAGCCTTGGCCTGCAACATGATGTTTCCGATGGCAGTACCTTCCTGAGGACCGGCAAGCACCTCGACACCGGTGGAGTTGGCCGTGAATTGGTCAAGATATTCGTTGAGGGAACCACCGCCGATGATGTGAAGCGTATCGATGGGGAACGAGGCGAATTCTTTCAGCCATTTGAACACCTGCCTGTAGCGCAGTGCCAGACTGTCGAAAATACAACGGCAAATCTCAGCATATCCCTCTGGCACATGCTGTCCAGTGGCCTTGCAGTAACCCTGAATGGCTTCCACCATGGAAGCGGGGTTGGCAAAGACCTGGTCATCGGGGTTGATCAGGCTTTGGAAGGGGGTGACCTTCATGGCCTCTGCCTGAAGTTCACGGTGTGACTTGGGGGCGTCGGTCCATTCCTTGCGGCAGCGCTCATACAGCCACATGCCACAGATATTCTTCAAGAAACGTGTAGTGCCCTCTACCCCACCTTCATTGGTGAAATTGAGGTCAAAACTGCGCTCGTTGATGATGGCATCTCCCGCTTCTATTCCCATCAGGCTCCAGGTGCCGCTGCTGAGATAGGCAAAATGCTCGTCGCGGGCGGGTACGGCTGCCACAGCGCTGGCGGTGTCATGCCCTGCCACGGCAACGACAGGAATGGCTCCCAGACCGGTCATCGCCTGCACTTCCTCAGTGATGGTTCCGATGACAGTGGATGGGGCAACCATCTCACCGAAAATGTCACGGGAAAGTCCCACGCTGGTCAACAAATCATGGTCGAGATCTTTTGTACGGGGGTCGAGCAACTGTGAGGTCGACGCGATGGTGTACTCACAGACCTGCTTGCCAGTGAGCATATAACTCAGGCAGTCAGGGACGAACAGTATTTTTTGGGCGTTTCTCAATGCAGTGTCACCGTTCTCCCTCATCGCATAGAGTTGGAACAATGAGTTGAAATTCATGAACTGGATGCCGGTAATGTCATAGACCTTCTTCCTGTCCACGCATTTCTCAAAATAGGCTTCCATCTTACCGAAAGTATGAGGGTCGCGATAGGAAAGCGGGTTGCGAAGAATGGCATCGTCATCGCCGATGCAGACGAAGTCCACGCCCCATGTGTCAATGCCGATGGAGGTGATGGGAATCTCCCGCTGGGCAACTATTTTCAGTCCCTTGATGATTTCATTATATAACGCATAGACATCCCAGTAGAAATGCCCACCGGTCTGGATGAGGTTGTTGTCGAAACGGGTAATCTCCTCCAATGAGATTTTTCCGCTCTCAAGTGAACCTACAATTGTTCGGCCGCTGGTGGCTCCCAGGTCAACGGCAAAAAAGAACTGTTGATTTTCCATGATTCAATGTATTTTCCATTTGTGTGCAAAAATACCCATTTTTCCTCTATGCCAACCCAATTATTTGATTTTACTCCTAAAAGTTTTGCAACAGAAGAAAAACCAACACTGAATTACGGTTACGATGTTTGCATCGGCTAACACCCCGCCTTTTGTCGATACAGTAGTACTGACACACAGTAACACAGTTATAGAGAACAAGAGTTATAGATAACAAAGGATGCTCGTCATGGTGTTCGGTATGCTGCGGCAATGCCGCTGCTGTTTAGAATTACGATACAGGAAAGAAGAAATGACACAAAAAAATCGGATGTCTCACGACAACCGATTTTCAAAAAACAAACTACTTAAAAACTAATCTACTAAAACAAATCAAAAAAATATCTTTAATTGAATAATTACCTCATTTGGATTGCAAAATTAATCGATTTAATAATAGTATCCAAACTATTTTGTTGAAATAAATCGAAAAAAGTGTATATATTTCACAAAATGAGGGGGAAGCAGACGCTTTCCCCCTCATTTTGCTAACTTGATGTGGCATTTTACATCATTCCACCCATTCCGGGAGCACCTCCCATAGGCATGGCTGGCTTCTCCTCTGGCTTGTCCACAATCAGACATTCTGTGGTGAGGAACATACCGGCAATCGATGCGGCATTCTCAAGTGCCACACGGGTCACCTTGGCGGGGTCAATGACACCACACTTGCGCAGGTCCTCATAAACGTCTGTATAGGCATTGTAACCGAAGTCACCTTTTCCCTCACGAACCTTCTGAACGACCACAGCGCCCTCACCGCCGGCATTGACGACGATCTGACGGAGCGGCTCCTCAATGGCACGTGCGATGATGTTGATACCGGTCTGCTCGTCTGGGTTGGCTCCCTTCACATTGGCAAGCACATCGAGGGCACGGATGTAAGTGGTGCCACCGCCGGCAACCACACCTTCCTCGATAGCGGCACGGGTGGCGCAGAGGGCGTCGTCCACACGGTCTTTCTTCTCTTTCATCTCCACCTCACTGTTGGCGCCTACATAGAGGACTGCCACACCGCCGGAAAGTTTGGCAAGGCGCTCCTGAAGTTTCTCCTTGTCATAGGAACTGGTAGTGTTCTCAATCTCTTTCTTGATGGCTGCCACACGGTCGGCGATAGCCTCCTTGGTGCCGGCTCCGTCGACGATGGTGGTATTGTCCTTGGTGATGGTCACCTTCTCACAGGTTCCGAGCATATCGAGTGTGGCCTGCTCCAACTTGAGACCTTTCTCCTCGCTGATCACGACACCACCTGTCAGAACGGCGATGTCCTCGAGCATTGCCTTGCGGCGGTCACCGAATCCAGGTGCCTTCACTGCGCAGATCTTCAGACCGGAGCGCAGACGGTTGACAACCAATGTAGTCAGGGCCTCTGAATCCACATCCTCTGCGATAACGAGCAGTGGACGTCCGCTCTCTGCAGCAGGCTGCAGGATGGGAAGGAACTCCTTGATGTTGCTGATCTTCTTGTCATAAATCAAAATCAGAGGATTGTCGAAGACACACTCCAGTTTGTCGGGGTCAGTCACGAAATAACCGCTCAGATAACCACGGTCAAACTGCATACCCTCCACCACTTCGATGTGGGTCTCACGGCTCTTGCTCTCCTCGATGGAGATGACACCATCCTTGGAAACCTTGCGCATGGCATCTGCCAGCAACTTGCCGATCTCTGGGTCGATATTGGCGGACACGGTGGCCACCTGCTCAATCTTGTCATAGTTGTCATCCACTTTCTCTGCGCTCTCAGCGATGAAGTCAACAACGGCTTTGACTGCCTTGTCGATACCTCTCTTCAGATCCATGGGATTGGCACCTGCAGTGACATTCTTCAGGCCTTCTGTGATGATCGACTGTGCAAGCAAAGTGGCAGTCGTCGTTCCGTCACCAGCGTCATCACCGGTCTTGGAGGCAACGCTCTTCAGAAGTTGGGCACCTGTATTCTCAAACGGGTCCTCCAGGTCAATCTCCTTGGCCACGGTGACACCATCCTTGGTGATTTGGGGAGCACCAAATTTCTTTTCTATGACTACATTACGGCCCTTAGGTCCTAAGGTGACCTTCACTGCGTTGGCCAACTGGTCGACACCGTTCTTGAGGAGGTCGCGTGCCTCAATATTGAATTTGATCTCTTTTGCCATAATTCTTATGAAATGTTTGTTTTGTCTTGATGGTTTCTATATATTCGCTCAGGCAGAGTGGAACTAACCGATGATGGCAAGAACATCGCTCTGACGCATGATCAGGTATTTCTCACCCTCAAACTCTACTTCTGTACCGGCATACTTGCCATAAAGCACCTGGTCTCCTGCTTTGAGAACCATTTCCTCGTCTTTCGTACCTTTGCCTGCTGCAATCACCTTTCCCTGAAGCGGTTTCTCTTTGGCGGTGTCGGGAATAATAATGCCGCCAACTTTCTCTTCTGCGGGTGAGGGAAGAACCAACACCCTGTCTGCTAATGGTTGAATGTTCATAATTGTTGTTTTTAAAAAGTTTTTGTCAATTCTGACTTCAGAATAGCGAAAACCGTGCCAAATTAGATTTTCAAGGCAGAATTGGCAAAAAAATGTCAGATTTGTCATTCGATGGCGGACTTGCCGGATTCGTCCGACCCTCAAAAATCATTTTTTCCCACCATATTTATAATAATACCAGTAGGTATTGCCAAATGTTCGGCGAAGTTGGTTTCTGACACCTTTCCCTTGCTGCTCCTTTTCCATCTTCCTGAAATCCATGAAATCGGTCTCTGTCACATGGTCTTGCATCTCCTTCATCGGCTGACCTGAATAATAGTGATAATAAACCAATGCTTCCTCATAGTGCTTGGGCATGAGGGAGTCGGGATAGACTTTGGATACGACAGCGGCAAATGTGCCCAGGTCTTTGTGGAGGAGAAGGTTCATCAGCCGGTTGTCCACCCTTGAGCGTGGGGTCTCCGCACCTGCCCTGACAACCGAATCGGGAATGAGAATGACCTGCATGGATGCACTGTCGGCGGCCAACAACTCTGTGCCCTCTGCTACGGGATAATGGAAGAAGCGGTCTCCCAACAGACCTTGCTGAGACAAGGCATATGCACGAAGCATGGTGAGTGGAGGGTCGGTGGCCATGGAGCGCCTGCCTACCTGAAGGGCCTCGGTATATTTTCCCTCGGTGATCAACTGCTCCATCCTCATCCGGTAGTGGAACGACTCATCTCCATTGCTGAAAATGCCAACGGCAACAAACATGATGCACATGGAAAGCAGGTTGACCCATGTCGTGCGCGACAGCAACCCCGGACTGGCGTCCTCTGGCTCATAAGGCTCAATCTGCCTAAGCACCCACTGGACAGCGAAGTAGAGGATGGCAAGAACGGGAATAGCGATCCACCATCCACTCATCGAAGAATCTTTGCCTGTGTCTGGGGAGAAGTCGGTGATAAGGGTCAGGATCAGCAATGACGGGAAATAGGTCAGCGCATGCCCTCTTTTGTATAATGGAACAAAATAGGCTACTGCCCTTTGAAGCAAGTAGAGCGCCAATGTGATGAGAAATGCCCCAATCAGGCGATGGTAGTAGGTACGGCCTCCTGACAGCACATGCTGACCCGCTGACAGCACCTCTGCCTGGTAGAAAAAGAGATAGACAAAAGAGAATACCCAAAAGGCAATGGCACACACCACTTGTGTATAACGCCTGTCGGGTATTCTCTCCTGAGTATCGTTCAGATAGGGTTTCATCAGTTTTTCTTCAGCACCACTGCCGAACGGGCAGGGATGTAAAGTTTAAGCCACTCCTTGTGGTCCTTCACATACATGGGGTCGAAATTGGTGAAATGGGTGACCGAGTCGTCGGCAAAGCCGTTTCCGCCAAATTCCTTGGCGTCGGTGTTGAGCACGACATTATAAGAACCGGTAGGAACGAGGAATCCGTAGTCGGTGAACGAACGGGTAGGACTGAAGTTGAACACGAAGACAAGGTCTCCTCTCATGAAGGCAAGGACCTGGTCGCCGTCATTGTGCCAGATTTCCTGAACAGGGGTCTTCTGGAAATTCCGCTGACTCTTGATGACACTGAGCATCTTCTTGTCAAAATCACCCAACCAGTGATAGCACAACTCTTGGTTGTCGACAAGATTCCACTGGCGGCGGGCATATTTGTAACTCCACCCGTTTCCCTCTCTGGGGAAGTCAATCCATTCCGGATGACCAAACTCGTTGCCCATGAAGTTGAGATAGCCGCCATTGATGGCTGCGGCAGTCACCAGACGGATCATCTTGTGTAGGGCAATGCCTCGGTTGGCCATCTCATTCTCATCTCCCTTCTTGAAATGCCAGTACATATCAGCATCTATCAACCGGAAGACAATGGTCTTGTCACCGACAAGAGCCTGATCATGACTCTCGCAGTAACTGATGGTTTTCTCGTCGGGACGACGGTTTTTCACCTCCCAGAAGATGGAGGAGGGTTTCCAGTTCTCGTCGCTCAGTTCCTTGATGGTCTTGATCCAGTAGTCGGGAATGTTCATCGCCATGCGGTAGTCAAAGCCATAGCCTCCATCCTCAAACTTGGCAGCCAGTCCGGGCATGCCGCTCACCTCCTCAGCGATGGTGATGGCATGAGGATTGACCTCATGGATGAGTTGGTTGGCCAAGGTCAGGTAGCAGATGGCATTGTCATCCTCATGTCCGTTGAAGTAGTCGCCGTAGTTGCAGAACGCCTCGCCCAGTCCATGGCTGTAGTAGAGCATCGAGGTGACGCCGTCGAAGCGGAAGCCATCGAAATGATACTCTTCCAACCAGTACTTGCAGTTGGAGAGGAGGAAATGGATGACATTGTCTTTTCCATAATCAAAGCACAGGGAGTCCCATGCGGGATGCTCATGCTTATCACCGGGATAGAAATATTGGTTGGGATCTCCAGCCAGATTGCCAAGTCCTTCCACCTCATTCTTCACGGCGTGGGAGTGAACGATGTCCATGATGACAGCAATGCCGTTCTTATGGGCGGTGTCGATGAGAGCCTTCAGTTCCTCAGGAGTTCCGAAACGACTGGAGGCGGCAAAGAAGGAACTCACATGATAGCCAAATGAGCCATAATAGGGATGCTCCTGGATGGCCATGATCTGGATGCAGTTGTATCCGTCGGCGATGACCCTGGGGAGCACGTTGTCCTTGAATTCTGTATAACTTCCCACCTTTTCTGCATCCTGCGACATACCGATATGGCATTCGTAGATCAGCAGCGGGTTGACATTGGGCTTGAAGGATTTCTTCTTCCATACATAAGGCTGCTCGGGATTCCAAACCTGTGCCGAGAAAATCTTGGTCACATCATCCTGGACAACGCGCTGTGCCCAAGCGGGAATACGCTCTCCCTCGCCCCCGTTCCAATGAACATGCATCTTGTAGAGGTCGCCGTGCTTCATGGCTTTGGAGGGTAACTTGACCTCCCAGTTGTCGGTTCCGGCAACTCTCTTCAACCTGTATTTCTCATTCTCGGTCCAACCATTGAAATCACCTACGAGATAGATATCCGTGGCTGTAGGAGCCCATTCACGGAACACCCATCCGCGGGCTGTCTTGTGAAGACCGTAGTAGTCATACCCAGAGGCGAAGTCACGAAGAGTGCTCTTGCCGTTTTTGGTCAACTGGCTGATTTTCCACAAGGCATGGTCATGCCGTCCGCAGATGGCTCCCTCGTATGGCTCCAGATAGGGATCTTTGGCAACGAGTCCGATATGCTTGGGAGTTTTGGCTTTGGTGGAAGTCTTTTTCTTTGGTGCCACTTCTTGGGCGACCTTTTTTGTCTTTTTCTCTGCCATAGTGCTGTTGTCGCTTATGAATGATGATCGTTTTAGCATTTTACTTTGAATATGGCCTTCCTGATTTCAGGCTGCCCGGTGATGCAGGGAGCATGACCGTCCTGAGGAAAGAAGATAGCGAACATCCCTGGTTGGCATGTGACAAGACTCTGGGCTGCCACACCGGGGAATTTGGCCATGTCTTTCGCCTCATCGTAGTCTGCCTCGGGAAGGCACTCTGCGGGAATATACCCATAAGTCTCCTCACCAGAAAGAGGGATTTGGATGTCGGCCATCACACGGTGGGTTTCCACCACAGCCTCTTCCGGTGTCTTGCCCTTGGCGACCTGAATGTTGACAAAAACGTCTTCTCCTAAAATAGGATGCTTGCCTGCCTCAAGAGCATCGAGTTGATGGTCCTTTAGAAACCGCAACACAGTCTCAAACCTTGGGTTTAGACTGAGATATCTCTCAAAATTCTGAAGTGTGTCGATAATCATATTGTCTATATTGTAGTTTGTATCAGTCTGCATAACGCTGCCCGTTGACATAATGTCCTCGGGCGATGATCTGTCCTCCGGCCTTCATGTTGCGTTCCACGAAATTTCCGTCGCGCACACCATTTTTGTAGGACCCTTCAAAACGCTTGCCGTCGGCGGTCTCCTCAAGAGCCTGACCATGACGGATGCCGCGGTGAAAAGTACCTTTGAAGCGAGATCCGTCATGATAGTGGATGGTCACCTGTCCTTCAAATTTTCCGTCACGGAACTCACCTTCAAAGCGGTCGCCGTTTCTCTTCTGGAGTTTCCCCACCCCACTCTGCTTGTCCTTATACCAGTTGCCGGTATAGACATCTCCGTTTTTCCATGTATAGGTGCCGGCTCCTGAGCGCTCACCATCAAGGAAACGCCCCACATAGGTATCACCGCTTCTATATTTCACTCGTCCCATGCCGGTGCGCTCTCCCCTGACATACTCGCCGTCATACACGTCTCCGGTGTCTTTGAAGGTATAAACCCCTCTGCCATGGGGGAGGTCCCTTAGCCACATGCCCTCGTAGGTGTCGCCACCGTCATAGTAGTTGACGCCTTTGCCCGAACGCTCGTTGTTGACCCAGTTGCCTCGGTAGGACACGCCGTTGCCCCAGTTGAACACACCGTAGCCGTTCTTCATGTCGTCCTTCCACATCCCGTCATAGTATTGACCGGATGAGAACGTATACTTTCCTTTTCCGTCACGCTTGTCCTGCAGCCACCGGCCCTCGTACTTGTCGCCGTTGTAGTAGTACATGGTTCCCTCGCCTTGCTGCATATCGCGGTACCAGTAACCCTCATAACGGTTTTTGTTCATGAAATAGTAAGTACCTTTCCCATGCATCTGGTTCTGGTAATACTGTCCCACATATTTTTCTCCGTCAGAAAATGTGAAGACACCATTGCCTTGCTTTTTGCCTTTCACAAATTCTCCCTTATATTTGTCTCCGTTGCGGTAAGTCATCTCGCCACTACCATGAGGTCTTCCACCCTGAATCTCTCCTTTGTAGATGGCACCCTCCTTCTTCAAGTCCAGAGTACCGAAAGTAACATTCTGAGCGTCAACGGATATGGTAATGAGAGACAATAAATATATGAATATAAAATTGCCTATTTTCATTTCTTCTTCGGATTTTCACCCCAAAATTAATAAAAAAAAGTGGAGGCAAATAAAAAATTTGAGTTTTTTTAATTCTTATGCCATTTTATGAACAAAAATTATCAATTGGGTATCTTACTCTACCTATAGCAAAACAGCATAATTTGTCCTCTACATACTTTGTGCTGTAATCACGTTATTCTTTAAAAACTCCGAAAAATATTTGGCAACACCGAACTTTTAGTTTATCTTTGCGAAAAAATCAAGTGATGAGAGTGATATCTTTTTCAATGATACGGGATTTCATAGCAAAACATGCTGATGCCGACGTGGCTTTACGTGACTGGTACAAGAAGACGACAAAGGCCAATTGGAAGAATTTTGCCGACATCAAACAAACGTTCAATACCATGGATTATGTAGGCAACGATCGCTACGTGTTCGATATCAAGGGAAACAACTACCGAATAGTGGCTATCGTCTTGTTCATCAACCAGAAAGTCTATATGCGTTTCATTGGCACTCATGAGGAATATGAAAAGATTAAGGACATCAAAAACATATAATTATGGCACAGATTAAGACAGAACAGCAATACAAGGCTCTTTGCAATCGCATCAATGAACTTCTGAAAGTTGTCAGCAACGATACTCCTGCCGATGACAAGAACATGCTGGAACTTGATCTGATCTCAAACCTTGTGGCCGACTACGAGGAGGAACATTATCCTATCACAACTCCCACACTGGTAGAGACCATCAAACTTCGTATGTTTGAGATGGGACTGAACCAGACAAAACTTGCCGAAATGTTGGGACTCAGCACGGCCCGTATCAGCGAGATTATCACAGGCAAAGGCGATCCTTCACTAAAGACGGCCAGAGAAATCAGCAAAAAACTGAATATAGACCCTGCCATCGTCCTTGGGGTATAACATATAAAGGATAGGAGGCAAACGCTGACAAGACGTTGCCTCCTATCCTATTTTGATTGCACTTTTCCGTCATTTATTGTGACACATTTCTCACATCCTTGTCTCCCGGGGTGAAGAGCAGGCCGTGACATGTCTTGGCATCTGCCTTGTAGGCCTTCAACTCCACTTTCGACCAGTCGATCTTGTCTGTCGATTGGGCCACAGGGACATGGGGGATGAGCGAACCGTCGCGCACCAGGATGACACAAGGTATCTTCCCTGCCTCAATGGTCTGATAACCTCCCTCATACACCTTGCCAGTCTGATAGTCAATCCACTTGCCACGTGGGAGATAGCAGGTGCGGCTGTTGCCTGTCTCAAGCAAGGGAGCCACCAGAATCTGCTCGCCAAACATATATTCGTCTTCCACCTGCCATGCTCCGGGGTCATCGGGAAATTCCACCAGCAATGCCCTGACCATGGGAAGCCCTCGGTTTGAACAGTCCTTTGCCTGCGCGTACACATAAGGCATGAGTTTGTATTTCATCTCAGCACTGGCCCGGAAAGCGTCGGTGAACGACTTGCTGATGAGCCACGGTTCCGTGGGAGGTGCTCCATGTGCCCTTGTATGTGAGGAAAAGAAGCCGAATGGGAGCCACCTTCTATAAATATCCTCTGGCGATGCGGTGACAAAACCGCCCATGTCATGGCTCCAGAAAGAGAAACCGCTGAGTCCGAAACTCAGTCCGCCGCGCAGGTCACCCAACATACCGATATCGTTGGTGGCGGCATCTCCTCCCCAATGCAAGGGGAAGCGCTGCGAACCAGCCCATGCGCTGCGTGCCCAGATGACTCCTTCGCCTGAATGTTGCTTCACCGCGTTCCACAATGCCATGTTGTAACGCAGCGGATAGAGGTTGTGCTCATAGAATCCCGTCTGTCCGCTGGCATAAAGGCCATTGAAGGGGGCTGCCTCTCCAAAATCGCACTTGATGGCTGCCACACCCTGGTCAATCAAATGTCCGATCTTGTCCTGATACCATTTGATCGTCACGGGATTGGACAGGTCCAATACGGCGTCCTCATACGGGAGACCACCCATCGCATTGCGCACATGCATATTGTTGTCGACGATCTCCTTGAAATAGCGGTTCTTGGGCGTGAAATACGGCAGTTGCCACAGACAGGTGTGGAACCCGTCCTTACGCATGGTCTTCAACATGCCCACGGGGTCGGGGAAACGGTCTTTGGCAAACTCATAGTCACACTGCCAGTCAACGCCGAACCAACCGGTGTCAAAATGAATCACATCAGAGGGGATACGGTTGGCCCTGAGTTGGCGGGCAATCTCCAGTCCCTCTTGCTGGGAGAAATAGGTGATGCGGCTCATCCATGTTCCAAAGGTCCAAAGCGGAAGCATCGGGCTCTTGCCGGTCACGTTGGTGTAGGCGTCAAGAATCTCCTTGGGCTGACCGAAGAAGACAAAGAAATCCATCTCCTCGTCACCCATGAACAGTCGCTGTGCGCCTATATAACTGGCTCCGAAGTCACAGGTGACCGGGGCACTGGTATGCATGAAGATGCCATAGCCTCTGTTGCTGAAATAGAAAGGCACCGGTTTGTACATCCCATCAGTCTCGGGACCCTGGGGATCGGTCACATACAGATGCACCTTCTGCCCCACTTTATTTAGAGAGGTGAATGACTCTCCGCAGCCATAAAGGCGCTCTCCGGGGGAGAGCAGGAAGACAGGATTCACACTCCGTGAGTTGTCTGCCCCTCGCTTGATGAAACTGAACGGCAGGAGTTTGACCTGCGTGGAGTCGTTGTCGATAATCGAACGAGTCTGGGTAAGGATTTTTCCTGACTTGTCGCGGAGAATGAGACGCCACGGATAACGCTGCACCTCGACTGTTCCCGTCTCACTTTTATAAACGATGGCATTTTTATTCTCAGTGACCTTCCATCCGTGATTGGAGGCCTGCAGGTTGCCACCTTTGAGGACAGTCTTGAACTCATCCGACAGCATGGGATCGATGTCGTCATCATTCTTTGGCGTGATGGGGGTGGTCAGCATCCGGATACGGACCGTGCGCTCGTCGATGAACTCGATCTTGATTCCCAGATCAGGGTCATTGTCGTATTGGGTGTCGGGGAAGTCCAGCATCTGCATCCTCACCGGCCAGTAACCGTTGAGGTTGAAAGCCTGACGTGGGGAAAGGCGGTAGCGCTTCCAGTTAACGGTTCCCTTGGCGCCCGCAGCATTCCAATCCGACAGACTGTCAGCAATGAAATAGGTGTTGGAAAGATCATAGAAGTCCGTGGACATGTCCTTCGCCATGTTCTGCAGGTATTGAACACCGGCATTGGTCTGAATCTGGGCTGATGCGCTGTGTGACAGACAGATGAGTGTCAGAAAGAGAAAAGTTTTTCTTATCATAATATTCAGTAGTGATTAGTTTCTTGTCGCAAAAGTACATTTTTTTTCTTTCACACACAATTTTTTATTTCTTTATGTGATACCTATTTTGTAATTTTGTCGAGTTTTTGACTACAACACAATAACATTCAATGAAAAAATTTCTTTTGAATACCGCAATTCTTTTGTTGGTAGGGGCATCAATAGCCCACGCAACCATCTTCACGACCAATGGAGATGGAACAGTCTATTCTTTTGAGAAATTGTCAACTGTCAGCGGCAGCGGAGTGTCGAAGGATGGCAATCAGTATGTACTTTATGGAACATGCATCATCGCCCAGGGTGACCAGTTTGTAATTGACAACGGGGCAACCGTGGCGTTCGATGAGGGATCTGAACTGATCATCGAGGGATCCTGCGACCTCCGTGCCTCCTCAGCCACCAAACTGACCAAGTGGGGCAACGCTCAGTCTTGCCAAGGCATCACCGTGAGGGGCAGTGAAGGCTCCCTCACAGAAGTGGCCAACCTTACCTTTGAATATGTGGGACTACGCAGTGCTTCCAACATGAATGTCCGTTCGTGTCATTTCCTCCGCCACAATGGTTCCTCATCAGGAGCATTGTATATGGGAAGCGATGGGGCTTCATTCCATATCACCGACTGCACTTTTGAGGATTGCCAGAAAGCGGCCATCGGCGGAGCAGCCAATTTCCGTTGTCCGGCAGTGATCGAGGGGTGCACGTTTCTCAGGAATTCTCAGGCCAACGGCAATGTGCCACAACTCAACCTGACAGTGGCTTCCAATATAGAAATCCGCAACTGTCTGGTGGAAGGTGACCCCAACCTCACCATGGTGGGGGGCATCGCCTTCTCCAATTTCATGGGATATACAGATACCAAGGCGGTCGTCGAGGGTTGCATCATCAAGGACAACCGTTACGGCATCACCACTTTGGGCATCATGGACGTCGTCATCGCCCATAATCAGTTGATTAACAACAACCATGAGGTAAATGCCAACAACGGCGGAAGCGGAATCAGCCTCTACGACCCATACCTGAAACAGAAAGCATTCATTTCCGACAACCACATCGAGGGAAACCTGTGGGGAATTACCGTCATCGGCTGTGGAGAAGTCAACATCGGAAAGACAGAGGTGCCGACAGATGCAGAAGACTACAATCCCGGTCGCAACGTTTTTGTGAACAATGCCAACAACGGGGTGCTGTATGACCTGTACAACAACTCCACCAATACGGTGTATGCCCAAGGCAACTTCTGGAACGTGGTAAGCCAAGACAAGGAGAGCATCGAAAAGGTGATTTTCCACAAAAACGACAATCCTTCATTGGGTGAGGTCATCTTCATGCCTGCCAGTGATCCTGCCGGCATCAGCCGTCCTGTGGCCGATGGCGATACTGATGTCATTTATCGGCTGGATGGCACCAAGGTAAATGGAGGTGCCCTGCCCCATGGCATTTATATTGTCAATGGTAAGAAGGTGGTGAGATGACACGGTTGTTGCTGCTACTGCTTTTCATCACCAGCGGATGGGATGTCCATGCCCAGAAAAACCTTCGGGATTTTGGCAATTTGCGTGATGGCGACCTGCTCTTCGTGGTCGCTCCTTCGGCCAATGCCATCACGGAGGTGACACAGGGAAAGAACTCACTGCCCATCGACCATGTCGCCATCTTCTTCCGACATGAGGGAAAACCGATGGTCATCGAGGCCAACTATAACGGTGTGGTGGAAAGGGAACTGGAGACTTTCCTGCAAGGGAAGCAGATGGTGACGGTGGGACGGATCAAGGGTGACCTGGATGCCGCCACCACCATCCGCAAGGCTCACAGTTGTCTGGGAATGCCCTATGACTTCGTCTTCCTCCCCGACAACGGGGCGGTCTATTGCAGCGAACTCGTTCAGTTGTCTTACGTCGACCATGCCGGGAATCCTCTCTTCTCAGCCATCCCGATGTCATTTCATGATGACAGCGGGGAAATCACCACCTATTGGACAGATTTCTATGCCCGCCGCGCCCTGGACGTGCCGGAAGGAAAGCCCGGCACCAATCCCAACGAGATCTCTCACCGCAAATGTGTGAGAATCAAATATAAATGGCAGCGTATTGACAAGTAGAGTTTGCATTATGTTGATTTCAAAGTGAAAAAACACAAAAAAAAAGCAAAGGAATCCATTATTTGTTTGGAAATGATTACTTTTGCAGTGAAATCAGCATCGTTTTAATTCTAATTATATTTAAACTTATGAAAATCGACCAATTCAACTTTGCCGGTAAGAAAGCAATTGTACGTGTGGACTTCAATGTTCCCCTGGATGAAAACGGAAAAATCACTGACGACACCCGCATCCGCGGCGCACTCCCCACTCTGAAGAAAATTCTCGCCGACGGCGGTGCACTCATCATTATGTCACACATGGGCAAGCCCAAAGGCAAGGTGAACGCCAAGTTCTCCCTCAGCCAGATTGTCGACGCTGTGGCTGCCGCTCTGGGTACAGAGGTGAAATTTGCTCCCGACTGCGCCAAGGCCAAGGAGGCTGCCGACGCTTTGAAGCCAGGTGAGGTGCTGCTGCTTGAGAACCTCCGTTTCTATCCCGAGGAGGAGGGCAAGCCTGTAGGCATCGAGAAAGACGATCCCGCATACGACGACGCCAAGAAGGCTATGAAAGCCAGCCAGAAGGAGTTTGCCAAGACATTGGCCAGTTATGCTGACTGCTATGTGATGGATGCCTTCGGCACCGCTCACCGCAAGCACGCCTCTACCGCTGTCATCGACGAGTTCTTCGACAAGGACCACAAAATGCTCGGTTATCTGATGGAGAAAGAAGTGACCGCTGTCGACAACGTGCTTGGCAACATCAAGCGCCCGTTCACCGCTATCATGGGTGGTTCGAAAGTCTCCACCAAAATCGGTATCATCGAGAACCTGCTCGGCAAGGTGGACAACCTCATCCTCTGCGGTGGTATGACTTATACCTTCGCCAAGGCATTGGGTGGCAACATCGGCAATTCCATCTGCGAACTCGACAAACTGGATGTCGCTCTTGAGGTGATCAAGAAGGCAAAGGAGAATGGTGTGAACCTCGTGCTGGGCACCGACTGCATCGCTGCCGATGCTTTCGACAACAACGCCAACACACAGGTATGCCCCGCCAACAACATTCCCGAGGGTTGGGAAGGTCTGGATGCCGGTCCTGAGACCCGCAAGGCTTTCGCCGATGCCATCAAGGATGCCAAGACCATCCTCTGGAACGGTCCTGCTGGCGTGTTTGAGTTCGACAACTTCATCGGTGGTTCCAAAGCCATCGCTGACGCCATCGCTGAGGCAACTGCCAAAGGTGCTTTCTCACTGATTGGCGGTGGTGACTCCGTGGCCTGCATCAACAAGTTCGGCATGGCCGACCAAGTGAGTTACATCTCCACCGGTGGTGGTGCCCTTCTCGAGGCCATCGAGGGCAAGATTCTTCCCGGTGTGGCTGCTATCGAGGCATAACACTTGAAACCACTCTTATACTTATATAAAAAAGGTGCTCTTCGGAGCACCTTTTTATATTTATATTAAAGTAGTTAAAGAAGTGAAGTAGTTAAAGTAATTAAGCCATAAGATAAAACAAAAGAGGTCATTCTGGCGTTATTTACTCCGTATCATCTTCCTGCTCTTCCCGTTTTCTCTGACAATGATAAGACCCCTGTATTGGTTGCCCACACGCTGGCCAGATAAGTTGTAGATACCGGAGGCTTGGGGGTTCTCAAAAGTCCTGACCACATTGACAGCAGTCGGTATGCCTTTGTTCTGTACTTTCTCTGCCTCTGCCCATGCCTCAGCATCACCCTTCAGGTCGCTGCCGAGGTAATAGCCGGTGTTGGTGGGTTGGTTGTAACCTATATTCTCATTGAGGCAACTCATCCAGTAGCAGTGGTCGGTCATCAGCCAGGGAAACTTATGGTTGGTGGGATACCATGTGGAGAAAATCTTGATATCCGCCAGACGGGTGGCATCGGGCAGGATCACCTCCTCCCGCCAGTCACCAACCAAGTCGCCATACCACGAGGGATTGCCTTTTGTGCCGTTGATCATGGTCATGCTGTAGCGCCACATGGTAAAGGTTCGGCCATTGGGCACGCTGTGAATGATGCCATCCTCCGAGAGACCCTGCCGGGAGAGGGAGCCATCGAACCAAATGGCTGCTGCGAAGCCCAATTTCCAGTTCGAAGCGGTAGAAATGCCCGTAGAAGCACCGTCCTGATTGAAAAGGTCGCTCTTGTAATAACAAAACTCGCAGCCGGGGGTGCTGGGAGAGTAATCAGCCACCATGCAGCGCCCCATATCGTTGTCGCTGGCAGCGTCCTTCTTCCAGATGACCTTGCCATCACGGGCATCGTGCAACGCCACCATCGTCTTTCCCGTCTCCAAGCAATGGAACATCTGCAGGCCCTCGCGGCCAGGCAGGAACTTGCCTACATGGTTGGCATCGCCATGCCCCAGATTCGTGTTCCAAAGACCGATGCCGTCGTGATCCACAGCCATCGAACCATACATCACCTCGTCCAGGCCGTCACCGTCCAAGTCGGCTATATTCAGCGAGTGATTGCCCTGAGCAGCGTAAGTGCTGTGCTTCTTGCCGTCCTTACCCGTTCCCTTGTCGTTGGTATCAAAACGCCATTTCTTTTTCAACTGTCCATCACGCCAATCCCAAGCCTCAATGACAGAGTGGGCATAGACGCCACGCCCGAGAACCACGGAGGGCAGTCCCGTCTCATCGAAACACCCCACACCGACACGGAAGGAACAGGCTCGTTTCCAATAGGCATCACCCCATGAATTGCTGGTCTCCCGGTCGATGAAATTGTCGCGTGCCAGTTCACGCCCTGTCTTTCCGTCGATAATGCTGATGAACTCAGGGCCAGCGGAGTTGTAGTGATCCACCCAACCCGGACTGCTGCTGTTGAGGTTGCCCCAGGTGCGGTAGTCAATCTTACCGTCGCCATTGGTGTCTGGGATCTCCTGACCATCACCGAATACAGTACCCTCACAGGTACGGATGGCCATCTCGGCACAGCCGTCTCCGTCAAAGTCAGCAATGGCAAAACTCGATGAGTTGCCCAAGATGACACCAGGTCCGCCCTTAATTCGCCATAGGAGTGTTCCGTCGAGTTTGTAGGCATCCCAGATGACCGCCCAGAGACAGTCCTGCTGCGAGTAACTGGCTCCAGACCCGTCGCTGATGATGTTGCCACTGGCATCCTTCACACTCTGCAGACGTTTCACCACAATCTCAAACTCCCCATCGCCATCCAAGTCGCCCACACTCACATCGTTGGCTGTATAGACAATTATCGAGGTGTTTTCATACACATCTTTCGTGTCGGCCAGAGGAATACTGATATAGGGCTGTCCTCCAGCCACTTGCGTTTTTGACAGAGTGAAGGCAGAGAGTGTCTCATCGCTGCCCGCATAGGTCAGACGATAATGGTTGTCGGAAGATTTGCTCGCCGTTGCATCCTGAAAGCAGGTTCTGTTCCTGATATTCGAGGCAATCTTCTTCTCTTTTCCCGTGCCAATGGTACGATAGAGGTCGAAGCCCGTAGTAGCATTGTCACCAGGCAACATACGCCACGAGACGAGCACCTTGCCGGTATGCTGTTTGTAATCACCAAGCGACGCATTGTCAGCGCCATTGATACTGGCCCAAAGGGCGCGGTTGCTGAGGTCGTTGGTCTGCGCCTGCCCCATGCATACCGACAGCAACACGACAATAACAGTTAATGTCAGCCGATTCTTCATTTGATTTGCTTCAATTTGCTTTAGTTAGTTTAGGAATGAGCAATCCCACCTGTAGTTTGTTTTCGGGTACAAAGGTCGCCAAAAAATCCGAAATATCATCAAAATGGCGCAGCAATCGTCAAAAAAAGCCTATAGAACGCATCTATAGGCTTTTTTTGACAAATCGATGTGTAATCGCAGAGAGGCTTACAAAAACCTCTTATTTCTTGAACAGTCTCTTGTAGAGGCCCTCGAAACCAGCGCAGTGGCGTGCTTCGTCCTTGGCCATCTCATGCACTGTGTCGTGAGTGGCATCCATGTTGGCCTTCTTGGCATTGCGGGCGATGCGGAACTTGTCCTCGCAGGCACCGCGCTCAGCAGCGATACGTGCCTCCAGGTTGCTCTTGGTGTCACCGAGCACATCACCAAGGAGTTCTGCGAATTTGGATGCATGCTCAGCCTCCTCAAAGGCATAGCGCTTGAAAGCCTCTGCCACCTCGGGATAGCCCTCGCGGTCAGCCTGACGGCTCATAGCGAGATACATGCCTACCTCACCGCACTCACCATTAAAATGGTTGAGCAGGTCCTTGATCATCTCCTCGTCGGCACCCTCTTTGCGGGCAGCGCCCAACTCATGTACTGTAGCGAAAGGCTGGTCCTCGCCCTCTACTACCTCATTGAATTTTGAAGCAGGTGCTTTGCAGATGGGGCATCTCTCTGGTGGCTCCGGTCCCTCATGGATGTAGCCACAAACGGTACAAATGAATTTCTTCTTCATAATCTTAAGTGTTCTTGTGAGAAAATAGTGTTAACAACAAAACTTCTGAGAGCAAAGTTATAGAAAAAAGAATTAAGAACAAAAGAAAAAGCATTAATTTTTTATAATCAAGTTTCACTTTTGCTCAACTTTCAAGTAGTTAAGTAGTTAAGAAGTTATCGCTTCAATGGGAAGTTAAGCCGTTACCACTGATTATATGGAGGTGATGGTTGTGGATATAAGGAGATGGTCAATGAATCATATGGCTTAACTTCTTTCACTACTTAACTTCTTTCACTACTATCAAATAACGCTAATGGAGAATTTACTTGTAAGCAAATTTCTTTCTTTTATGGAAAAATATCATTTATTTCATCAAAAAACTAAAATAATGTCGTTTATTCTGATAATTATGTGTAATTTTGCCACCGATTTGGAAAGGACAACCATTTTTTAGTATAAAATCACATCATTTAGTCATGAACAAGCTATCAAAGGTATTAGTGCTCGGGAGCGGCGCGCTGAAAATCGGTCAGGCCGGCGAGTTTGATTATTCTGGTTCACAAGCGCTGAAGGCGTTGCGTCAGGAAGGCATCTCAAGTGTGCTGGTAAACCCCAACATCGCGACGATTCAAACCAGTGAGGGCATTGCCGACAAAGTCTATTTCCAGCCAGTGACCCCCCATTTCGTCACGGAAATCATCAAGAAAGAGCGCCCCGACGGCATTCTGTTGGCTTTTGGCGGCCAGACAGCACTCAACTGCGGCACCGAACTATACCTGAATGGTACCTTGGAGAAATATGGAGTCCAGGTGTTGGGCACCAGTGTGGAGGCCATCATGAACACCGAGGACCGCGACCGTTTTGTGCGCAAACTCGATGAGGTAGGTCTCAAGACCCCTGTCAGCCATGCCGTTGAGAATATGGACGATGCCCTGAAAGCCGCCCGTGAGATTGGGTTCCCCATCATGATCCGCTCTGCATACGCCCTCGGCGGTCTGGGTTCCGGTCTCTGCAGTGATGAGGCAGCGTTTAAGGAAATTGCTGAGAGCGCCTTCACCTTCGCTCCCCAGATTCTGGTAGAAGAGAGCCTCAAAGGCTGGAAGGAGATTGAGTTTGAGGTTATCCGCGATGCCAACGACCGCTGCTTCACGGTAGCGTCGATGGAGAATTTCGACCCCCTCGGCATCCACACCGGCGAGTCCATCGTCGTTGCCCCGACCTGCTCACTGACCGACGAGCAGGTGGCGATGCTTCAGGAACTGTCCATCAAGTGTGTGAAACACCTGAACATCGTGGGCGAGTGCAACATCCAGTTCGCCTTCAACGCCCAGACCAACGACTACCGCATCATCGAGATCAATGCTCGTCTGAGCCGTTCGTCTGCGCTGGCATCAAAAGCCACAGGCTATCCCCTCGCCTTCGTTGCCGCCAAGATTGCCTTGGGCTACACGCTCGACCAGATTGGCGAGATGGGCACCACTTCTTCTGCTTACGTTGCTCCCTCACTGGACTATATGATTTGCAAGATTCCCCGTTGGGACTTGACGAAGTTTGCAGGTGTCAGCCGTCAGATTGGCTCCAGCATGAAGTCCGTGGGAGAAATCATGTCTATCGGTCGTTCCTTCGAGGAGATGATTCAGAAGGGTCTGCGCATGATTGGTCAGGGCATGCATGGTTTCGTAGGCAACGACCACACGAAGTTCGACAACCTGGACGATGCCCTACAGAACCCTACCGACCTCCGCATCTTCGCCATAGCACAGGCACTGGAGGAAGGCTACAGCGTCGAGCGCATCGAGCAGCTCACCAAGATTGACGTCTGGTTCCTGGAGCGTCTGAAGCACATCGTTGACCTGAAGCACGAGCTGCAGAAGTACAACAAGCTGGAAGACCTGCCCGCCGAGCTGTTGCTGGAGGTCAAGCAGTGTGGTTTCTCCGACTTCCAGATTGCCCGCTTCGTCTTGAAGCCCCAGGGTGGCAACATGGAGAAGGAGAACCTGGCCGTTCGCCAGTATCGCAAGCAGCAGGGCATCCTGCCCAGCGTGAAGCGCATTCCTACGGTAGCCAGCGAGCATCCTGAGCTGACCAACTACCTGTACTTCACCTACACCCATACCCCAGCCTTCGCACAACCCGACGGCCGTACCTACAAGGCTGCTCACGACATCAACTACTATAAGAACGAGAAGTCTGTCATCGTGCTCGGCTCCGGTGCCTACCGCATAGGCTCTTCTGTAGAGTTCGACTGGTGTTCGGTCAATGCTATCAACACCGCCCGCAAACTGGGTTACAAGAGCATCAT
>JAEEJK010000094.1 GCA_016281815.1 Prevotella sp. | reverse complement strand
GATCTACTTTCTCACGAAATATTTCGTAGCGGATAATCAAATCTCAATCATCCTGACATGGCTGAACCAATTATGCAAGTGTTCTTGTTGGAACACATAGCCCAGTTGGTTGCATACGATTTTCGTGCCACCAATCTGAGTGTCGAAATTGGTGTGTGAGTGCCCGTATATCCAGCAGTCGATGCGGATTCGTTTCTTCCTTCAATTCTCCATCGCCACGCATTGACTTTTTGAAAGATTTTCGCATTTTTTCTTATCATTTTGACAGACATATGTGATAATTTCGTAACTTTGCAGCCGTGAAAGCAAAAACGAAGAGACATATCGCTTCTTGGGTGCTGTTGGCTGTATTCCTGCCAATGTACCTTTTTGCGTCACTCCATGTCCATCCTGCGAATTATTATGGTGATGAAGCCTGTACCGAATGTGTTCATCATCAGTGTGGGGGGCATGTCGCTCAGCAGGCGGCATCATTTCATGCATGTGTGCTATGCCAGTTCCTCACCCTTCCCATGTTGGCCGTAGCGGTTGCCACGCTCTTGATTTATGGCAAGGAGCGTCGGGCAGACCTTCCTGAGAGGCTTGGCCATGCATGTCTCTTGCATAACACCATTGTCGGCTTGCGCGCCCCTCCTGTATTCTCCATTTAGTCCTTTTTTTTCGGTGCCAGCTCCACTGGTTGTGGATAGTTGGCCCATTATGGATTTATTGGAGAATGATCATACATGATGCTTTTCGAACATAAGCGTACGCTCGCTGCACGCATACTGTTGTCGGTTTTCATTCCGATGCTGGTGTGTCTATCGCTTCACATTCATCAGACGGCTGATGTGGGTGAGGACGAGTGCTACGACTGTGTCCACCATCTGCCTCACTCCGGACATGCAAGCGCAGCAAAGGCAGCGCTGCACGATTGCCTGCTATGCCAACTGAGTCATGTGCCTTTTGTCATCCCGCAGGTGATAACCATCATCGACACATGGAATTTACTCCCCACCCTGCATTTGAACTTTTCCCAGCCGATTAAGGAGGGCGTGCAGGGGGGCATCCTTCCGCGTGCGCCACCCCAAACAGATATCTTTTGGTGTGCAATCTCTTTTTTCAAGTAAATTCCAATTCACAATTACATGATGACAAGCATACTGGCTGCCGCACTCCTGTCGTGTGCAGTGGGCGACACCATTGTAAAATTGGACGAGGTCACCGTTTCTGGCCGGCGGCATCGTGATTTCCAAATGCGATCGTCGCAGACGGCTGTTCAGGTCGGCCACGACTACCTGAGCCAGCATTTCTCCGGCAGCCTGATGCAGACCCTTGAAGGCATTCCCGGTGTGAAGGCCATGTCCATCGGGTCGGGCCAGTCAAAACCCACCATCCGTGGGCTTGGCTTCAACCGTCTCGCAGTGAGCGAAGATGGCATCAAGCACGAAGGCCAGCAGTGGGGCGATGACCATGGTCTGGAGATAGACCAGTTCGCCATCGACCGCGCCGAGGTCATAAAGGGCCCCGCGGCACTTCTCTACGGCAGTGATGCCATCGGTGGCGTGCTCAGCCTCCACACCAACCACCTGCCGACCAAGCCTCTTGAGGGTGCCGTGCAGTTGTTCGGCCGTTCCAACAACGAACAGGTCGGCATGTCGGCACTTGTAGGAGGACGCAGCGGAAAGTTCTTCTTCCGCGCCAATGCCACGCTGATAGACTATGCCGACTACCACGTTCCGACCGACAGCATCCAGTATTACTCCTACTGGATTAAACTGAAGGACCAGCGACTGCGAAACACAGCCGGACTGGAGCGTGACGGCAGCCTGATGCTGGGCTATGCCGGCTATAACTTCCATACGGATGTGCGTGTCTCCGACAGTTACTCCAAGAGCGGCTTCTTCGCCAACGCACACGGTCTGGAAGTGCGGCTGAGCGGCATCGACTACGACCATTCGCGGCGCGATATCGACCTGCCACATCAATGGGTGAACCACCTGAAGGTTCTCAGCCACACGACATGGCAGTCAGAGGCGGTGAACCTGGACCTGCACCTGGCGTATCAGAACAACCTTCGTGAGGAGCGGTCGGAGCCCATCAGCCACGGCTACATGCCGCAGCCGGATGGCTCGCTGGAGCGGCGCTTCAACAAGGACACCTATACGGCTACATTCTCACTGCGCCGGGAGTTGGGAAGCCATGCGCTGCAAGGTAGCGTCAACGGTGAACTCCAGCACAACCGCCGTGACGGTTGGGGATTCATCATTCCCGACTTCGATGCGGGCACCGTTGGCGCCTATGTCTTCGACCGCTTTACGCTTCGGGAGCATCTGATATTGAATGCCGGTGTGCGCTACGACTTTGCGCAGACCCACATCCGCAGTTATCATGATTGGTATGAGACACCCGTGGATGGTGTCCCCACCTATCTGCAACGTTCCGCTGACATGCGGCACCACTTCAACAGCCTGACATGGTCGGCTGGAGTGAACTACGCCACGGGTCAATGGCTCATGAAAGCCAATGTGGGCAAGAGTTTCCGTGTTCCCATCCCAAAGGAGCTGGGAGCCGACGGCATCAACTACCACATCTTCCGATACGAGCGCGGAAATGCCAGCCTTGACCCCGAAGAGTCCTATCAGTTGGATGCCACCCTCAGTTGGACCAGCGACAAATTGGAGATGCAAGTGGAGCCCTACCTGAACTATTTCCCCAACTATATCTACCTGAACCCTACCGCGCAATACGTAGAGGGCCTGCAACTCTATCACTACACGCAGGCAAGAGTGTTGCGCTATGGTCTGGAGGCAGAGCTGACATGGCACATCGACCGGCACTGGCAGGTCAACACGCAAGGCGAATACCTTTATGCCCGTCAGAAGTCGGGCGAGAAAAAAGGATATACCCTGCCGTTCTCCACGCCCTGGTCGGTCGACGTCGGCGGCAGATACAGTTTCGACCGTCTCGGTCAGGGTTTTGTAGGCTTGAACGCGCACATCGTAGGCAGCCAGCATGAGATTGTACCACCAGAGAAACCTACAGACGGCTACTGGACATTGAACCTCTCTGCCGGGAAATATTTCCAGTTGGGAGACATGACGCTCAACGTGGCGATTCACGCAGACAACCTGCTGAACCGTCGCTACTACGACCACACCAGTTACTACAGGCTGATAGACGTGCCAGAACCAGGGCGCAACGTCAGTGTCAAGGTGGAACTGGAGTTATAATATATCATCCATTAACAATTTAAGCATATTTACGACAATGAAAACAAATAATAAATATACGTCTTTCGTTACTTTACTCCTCTTAGTTCTCTCACTTGGTTTCACCGCTTGTGGAAGCGATGACGACGATCCGCAAGTGCCCGCCCCAACCATCAAGTTGGAAGAAGCAAACATCGAGGGTGACGAACTTTGTGTCGAGGCCGACATCGTGGCACAAGGACGTACGGCCCTTATCATCATCAACATCTGCGATGCCACGGGCAAGACCGTCAAAGTCTCACAGCCCGTTTCCGGAAGCAAGTACATCGGCGTGCTCAACATCGACGGATTCCATGTCCATGTGCCCATCGCAGGCAAGAATGTGGTTGAGGGAGACCTGCTGAAGCTGACTGTCAACGATGCCAATGGACTCTCCACCACTGCCCAGAAGAGCATCACTGAGGAAGAGGATCAGGACGAGGAACACGACCATGACTAATCATGATGAACCATATGAAACAAAGCATTTTATCACTTATATTGCTGTGCGCACTCTGTGCGTGCAGCAGTTCCGATGACGAGGATGTCAAGGACATGACCTATCCAGAGATTTCAGGAGTTGGCATCACGGCCAATCCCACTGACTGCCAAGTGTACCATCGTGGTGAAGTCATTCCTTTCAGTTATGTCTTCACCGACGATACCGAACTGGGGGCATACAACATTGAGATTCATCACAATTTTGACCATCACACCCACAGCACGTCATCGGTGGAGTGTCCTATGGAGGCGCTGAAACAGCCTGTCAGCCCTTGGGTGTTCAATCAGGACTATCCCATCCCGTCAGGTCTGCGCACGTACAAGTCACGTGTTGACATACCCATCCCCGAGGGGATAGACACAGGTGACTATCATTTTATGATTCGCCTTACCGATCGTGCAGGTTGGCAACAATTACGTGCTTTGGCCGTCAAGATTGAATAAGAACTGATGTGAGCATGTATGATTTGAAATGAGCCCGCGGTGAGGAGAAGCAAGGCTGGTGGTAAGTCAGCATTTTTCATCGTTTGTGTTCGGCACAAAAAAAGTGGTTGGAAAGCATTGCGACTCTCCAACCACTTTTATTCTCATGTGTTATCAGCTTCAGTTAGACGGACGGAACCGGTCGTTCCATCCTCGTGCCGACATGGGGAGTCCAAGTCCTTTTGTGCGCGGGCTACGTGTGGATGCAATGCTTGACAATAGCATATAACTATCGCATTCAAGGCACCGTGCGCCCAGAATGTTCCATCCTGCTAATATGTC
>JAEEJK010000093.1 GCA_016281815.1 Prevotella sp. | reverse complement strand
GCGCCCCTTGGGCATCCCCACCATCCTCGACAGGATAGCTCAGATGACGGTGGTGATGCAAATCACTCCCCGACTTGAAGCCATATTCCACCAAGACTCCTATGGTTACCGCCCGAACAAGTCGGCGCACGATGCCATCGGCAAGGCGCGCGAGCGTTGCTTCAAGTACGAATGGGTGTTGGACATGGATATCAGCAAGTTCTTCGACACCATAGACCATGACCTGCTCATGAGAGCAGTGGAGCGGCACGTACAAGAGCGTTGGATGCTCCTATACATCGAACGATGGCTGAAAGTACCTTATCAGACGAGGGACGGACAGCGAATCGAGCGGATGATGGGAGTGCCGCAGGGTTCAGTGATAGGGCCGGTGCTGGCTAACCTGTTCCTGCACTATGTGTTTGACAGGTGGATGGAAATCAATTATCCCCATGTACCTTTTGAGCGGTATGCGGACGACACCATCTGCCACGTCAAGAGCAAGGAGGAAGCGGAGCGTATGAAGGAAGTGATTATGCAACGTTTCTCTGAGTGCAAACTGATGCTGAATGCGGAGAAGACGAAGATAGTCCACTGCGAGGACAGCAACCGCCGCGAGGGTGGTGAGGGTCATGAGAACTCGTTTGACTTTCTCGGCTACACATTCAGGCCGAGAGGTGCAAGGAACGGCAAGACGGGTCAGGTGTTCACGGCATTCACCCCTGCCATCAGCAAGAAGTCTGTGAAGAAGATAAACGAGGCGATGAAGTCTTGGAAACTGCACAGCAGACGACAATGGCATGTGAATCAGATAGCCGAGGAGATAAACCCGCAGGTCAGAGGATGGATAAACTACTATGCGAAGTTTGGAAAGACGGAGTTTAGGAGGGTCATGTATCATCTGAATGAGAAGTTGGCGCATTGGGCGAGACGCAAGTTCAAGGCACTAAACAGGAAGTGGGACAAAGCCCAGACGTGGTTGATGAACCTGTCACAACGCGAAAGAGGCATGTTTGCACATTGGTCTTATGGTTATGTGTCGAACTTCGCCAAGTAATGAGAGTTAAACTAACATTAAATAACAATTAACAAAAGAGTTAAGTACGAAGAGCCGTGTGATGGGAGACTGTCAAGCACGGTTCCGTGAGAAGGGAGGGTGAAAGTCCCTCTACTTACTCGACCTCAAACAATCTATTTCACCACTTTCAAAACTCAGTTCAATATGTATAGCAATCCGGCAGAATGCCTTTACTGCACCAACAACGAGACACTCCACAACCTGATGATTCAGATTGCCGAACTGCGTGTCTCACGTGTTTTCCTTTTCAAGGAGCAGACTTACCGCGGCCGTTGCCTCGTGGCATATAATGGCCATGTCAACGATCTCAACGAACTGTCCGATGAGCAGCGTGATGCCTTCATGGCCGATGTGGCACAAGTAACCCGTGCCATACAGAAGGCTTTCAATCCAGAGAAAATCAACTACGGTGCCTACAGCGACAAGTTGAGCCACCTGCATTTCCATCTTGCACCCAAGTATGTAGATGGTCCCGACTATGGAGGCACGTTCCAAATGAATCCGGGTAAGGTCTATCTCTCTGACGAGGAGTATCAGTCGCTGATCGAAGCCATCAGAAAAAATCTATGATAGGCACCTTTAGTTGAAAGGAGTGTAGGAGTATAGGAGTGTAGACAAATGCGAGACACGAACACCTTAATATTATTAAACAGTCAAGAATATGAGAAGCAAGAGATTTTTCATCGCAGCATGTGCCCTGATGGCTGTGCTTGCCTTTGAGGCATGCAAGAGAGTCGTGGATGTAGAAAGCCTGAAAAAGAGTTTCACGGCATCGGTGGTCGCAGAGCAGATGGAAAGCGGCAATACGCTGACTATCGACACGATCATCCTCAATCCAACCACAGGTGACAACTTCAAGGGAGAACTTCGCGGGCACATCAACGACTCGACAGAGGTAGTATATGACCTTGATGTGGCAGACGAGGGTAAGGAACTGACCCTGGAGTGGAACTTGCGTGAATAACAGTCCATACATACTTTGAAAGAGGAGAGAAGGGAGCGCCTGAAGGCATCACGCAGTTATCAACTGATGCAGAAGGTGGCGCTCTACATGGACCAATATTACCTTGACGGTCTCGCCGGGCTGGTGCCCGGCGGACTGGGTGACATGGCTACGTCGGCTTTCGCGCTCGTCCATGTCTATTTCTGCATGTTCAAACTGCGCTCTATCCCGCTCACCCTCGCCGTCCTCAACAATGTGATGCGTGATGTGCTGATGGGTATGCTTCCCTTCTTCGTCGGAAGCATCATCGACTTCCTCAACAAGGCGCATGCCAAGAATATGAAACTTATCGACGGATATATCAATGATGACCCCGTCATCGTGCATGAGGTGCGTCGCAAGGCATGGTGTTCGGCAGCCATGCTTGTTGTCTTTATCGCGGCCATCGCCGCCATGGCATGGTTGCTTGTCTGGCTCACACAAAAATTGGGAACATTGATGTTCTCGTAACCTCACCTTCTCATCACCTCACCATCCCTCAGGCAGGATGATGTTGTCTATATCATGTGCTCTCTCAAACAGCGGGGCTATCTCCTCATCGGTGAATCCGGCGATGCCGCAGCCGATTCGTGTCACCAGGAAGGTGAGGTCCTTATGCTCTCGTGCAAAAGCGATGAATTCATCCACATAAGGCTTGATGGTCTCCACGCCGCCCTGCATGGTGGGAATGGCATAACTTTGTCCCTGCAAGCCGACTCCCTGTCCCATGACTGCGCCGAACTTGCGGTAGGCCACGTAGGCTGCTCCACCTCCGTGCATGCCACGTAGGTTGCTGCCAAACACAAAAATCTCCCCCGGTGCCAGTTGTTGGATAAATTCTGGCGTAGTCCTTTTCTTTTCCATATATGTGCTTTCTTCTGTAAAGGCAAAACCACGAGGCTTGTCGATGCCCTTGGGCATGCGGCGCAACTCTGCTGGAGTCTCGCAGGTGCCTGTATGTGCCATGGTGAGATCCGGCATGATGGCACTCTCCACGTCCATCACCTCGGGCATGTCGAAGTCCATGTCGAAATATTGACGGAAATAGGGGATGACAAGCGTGTCTTTCAGATTCTTGTAACGCTGCGAAACGGCAGAAGGGGTGAGCCCCAACTGTGTTGCTACCTCCTTGCTCTTGAATCCTTCGACAAGCAGCATCACAAGAATCGTCCGCGATGTGCGGTCAAGGTGGGCAGAGTCGCATATCTCCATCATCACCTTGTTGAAGTTCAGCCGAAGGTCTTGGGTGGTGTCGAATGATTTCAGATAGTCCTCAAATGTGAGCGAGCCATATTCGCGCTTATACCATTTCAAGGCATCGAGTACGATGTAGCGGAAACCGTTCACCATCCATGTGCGCAAAGAAACCTCCGGCGACCGGTCTTCCAGGGGCTTCCAGTCGTGCTCCATCAGGTAGAGGGCATACTGGTGGGCCAGTGACATGAAATCAAGGTTCTCCTTCTTGCTCAGTTCATATTTCTTGTCGAACAGATAATAGGCCACCTGACAGTATTCATAGAAATACTGTCTGAAGACCCTGCTGTCACCACGTCGAAAACCAGCAATAATTTGCCTGTCACTGAGCATTTTCATGATTTTCTTGCAAAATTATGAAAAAAAGCGCATTTCTCCTTAATTTTTTCCTCGGTTTGTCTTTAAAGGGATAAAAGAGTTCTTCAAATAGTATTTAACCATTCAATGACCAGTGGGATTTTCAGCCCCACCTTATTAATTTAACAAGACAATGAAAAAAGTATTTAATCTGATTATCGTAGATGAGAGCGGATCGATGTCTGTAATCCGCAAGCAGGCCTTTTCCGGAATGAACGAGACCCTTTCCACCGTAAGAACCATGCAGGAGAAATATCCTGAGACAGAACAGCACGTCTCGTTGGTCACCTTCGACAGCGACCACATGAAATGGCACTACAACGACCACAAGGCCTCTGAGACACATGACCTGAAGTGGCATGACTATAACCCTTGTGCTGCCACACCGCTCTATGATGCCATAGGCAAGACCGTATCGAAACTCAACGCCCAGGTGTCGGGCGATGACAATGTGCTCGTGACCATCATCACCGATGGCTATGAGAACTGCTCTGATGAATGGACGCTCCAGATGGTGCACAACCTCATTGAGAAACTCAAGAAACAGAATTGGACGTTCACGCTCATAGGTACGGACAATCTCGATGTGGAGGGCATGGCTCATTCGATGTGCATTGATGAGCACATGTGCTTCGAACAGGACGAGAAGGGAACCAAGGCCATGTTCGCCCGTGAGCGGAAGGCACGTGTGAGATACAATGCCTACATCGACTGCCAGATGTCGATGCCCACCGGCAGTTTCTTTGAGGAAGACAATCAGGCATAGCATCTAAGGTGCTCTCACTTTGAAAACTCATATAAAAATTGGCTTTTCTCTCCTTTAATCGTACCTTTGACCTGTGGTCGAAGGTAGGCTGCACCCCGGCAATGAAAATAAAAAAAGCATTTTATTTTGCATTGCTCTCGGTTTGCACTACCTTTGATACTTGTATCGAAAGTACTCACACTCGGAAAAGCCATAATATATTTGGCTTTTCACTCGTTTAATCGTACCTTTGCAGACTGAAAGAGAAAAATGATTTTAATATGAGCATAGAGACAGCAATCAGCAGCGCAGTGATGAGCGCCATCAAGCAACTGTACGGGCAGGATGTGCCCGAAAAGATGGTTCAACTCCAGAAGACAAGAAGTGAGTTTGAGGGGAACCTCACCCTTGTGGTGTTCCCCTTCCTTAAAATGTCCAAAAAGAAGCCCGAAGACACCGCACAGGAAATCGGTGACTTCCTTGTCGCCAACGAGCCGAGTGTGGCAGGATTCAATGTGGTGAAGGGATTCCTCAACCTCAACATCGCGCCCTCGGCATGGATAGGACTGCTCAACACGATTCATGCCGATGAGCATTTTGGCGAGAAACAGGCTGATGACAACTCCCCGCTGGTGATGATCGAGTATTCCTCGCCCAACACCAACAAACCGCTCCATCTGGGTCATGTGCGCAACAACCTGCTCGGATGGTCTTTGGCACAGATCATGGCCGCCAACGGCTACAAGGTGGTGAAGACCAATATCGTCAACGACCGCGGCATCCATATCTGCAAGTCGATGCTGGCATGGCAGAAATGGGGCAACGGTGAGACTCCCGAGAGCAGCGGCAAGAAAGGTGACCACCTCATCGGTGACTACTATGTGGCGTTCGACAAGCACTACCGTGAGGAGGTGCGTGCACTGACCGAACAACTGATGGCAGAGGGCATCGATGCAGAGACGGCCGAGAAACGGGCCAAGGAGGAAGCCCCCCTTATCCGTGAGGCCCACGATATGCTCGTGCGCTGGGAACAGGGTGACAAAGAGGTGCGCGACCTCTGGCAGATGATGAACTCATGGGTGTATGCGGGTTTCGACGAGACCTACCGTGCTCTTGGTGTGGCCTTCGACAAGATTTACTATGAGTCGGAGACTTACTTGGAGGGCAAGGCAAAGGTGGAGGAAGGACTGGAGCGCGGACTCTTCTTCCGCAAGGAGGATGGCAGCGTGTGGGCAGACCTCACCAGCGACGGCCTCGACCAGAAACTGTTGCTGCGCTCTGACGGCACCTCCGTTTATATGACTCAGGATATCGGCACCGCAGACATGCGTTTCCGCGACTATCCCATCGACAAGATGATATATGTGGTGGGCAACGAACAGAACTACCACTTCCAGGTGCTTTCCATCCTGCTCGACCGCCTCGGCTTCAAATGGGGCAAGGAACTGGTGCATTTCTCATACGGTATGGTGGAACTG
Source organism: Prevotella sp. (assembly GCA_016281815.1). Lineage (GTDB taxonomy): Bacteria > Bacteroidota > Bacteroidia > Bacteroidales > Bacteroidaceae > Prevotella. The sequence continues at coordinate 24,724 of JAEEJK010000093.1, read as the reverse complement.
CCCAACGGCAAGATGAAGAGCCGCGAGGGAACGGTGGTGGATGCCGACGACCTCATCGCCACGATGATTGCCGATGCACGTCAGATGAGCGAGGACAAGGTGAACAAACTCGAGGGCATCAGCGAGGAGGAGAAAGACCAGATCGCGCGCATCGTGGGTATGGGAGCCTTGAAATATTTCATCCTTAAAGTGGATGCCCGCAAGAACATGCTCTTCAATCCTGAGGAGAGCATCGACTTCAACGGCAACACGGGACCGTTCATCCAATATACCCACGCACGCATCCGCAGCATTCTGCGCAAGGCGGAGGCAGAGGGAATCAGTTTGCCTGCCGTTTTGGAAGCCAATATGCCGGTGAACCAGAAAGAGGTGGATCTCATCCAGAAACTCAATGAGTATGGCGCTGCCGTGGAGCAGGCTGGCAAGGACTACTCGCCCAGTGGCATTGCCAACTACTGCTATGAACTGACGAAGCAGTTCAATCAGTTCTATCATGACTTCAGCATCCTCAATGCCGATACGGAGGAGGAAAAGAAAGTGCGTCTGGTGCTGGCTGCCAATGTGGCCAAAGTGATCCGACAGGGTATGCGTCTGCTCGGTATCGAAGTGCCGGAAAGAATGTAAAGGATTAAGAATTAGGGATTAAGAATTAGGGATTAAGAATTAGGAATTAAGAATTATGATTACCACTGCAAAGATGGCGGTGCGATGGTAGGGACGCGATGCATCGCGTCCGCCAACTATGAACTATGAATTATGAACTATGAACTATGAACTATGAACTGTAAACTCACCAACCCTCCTGACTACCGCCACGACACGGTGCTCCCGCTGCCGTTGGAGGTAAAGGCCGACGCATGGGCTGTCGATGCGGCCTGTTCGGGCAATCCCGGCCAGATGGAATATCAGGGTATCGACCTGGCGACAGGAGCGCAGGTGTTTCACTTCGGTCCGGTGCATGGCACCAACAACATCGGGGAGTTCCTGGCCATCGTCCATGCTTTGGCACTGATGGAGCAGAGAGGGATACGGAAAACGATTTATTCCGACAGTTACAACGCCATTCTCTGGGTGTCGAAAAAGAAATGCAAGACTACCCTGGAGCGCACGCCGCTGACAGAGCGACTCTATGCCATCATCGCACGGGCGGAGGCATGGCTGCGAGCGCATGCCGTGACAACACCCATCATCAAATGGGAAACCACCAAGTGGGGAGAGATACCTGCCGATTTTGGCAGAAAAAAAGGATGAAGGGCAACCTTCATCCTTTTTTTTCTCTAGATGGTCTAGATATTCTAGGTGATCTAGATGGTGTGGATTTTACAAATTCGGGTTGATCTTGCTCCACTCGTCGATGGGCGGCACGATGTTGAGAGTGACGAGTTCGTCACGCATCTTGCAGAGGTGCTCATAACTGGCGTCGAGTTTGGCATTCTCCTCGGCTGTGCCCTGCGGCACCTCATAGGTGGCTCCCTCAGGAGTGAGGGTGGTCTTCATAGCCATCATGATGTGGTCGTACTTGTCGGTCTTCACGTAGGTGCCTACGGGGAAGCGGAACGGCTCACCACCCATGGCGGCACGGATCATCTCCACAGAGAGATAAGAGGGGCTCTGGAAGGAAGAGCGGCCACGCAACTTGATGATGGCGGCACCACCCTGGGTCACGTCTTTCTTCATCTGCTCCCACTCCTCAACGGGGAATTCATCGGTGCCGATGATGTCGGTCAGTTTGCGGCCGGCAATCTCTACATGGCTGCCGAAGACGGCCATCTGCTCACCATGTCCGCCGTAGGTAGCGCAACCGGTGATCTCGTCCTGCATCACGTTGAATTTCTTGGCAAGAGCCGACAGCAGACGGGTGGTGTCCAGACCTGCGAGGGTGGTCACCTGACCGGGTTTCAGACCAGAGTAAAGCAATGTCACCAGACCGGTGAGGTCAGCGGGATTGAAGATAATCACCACGTGGCGGACATCGGGGCAGTATTTCTTGATGTTGCAGCCAAGTTCCTCAGCAATCTTGCAGTTGCCGGCCAGCAGGTCCTCGCGTGTCATGCCTTCCTTACGGGGAGCACCACCGCTGGAGATGATGTACTTGGCATTGGTGAATGCCTCTATGGGGTCGGTGGTGGCGGTGATTTTCACACTGCCGAAACCGCTTTGACGCATTTCCTCTGCTACGCCTTCGGGTGAGAACACGTCATAGAGACAGATGTCATTGGTGAGGCCCATCATGAGAGCCGTCTGAACCATGTTGGAACCAATCATGCCAGCAGCGCCGACGATGGTCAGTTTGTCATTAGTTAAAAATGCCATAATTTAGTGATATTAAGAGTAATAAATGAATCGTACATGCATATTGATGCAAGAATGAACAAGTTCATCCTCACTTTGCGAAGCAAAGTTAATGAAAATCGAGTGGATGGCAAAAAGTTTTTTCCTTTTTTTGCGGTGAAATGACGATTATGCACTGAACGGATTGTTATCGCGGTTGATGTGGGCCGTGAGTTTCCTTTGCGCGTTTTTCTGCAGGTAGTAGCAGAAGACACACAGCAGCACCATCATGACAGAAGCGAGGCCCTCGCTCAGTCCCATGGAGAAGGCGATGGTGTCGTAGATGCCATGGGCGATGATGGGTGCGGCGAGAATCATGATACGGTTGTATGATGTGCGACTAACAAAATGATACATCGAATAGTAATATCCCATGAGGACACCGAAAGCATAGTGGCCGGGGACGGCGAGGAAAGCCCGTGCGATGCCCACGGAGAACCAGTCGCTGCTGTTGGAGAAGAGATACATCACGTTCTCGATGGCAGCAAAGCCGAGGCTCACGAACACCGCATAGACGATGCCGTCGAAATGCTCGTCAAAAAAACTGTTGTGGCGCAGGATATACCAAAGGGCAAGGAGTTTGAAACTTTCTTCGACCAGGGCTGCTACGAAGAATGACTCCACCGCGGCACCTACAAAAGAGGTGGGAGTGCTGCTGTCGCTGCCAAAGATTCCGAACTGAAGAATCATCTCTGCCACGGAAACAGGGAGGCAGATCATCATGCCATAGAGAAATGCTTTCTTCAGCATGGGGAGGGGTTCGGGGGAGGGGTCGCGCTTATAGACATAAGCCAGCAACAGCAAGGCGGGCAGGAGCGCGACAGCGAGGATCAGGATGTAGGTCATAGCATGAAAGGGTTTGAGTGAGCAGCGGTCATGGTGGTACCATGTCAATGTCCGCATTTTCTGCAAAGATAGTGCAAATCGAGTGCAATGCAAAGCAAAACACGAAGTTTTTGCTTTTAATATTTTTTTCAACACAGAGACACAGAGAGACAGAGATTTTTTATTGATTCTCCGTGCCCTTTGTGCCTTTGTGTTGAATTTATATGGTCTTTTTTGCGTCAAGGACTATTTTTGTTGGGATGAGGCCATGAGTTTGCGGATTTTTCATTATCTTCGCATGAAAAACTAAAAAAGACAGAAAAACATGATGGATATGAGATGGATAAAACAGCATATATGCTTGTGTTTCAGTGGTATGGCATGTGGAAAGAGGCTGCTGGCTGCAGGTTGGGCATGGTTGGCATCTGTTGTGATGATGGGCAATCCCATCACCATGCAGCAGGCACAGCGGATAGCCGATGAATACGCAGTCACTGGACATCAGGCCCAATTGCGCCGCAAGGCACAGGCACACCGTGCGACCACACAGTCAGCACCTTACTATGTATTCAGCAGAGGGGAAGGTCAGGGCTACGTCTTTGTGGCTGGTGACGACTGTATTCCCACTGTGATCGGATATGCCGAGAGCGGCGACTTCGATGAGGAGCGTGAGGCACCGCAGTTGCTGGCCCTGCTCCGTCACTATGCAGACATTGTGGAGGCCAAGCAGGCGGAAGGCAGCAATGTCCCTTTCCAACTGTCGGGCGCACCCTTGAAAGCGCGTACGAACATCTCACCCTTGCTCACCTCACACTGGCATCAGTCAGAGCCTTACAACAACCGGGTGCCGAAACTTAAGAACGGCAACCGCGCCCTCACGGGATGTGTGGCCACCGCCGGCGCTCAGGTGTTCTATTTCTGGAGGAAGGACATGCCCACGACATTACCTTATACCACTCCCACCTATGATTATGGTGACGCTCCCGCCACTGCAGAGTATCAGATCAAAAGGGGGACACCGCTCAAGTGGGAACTGATGTGCGATTCCTATTCGTCACAGCCCGCCGAGTATCATGACGCGGTGGCCGTGCTCAATGCGGCCGTCGGCATGCAGACCTACCTCACCTATGGAGAATCGACGGGCGGATACATCTGGCAACTGCCGTTTTCACAGTTCAACCTGAGCAGCAAACAGGCCGACAAGGTGAGTGGGTTCAATGATGTCACCTGGGCTTCGCTCATCTACAGTGACCTGCAAAAAGGTTATCCGGTGATCTATTCTGGTTATGAGGAAAACTGGGAGGGACATGCGCTCGTCATCGACGGCTACCGTGCCAGCGGCGACCTCTTCCATTTCAACTATGGCTGGGGCGGACAGAGCGACGGCTATTACACCGTGATGGAGAGCGGTGATCAGAACATCCATTTCTCCGTTCAGCCAACGGTGATGTATGACATCCATCCCATCCGCTACCATCTCAGTGCTGACATCTCGCTGCCCGTCACCGTGTATGCCGGAGGGATGAACGATGTGAGGGTGAATGTGACCAACCTGTCGTCATCGGCCAGGTCGGGCATCTATCTCTTTGCCAACACCTCAGGGAGAAATCCCTCCGAACTCTCCTCCGCCTTTGCCTCAGACACTGACACTGAGATAGGAACAGGCCAGACCGTGACGATGTATTTCAGCACGTTGAACCCCACCTCGGAGGGAACATGGCATCTTTTCGTCACTGATAAGGACCTCCATGTGCTGGGGCACGAGACGGTGGAGGCACAGACCTTCAGGGCAAAACTGAGGGCTGGCAGCCTGCGTATCGACGGCAATGCCGAGAAGGAACAGCATGGCAATAAAGAGTTCACTGTGGTGTACAACTCACGTGGTGCAGCCTCTGCTGAGGTGCGCAACGAAGGAAGTGTGGGGTATGAGGGTTCGCTGTACGTCAGCCTCAGCAGTTCAGAGGATGAGGGAAAGACATGGAGTCTCCTCGGCAGGAAAATCGGCAAACTGTCGGTGTCGGCTCATGGCAGCCAGCGGGTGAACTTCGGCATTACCAATACCGCTTCCACCCCGGTGAAGCAGGGTGTGCTCTATAAGGTGGCGCTCCTGCCCGACATCCCCGACACCGGGAGTTCGCTGCTCATCGATGAGACGGCAGACACGGTGGCGTATTTCGTGGTGAGGACATCGGACCTCAAGGTGGGCGCCATAGAGGACGGCGTAGTGAAGTTCACAGGACACTGGGACCCCACCATATTCGACAACATCGTCAAGCGCGCAGACTATAAGGATGTCCACGGCTATGACCTGACAGAGGTGGAAGGTGTGGCGCACATCATGTTGAGCAGCCATCACCCCAACGCGCTCTACAGGGTGGCAGACAGCAACACGGAAGCCGACGGCGACAATGTGGTGAGAGGGGACGGATGCCTCTCGCTGGCGCTCATCCCCGGCCATGACTTTGTGACATGGGACCGGATGGACATGCAGGCCTCGGAAGTGCGCATCACTTTCGGTGAGAAGGCAGCACGCTGGTATGTGCTCACACCCCCGTTTGCCGTCAGTGTGCCCGACGGTGTCTATGCCCGTGCCATCACAGGTCACGACAATACCGGCATCACCCAGTCGGAGGACATCGCCACACTTGAACCGGGCAAGACTTATCTGCTGATGACCTCACATCATGACAATGTCACTCTGCGGGGCAGTCAGACAGGTGTGGTGTCGGCTCCCGTCGCCAATGCTGACCCCTCCCTCGTGGGCACCTTTGCCAACATGCTGGTGCCCGAGCGGTCGATGCTGCTTGCTGACGGGGAGAATTTCACGTTTGCCGGAGAGAACGATCAGGCAGAAGCACTGCGCGGCTATTTCGAGGCAGGAGACATGCACAGCAAGATAAGACTCAACTATGCGCCGCTCGATGCAGCCTATCTCCTGCTGGCACAGAGCATCGCTGGTGCTCATGACCTGCTCGGCCGATACGCTGAGGTGGCAGACGAAGCGGCTTGCAGTGACTATCTCAGTGCCATCCGTGAGGCCGAATATGAGTTCACCCACCGCTCATCTTCCAGCCTCACCACCGCATCCGCCATCCAGGCATACACCGCACAGTTGGAGGAACAGGGAAACAAGTTTGTACTGAAAGCCGGCAACAACACTGAGATAGAGGTAGACATGACCTCAAGACTGACGAACCCCTCGTTTGAACTGAAGTCAACGGTGGGTTGGACCCTCACCGCACCACTCAATCCGAATGTCACCGCCTCCACCGTGGCAAGGGCACTCTCAAACACCAACTACAACTACCTCACTGTAGGTGCCGATGGCAGTTATGTGCTCAACAACAGTTACCAATATGCCGACGGCACTGGGGAGAAGCAGACCCTGGGCGTGGGTATCTCACAACGAGTCGACGGTCTGACGCCGGGTTACTACCGCCTCACGGTACTCCTGGCATCGGACGAAGGCAATGAGATAACGGCATTTGCCGGCGAGTCCTCCACCACTGTGAGTGCACATCCTTTTGGAAAGCACTATTTCACGGAAGCAGTGGTGGACCGCGTGAAAGTGGAGGGCACAGGTGAACTGACGGTGGGTGTGCTGCCGGGTGCGTGGTACAAGGCCGACCATTTCCGCCTCACCTATTTGGGGAGTACGGACGAGACGGCGTCGGATATCCATGAGGCAGCAGTGCCAAGACGACAGGCACAAAAGGGCATCTTCACCCTTCAGGGACAGCGTGTCAGTCGCATCACCGCTCCCGGCATCTACATCATCGATGGGAAAAAAGTAGTAAAAAAGTAATTACAGCAGCGATTCACGACTGAAATTTGGGCTGCGGCACTTGTCTGTCGCAGAAAGCGGAGCGTGTCGCATCAAATGTGAATGAAAAAGAATAAATAAGTTGGAATGAGCGCATTCTGAGGGTTATATTTGCGGTGTCAAAACAAAAAAGCAAATAATAACACAAAATAGACGATTATGAAAAAGAATAAATTTTTTGAGAAGAGTGCGTTGACCATTTCATGTATCATGTTCGCTGCATCAGTGATAATGGCAATATTCACATTGCTGAATTTCGACGCCTATAGTGGGAAGCACTACCAGCAGGTTCAGGCCTATGCCAATGAGAAGAACGCCATCCAGAGCAACTGCTCCTACAGCACATCCGACGGAGTGGCAAGCAATGAGAAGCAGGTCATGGACCTCAGCAAGGAGATTGCGAAACTGGAACAGAAAAGGGCTACACTAAAGAGCAGCCTTGAGAAGGCAAAATCAGACCGCGACAAGAACTACGGTATGGTGGCCGGACTCAGTTATCAGCCCTCGCAGAGCCTGAATGAGGTCATCAATCTGGAGAAGAAAATCAGAGTAAGGTGGATCATCAGATCACCGCTCTGAGCAACAAGAAAGAGATGATGAGCCATCAGATGGCCCAGAACAGGTGAAAGGCTTCTCAAAACTTTCGGACGCGATACATCGCGTCCCTACTTGTCGCACCGCCACTCCGTGATGTTGCGCTCCTTGGAGGAGAAGGCGATGCCCACCTTGGTGATGGGGCGCCCGTCGGCGGCATACTTGTCGGCATAGCCCCGCTCATTGATCTGCGCGATGGCCTCGGCGGCAGTGGCGTCATACTTGATTTCAATGATGTAAATACGCGTTGGCATGCGCAGCACGAGGTCGGCCCGACCCTTGGCTGACGGTTCCTCGGCGGTGATGTCGGCCCCGAAGGCGGTGAGCAGGGTATAGAGCAGGACATGGTAGTGGCGCTCGCTTCTGTCGGCCAGATGATAGGGCACTCCGGCGAAGAAAGCCTTGATAGCCTCGATGAAGGCCGGAAGGTCATCGGTGTCGACGAAGTCATAATAGGCCTGATAAAGGGCACCGCTACTTTTATCAGTGCCCCTCATGGGATTGACGTATTGATAAAGACTGTTGGCAAATCCTCTGCGCACCTCAGCATTGGGAAAGCCCAATATATATGAGTCACGGTTGCGGCGATAGTCCCGGATGGTGAGATAGCCGCTCTGGTAGAGTACGGGCAACGGAGCCTCATAACTGTCAAATGGCACGTCGAATGCCGTGGAAGGACAGAGTACGCCATCAATGTCGGTCAGTTCGATGGGCGGCATCTTTGACAACATGTCGATAACGGCACTAGGTGTTGCGCTGTCAAACCAATAGTCGCTGATTTCACCGGAATCAAGTGCATTGACAAGGCTGAAGGGGTTGTATACATCCGTCATCCGGCGGCTGAAATGATAGCCGTCGTACATATCTTTCAGTTGGGTGAGCGTCTCATCGTAGGTTTCGTCCCGCCTTTTTGCCAACAATTCTATGTCAGGACGCAACTGGGTGGTGAGTTCCGCCTCACTGATGCCGCAAAGCGTCTCATAGTCCATGAGCATGGAGACGTTTTTCAGTTGGTTGAGGCTGCTGAAGATGCCCATCTGCGAGAATTTCGAGATGCCGGTGATGAAGACGAACTGCAGATGTTCGTCGAGGGGCTTGAGCACGCTGAAGACGCTGGAGAAACGCTGGCGCACGCCCACCTCCAGTTCCTTGTCACCTATGCTGTGGAGCATGAAGGTGTCGTACTCATCGACGATGACCACGGCCCGTCGGCCCGTCTGGCGGTGTGCCTCCTTGATGATATTTTCAAAACGGATGCTGCTGTCAGGAATGTTCGGTGTCAGACCGTATTTTTTCTCATATTCAGAGAGCGTGTTGTCTATCTGCCTGTCGAGCACGGCAAGGGTGTATTCCCTCGTCTTGCTGAAGTCGAAGCGGATGACGGGGTATGTGTCCCATTTCCAGTCGGTGGTGGCGATGAAGAGTTGAGGCTGCTCGATGCCATCCTCTGTGGTGAAAGACTCGAAAAGTTCGCGCCTACCGAGAAAGACCGCCTCCAGCGTGGAGCACAGCAGTGATTTGCCAAACCGCCTCGGACGGCTGAGGAAATAGGGCTTCCCCTCGGTGATCATCTTGTAGATGAGCGGGGTCTTGTCCACATAAACGTATCCGTCTAAGCGGATGCTTTCAAAACTCTGGATTCCTACGGGATACTTTCTCTTGGTGGCCATGATTCAGCGATTTCGGATTTAGACCGCTAAGGTAGGGAAAAAAAGTGAAACTTCCAAATTTTTGGGGTCTGTGAAATGCTGACGCACCTTTTTACCCACGACCGCGGAGCGGTCAGAATTAATGAATAATTACATGCATAATTCGCGTCTTATTTTTTTACATATAATTACCATATAATGGCCATTAAATTTTAATTACCTGTATCTCCGTGTTTCTGTGTTGAAAATAATCAACGCCCCCTGACCCCCTCTAATCTTAGAGGGGGAGTTCCTCGTTGCTCTGTGTTGAAATGGAGAGAAGATCAAAAACCGCTTCGCTTCAGAAAAAAGAAGAAAAACATTTTGGATGTGTCATTCTTCAAACGCTGCTGCTTGCGAAAAAACGCCAAGGCGTTCGCAAAAAGGACAAAAAAGAATCGCTCACGAAGTTTTTTTGTCCCTCTAATTTTGCAGAGGATTGCGGCGACAGCCGCATAAAGTAAAAAAACAAGAAAGATAGCAGACAACTCAAGACAGTTTCTTACCTTTGTTGTTTGAAGGAAGAATCGGTCTGTCGAAGAGGTAAACCTATTTTGTCACAAGCGCAGAGGCTACAATTCGTTTAGGACCTCCTCGACATAGTTGCAGAGACCAGATAGAAAGTTATCGGCCTAGAGCCTTGTTAGAGTGTTAGTCCATACAACTATTGACCAATTCCCATAAACTAACAGTACAAAGGTATGAAAAAATTATTTATTGGTATCGATTTCTCTAAAGGAAAATTTGATGTGGCTATCATTTCTGCAGAAGGACTAGTCGAAACATCAGCGAGAGTCTTCAATGAGTTCAAAAACTCCGTGTCTGGCTACAAGCAGCTTGTCAAGTGGGTTGACAAGAATGCAAACGGCATAGATTCGTCGATGTGGCTCTTCTGTGGAGAGAACACAGGTGAGTACAGTAAGCCATTGTGCAACCATCTCTACGGTAAGGGATATGACATGTGGCTGGAGAACGCCAAAAGCATCAAGGATGCCTCAGGAATAAGACGGTTGAAGTCTGACCGTGCAGATGCCGCCATGATTGCGGAATACGCGATGAGGAACCACGATAAGGCTGTTGTCTATGAACCACTTAGTGAATCTCTGGCTCAATTGCGAGAGTACTATCTGTACAGACAGATGGTAGTAAGGCACAGATGTAGTTTTGAGGCACGCAGAGGCGAGAAGAGACTTATGATGGAGAAGTCCGCTGCCAAGACTGTGATTGCCCAGAGCGGAAAGCATATCATCTCTGAACTCAACAAGGAGATAGCGAAGATCAACAAGAAAATAGCGTCACTCATTGAATCCTCGGACGAGCTCTCAGAGGTGTACAAGATAGTAACGTCAGTACCTGGTATTGGAACCCAGAATGCCGTTTGTCTGATGGTGTACACAAACAATTTCCGCAGGTTCAACTATGACGCAAGGAGTATAGCCTGCTACTATGGCATTGCTCCATTCGGTGAGGACTCAGGCACCAGCGTGCATGTGGATCCACATGTGCATTACATGGTCAACAGACACATAAAAGCTATGCTGACACAAGCAGCATTGGCTGCAGTTCGTTTCAATCCGGTCATCGCTCAGTACTACCAGCGGCTTATAGAACGGGGTAAAAAGATGCCGGTGGCAATGAACAACGTCAAGAATAAGCTACTACATATCGTAACCTCCATGGTCAAAAATAAGAAGTTTTACGACCCGGAATATAATTTTCAGAATAATACTAAAAAAAATGGATAAAATATTTGGATTTTAACATAGAAAGCGAATTAAAGAATTATAGAATTCATTCTAATGATAATTTGTCTATGGAATCAGGGAATTAGGGAGTCTCCCTCTCCTTTGGAGAGGGTCGGGGAGAGGTGTCGCGGTCAGAATTAATGAATAATCACATGCAATTCATGTTTCTTTTTTTCACATATAATGACCATATAATGGCCATTAAATTTTAATTACCTCCCTTTGGTCAGTGGGTCTTCGACAAATCTCTCTGTATCTCCGTGTCGGGATCGGGGCAAGGTCAATGTTTATGAACATTTGCAGGGAAATGACATGTTGATTCTGCTTTTTGTCACAATTTTGATGCAAATGCAGTGATTTTCTCAAAAATTGTCGCTATATTTGCATGGAAAAACTTAAACAATGATTATGGCAACCAGAAAAAACACAAACAGCAAAGCGAAAATCAGGCTCAATCCAGCCATCAAGTTGGAAAAACAACTCAGCAAACAAATTTATGAGGCCCTGCAGGGTTCCGTGGTGGAAGCCGTGCTGCGCAAGATCAAGACTTCGAGCAGCGACGCCTATTGGCGCAGCAGCATGGAGGGGCATAGTCTGAAGGTGCAGAAGGACCTGCTGCCCGACTTTTATGGTCTTTGCCAAGAGGTGAAGGCAAAACTGCATTTCGACGAACCTGTCGATTTCTACATCACCGGCGACTCTTCGGTGAACGCCTTCTCCGTGGCGGCGGAGGATGAGGGAGAACCCAATATCGTGAACGTGAACTCCGCCCTCTTCTCGCTGATGAGTGAGGATGAACTGCGTTTCGTCATCGGTCACGAACTGGGACATCTCATCAACAAAGACACACGGCTGACCCGCCTCATCCAGTTTGTCTTCCCACCCGAGACGGCCATCCCCGTTTCCTTGAAGTATAAGATACGGCTCCACAACCAGTTGGCTGAGTTGGTGGCAGACCGTTATGGTCTGATGGCGACCAACGACCTCGGCGTGTGTGTCACCGCATTCTTCAAATTGGCTTCGGGTCTTGATCTGGGCAAGATGAACGTGAGCATCGAGGCACTCATCGCAGACAACAGCCGCCGGTTGGAGTATTTCCTCAAAGACAAGGGTTTCAGTCGTTCAACGCATCCCGTCAACCCCATCCGGGTGCAGGCACTCAACCTCTTTGCCACCTGCAAGACGCAGAAGGCACTCAATGAGGGGATGGACGAACTGATCTCGATTCTTCTCAAGGTAGGCGACAGCGAACTCGATGAGTACACGGCTTTGTTCATTGTTTCGGCGGGAGTGATCGTGGCGAATGTCGACGGGGCACTCAACAAAGAGGAATATGACCGTATCGTGGAGACACTCTCCGACCTGAAGATTTTCCCAAGGGAATTTATCGATCAGGTGCTGGACAGTGATGTGGTAAAAGTTTTCAACGACTCCGTGGAGAATATTCTCCGCATCAATCCAGGCATGAGGGAGGATATGCTCGAGTACATGATTCAGGTGGTGATGTCCGACAAAGTCATCACGAAAGAGGAAGTAGATCTGCTCTATGACTTCGGAAAGGGAGTAGGCCTCAGCGACATGGAGGTGGCGACGGCCATCGCCGTGGCGATACAGAAGAGTTACATACCCAGCATAGAATCCATAACATGAGAAACGATGTGAACTGCCGCGTGGCGGCACTGCGCCTATGGATGCGCCAAAAAGGCATCGACGCCTTCATCTTCCCCAGTACCGATCCCCACAATGGCGAGTATGTGCCCGACCATTGGAAAGGGCGTGAGTGGATATCGGGCTTTGACGGTTCGGCGGGCACCGCTGTGGTGACGGCAGAAAAGGCTGCCCTGTGGACCGATTCCCGCTATTTCATCGCTGCTGAGGAGAAGTTGCGCGGCACCCCGTTCGTGCTCATGCGCGAGCGCATAGCCGGAACCCCCTCTGTGGCACAGTGGCTCGCCGATGTCCTTGGGACAGGTTCCCACCGGGTGGGACTTGACGGCATGGTGTGGGCTGCGGCCTCAGCAGAGGCCCTGCGGCAGGAACTCCGTCCGCTGGGTGATTTTTCCTTGGTGACCGGCCACGATCCTTTGGAGGAAATCTGGACAGACCGTCCACCTATTCCGCAACATCCCATCGTGGTGCATCCGGTGGCGTATGCGGGAGAGACCGTATCGTCAAAACTGGAGAGGGTGCGCGAGGCCATCCGTGCCCTTCATGCCGATGCTATCCTTGTCACTGCGTTGGATGACATTGCCTGGACACTCAACCTGCGCGGAACGGATGTGCACTGCAATCCTGTGTTCGTGGCTTATCTGCTTGTCACACAGGAGAATGCCGTGCTCTTTACTGACCCCGAAAAAATCACGCCAGAGGTGAGCAATCACTTGCGTGAGGCAGGTGTCGCCACCGACGGCTACGAACAGGTGGGCACTGTGCTTGCCTCTTTGACTAAGGAGCGCATCTTGCTCGACCCCATGGTGGTCAACCAACGTCTCTTTGGCACTCCCGCCAGTGAGGTGGTGGCGTCGCCATCGCCTATCCCGGCCATGAAGTCGGTGAAGAATGAGGTGGAAATTTCGGGCTATAGAAATGCCATGGAACGTGACGGCGTGGCCATGGTGAAATTCCTGTGCTGGTTGGAAAAGGCCATCAAACGGGGTGGTGAGAGCGAGGTCTCCATTGACCGCAAACTGACGGCCCTGCGGGCGGAGCAGAAAGGTTTCCGCGGACTGTCGTTCGACACCATCGCCGGTTATGGTGCCCATGGTGCCATCGTGCATTATGAGGCGACAGAAGAATCGGATATCCCTTTGCAGCCAGAGGGACTGCTGCTGCTCGACTCGGGAGCGCAGTATGTCGATGGCACCACAGATATCACGCGCACCATCGCCTTGGGTCCGTTGAGTGACTACCAGCGGAAGGTCTATACCCTTGTGCTCAAGGGGCATATCCGCCTGCAGATGCTGAAATTCCCCGAAGGGGCCTGTGGCTCTCAACTCGATGCCATTGCGCGCAGTCCGCTGTGGGAGGAAGGCCTGAACTTCCTCCATGGCACAGGCCATGGTGTGGGAAGTTATCTCAATGTGCATGAGGGGCCGCATCAGATCCGCATGGAGTGGAAACCTGCTCCGCTGTATGCCGGGATGACCGTCACCGACGAACCGGGCATTTACATCGAGGGAGAGTTTGGTGTGAGAATAGAGAACACCCTGCTCATCACACCCTACCGCACGACGGCGTTCGGTTCCTTCCTGCAGTTTGAACCGCTCACACTTTGTCCCATCGACACCACCCCCATCATCACCGAACTGCTATCCGATGAGGAGCGTGCATGGCTCAATGCCTATCACCAGACGGTCGCCGACCGCCTCTCGCCCCATCTTGAGGGCGAGGAACTGGAGTGGCTCAGAAAGGCGACAAAGGGTATTGGCGGTTGTCATTCTTCGTTAGAGGCAGGTGCCGGCGGTGGGGCAGGTGCCGGTGCTGATGACTGAGCCGGTGCGGCAGGTTCCTGAGGTTCGCTGTCCTTTGGGGAATCGTCTGCTTTTGGAGTGGCATCTTTCTCGCCCTTTTCCTTTTCTTTTGAAGCATCTTCTGCGTTTTTCTTCTTCTTCGTTTTCGGCGAGAAGGCTTTGGCAGGATCCTGGTTCAGAAGTTTGATGGTGTTGTTGCCAATAACGTTGTTGTAGGCATTGAATACACTGGCGGCTATCAGCACGTCTGTGATTTTGTTGTCGTGGATGTATTTCTCCAGGTTGAGGTGGAAATAGCGGTTGTCCACCACATGAATCTCTTCGAAGGAGTAGAACAGGTAGCCGGGAATCGTGTTGCCGAAACTGTCTTTTATCAGCAGAAGGCGCCGGTTGTTGCCTGTCGAGGTCTTCACTTGTGTGAGGCGGGCGTCGCTGCCCATAAATGTGAGGTAGGCTCCGCTGCCCTTTAAGGTGTGGAAGAATGGACCTTTTTGTCTGGATGAAGCACCGGTTATCCGGTAGTCCTCATTGACGTCGTATATGATGTAGTGGGTCTCGTATTCGATATCCTTAGGGATGTAGTATTCGAAATCTTCTGGGGCTTCCTTTATTGAGATGTCCTTGGAGTAACCGTACATGGTACCCACAAAACCATGTACCACACGCTTGTCGTAGGAGTCAAGTTCGCGGAAAGGCACACCGGCTGTCTTGGCAAAAACCTTGGCGGCATAGTAGCCTCCGAGTGGCGACCAGTGGTGGTCGGTGCGCAGGTATATGTTCTCGTCTGCATGGTTGCCAAGTATGTTGTATATATTCACGGCCTTCACTGCCGGGTCAAGGTTCTCGTGGATGTTCTTTATCGTGGCAAGTTGCGACTTCGAACGGTCTTTCACCTTATCTGGTATGTAGTATTCTGTGGCGTTTGGAATTGTCATTGCGTATACTGTCACATCGTTGCCTAATATGTTGTGCACCTTGTTGACAGATTTGGCAAAGGCTTTGCCGCCGCCAACACCGCCGTATGCCATCAGCGCCCTTACGTTTTGGCCACGGCCAACGATGATGATGCCGGCATTGGCAAGTTTCGCATTGCCATCTGTGTTCGGTTTGCGGTTGTATTCGTCCAATTCGGCATCATCACTGGTGTCTTCGCTTGGCGTGGTCTGGACATCGTCTGAAGAGTGGAATGTAACATTGTCGCTCGACAGCGAGAGGCGCGTGATATCCTTTATTTTCATGCTAAGTGTCATCAACTCGTCACGGAAGGGTTCGCTGTCGCTAAACCATGCCGACACTTCGCTGGTGAATGACCCGTCGGCAACTTTGGCCATGCTCCATTCAGGAAAACGTGTCAGGTCGCGTTTCTCAAGTGCTGAGAAACGGCTTCGTGGAAAAGTGTTCAGGATGATGACTCCTGCTGCAAACACTGTCCCAATAACCAACAGGTATATCTTGTGGTGCATCGTTGTTTTTTGGATAGGATTTCCGTTGAACTATCTGTCGAGCATCTTTTGCAAACCTTGTCCGGTCTTGGTGGAATAGGCTAAGGAGATGCAATGGGCGAACAGGATGTCGGTGATGCCGTTCTGCTTCACATAGTTGATGACGTTGTTGGGGAAATAACGGAAGTCAAGAACGTGAATCTCCTCAAAGGAGTAGAAAAGGTAACCGGGAAGAGCGTTGCCATAACTGTCCTTGATTATCATCAGTTTGCGGCCGTTCTTTGTCGATGTTACAACTTTGGTGGTGTTGGAATCGCCACCCATGAAGGTGCAGTATGCCGTTCCGCTGCCATCTTTGTACTCTCTGAAGAAATTCACTTCTTTGGGAGCGTCTTGACCTACTGTCTGGCGGCTCTTGCCCAACCTATAGGTGATGGCTGTGGTGGTGTAATTCACATCACGAGGTACATAGTAGTCGAAATCCTCTGGTGCTCTGCCCACTGCAGGGTCTTTGGTATAGACGCTGTACATGGTTCCGAGGAAGTTGTGGACAGTCTTCTTGTCATACCAACTGAGGTCGTGGAACGGCACTTCGGCTACCTTGGCGAAGGCTTCGGCGGCGTAATAGGCTCCAAGTGGTGCCCAGTGGTGGTCGGTGCGCAGGTATATGTGCTCACGGGCGTGCCATCCCAAGGCAGTGTAAACGTCTATTCCCCTCACACCCTCCAGACGGCCATACATGCCGTCTATTGTGGATTTCTCATCGCGCGAGATGTCTTGTGCCGACAATGGGGTGTAGTATTGCGACGAGATGGGAATGATCATGCTGTAGATGCGGATACTGTCGTCAAGGCATTTGCGGTAGTTGTTCACGGCGCTTGTGTAGGCAGTGCCACCCTGTGGGTTGCCTGAGAAGGCACTCACGACTCTTATGTCCTCGCCGCTGCCTATTATCAGTATGCCTGGCTTGTGTTGCCTCACCGGGTCTTCCGGGCTGATTCTGTTCTGGTATATCCCGTTGACAAAGGTAGCGGTGTCACAGGCATTTTGTGCCTGGATGGTCACAGCGGCAAACATCAAAGCAGCCTGTATGAAAAACATCTTGTATGTCATTGTGTGAATTTTTAGAATCTTGTGTATATGAATGCGTTATTGGTGGCTCCCACCAACAGGGCTGTCGATAATATGAGAATGGCGGCAGACAGCAGCGAACGGATGGTCAGGGCTATTGTTGCCTGACGGCGGGTGTTGCCTGATGTGGATATTGATATCATCTGGTTTGCAGCGTTGCGGAGAGGCATGCATAGTGCTATGGCTGCTATCCAAAGCCAGAAATGGTCGCTGAAGGCGGCTTCCGACACGCCATCCCACACCACTGAGGCTCCACCCCACGAGATACGGAGGAAGTCTGCCATCCTGCCGAAATTGTCGAAGTAGAATATGCCGAAGCCAAACACCACGAGGAAGATGGTATAGACATGGAGCAATACAGCGGGTATCTTGTCGGCGATTCTCTTGATGGTGTATTTCTCCACCACGACTATAAATCCGTAGTAGAGGCCCCAAATGATGAAGTTCCAACTGGCACCGTGCCAGAAGCCGGTGAGGAACCATACCACCATGATGTTGATGATCTGATGCCGGCGGTTGCCGCCCATGGGGATATAGACATAGTCTCGGAAAAAACTGCCGAGGGATATATGCCAGCGGCGCCAGAACTCTGTGATGCTGCGGCTGCAGTAGGGGTGGTCGAAGTTCTCGTTGAAACGGAATCCCATGCAGCGGCCCAAACCGATAGCCATATCGGAATATCCGGAGAAGTCAAAATATATTTGGAGGGTGAATGCCACAATGCCTATCCATGCCCCCGAAACGGTGAGCGACGACATGTCGCCGTCGAGGAACTGGTGTGACACCTCATAAAGTTGGTTGGCAAGTATCACTTTCTTTGCCAGGCCGCGCAGGAATTTGTAAACGCCTTCCGACAAATCCTCTGTCGTAACGCTGCGTTTTTGTATCTTCTCCGCAACAGTGCCGTATCTCACAATAGGACCGGCAATCAGTTGGGGGAACATAGATATGTAGAGCAGCAGATGGATGAAACGTTTCTGTGCGGGCGACTCATGGCGATAGACGTCAACCAGATAGGATATCGATTGGAAGATGTAGAAACTGATGCCGATAGGAAGCGCGATGTTTGGCGAGGGGACGGGAATGCCGATGCCTTGCAGTTGGTGGGCGAAGAAGTCGGCATATTTGAACACCCCAAGCACCAATATGTTGAATGCGACACCTATGAAGAGGGCTGTCTTGCGGCTTTTGTCCTGATGGTCAATGAAGCGCCCGACAACATAATTGGCTGCCACGGTGGCGAGCATCAGAAAGACATATACAGGTTCTCCCCAGGCATAGAATATCAGGGAGAATGCCACCAAGACAACATTCCGCACCGTGCAATTCTCAAAAAAACGCTTGTCTGCCCATGTGCCCAGGATATAGAGCAGGGCAAAGGCAGGCAGGAATACGTAAAGGAAAAACAGGTCGGAAAATACCATTTCGTTGGTTGTCGTTGATGGATTGCTGATGGTTTGGGTGTCAGTTTCTGAAAGAGTTTAATATGGATCCTATGCGGTTTGCAAGATAGGTGCCAATCTCCTTGGCACCCTCTTCTGATGTGTGGGTGCCGTCGCTGGTGTATCTGTGATGCCGAGCCTCATCGGCACGGCGCACACAGCATTCCTTGTCCTGCCTTACCACAGGAATGCCAAGTAGATTGCCACATTCTTCTATGATGGTTGTGGCACGGGCAAAATTGGCTTCTGTGGGATGTACCGACTGCAACGGTGTGAGCAGTATGATACGTGCCTCCGGAAAGCGCTGGCGCAGACGTTCGGTGTTGTAGACCACTGCCTCGGCAAGAGAGGTTATCTTGTTGGGTGGAAGAGAGGATACCGTTTCTTTCATCCGGCAGACTCCGGCAGCGGTCTTTGAAAAGACACCTGGGCGTTTGTTCACAAACCATGCGTCATTGGTGCCGGCGGCAATGATTATAACATCGGGTGTGGGCTGGCCGCCACTGTCACAGGATTCACACAAACGCTCCACCTGGTTGTAAATCACATTGTCGGAACCTATTACTGCTATGTCTTCTTTGGTGTTGCGGCGGGTGGAACTGGTGTTCGACCATGTGGCGCCACTGCGGGCATAACTCTTACAGGTGGCAGGCTTGAATATGTCGGCAAACCATTTGTTCCAACCGCAAGGCTTGTCGCTGCCGTCACCGCCTATCCAGGTGTTGGAGTCGCCAAGTATCACCACATGGACGCTGCTATGTGGCTTGGATGGGGAGTTTTGGCTCAACGACGGTAATGTAGCGGCTGCAAATATTGCTACCAGCAATGTCCGGAGGATAATCGTCATCTTTAAAACTTAAGTTCTGCTCTTTGGTCTGAAAACCAGGAGATGTGATTGACCTCCTGGATATGAGTACTATGGGCTGATGCCACCAACAGCAAAACAGTTAATTTGCTTATAGTTCTCATAGAATAAAAACAGTGTCTCGGATAATTGCCTGCAAAATTACGAATTTTCTATATAATAACTAATGTAGCAACAAGGTGTTTTTCCTTTTTTTATATTTTTACATGATATTTGACAAGCCTACAGATATCAGGAGGGTGTGCCAAAATAGATTGTTAGTCGCCCTAAGGCGCATTACCTATTTTTTTGACACACCCTCATGGTTAGAGGTCTGGGGCCAAAACAGCACCTTCTAACGGTTATCCATTATTTAGCCCACTTAACGCTTGTGCTTTTTATAGACTCCTAATTCCACCACATACATTCCTACGACATCGGCGTGGTGGATATTGCTCTCGTCGGCCTCCTTCACCTTCTCGGGAGGTGCCACGGACACCCATTTGAATATGGAGACAGGGCGGGTGCGGTTGGACATGCCTCCAAAGATCTTATCCTTTGTGAGGGGGATGCCCGCATCCTTGATGTCGCTGATGATGTTGGCGTAGAAACGGTCGGCATCAGTCTTGGAGTCGAAATAAAAGAGATACCATTGTCGGTTGTCGTTATACCTGTCGGCATAGCAGAGACCGATAGGCATTCCTCGGTAGGTGAAGTCGAAAGTGCCGTTGATGTGCAGGCCCTCATAGCCGTTGACCTTCTCGCATGAGCCGAAGACTTCTGTGAGTTGTTCCCGGGCCTCTTCCGGAGTGCTGACTTCCTGGGGCAGGCAACCGAACGGGAAATACAGCAGGTCCTTGATGGTGCGCTCTTTCACGTCAAGGGGGGTAGGGGAGGAGGGAGCACGGAGAGCGGTTGCGGCAGTTTTGCGGACGGTGGTCTTGGCACGCTTGTTTCCTGTTCTGTTTTGGGCGTCTGCCGAACCTGGCATCAGAAAGATGGCTGCAGAGAGCAGCAGCATGGTGAATAGATGATGGCTGAATATCTTCATAGTCTTGGTGTTTTTTGCAAAGATATAATATTTTTTTGTTGGCCAATCGTAAAATCAGGATTTTTTGTCTATATTTGTACTCAGATTGTATCATAATCAGTTTTCACAGACTTTACCTCACCACCTAAGATGTTGAGGATTTTCGAGACTTCTGTAATAAATATCTAATGAAATCAAAGAGGAAGTACCCTGTAGGCATACAAAGTTTTGAGAGAATCCGTAAAAGCGGTATGGTGTATGTCGACAAGACCCGGTGGGTGGATAAGATCATCTCCGAGGAGGGCTCGTATTTTCTGAGCCGTCCCCGGCGTTTTGGAAAATCCCTTTTGGTGTCGACGCTTGCAGCAGTTTTTGAGGGGAAGCGTGAATTGTTCGAGGAATTCACTACTGATGAAGGCATAAAACAGCCAAAACTATATATTGCACAGACAGACTGGCGATGGGAAAAACATCCTGTTATCAGATTTGATTTCAGTGCGGGTGACTTGCGAACAGTCGAACAACTTGATGCGCTCATCGATGATACCCTGAAGGGGTATGAAAGGGAATACGGTATCCAGCAAGACTTGCCGGATCCAAACATCCGTATGAGACATCTGTTGCGTACTGCTTACGAAAAGACAGGAAAAGGCGTTGTGGTGCTTGTTGATGAATATGACAATTTCATCTTGCACGCACTGGGAAACAAGGAAAAAACGGATTTGGGCCGTCAAAGGTTTCAAAATGTTTTCGGTCCACTCAAGGAAATGGATGCTTATCTGAAGATGGTCTTCATCACAGGTATTTCCAAGTTCTCACAAATGGGGGTGTTCAGCAAACTCAACCAACTGAAGAATATTTCCATGCGTGACGACTTTTCCGGTATTTGTGGTATCACAGAAGAAGAACTGAACACACAATTGAGACCTGACATTGAATGGCTGGCTGAAAGGAATGCTGTCGCTTACGATGAAATGCTTAGCCAATTGAAGGCACGTTATGATGGATATCATTTTAGTGAGGCTTTGGAGGATATTTATAATCCCTTTAGTCTGCTTAGTGCCTTTGATTCAGGAAAACTTGATGACTATTGGTTTGCCAGTGGGACATCAATGGCTGTCGTTGACATGTTGGCCCAGATGCCACCGATACAGTTGACTGACCTTGATGGCGGTGATTTTTTGTCCACCATGTTTGACCAGCCATTCGAGAGTTTCGAAACCCCATTGCCAATTCTTTATCAGAGTGGTTACCTGACCATCAAGGACTATGACAAAGAGTTCGGTGATTATACACTGGGATTTCCCAACAGCGAGGTGCGGCGTGGATTTGCAGATTGTCTTTATACTCATGTGGCGGCTGTGAAAGGAACAGATAACAATAAAAATGGATTGTTCCAAGCGTACAAACTATTCAGCAGGTTTGGCAACCTTGACAAATTCATTGAGGCTATCCGTATATTCTTTTCTGGTGTGCCTTATCAGTTGGAAAAGGGGAATAAAAACGAACATCATTATCATGCCCTGCTCTATACGTTGCTTGTCGCATTTGGCGCTGATGTCATCGCTGAGGAACCCACAGCAAAAGGGCGGGCCGACATCACACTTCGAATGCCTTGTGGCATTTATGTAATGGAATTGAAATATGACCATTCTGCTCAGGATGCAATTGACCAAATTGACAGATGTGGCTATGCGATGAAATATGTGCTTAGCGGATTGCCTGTCTACAAGGTGGGACTTGCATTCAGCAGTTCTGAGCGAAATATCATCGAATGGAAGGCAGTTAAACTGTAGTGTTTGCTTCTGAAAAGGTGTTTCAAGATGGTTTTTGCTGATTTTTGGAGAAAAAGGAGGCAAATATTTGGAAATTAGCAGAATAAGCAGTAATTTTGCACCCACGTCTTTTAAAAGGCGTTAGAATCAAACAAGTTTAACATTAAAAATTTAAAAACAAAGGCATGATTATTGTACCCGTAAAAGATGGCGAGAACATCGAGAGAGCACTGAAAAAGTTCAAGAGGAAGTTTGAGAAGACCGGTATTGTGAAGGAACTCCGTGCCCGTCAGCAGTACACCAAGCCCTCCGTGCTGAAGCGCCTCAAGATGGAGAAAGCCGTCTATGTACAAAAACTGAGGCAGGCAGAGGATTAAAAAACTCTGCGGAAAATTTGGAAGTTTGAATTTTATTCCGTAAATTCGTTGCCGAAATCATCCTGAGAGCAACGTAGCCATGATCGACGAGTTTCTCGATTACCTGAGATATGAGCGCAACTACTCTGCGCTGACGGTGGAAAACTATGGCAAGGACTTGGCAGACTTGCAGGCCTATTTTGAAGGTCTTGACGAGGGCATTTCCTGGACAACGTTGGACGCCGATGTGATCAGGGGCTGGATGGAGCATATGATGGACAGGGGGAATGCAGCCACCTCTGTGAACAGAAGGCTGAGTGCTGTACGCACCTTTTTCCGATATGCGAGGTCTAGGGGAATCGTCGGTTCGAATCCCGCCCACAACATTGAAGGGCCGAAAAAGCAAAAGCCATTGCCGCAGTTCGTCAAGGAACGCGAGATGGACGAACTTCTGGAAACAGGGATTTGGGGAGATGAATATAAAGATGTACGCGCACGTACATTATTATTAGTATTCTATTCCACCGGCATGCGACTCTCTGAACTGATCAACCTGGACGACAGCATGGTGGATTTCACCACCTGCGAAATCAAGGTGACGGGAAAGAGAGACAAGCAGCGCATCATTCCCTTCGGGGAAGAGTTGCGAACCACGCTCCAGGAATATATCGCGCGGCGAGATGCAGATACCGAGCGCGCCACTGACGCGCTTTTTGTGACCTCCAAGGGGGAGCGGATGAACCGCAACCAGGTGAGGTATGAGGTGTCGAAGGCTCTCGCCCGTGTGACCACACTCAGGAAGCGCACTCCGCACGTGCTGCGGCATACGTTCGCCACTGCGATGCTCAACCATGAGGCTGGTTTGGAAAGTGTGAAAAAACTGCTCGGCCACGAGAGTCTGTCAACGACAGAGGTCTACACACATGCGACCTTCGAGCAGTTGAAACGAATTTATAACAATGCCCATCCAAGGGCCTAACCTTTTAAAAACAGGAGGTAACTATGGAAATCAAAATTCAAGCGATCCACTTCGACGCAACTGAGAAACTCGAGGCCTTCATCCAGAAGAAGGTCGAGAAATTGCAAAAATCATTTGAGGACATACAGAAAGTAGAGGTGCAACTGAAAGTAGTCAAGCCTGCTACTGCCATGAACAAGCAGACGAGCATCACCGTCTCCGTTCCCGGGCAGACACTCTACGTGGAAAAGACCTACGACTCTTTTGAGGAAGGTGTCGACCAATGCGTAGATTCGATGAAGGTGCAGCTGACGAAATTTAAGGAAAAACTGCGCAACAGATAAAAAAATAGCCAAAAAGTTTTGGCGGATGAAAAAATATGCCTATCTTTGCAGCCGCTTTACGATACGTCTCAGTACGTTCGGCAACGGCTGCAAAGATTTGCCTCTTTAGCTCAGTTGGCCAGAGCACGTGATTTGTAATCTCGGGGTCGTTGGTTCGAATCCGACAAGAGGCTCAAAGAGGCGGGAAAAAGGGTGTTTTCCAGAGTGGCCAAATGGGGCAGACTGTAAATCTGCTGTCTTTCGACTTCGGTGGTTCGAATCCATCAGCACCCACGAAAATGCGGAAATAGCTCAGTTGATAGAGCACTAGCCTTCCAAGCTGGGGGTCGCGGGTTTGAGTCCCGTTTTCCGCTCTAATGTTGCTGTTATAGCTCAGTGGTAGAGCGCTTCCTTGGTAAGGAAGAGGTCCCGAGTTCAACTCTCGGTAACAGCTCTTAGTTGTGTTGAGAAGCAGAAATCACGATTATTCAACTAATAAATAATTAAATTCAAGCAATGGCTAAAGAAAGTTTTGTGCGTACTAAACCGCACGTTAACATTGGCACTATTGGTCACGTAGACCATGGTAAGACAACCTTGACCGCAGCTATCACCAAGGTGCTTGCTGAGAAGATCGAGGCCAACAAGGACAAAGTGAAGTCCTTCGACCAGATTGACAACGCTCCTGAGGAGAAAGAGCGTGGTAGTACTATCAACACCGCACACGTGGAGTATGAGACCGAGAAGCGTCACTATGCTCACGTGGACTGCCCGGGTCACGCTGACTATGTGAAGAACATGGTAACTGGTGCTGCCCAGATGGATGGAGCTATCCTCGTGGTGGCTGCTACCGATGGTCCTATGCCTCAGACTCGTGAGCACGTGCTGCTCGCCCGCCAGGTAAACGTTCCCCGTCTGGTTGTGTTCCTGAACAAGTGCGACATGGT
>JAEEJK010000092.1 GCA_016281815.1 Prevotella sp. | reverse complement strand
TAAGAATTAGAGAATTAGTGAGCACAGGAAATTCTTTAATTCGATAATTCATGAGAAAAAATCCCGAATTAAAGAATTAGAGAATTGGTGTGCACAAGAAAATTCATTAATTCGATAATTCGTGAGAAAAAATCCCGAATTAGAGAATTGGAAAATTGGTGAGCACAGAAAATTCTTTAATTCGATAATTAGAGTGAGAAAAAATCCCGAATTGGAGAATTGGAGAATTGGTGAGCACAAGAAAAAACTTGAATTCTTTAGTTCGAGAATAAATCTCTGTGCCTTTGTATCTTTGTGTTGAAAACATTCTTGTCATTCGATAATTCGGGATAGCATATACTGTCTTTCGTGATTTTTCCCAAAAAA
The DNA here is from genome assembly GCA_016281815.1 of Prevotella sp. GTDB lineage: Bacteria > Bacteroidota > Bacteroidia > Bacteroidales > Bacteroidaceae > Prevotella. Next base: position 49,339 of record JAEEJK010000092.1, on the reverse strand, counting down.
GAAAAAGAATTCTGCAAAATTGCATGGTGATTGGGAAAAAATAGTTATCTTTGCCTTTACAACCAAGTTTCCTCTATGAGGGAACCCCTAATGAAAGGAAAAACATCATGAACAAGAAAGATCTGAAAAAGACCATCAACGCCATCTGCAGTGACATTTTCGCCGAGTGCGTGGCGATGTCACTCTATCATGGGAAAACCGATGAAGCCAACACAGAAGCACTGTTAGCCTCTATCCTTGCCACCCGCGACGACTTTATCAGCCGCATCTCGCATCCCGAGCCAGGAATGCCCCCCAAAAAGTATTACGACCATCTGGCCAATGCTTTCGCAGAGGAAATCTCCGAAATCATAGACCACATCACTAACATGAGTGAATAGAAATGGGGGTCTGGAAGAGATTTTGCAACTGGCTCTTGTATAAAAGAATGGGGTGGCGCAAGAACATCACCGAGCCCCATCCCGACAAATACATCATCTGTCTCGCTCCACATACGAGCAACTGGGACTTTCTTCTCGGACAACTGTATTCCGGAGCAGAAGGCTGGAAAATCAATTTTCTCATGAAAAAGGAATGGTTTTTCTGGCCTTTGGGACCTTTGTTCCGCCGTTTGGGCGGTATCCCGGTCTACCGCACGAAACGTACGAGCATGACCGACAATCTCGCTGCAGAAGCGAGAACGATGGAGCAATTCAAACTTTGCATCACCCCTGAGGGCACCCGCTCCGCCAATGCCGACTGGAAACGCGGTTTTCTGGTCATCGCCCAAAAGGCCGGCATCCCCATCCTGCTCTATGGCGTCGACTATGAGCGCAAACTGATCGAATGTACCGAAACCTTCATCCCTACCGATGATATTGAGGGCGACCTCACACACATCAAGCAATATTTCAAAGACTACAAGGGCAAGCGGCCCGAGAAATTTAAGATATAAGAAAGACTAGCAAGACTAGCCATAAAGATTGGAAATGTAAATGAGAACATTGAGATTACTGACCATAGCCATGGCCACCACATTGTTGGCTGTGAGTTCTCTGGCCCAAACATCTGCCGACCGCTCAAATATGGAACAGGCTTTGCGGAGTTTTTTCCAGAACTACGGCAACGGCTATTCAGGATTCCCCGTCACTGCCAGCCTCAGCGGCATCGACGTGGACAATAACTCGCGTGTTGTCAAAATCACGGCCACGGAGCGGTTTGGCGAACAGGAATTCACTCCTGAGATAGTGAAAAGTATCTATTCGAGAATCAAGAATATCATCCCCAAAGCCTATCACGGCTATGACCTGAGGCTGTATACCCACGGCAGACTGATTGACGACCTGGTGCCCAACCGCCATCGCGACCGCCAAGACCGCAGCCGGCAATGGGGCAACATCGACTACAAGGGCAAGCCCTGGGTGACCCGTGCCTCCCGCCCCAACGACATCAGCCATGGTCTGGACGGCCGGCACCTCACCATCGCCGCCAGCCACGGACGTTACTATGACCAGAAGGTAGGACGCTGGAAATGGCAGCGCCCCAACCTGTTCTGCACCACCGAGGATCTGTTCACACAGACTGTGGTCATCCCCTACCTCATGCCCATGCTTGAGAACGCAGGGGCCATCGTATGGTCGCCCCGTGAGCGCGACTGGCAGAAGAACGAGGTCATCATAGACAATGACGACTCCCCCCACAGCGGTTATGCCGAATACAACGGACAGCAACCTTGGGGCAACACCCAGGAGCGCGGTTATGCCCGACACAGCGGCACCTATGGCAACGGAGAGAACCCCTTCCATGCCGGTAGTGCCCGCGTGGCACAGACCACATCGAGCAGACAGGTCAGCCAAATCATCTATCAGCCCAACATCCCCGAGGAAGGCCGTTATGCCGTATATGTGAGTTATCAGACCCTTCCCCAATCGGTGGACGACGCGCAATACAGCGTGTGGCACAAGGGACGCCGCACCGACTTCAAGGTCAACCAGCGCATGGGAGGCAGCACATGGGTCTACCTCGGCACCTTCGAGTTTGAAAAAGGCAGCAGCAACCGCAACATGGTGATGGTGAACAACTACAGCAAGGAGCGCGGCGTGGTGACTGCCGATGCCGTGCGCTTCGGCGGAGGCATGGGCAACATCGTGCGTGGCGGCAAAGTGAGCGGCGTGCCCCGCTGCCTGGAGGGCACCCGTTATTTCGCCCAATGGGCAGGTGCTCCGGACAGCGTATACAACAAATTCGGCAACTCCAACGACTATAACGACGACCTCAACGCCCGTTCCCTGTTTAGCAACTGGCTGTCAGGAGGTTCCGTCTTCGTTCCCAACCGCCGTGGCCAACATGTGCCGATAGAACTGATGCTGTCTGTCCACAGCGATGCGGGCTACGACAAGACAGGCGGCAATGACTTCGTGGGAACTCTCGGCATCTGCACCACCGATTTCTATAATGGCAAACTCGATGCCGGCATCTCAAGAATGGCATCACACGACCTTGCCGACGCGCTGCTCTACAATGCCTGGGCTGACCTCAACGCCAAATACGGCAAATGGAGACGACGCGTGGTCTACGACCGCAACTACAACGAGACGCGTGAGCCGGCTGTGCCCTCGTCGATACTGGAAATCCTGTCGCACCAGAATTTCGGCGACATGCGCTACGGCCTCGACCCCAACTTCCGCTTCACGCTCGCCCGCTCCATCTACAAGACGGTGCTGCGCTTCGTCAACGAGATGCACGGAGAGAAAAGTGTGGTACAGCCTCTGGCTCCCCGCAATTTCCGCATGGACATGAACTCACGTGGCAAACTGAAACTCAGTTGGAATCCGGTGAAAGACCCGCAGGAACCTTCTGCCAACCCCTCAGAATACATTGTCTACACCGCCATCGACGACATGGACTTTGACAACGGTGTGGTGGTAAAGGGCACCTCATGCTCGGTGAACATCCAACCCGGCCAACTCTATCACTTCCGTGTGACCGCCGCGAACAAAGGCGGGGAGAGTTTCCCCACCGAAGTGCTGTCTGCCGCCTACCAGCCCGATGCACGCAAGACCGTGCTGGTGGTCAACGGATTCCACCGGTTGTCATCACCTGCCGTCATCGACACAGGCAACAACAAGGGATTCGATATCGACCTCGACCCTGGCGTGACCCGCGGACGCATGGCAGGATGGAGCGGCCGACAGACCGTTTTTGACAACAACCGCCGCGGCCGTGAGGGCGAAGGAGCCCTCGGATACTGCGGTGAGGAACTGGTGGGCCAGTTCATTGCCGGAAACGATTTCAACTATGTGCGTGAGCATGCTACTGCCATCCACAGCGCCAAGAAATACAACATCGTCAGTTGCTCCAGTGAGGCACTTGAGAGCGGGAAGATGAAGACCAACGATATCGACTGCATTGACCTGCTGCTTGGTCTGGAGAAAGACGACGGCCACTCGCTGCTGATGTACAAGAGTTTCTCACCGGCCATGCAGCAACGCCTCACCGCCTTCACCCGCGACCATGGCAGTCTGCTAGTGAGCGGCTCGTATGTGGGCAGCGATATGACGAGCGATGCGGAGCGGCGCTTCCTGGCCAATGTGCTCAAACTGCGGTATGACGGCAGCGACCGAAACAACACCAACGGCGTAGTCCAGGGACTGGGCATGGCCTTCGACACATGGCGCACCCTCAACGAAACTCACTACGCTGCCACCGCTCCTGATATCCTCAGTCCACTCTCCACCTCCTACTGCGTGATGCGCTATGCTGACGGCCGCAATGCCGCTGTCGCCTACAGTGGCAACGACTACCGCTGCTTCACCATCGGCTTCCCTTTGGAATGTATCAAGGACAGCCGCGCACGCGGTGCCATCATGAGAGGAATCTTAAACTATCTGCTGAAGTAGGCAGAGGAGATAGACATGATAGATGTTATAGACTGAATAGATGTTATAGATGTAATAGATGTAATAGATAGAATAGAAAATAGAAAAATGGATAAAGATATCAAGTAGCAAAGAAAGCAAAAAGGAGTAATCATAATTCTTAATCCTTAATCCTTAATTCTTAATTCTTAATCCTAAATCCTAAATCCTCAAGATATGTACAAAATTGTGACCAACCAATCGGGGACCCGCACCATCGAGGTGAGTGACACCCATTTAGAAACCCTCCAGCGCTATCAACTGCTCGACCAACTGGTAGGCAGCAACGGCATCATCGATGAGGGTGTGCTTGACAAATTGAAACTGACCATCAGGTCGATTCTTTCCAACGAAGGCGGCAGCGACAAAAACCTGCTCGACCTGTGCTTCGACGTGATCTACCACAGCAACATGAAAGCCACGGGTCTTTCCAACCTGATTGCCCTCTATAGGCAATGGGAACCGGAGCACATGAAAGACACGACCTCTGAAGAGCAGCCTGAGCCGACAGCAGAATAAAACCATGGCAGAGCACCGGCTGAGCGAATGGCTTCCCACAACCAAGAAGGAAGTGGAGTTGCGGGGATGGGATGGACTGGATGTCATCCTGTTCTCCGGCGATGCATACGTCGACCACCCCTCCTTCGGTGCCGCCGTTGTTGGCCGTGCCATCGAGGCGGCAGGCTGGCGTGTGGCCATCGTGCCCCAGCCCGACTGGCATGGCGACTTCCGTGACTTTAAAAAGTTGGGACGTCCCCGTCTGTTTTTCGGCATCTCTCCCGGTTGCATGGACTCGATGGTGAACAAATATACCGCCAACCGACGGCTGCGCTCTGAGGATGCCTACAGTCCCGACGGGCGCCACGACTGCCGTCCCGAATACCCCACCATCGTCTACACCCAAATTCTCAAAAAACTCTATCCCGATGTGCCCGTGGTGCTCGGCGGCATTGAGGCCTCGATGCGCCGTCTCACCCATTACGACTACTGGCAAGACCGTCTGCGCCGCTGCATCCTCTACGACTCTGGCGCCGACATGATCATCTACGGCATGGGAGAGCGAGGTATCACCGAACTCTGCGCCCTGCTCTCACAAGGCGGTACGATGGCTGATGCACACACACTGCCCCAGACAGTCTTCATCGCAGACCGCGACCAAATCCCAGGCGGCATCACCGCCGATGACATCGTGCTCCACAGCCATGAGGCTTGTCTGGACAGCAAGCGCTGTGAGGCAGAGAACTACCGCCATATCGAGGAAGAGTCGAACAAGATTCATGCCCAGCGGCTCATCCAACAGACCGGGCACCGCTACACCGTGGTCAACCCGCCTTATCCCCCGATGACCACCGAGGAGGTGGATGCCTCTTTTGCCTATCCCTACACCCGGCTGCCACACCCCAAATACAAGAACAAGCGCATCCCCGCATACGAGATGATCAAGCACTCGGTGAACATCCACCGTGGATGCTTCGGCGGCTGCGCCTTCTGCACCATCAGCGCCCACCAGGGCAAGTTCATCGCCTCCCGCAGCAAGGAGAGCATCCTTCGCGAGGTACGGGAAGTGGCTGCCCTCGATGATTTCAAAGGATATCTGAGCGACCTGGGCGGTCCCTCCGCCAACATGTACGGCATGGGCGGCAAGGACAAGACGAAATGTGAGCGTTGCAAGCGGCCTTCCTGCATCCATCCTCAGATCTGCCGCAATCTCGACACCAATCCCCAAGCCCTGCTCGACCTGTATCAGGCTGTTGACAGGATTCCCGGCATCAAAAAAACCTTCATTGGCAGCGGTGTACGCTACGACCTGCTGCTGCACAAGAGTGGCGACGAGGCCACCGATGCTGCCACCGCCGCCTATACGCGTGAACTGATCTGCCACCATGTGAGCGGCCGTCTGAAAGTGGCTCCGGAGCACACCAGCGACGAGGTGCTGATGCTGATGCGCAAGCCTCCCTTCACGCAGTTTGAAACCTTCAAACGGCTGTTCGACGACATCAACCGCCGCGAGGGTCTACGCCAACAGATCATCCCTTATTTCATCAGCAGCCATCCGGGTTGCCATGAGGCGGACATGGCCCGTCTCGCCCTCATCACCAAACGCCTTGACTTCCAGTTGGAGCAGGTGCAGGATTTCACACCCACACCGATGACCATCAGCACCGAGATGTGGTACACAGGCCTTGACCCCTACACCCTCAAACCCGTTTTCAGTGCCAAGAGCCAGCAGGAGAAACTCGCCCAACGCATGTTCTTCTTCTGGTACAAGCCCGAGGAACGCCAGCGCATCGAGCGCGAACTGCGCCGACTGGGCATGGCCGATCTCATCCCCCAACTGCTCGGCGGCACCAACCATCCTGTCTATGAAAAGAATAACCATCGCAGAACAACAACTGACCGGGAAAAGAAGCCCCGAGACGTGCGAGGACGGCATCGTCGCGACCGATGATTTCGTGGCGGTGATTGATGGCAGCACCAGCAAGGCGACCCATCAGTTGCTGCCAGACATGCGTAACGGACGTGCCGCCATGCTCCTTGTGAGCAAGGCCCTGCACTCGTTGCCAGCCGACGCCTCCTTAGCGCAATGCTGCGAGCAGGTGACGGCACAACTCAGCGAGGCCTACCGCCAGCAAGGCGTTTCCGCCGACCATCTCATCGCCCATCCCGAGGAGCGGACGACAGCCAGTGCCGCCATTTTTAGTCTCCAAAGACAAGAAATATGGCTGGTTGGCGACTGCCAATGCCTGGTGGACGGTGTCTTCCACGACAACCCCAAGCCCCACGAGAACCGCATCGCCCATGAGCGCGCAACCATCCTCCAACAGATGCTGAACAAGGGAGAGACGGACATAGACAGTCTGCGCCAACATGATGTGGGGCGCGACCAGGTAGTGGGACAGATTGTCCTCACCTGTTTTGACCAAAACAAAAAATTCTCTGTATTTGACGGTTTTCCTGTCGCCCTTGACAAGGTCAAGGTCATCCCGGTGCCAACAGACAGCGAGGTGGTGCTTGCCACCGACGGTTATCCCTTCCTCTTCTCCTCGCTCAGCGAGAGCGAGACCGCCCTTGCCCGCCTGCTCGCAGCCGACCCCCTGTGCATCCACCAATATGTGGCCACCAAAGGATTGATGGATGGTCAGGTGTCCTTTGACGACCGCGCTTATATCCGGTTTAGGGTTAGTCGATGACAAGTGTCTTGATCCAATCCTTCAAGACTCCTTCATATTGGTTTTGTGAATCAGAGATGAGCACCAGCACCTGTCTGCCGTCAGGCAGTTTAGGTCCCAAACACATCCCCTCATAATTGGCGAGGGATACCTCAAGCAGTCCGATGGCGGTCATCCACTCGGTAAGCAACGTTTTCTTCATGGGTGTCTGACCTGCGATGCTGTCCGTCGGGAGAAAAGATTTTTCTTGGTCGGGCCATACCTGATAGAGGCGGCACGACACAAAAGCCCCGATTTTCGACTCCGGAACCGCGAATTCCCGCTCCAATACGAGCAGGCTGCCATCATCGGGTGCTGCCAACGCACTGACTCCCATGGCAAAACGCTCGGGCATCACCTGAGCCATCGGTTCGTCCATCTCATAGAGATACTGAGCACCGGCACGCAAACTGTCGTCAAACGACTGGATGCGCAGGCGGTTGCGTGCCCCATTGCCGGGGTCGGCGCGCAAACCGTCCCCCTCCAGCGTACTCTCGCTGGTGGTCCAGAAACGGTGCGTGACGGCATTGTAGGTGAGAGCCTCGAGGCTGTATGCCGGGGAAGTTCCCCGAAACACGTCAGGCAAAGGCAATAAACGTCCCGTGGGAACACCCTGCAGGGAGAATTCCCTGATCTGCGTGTCTCTTTCGCTGCTGATGAACAGTGTGGAATCGGGAGCGAACCATGCGATGTCCTCATTGTCATGGTTGGGCATGGTGGAACCGACAAATCCGGTGCAAGCCGCCGAACGGACCGCACCCACTGAGTCGATGGAGATGCGGAAGAGGAAAAAACCATCCTTCCCGTTGTCGGACACCACGGCATACCTGTCATCCCCCAACCAGGTGATGCCACTGTAGCCACCCGCGGGTATACTGTCAGGGAATGCCACCTGCTCATGTTCCTCCACCTGCTGAGCCATCACCGGCAGCGAGAGGCACCCAACAATGAACATCAGAATCAGACGGGATGTCATGACTTTTCTTCCTTGGAATGGATCACCACCTTGACCTTGGAGATGCGCCGCTCCTCAATGGCCAGGATTTCAAAGGTATATTTGCCATAGGAGATCTTCTCACCAACCTTGGGGAAGTCGCCTTTGAGTTCGAGCAAGAGTCCGGCCAAAGAGTCGGCATCACCCTCCACCTCGGCAAAATCATCATCATCGATACTGAGAATCTTGCAGAAGTCGGAGAGCAGGGTCTTGCCCTCAAAGATATACGTACTGTTGTTGACGCGGGTGTAGTTGCGCTCCTCGTCATCAAACTCATCATGTATCTCGCCGAGGATTTCCTCCAAAATATCCTCCAACGTGACGAGACCGCTCGTTCCTCCAAACTCATCGACCACAATGGCGATGTGAATCTTATTCTCCTGGAACTCACGCAGCAAGTCATCGATTTTCTTGGTTTCAGGCACGAAATAGGGAGGCCGGATCAGACTCTGCCACCTGAAGGATGCCGTCTTACCCAGATGGGGGAGCAAGTCCTTGATATAGAGCACACCCCGGATATTGTCACTGGTGCCCTGATAGACAGGGATGCGGCTGTAGTTGTTCTCCACGATGCAGTTGATGACGGTGTTGAAGTCGTCCTTCATGCTGAGGTCAACCATGTCCTGCCGTGGGGTCATGATTTCCTTGGCCGTCTCGTCACCGAATCGGATGATGCCCTGCAGCATGCTCTGCTCCACCTTGATATCCTCCTTGTCGGTGAGTTCGAGTGCCTGCTCCAGGTCGTCCACACTGAGCATGTGGGCTTCTTTGGGCACCATCTTACCCACCAGCGAACCGCTGCCCATCAGTACGCTCCCCAGAGGCCAGAAGAGTTTGCGGAGAAACATGAAGGGCCCTGCAGAGAAGCGGCAGTAATTCAGAGGATTCTGTCTGGCATACACCTTGGGCATAATCTCGCCGAAGAGCAGGAGGAGGAAGGTGAGCAGGACGGTGATGCACAGGAACTGCAACCAGAGGGCATGGCCGAAATCCACCAGGTGGGCGAAAATGTAGTTGCACAGCATAATGATGGTGACATTGACCAAGTTGTTGGTGATGAGAATGGTGGCCAATGTCCTTTCGCTGTCATTGCGCAGGGTCTCGATGTTGCGGTCAGCGGGATTGTGCTCCGGGTCGAGCGCATTGAGGTCTGTCGGTGAAAGGCTGAAGAAAGCGATCTCCGCAGCACTGGCAAATCCCGAAAAAGCCAGCAGCAGCACAGTGAGGGCTGCGGTGATATACACATCAGAACTCGGCGAAATCCAATGGACCTCGCCGAGTGTAGATATCAGATAGTCAATGGTTTTCACGTTTAATCAGAGGATAGGATCAAAACGGTATCTCATCGTCCTGTCCCTGCTGCACCATCCTGTTTTCCTCAGGTTTGGCACCAGATGTCTCAGGCGTCTGAGGACGCGGCGACAGCAGTTCCATATTCTCACCGACAATCTCTGTGACGTATCTCCTTGCCCCTTTCTTGTCGTCGTATATGCGGTATCTCAGTCTTCCCTCGATATAGAGTTTGTCACCCTTGTGCACATATTTCTCGGCAATCTTGGCAAGTCCCTTCCATAGTACGATATTGTGCCAGTCAGTGCGGTCGGGCACCTGCATGCCGTTTTGCAATGTATAGCCTCTCTCTGTTGTGGCAAGGGTAAAAACCGCCATCGCCTGGTCGGTATCATAATAGGAAATGACAGGGTCTTTCCCCACATTTCCGATGAGCATCACCTTATTCATATTTCCTCCTTTTTTTATATTATTTCCACATTCCGAGATATTTGAAGCGGAAATTCTTTCCTTTGGCAGAGGGGAACTGGCTTCGGCTGTCCACACGGTCTCTGAGGTGCTCGACAATGCGGTTGTAGCAGTCGATGCCTGAGAGGGCCTTGCATCTGGCCACAAAATGGGTGTCGCGGTACTCATGCTTTCCGGTGGAAGGCACCATGACCACCCTCTTGAAGTCAAGCGAACCCTCATACCATCCCTGACGCTCCTCGTTGAGTTTGTTGACGACCGGCTGTGCGATGTCGCGCCTTTCCTGCTGCGGTCCAACCGGACGCAATGCCTTTTTCTGCTTGAAATCAAGCATGGAAGCGGCCTCTGTCTTGATGATGATGAAATAGACCCTCGGTCTCACCTTATATCTTTTAGGATAAAGGACGTCGCTTTCGGCATACTCACGCACATCGGCCTCGATTTGCGGATTCATGCCCACTTCAGGAATGGAACAAAGGAAATCAATCGCCTCGTCAACACTGTAAACCAGTGTCTCCTTGTCGAAATATCTAATATATAAGTTCATTGATTTGGTTTTTCTTATCCTAAAAATGAGCGGTAAACGAGACTCGAACTCGCGACCCCGACCTTGGCAAGGTCGTGCTCTACCAACTGAGCTATTACCGCATCAAGAAAAATATGGTGAAGAGGAGGAGACTCGAACTCCCACGTCACAATTGACACTACCCCCTCAAAGTAGCGCGTCTACCAATTCCGCCACCTCTCCATCATGTATGACATCTTGAATATCAGTGCCCAGAACAGGACTCGAACCTGCACGTATCTCTACACACGCACCTGAAACGTGCGCGTCTACCAATTCCGCCACCTGGGCAAAATGAGAATTTCTCTCCTTAGTCATATTCAAGATGTCGAGCGGTAAACGAGACTCGAACTCGCGACCCCGACCTTGGCAAGGTCGTGCTCTACCAACTGAGCTATTACCGCAAAAGACCTCATTACCGAGGCGCATTTCTCTAAATGCGGTTGCAAAGGTAGCACAAATTCCCGAACCCACAAAATTTTTCCGCTTTTTTTTCAAAAAAAGTTTCAAACCGTCCGTGGAATGGGTAGGGACGCGATGTATCGCGTCCGAACAGGCGCAAGCCCATCGATGTTGTAAACAGGAGTGCCGTCATTGCTGTTTTATACCTCCTTGCCCAAGATGACGTCCACCACTTTCAGGGCATCTGTGATGTTGATCTCACTATTCTGGTCCATGTCTGCATTGGGGAAAAGGAATACCTTTAATGGGCGGTCCAACACATAGTCCACAATCGCCAGCACGTCAGTGATGTTGACCTCATAGTCGCCGTTCACATCTCCACGAATCCTGGAGACTTTGTTGACCGTCAGTGTGACGTTGAAGTCCTTTCCATTCTCGTTGATAGAGATGCTTTTTTCCAAACATTTCATTTTGTCTCCCCCATAACTACAAACTATGCACTATGAACTATGAACTATGAACTATGAATTATGAACTATGAACTATGAATTATGAACTATGAACTTTTTTCAGGTAGTCAATAATGCGGCTGAGGGTTTGGGAATTGTCGGGTCCTGTGGCATAGCCACCGGAATGGATGGATCCACCCTCGAACTTGAAGTCCATCGACCAACTTGAGGCATCCATGATCATATAGTCGGGAGAGTAATATCTCCCCACCTCATAGAGTTTGCCTTCCTCCACCATGTCCCTGACACGTTGGAAGACAGAGTCCTCCACCTCTATGATCTTGGGTTCCTCCTCGGCTTGCTCTTCGACCGGCACCCCTCTCATTCCCCTTCTTTCCTTGATCGAGAGCCAACCCTTCCCTTCTTTCTTGCTCAGATTGACCTCCAAGAGGTAACCAGCAAACCCGTTTGAAGAACGGTAATAGAAATTAGTCAATGCTCCTGACGGCATTTGCGGTGGCACACGACGTCCCAATTCACTGCTGATGGCACTCGACAGCATCTGGCAGCGCCGATCTACTTTCTCTGCCTCCTCAAAATAACGTCGGGCGGCATCCACATTTTTAAAATACTTGGCGAGTCGCTTGTTCTGCTTCTTGACTTTCTTGGTCTTGCCAACAAGGAGTTTCTTCACCCGGAGAATCTGTTGCGTCTCCTGCAGTTCCTTATCCACATCCTTCTTGGTCTCCTGCATCCTCTGTATGCTGAAGTCGCCCATCGACCTCAAGTATTGTTCTGCTTTCTCATCATCCTCGAGCCAAAACATGGCCGGGCGGAGGAATTGCCTTTCACTGATGGTCTTGATGACCTTGTCGGCCTCCTCACCTTTTCCCGACTGTCCCATGGCTACCTGACAGCCCAGCAGCAGAACAAGCATCAACATCGCCCGAAGGCTGCATCCTATGGAACAAGGCCCCGATAAACGAATCATATGGCTTAATTTCTTTAACTACTTACTTCTTTAACTACTTAACTTCTTTAAAGACAATACTTTGCCGGCATTATTTCCTCACCACGCGGCTGAGGGTCGTCCCATCCTGCATAATGGTCTTCTCGATGAAGAAACCACGGTCGGCACGCTGCACCGGTTGACCCGCGAGGTTGTAATATTGCACACGTACGGGCTGGTGGGATGTCAGCGAACTGACCAACGATACATCGCCCTTGCGTCTGAGGGTTGCCCTTCCCACCACAAGATCGGCCCACGGTGCATCTGCTGTATAGAAGGATACCATATATAATCCCTGTTGTTCCACATCCACCGAATACGCCATGGGGGTGGAACCTGAGAAAGCATTTTCAGCGGTATTGCCGATGTTGACATCCGGCGTAAACGTATCGGTGAACACCGTCTCGCCGTCAATAGTTTCCAAGGCCACTGTCACGGGCGAGAACGAAGGTTGGTTCCAATTGGTGACCCTTGCATACAGTTGGTAGTTGCCGGGATAGAGAAGCATGGAGGCATTGGTCTTCTTGCTGGCATACCGTGCATACCCCTCTTTTGCGCCTCCTGTCACGTTGCGGGTATAGAGTCCGTAGTCGAAGTCATGCTCCTTGCCTGTGAACTGGAACACCCTGGCGCCCTGACTGAATCCGCCGGCATATCCCACGCGGCTGTCCTGTCCGTCAAAGGTTTCCCATCCGTCAGGCACCGAACCGCTTTCGGAGAATTCCGAGAATGCGAATGTACCCCTCAGCACCTCGTTGACAGAGATGGATGTCTCTGCTTGTGCGGTATAGCCCTCATTATCCATGGCCACGACCTTAATCACGTGCTCGCCCTTACCGAGACTCGGGAGCACAAAGGTATAAGGCGGTTCTGTCGCCTCCCCCAACAACTGTTCCCCATCATAGTACGACACGCTGACCACCTTTCCGTCCGGGTCGCTTGCCTCCGCCTCCAAAGTAATGTCAGGAGTCTGGCATATCCCACCTACAGAGACAAACGACAGGTTGCTCTTCGGCGATGTGAAACTCACTTTCGGGGTGGTATCCTTCAGTGAGAAGCGGTTGCAGAAATTCCATATCTCCTCCCCCGTTTTCACGCCGTTGTCGTTGGAGATCCAGTGACCTTTGTTGGCCATCTCCATCAGCACGACCTCCACACCATTCGTTCCAGGTCCCCATACATGACGGGTGATGTGGCTGGCCCTGTAGGGTTTGGTAACCTTTGCTGTTGTGGGACACCCATTTCTCTTCACCCATCCTGCCAGCACACTTGCCACTCCGCCGAAGTTGACCACATCATCGGCTGTGCCATGGGTATGGATGATGGGCACTGGCCTCGAACTGGTAAAACTGGCCCCCCACATGGGATATCCGCTTATGGGAGCGAAGGCGGCAAAGACGTCCGCCATGCGGTTCATGGCGAAATAGGTGAACATACCGCCCATGGAGAAACCGGAAAGGTAGATCTTGTTGCGGTCAATGTCATATTTCTTGACCATCTCCTCGATGATGGCCTTCATGAAATTCAGGTCCTTATCCCCTCCGAGGTCCCAGGACTTGTCGATGCCGTTGGGGAAGACAGTGACAAATTTCGCTGTGTCGGCCACAGACTCTATCTGCAGCATGTTCCGCTGATAGGCGGCATCTTGGTTCATGCCATGGCAGGAAATGAGCAGGGGGCGCTTGGAACCTAAGTTTTTGGGCGCATAGACCTGGTAGTTTCTCCTTGTTCCATTCACAGTGATGTCATCGGCCTTTGCCGAAATCAGGGCCAGTAAGGCCAACAAGAGCAACGCGTTTCTTTTCATTTTCCAAGAATACAAATGGGTTGTGTAATATCTGTTCAAATGGGTTATGTAAAATCAGTACAAGTGGATTGTGTAATATCAACTGCAAAAATAACTATTACCAGTATAAAAGCAACCATTATATGTTGCTTTGACTTTGCCGCTTGTATCATGATGGGAGAAACGGAAAAAAATCTCATCAAAAGGAAACGTGTCAGTCCAACAAGAGGAGTTCCTCCATTTTGTCAATGACAAAGTCAGCGCCCGCCTGCAGGAGTTCTTCCTTGGAGCCATTGCCCCATGTCACGCCGCATGTCTTCGCTCCGGCATTGAGTCCCATCAGGATATCGACAGCCATATCTCCCACAACGAGCGTCTCATCAGGTTCAAAATGGGTGGCGGCAAGCGTTTTCAGGACTGGCTCCGGATGCGGTTTTGCCCTTTCCACACTGTCGCAGCCCAACGTCAGGGAGATGACATCAGAAATCCCCATATCACAGGTAAGCCTCACCAATGAGGCATTTGAGCGCGACGATGCGATGGTGAGTGTGGTGCCCTTTTTCCTCAGGGCCGTCAAGGTCTCCACGACACCAGGGAAAGCCTGCGGGATGATGTCCTTCAGTTTTTCATCGAAAATCCTCCGATATGTCTCCGCACATCGCTGTATCATCTCTTGCTGTAAGTCAGGAAACAAAGTCCTGAAACAATCCGCAAGGGGCAATCCGATGGTGGCTGCGCATTGGCTCTCGCTGCGCTCCGGCAACTGCAACTCCGCAATTGTCAGTTGCATGGTCGTCACGATATTCCTCCTGGTATCTCCCAGTGTGCCGTCGAAATCGAATATGATCAGTTTGTATCTCATTTTCTCTTTTCCTTTTTATTTGTGGGACAACAAAGATAAGGGTTTTATTTGAACCTTTCAAACGGTTGGCAGAAAAAAAACTCCGCGGCGTGTGAGTATATGAAAATCTTTTATTATTTTTGCCCCTGCATGATGACAGCACATGAATGTAATTATTATCAGCAAATAGGCGGCGGCAGGGTGGAATGCCAACTCTGCCCGCATCATTGCCGGATAGCCAATGGACAGACAGGGCGTTGCCGCAGCCGCCGCAATGTGGAGGGCACATTGGTGAGCGAGGTCTATGGCCGTCCTTGCGCGCTTGCCATTGACCCTGTGGAGAAAAAGCCATTGTATCATTTCCATCCCGGGACGGAATGTCTCTCCATCGCCTGCACAGGATGCAATTTCCGATGCCTGAACTGCCAGAACCACGATATCTCACAGGCAAAGCCTGATGATGTGGAGCACTATGAGTTGCTTCCCGAACAGGTGGTCGACATTTGCTTGGAGAAGCGATGTCCAGGCATCGCCTACACCTATACTGAACCGCTCACATACATCGAATATGTGGCAGACACCGCACGGTTGGCGCATGAACACGGCATTTGGAACATCCTGGTGACGGCCGGTTATGTGTGTGAGGAACCCCTACGGGATCTCCTGCCGCTGATCGATGCCGCGAACATTGACCTGAAGTCATTCAGCGACACCATTTACCAACAAGTGAGCGGCGGCAAACTATCGGTGGTGCTCGACACCATCCTCGCCATGTGTGACGCGGGCATCTGGATAGAACTGACCAACCTTCTCATCCCCGGTGTGAACGATGACATGGGCATGATCCGCCAGATGTGCAGATGGATGGCCGACAACCACCTGACGGAAGCGCCACTGCACTTCAGCCGTTTCTTTCCCCGCTACCGGATGACCGACATCCCTCCCACCCCACTCCATACCATGAAGGAAGCCCGCCAAATTGCACTCGATGAAGGCATTCGCCATGTATATTTGGGAAATGTATGAGACCGTATGCCCATGAAACGATTTGAACTCAACCTCAGAGACCTGGGAGGCATACCCTTAGCCGACGGCAAGGGAGCGGTTCCCCATCACGTGTACCTCCGCAGCGGCAAACTCAGCATGCTCACCAAGGAGGATTGTGCAAAACTCTGCGACAAGTACCGCATCCGCTGTGTGATCGACCTCCGTACTCCTGTCGAATCTGCCGAGTTTCCAGACCCATTGCCCCACGGCGTGGAATACGTACAGATACCTCTGCTGAAGGATGCCTCCGTCGGTCTCACCCATGAGACTGGCTCTGACCCCATGACCATCGTCAGGAATCTGCGCAAACATCCGGAGAAACTGAAGGAGATGATACCCGATTTCGGCAAACTATACACCGACATCGTCACCGACAACTACAGCAGGAGCCAACTCGACAAGGCCGTTGCCTTGCTGAAAGAGAATGGCCAGAAAGGCAAATGCACCCTCTTCCACTGCACGGCGGGCAAGGACAGGACTGGCATTGTGAGCATGGCTTTGCTCAAGTCCTACGGTGTGAGCGACGAGGAAATCATCAAGGACTACATGCGCACCAACAGAAATGTGTTCTGGCCTACCATCAAGAAATGCATCGGCATAGCGCTGCTGACCAGGAATTGGTATTTTGTAAAAACCGCCTATAATTCCTACATGGCAGACCAAAAGTTGATAGAGGCTGCTATCAGGAATTATAAAATCCTATAAAAGGCACAGAGACACAGAGATTTATCCCTATTTCTCTGTGCCTCTGTGCTACCTGTTTGTCTCTGACGAGAGTTTACAGCGGCATATTGGGTTTCATCACGTCGTGGCACTTCACCGTTTGTTGCTTGGAGAGGTTGAAGGATGCCGTGGCACGGATGTCCTCCACATTGGCTCCGAAGCCGATGGTGTATCTGCCGGCAGCGGTCTCCCAGGCTTGTGTGCCCTCGTTATAAGAAGCCAGGTCGTAGAGCGAAAGGGACATCGTGAGTGTCTCACTTTGGTTGGGCAAAAGTTCACGGGTCTTGGCAAAGGCTTTCAGTTCGCGGGCAGGCTTCTCAAGACCACCTGCAGGGGCACTGACATAGAGTTCCACCACCTCTTTGCCGGCTCTCTTGCCCGTGTTGGTAATAGTGATGGAGGCGGTGAGACCATCTTTCGTCGCTTTGACGACGGGCTTGCTGTAAGAGAAAGAGGTGTAACTCAGGCCGAATCCGAAGGGATAGGAAACAGATTCTTGCGCTGTGGTGAAATAGCGGTAGCCCACATTGATGCCCTCGAGGTGCTTGGTGTAATCACGGAACTCCACTTTGTTGTTCCCACGCGAGCGGGGAGCCGCCTGACGTACGTTGGGGAAACTGGCGCTGGAGGGAAGGTCGACGAGGTTGTTGGGCCACGTCATCGTGAGTTTGCCTGATGGGTATGCTTTGCCTGTCAGCACGTCAGCCACAGAATAGCCACCCTCCTGTCCTGGTTGCCATGCAAGGAGGATGGCGTCGGGCATGGACTTCCAGGAAGCCGTCTCGATGACATTGCCCATGTTGAGCACCACGACCACAGGTTTGTTAGCCAAGTGGAAAGCATTGCACACATCGGTGATGAGTTGGCGTTCCACATCCGTTAGGGTGAAGTCACCATTCTCCTGACGGTCGGCACCTTCGCCAGCCTGTCTGCCAAGGGTGATGATGGCGAGGTCGGACTCCTGTGCCTGCGCATCGATAATGGGACGGCTGACAGCCACCTCCGGGAGAACGGCTTTTCCCCAGAACCAGCCACGTGAGGGAACCGCAGCGGAGAGGCTCGACTGATAGGCTTTGTAACTCTGATAGATGTCGGCGAGTTTGGTGTTCACCTTCAAACCAGCCTCGGTGAGTCCCTGCATCATGTCGATAGTATAGGCTTTGTTCACATCGCCCGAACCAGTGCCGCCGGCAATGAAGTCATAAGATGTGATACCAAAGACAGAAACTGTCTTCGTGTTGTCCATCGGCAGCGTCTGCCCCTCGTTCTTGAGTAGAACCATACCCTCGGTGGCACAACGGCGCGTGACCTCGGCGTGGCCTTTCAGGTCGGGCTTATTGGAGTACTTGTAGGCTCGGAAAGCAGGTGTCTTGACAAGGTACTGGAGGATGCGCTTCACGCAGATGTCAAGATCAGCCTCTGCCAACACACCGCTCTTCACTTTTTCGATGATATCTTTGATTTGTGCGTCGTTGCCCGGCTCCATCAAGTCGTTGCCAGCCTGTATCTGGGCGGCAGTGTTGCGCAGACCTGTCCAGTCGGTCATGACGATGCCGTCGAAACCCCATTCATCACGCAGGATGGTGGTGAGCAACTCACGGTTCTCCTGGGTGAAGGGACCGTTGAGACGGTTGTAAGACGACATCACCGTCCAGGGAGCAGCCTCTCGGACTGCTATCTCGAAGCCTTTCAGGTAGATTTCTCGGAGAGCGCGTTGCGACATCACCTCATCCACCCCCATCCTGTTGGTCTCCTGTGAGTTGGCAGCGAAATGCTTAATGGAGGTTCCTACCCCCTGACTTTGGATGCCTTTCACGTATGCGGCAGCAATCTTGCCTGTCACAAACGGGTCTTCGGAATAGTATTCGAAGTTGCGTCCACAGAGCGGTGAGCGGTGGATGTTCATGCCAGGGGCAAGCAACACGTCGCAACCATATTCAAGCACCTCGTTGCCGATGCACTTGCCTACCTCCTCCACGAGTTTCGTGTTCCATGTGCAGGCAAGGGCGGTGCCTACAGGAAACCCTGTGCAGAAATAGGTGTTGGTGTCGTTGTCGCGTTTGGGACTGATCCTCACGCCGGCAGGACCGTCGGTGAGAACAGTAGAGGGGATGCCGAGGCGGGGAATGGCCTGTGTGGCACCGGCAGCACCCGGCACTCGCTGGGCGTGTCCGCCAATCATTCCGTTATCAGACGAAGACTCGATCAGGCGGTTGCCGCCTACGACGAGCATGGCTTTCTCCTCCAGTGTCATGGCTTTGAGGATTTCATCAACATTGTTGGCTTGCAGTTTCACTTGTGCCGTCAGCGTACTGGTACTCCCCACGAGTATAGCACAGGCAGTTAAGATTGTTTTCTTCATGTTTTTGGTAATTGAGGTCTTATATAAATGTTCTTCGGCTGTAAAGATAGTGATTAGTTTTCGAATGTCAACATATTTTGGATATTTTTTCTGTTTTTTCCTTGATGTGTGACATATCTATCATCTTTCGACAGGTAACCTTCCGAGGTCTTTGCTGTGAAAAAACAATAAAAAATCCATTGATTCTGACGGTCGTGTGTTTTTTTATATAATTTTGTATTTCACATGCGACATCTCTCAATCTTTAGAGTTGGCGCTTCCATCAAGAGAGTTGACGTTGGCCACTTCCTACAAAAGTGTAAAAAGCATTCTATGATTTATACAACACACTATCCCTCTCCCCTTGGCGACATCACGCTGGAATCAGACGGCATATCGCTTGTCGGTCTATGGTTTGATGGTCGGAGACATGCTGCCGATATGCAGGACAAGGGACAGGAGGAACGGCCCGACCTGCCGGTTTTCAGAGAGACTCGCCAATGGCTCGATATCTACTTCAAGGGCGGCATACCCCATTTCACTCCACCCCTGCGGATGGAGGGCAGCGCCTTCCGCCAGCGAGTCTGGCAACAACTTCTGAAAATACCCTATGGCAGCAAGGTGTCCTATGGCGACATCGCCTGCAGTATCGGCTGCCAATCAGCCCAAGCCGTCGGCGGTGCGGTGGGTCACAACCCCATCTCCCTCATAGTACCATGCCACCGCGTCGTTGGCGCCGACGGATCCATGACCGGATATGGCGGGGGCATCGACAGGAAAATCCGACTCTTGGAGTTGGAGTGCAAAGGCCTTCATCACCCCATTCAACATCCTTCAAATGAGAGTAGTTAAAGAAGTTAAGTAGTTAAAGTAGTTAAGCCATATGATTCGTTTGCTGTCATCTCTATACATAGGACAAAAGACTATTTTGGCTCTGACCATCCTTTTTGCCATCGCGACACCGTGCCTGGCACAAAAATACTTGGAGGTGTATCAGGATGGGAATCTGGCGGGAAGCATGTTCTCTGCCGACATCGACAGCATCAGTTTCACCGGAAATGACACGGCCTCGCGGCACATCAATTTCTGGAGCAAGGGTCACCTGACCAACAGTTTTGCCGTCAATACTGTAGACAGCATCATGTTCCGCACCGAGAGCCATGATACAGAAAGCACTTTGGTCCAACAACTCAACGGGACATGGCAAGGCGACATTGAAACGTCCTATTTCGACTGGCGAGGAGTGAAGGTGGAGTCTTCCGGTACTGCGGAGATGACTTTCATTCTGGCGGATGAAGCCGCCCGAAGCGGAACGGGCATTGAGGTTGATTACCAAGATGGGAAGCAGGTTTACTGGATGCCATTCACCTGGTCTTTGGAAGACGACCTAAGACTCCGCCTCGAGTACAGTGACCAGCGAAAGATGATTTCTAAAGAATGCATACTATCCGGAGACAGCCTTACTCTCGTCCTCATCGATGCCACAGATGGTCTTGAAACCTGCATATATCACCTAACACGCAAAAACTGAAGAGAAATGGAACAGACAGAACGGATAACACAGATGGAGCAACGGTTCGACCGTGTGCTGGCTTTTCTCAAAAACCCATCGGATGCACCCGATGGCTATCTGTCAGTGAAAGAGGACATTGCCATGCTGGAGCAATACTATGGCAGTGATGAGTGGAAGCAGGATTTCGCCGACGATGAGGCAGGCAAACTTCCCGAAGGGTTGAAGCGAGGCGTTCTCTCTGAAGACGGGCTGTGGAACCTGTTGTCCGACTATCGCGAACTGCAAAATGAGGAAGAATCCGACACCATGATCGAGGGCTATTTGGAAAAGCCCTATTGGGTGATAGACATCCTGCCCAAACAAGTGGCGGCAGACAGCGGCGGACAATATTTCCGGATCGAGGAGTTTTATCTGGAGCCTCCTCAGATTGACGCCATCCACATGAAATTCACGCATATCCTGCTGAAACTGAACTGCTATGAGGACCTCGATGTCAGCCAGGACGGAGAAGTGTGGGAGTCGAACCCCGCCCCGAAGGAAACCGCAGCAATGGTGCAGAAATGCCTGTCAGACAAGAAGATGCTGTATGTCATCTTGAAGTCAGCAGACGCCATGATCACCATCAACAGCGATGACACCTATATGACTGTATACCATCCATCAGAGGAGTTAGTGGAACTGTTAGGTTCCTTGACTGCTTCAGAAGGACTGTTCCTGTGGAAACCAGCCCCCTTATAACCACAAGTCCCATCATTCCTCCTTATATATATCAAAGATGGCAGGTAAATGTGAGAGGTTGATTTCCTGCTGACGCTCATCGTCAGAACTCAGCCTCAGGTACCATGAGCCAGGCAACCGAACCCATGCGATGCTGTCGGGAATGGATGCCGGGGCAGAGAGGCGCAGCGTCGCTTCCATATTGGGGAATCCCCCACCCGCCTGTTGGTCATATTCTTTCGCATCAGGGTCATCTTCCCTGTCGTATCCCTCTATGTAGCACTTATAACTGACTTCGCCGGGATACATGGTGCCATCGGGCATCTCGGTATAACTGACATGGTAGGTCCGGTTCCATTTGTCTATACGGTATCCAGAGATGGCGCGGGCCATCGCGAGGAGGAGCGGCGACATCCGCTCGCGCTTGTTGGTTTCTGTGCCTGAGACACGATAAGCCTTACGGATGATGCAGCGCGCCGTATCGATGACGATGCGGCCACGGTCGTCTTTGTGGTTTTTTGACCGGAACACCAGTTCAAGTTCATTCTTGTTGTCACTTGTGAACTCAGGGTTCTCGCTGAACCGATGCGACCGGATGAATCCCCCGTCCAGTTCATCCACGAAGTCCTCGTAAAGCATGCGGCGCAGATTGGCCACATCGGTCAGCAGGGTACTGTCCACACTCACGATATGCCCTTCCGTCTGACTGAGGCTGTAGTGGTCGTGGTCAAGGCTTTTCATCTGCATCAGTCCCTTCGACTGATAGGAATAAAAGGAATGACGGTCAATGCTCTGTGTCTGATAATCATAATCAAGCACACGGGGCTGAGAGAAATAGACCTTTTGTTTGGTCTTGACCACCTGGCGGAGTTTCTCCCTAATCCATTTGGGTTCGATATTGAACACGACCACCTCGGTAGTCTCCCGATAGCGCGGAGACAGGAAAATGGTGTCGGAAAGGCTGGTCACCACCCTGCGCTCGTAGTTGAGGTGTGAGATGGTGAGCCTTTTGAACTGAAAATCGACCACCGCCACCCCCTGATCGTTGCTGATGGCGGAACAGAATTTCCCATTCTCTTTGGTATAGATGCTCGCCTGAGCGATAGGATCGTGAGTGTCCTTGTCAGCCACGACCAACCGTTGCTGGGCTTGTGTGGAAAGAGCCATCAGCACAGAGAGAAGGACAAGTGATATTTTTTTCTTCGCGCCATTCATATTCATTCGGCAGAAATGTGGTGGAGTTGAAGTGATGAAATGCAAAAAGTATTACCTTTGACTTGCAAAGATAATACTTTTATTCAGTTTCCGCAAATTACGGGGAGTCTTCCAATACGAATCAGTCTTTTCTCATTCGTCGATGTCAATCAGTTGCCCATGCTTGTTGAATCTCAATTCCAGTTCGTTGGACAATTCCACGTTATAGCCATTGCGATCTTTGTCAATCTTGACAACAGTGGCGTCAGCAAACTGTGTTTTCACATACATGGCGATGCAGGCAGGTATCAGATGTGCCGGAACAGCGTTGTAGTTGCAATCCACCTTGTCCCATGTACCGCACTTGTCAAACTCCACCTCGATGCCACTGTTCAGACATACCTCATAGGTCTTGCTGGCAAAATCGGTATCCACCTTGGCATAGGAGATTTCCTGTCCGGGGAAAGTATTTGCGATGAAGGCCTTGGCTGCTGCCGGCAACTGCTCTGCAGGGATGAATGTGTCGCTTGCGAAAGAGGAGACACTCTGCATCATCATGCAGAAAAGTGCTGAGAGAAATAAAACTGACTTTTTCATATTGTTGTTCTTTTTTTGTTTTTACTTTGTTGTTTCTTTTAATGTCTTCAGGAAGTGGTTTGTTCCTTTTGACAATGCAAAGTTACTCCCCTTTTTGCCCTCATCCCAAAATGACGACCCGTTTTGTCCTCTTCTCGTTGCGACACAAGTCCGCTTTTGCGACAAAAGCAGTCCCAACCCTCGAAATGTGTCGTTTCTGCTATTTTAAGTGCTTTCATTTTGGCGAAACGGTATTGTTTGTATCCCTTTTAAGCACATTTGTTTCATTTTGCAAATAGTCATCTTGATTTCTCACCGTTTTTGCTTATTTTTGTAAAGTTTTAAACGACATACCGATGAAGAGAACATTATTATCCATTATCATTGCCATGGCCACGAATGTCATGGCGGTGGCGCAAGACCTCAAACTCAACGACCTGGAATACTTCGAAAGACAAGGAGTGAACGTGCTGGTGTTCAGCAACAGTTTCAACGGCGGCTTCAACGACGAGAAGAACTCCGGCATCGAGATTATCCATCATGGTGTAAGAACGATACAAGGCGGAGCCGTGCGTCTGAACAACACCCCCGAACAGTGGGACCTGGTGCCGAAAATGACGAGCCGCAAGGTGGACAAAGAGAAACAGACCATCGAGGTGGGGCTCCGCTATGATGACTACGAGTTTGACAGCCGCCTCGTGGTAACCGCGAAGGGGAAGGCTGTGGAGATAGCCGTCTGGCTCGACAAGCCCGTTCCAGAGAAACTGGCCGGAGAGGCAGGCTTCAACCTGGAGTTCCTCCCCTCGCAATATTGGCTGAAGACCTTCTCCATGGACGGGCGGCTGAACCGTTTCCCCCGCTATGCCACCAGCCAGACCATCACTCGTCCCAACAGTCAGAAGCCCAGGCAGTTTAAGGGATTCAAGACCTACGACGACCGTGGTACCGATCGTTTCGTGGACCCGTTACCCATCGAGACAGGACATGCCATCACAATGGCCTCGGATGCCCCTGAAAGGATGGTCACCATCAGTAGCAGCGATGCCGAACTTCAACTGTTCGACGGACGAATGTTGGCGCAGAACGGTTGGTTTGTGCTCAGGAGCGTTCTGCCAAAGGGAAAGACAGGCAAGGTGGTGACCTGGACCGTGGAGCCCCATGCCATCCCCGGATGGATTCGCCAGCCCAACATCGGATTCTCACAGGTGGGTTATATCCCCAACCAGCCCAAAGTGGCCGTCATCGAACTCGACAAGCAGGACCAACCGCTGAGCAACGCCTCGCTCATGCGCATCAAGGACGACGGCACCACCGAGCAGGCCTTCAAAGGTGACATCCAAGCATGGGGGCCCTACTTTAAGTATAATTATGTCAAATTTGATTTCTCAAGCGTCCAACAACCGGGCATCTACTATATCCAGTACGGAAATACCAAGACCAACAACTTCCTCATCGATGAGCGGGTCTATGAGAAGATCACAGATGCCACGACAGACGTGTGGGTGCCCATCCACATGAACCACATGTATGTCACCGAAGGCTACCGCACCTGGCACGGAGAGCCGTTCAAGGAAGGCTATCTGCAAGCCCCGCCGAGCGACCACTTCGACCTGCACAGCCAAGGTCAGACGACCGACACCAAATACAAGCCACTGGAACTCATCCCCGGTCTGAATATCGGAGGTTTCTTCGATGCCGGCGACTTCGACATCGAGACCGGCTCCAACATCAATGTCGTGCAGAACTTCATCCGGGCCTGGGAACTGTTCAAGCCCCAGCGTGATGAGACATTTGTCAGCCAAAAGCAGCGGTATGTCGAACTGCACCGTCCCGACGGCGTGCCCGATATCCTGCAGTTCATCGAGCACGGCACATTGAACCTCGTGGCGCAGGCCGAGCAAATCGGACACATGGCCTCTACCCTATCCAACTCCATCCTCGACAACTACCACCACTTAGGCGATGCTGCCTCCATCACCGACGGCCTGCACTACGACCCGTCCCTGAAGCCCTATGAGGTTTCTGCCGACGGCAAGCGCAGCGGCACACCCGACGACATGTGGGCCTTCACCACACGCAGTCCGCAACTCGACCTGCGCGCAGCCACAATGTTTGCCGCAGCAAGCCATGCCCTCAGAGGCTACAACGACGACCTGGCCGCACGGGCCCTCACACAGTCGAAGCGGCTGATGCAGGAAGCGACAGAACTGATCAAGCAACGCTCAGCCACCAGAAACCGCCAGATGGACGAAGACAACAACTGGGACGACAACTTCGGAAGACGCAATATGAACAACACCCCTGACAAGAAACGTCAGAAACTGATGCAACGGAGCCGTGCCAACCGCGAACGACTCGGCGACATGGCGACCAACCTGCAGTTGTACGGAGCCACACAGGAAAAGCAGTATCTCAGCAATTTTGAGAAACAGATATGGGATGCCCTGGACCTGAATCTTTCTTCCAACATGCAGACGGCACTCGATGCCATTCCATTTATGGATGAGGCTTACCGCAAGAAACTGCGCCCCTATGTCGAGCAGTACAGAGACTACATCCAGAACTTCGACAAGCAGAACCCCTACGGAGTACCCATCGGACTGGGCAACTGGGCAGGAGTGAACATGGTGCTCAACTTCGGCATCGCCGTCAACTATGCGCATATCTACTTCCCCGACATCGTCGGAAAGGATGAGGTCTATCGGGTGGCCAACTGGCTCTACGGCTGCCATCCCTACCACAACTACTCGTTTGTGGCCGTGGTGGGAGCCGCCCGTCCCAAACAGGTGTTTTACGGCAACAACCGTGCCGACTTCTCGTTCATACCAGGCAACGTAGCACCGGGACTGCTGTTCCGCAAACCCGACCACTTCGAGAACTTCGACGACTGGCCATTCCTGTGGGGACAGAACGAGGGAACCATTGCCGGCAACACGCAGTACATCATCTTCGGTTCCGCATTCAAAGCAGTGATTGAACGAGGACAGTAACACAACCAACCATGCCCATGAAGAGACTGACATTCCTCTGCCTGATGGCCTTCTGCCTGCTCACCGCCTCGGCACAGCGTGGCTGGCAGGTGCGCAAAGACGTGCCCCTCGACTCCATCCGCCTGAGCGACCCTACCATACTGGCCGACAAGGCATCGCAGATGTACTACATGACGGGCACGGGCGGCATGATGTGGCGCAGTGCCGACTTGCGGCTGTGGGAAGGTCCCTTCCGCGTCACAGAATTTGAGGCCGACTCATGGATGGGACCCCGTCCGATGATATGGGCAGCCGAACTGCACCGGACGGGTGACGAGTGGTACTACTATTTCGCGACTTTCACCAACCAGGCGGTGAAGATTGACACGGTGCGCGGCAACGTCATCGAGCGCCGTGCCTCACAGGTGTTGCGTGCCGACAATCCCATGGGACCTTACCGTGCGTTTGGCGATGCCACCTACCTGCCAGCCACCCGTCCCACACTCGACGGCACATATTGGAAAGACCTTGACGGAAAGCCCTATCTGGTTTTTTGCGGCGAATGGTTGCAGAACTGGAACGGAACGATAGAAAAGATAGAACTGAAGCCCGACCTCAGCGGCACCGTCGGCGAACCGAAAGTGCTCTTCCGCGCCAGCGACTCGCCCTGGAGCAGGGAGAAAAACGACCAAGGAGAAATCACCTGGAACAAAGTGACCGATGGTCCGTGGCTCTTCCGCACGGCGACAGGAAGACTGGGCATGCTATGGACTTCATGGGTCTTTGATGTCTATACCCAGGGTGTGGCCTATTCCGAGAGCGGCACCCTCGACGGTCCGTGGACACAAGAGCCATTGCCCATCACACCACCGGGTTATGGCCATTCCATGCTTTTCCAGCGCTTCGACGGCCAATGGATGATGTCCGTCCATTATCACAAGAAGGACGCCCGTGGCCGAACCGTGCGCACCCCCCACCTGTTTGAGGTGGACCTGAGCGGAGACAGACTCCTTGTAAAAACCGAATAGAAACGGAGACAGACTCTTTGAAAAAACCAAATAGAAAATGAAACGACTGATCATTCTCGTCTGCTGCCTCATCTCCCTCTGCTGCTATGGTCGGCAGATTCGGGAGAAGGACATGGGCGCCTACCTGTTCACCTTCTTCAATGACCCTACACACGGGTTGTTTATGGCCATCAGTTATGACGGCTACACGTTTACCGCCGTGAACAATGGCGAACCCATCATCTCCGGCGACAGCATCGCCGAGCAGCATGGCATCCGCGACCCCCATATCTACCGCGCACCGAATGGCAAGTTCTATATCGCCATGACCGACCTGCATGTCTTCGGAAAGCAGAAAGGCATCCGCACCACACAGTGGGAACGCCCCGACAAGTATGGATGGGGCAACAACCGGGGACTGGTACTGATGGCGAGCGACGACCTCATCCACTGGACACACCACGTGGCACGCATCGACAAACTCTTCCCCGAGCGCTTCGGCGAGATAGGCTGCGCATGGGCACCGCAGACCATCTGGGACCCCGCCGTCGGCAAGCCGATGGTCTATTTCACCATCCGCCAACAGGCCGGGGACCGCACAAAACTATACTACTCCTATGCCGACGAGGCATTCACCACGTTAGAGACAGAGCCACAGTTGCTGTTCGAGTATCCCGATGAAAAGATTCAGGTGCTTGATGCCGACATCTGTCCCATGCCCGACGGGTGCTATTTCATGACCTACGTGTCGCAGGAGAACCCCGGAGGCATCAAGTATATGATCAGCGACCGCATCAACCACTTTGATGACTACCATGCAGAGCAGATCGATGCCGAACGAAGCGGTTGCGAGGCGCCCAACGTGTGGAAGCGCATCGGCGAGAACAAATGGGTGTTGATGTACGACATCTACAGCGTGAATCCTCACAACTTTGGCTTTGTCGAGACCACGGACTTCAAGACGTTCACGCCATTGGGCCGTTTTGGCGAGGGAAAGATGAAGATGACCAACTTCACATCGCCCAAGCACGGCTCTGTGATTCACATCACAAAGGCCGAAGCCAAGCGCCTGGAGAACTACTGGAACAAACAACAGCAGAAGTCTAAAACCATCCGCAGCGGTGAACTGTGGCGCGACGACAGCGGGCGCCATATCAACGCCCACGGCGGAGGGGTGTTGAAATACGGCGACACCTATTATTGGTTTGGCGAGCACAAGGCAGAACGCACCAGCGACGGACTGGTGGGCGTGATGTGCTATGCCTCGAAAGACCTGGTGAACTGGCGCAACTGCGGCGTGGCACTAAGTGTGAGCGACGAGCGCGGACACGATATAGAGCGCGGCTGCATCCTGGAGCGCCCCAAGGTGATATACAACCCATTGACCAAAAAATTCTGCATGTGGTTTCACCTGGAACTGAAGGGGAAAGGCTACAGCAGCGCACGCTATGGCGTGGCCGTCGCCAACCGTCCGGAGGGACCCTACAAATTTCTCTACTCCTCAAGGGCGAATGCCGGCACCTGGCCGGTGGAAGGGTCACCTATGGGATACGACGAGTATCTGAAGCGCGATTTCGCCCCCGGACAGATGTCACGCGACATGACACTCTACGTAGATGACGACGGCAAGGCCTACCATATCTTCTCGTCGGAGGAAAACATGACGCTGCACATCGCCGAACTGACAGGCGACTACCTGCACCACACCGGGCGCTATACCCGTGTGGCCCCTGGCGGCCAGAACGAGGCACCGGCCATCTTCAAGCACAAAGGCACCTACTGGATGATCACATCCGGCTGCACGGGCTGGGACCCCAACGAGGCCCGCATGTTCTCGGCTCCCAGCATCTGGGGACCATGGACACAGCACCCCAACCCCTGCATCGGTCCGAAGCAGGAACTTACCTTTGGCGGACAGAGCACCTATATTTTGCCTGTCGGGGACAAGTACATATTCATGGCCGACATCTGGCGGCCTCGGCATCCCATCGATGCGCGATACATCTGGCTGCCCATTGAGTTCGATGAGAACGACAAACCCGTCATCCGCTGGCGCGATGAGTGGGACTTGCAAGTTGAGTAAAAACTTGAATACAAATAATGAAGAAGAATTTACAGATTTTAATTACACTCTTAGCACTGTGCCTCCTTTCACTCGACGTGGCGGCACAGGAAGAAAATGAAAGACTGACCATCAGCGGACGGTTGATCGACTCCGACTTGAAAGAACCGATGGTGCAGGCAACGGTGCAGTTGTTCACAGCAGCCGACAGCACCTTTGTTGGCGGTTCGCTGAGCGATGAGAAAGGAAATTTCTCTGTGGAGGCACCGTCGAACGGAACCTACCGCATAAAAATCACCTCCATCGGTTTCCAGACCATCGAGCGCGAGGTGACACTGCGCCGCTATCAAAACCAAGAATTGGGCATACTGCTGATGTCGCCCGATGCCGTGCTGCTGAAAGAAACGGTCGTCACGGGCCGTGCCGCGCAGGTCATCGCCAAGAAAGATACGCTGGTTTACAACCCCGAAGCCTACCGCACACCGGAAGGTTCACCGATTGAGGAACTCATCAAGCGGATGCCTGGCGCAGAGGTCGATGAAGACGGCAACATCACCATCAACGGCAAGGAGGTGAAGAAAATCCTTGTCGACGGCAAGGAGTTCATGCTCGGCGACACCGAGTCAGCCCTGAAAAACTTGCCCGTGAACATCATCCAGAATGTGAAGTTCTATGACCAGCAGAGCGACCAGTCGCGCATCACCGGCATTGACGACGGCGAGAGGGAAACGGTGCTCGACTTCACCATCAAGAGGGGAATGAACCACGGTTACATGACCAACCTCGACATTGCCGGCGGCACCAAAGACCGCTATGCCACCCGCGGCATGGGCAGCAGTTTCACAGACAAGACACGCATCATGCTCATCGGCAACCTGAACAACAAGGATGAGAACGCTGGCTGGTGGAACCGCCGCGGTCTGAACACCCGCAAGATGCTGGGCACGAACCTGAACTACGATGACGGCAAAAAACTGAAGATCGATGCCAACGTGAGATGGAACCACCGCAACGGCGACAACCAGAACGAGGTGACGAGCGAGAGTTTTTACAGCCAGGACTACCGCACCTTTTCCAATAACAATTCCAAAAGCCTGTCACGGAGCAACAACTGGTGGGGCAACGTGAGACTGGAATGGAAACCCGACTCACTGACCAACCTGCTGATGCGTGCCAATGGCAGCACGGGCACCAGCGACGGCACGAACACGAGCACTGCAGCCACGTTCACAGATGACCCATACCTCTACGTTGCCGACCCGCTGAGTCCTCAGAGCATCACCGAACTGAGCAGCAGAGGAAAGGTGGTGAACCACAACAAACAGGCGAGTCTGAACTATGGCGAGAACCGCAATTTCTGGGCCATGCTGCAAATGTACCGCAGGTTGAACTCGAAGGGCCGCAATGTCATGGTTCGCGTAGAGGCAAGCGGCGGCAAGAACGAGCAGCGCAACACCTCCGACAACGAGGTGGAACTGTTTCAGGTGAAGAATCAGGCCGGACAGGACTCGACGTATTTCACCGCCCGTTACAACTTCACACCCAGCAACAGCAGCGGCTATGTGGCCAGCGCGACTTACAGTGAACCCCTGTGGAAAGGCGCCCATCTGCAGGCCAGTTATGAACTGCGCTACAACCAGAACAAGAGCGACCGCAAGACCTATGACTTCAGTCATGAGCCAACCAATATCTTTGCCGGCATCACTCCCCAATACCGTGACTGGGACACATGGCTCACCCCTGTCTACGACAAGATGGACGGTTTCCTCGACCGCTCACTCAGCCGATTCTCCGAGTATAAGAACTATATCCACAACATGCGTCTGACCCTGCGCTACAAGCAGGAGAAATACGACTACAACGTCGGTTTCCTCATGCAGCCGCAGCACTCCAATTACATCCAGGACTACCGGGGAATCTACGTGGACACCGTGCGAAACGTGACGAACCTGACACCGACATTCGACTTCCGCTACAACTTCAGCGAGCAGAGCACGCTCCGCCTCCAGTACCGTGGCGACACACAACAGCCCGACATCACTCAGTTGCTCGACATCACCGACGACTCCAACCCCCTCTACATCACACAGGGCAACCCCGGTCTGAAACCATCGTTCACCAACTCGCTGAACCTCTACTACAACAACTACATCACGCGCTACAAGCGCTCTGTCGTGGTCTATGCCAACTACCGCCATGTGCGCAACAGCATCTCCAACCTCGTGCGCTACAATGCTGAGACAGGCGGCAGCATCTCAAGACCTGAGAACATCAACGGCAACTGGAACATGAACGGCGGCTTCACGTTCAACACCGCCATCGACTCCACGGCACATTGGAACATCGGCACCGACACCCGCGCGCGATATAATAACTATGTGAACTATGTGGCACAGGCCAAGGCCGACGCACAGAAAAACACCACCCGCTCCATCAACGTGTCGGAGCGCCTGAACCTGAGTTACCGCAACGACTGGCTTGAGGTGACGCTCGATGGCTGGTGCAACTATCAGCACACGCGCAACGAACTCCAGCCCACGGCCAATCTCGACACATGGCAGTTCAACTACGGCGGTCAGTTCCTCATCCGTCTGCCCTATAACTTCGAGGTTTCCAGCAACATCCACGAGCGCAGCCGCCGTGGATACAACGACCCCTCGTCCAACACCAACGAGTTGCTGTGGAACGGTCAGATCTCCAAGACCTTCCTCAAGGACAAGTCGCTCATCGTCGCACTCAATTTCTACGACCTTCTCGGCCAACAGAGCAACTACGAGCGCTGGGTGAGCGCCACCGGGCGCAGCGACACCCGCTACAACAGCATCAACTCATAC
The DNA here is from genome assembly GCA_016281815.1 of Prevotella sp. GTDB lineage: Bacteria > Bacteroidota > Bacteroidia > Bacteroidales > Bacteroidaceae > Prevotella. The sequence continues at coordinate 17,447 of JAEEJK010000092.1, read as the reverse complement.
GCCATGCTCCATGTGCGCTACCGGCTCCATATGTTTGGCGGCAAGAAAGACACCGAAGGGAGATATGACAAAAAATGGGGCAACCGTGACCAAAGATGATGATTGTTGCGCTGTTTCATCGTTTTTTTGTATTTTTGCATTCGCTTGCTGATTGATATTTATGTAATTCTTAAAAAAGCAACATTTATATATGAAAGATTTCAATTACTATGCGCCGACCGAAGTGGTGTTCGGCGAACAGTCAGAGGAGCAGGTTGCCCGTCTGATCAAGAAATATGGTGGCACAAAGGTGCTGGTACACTACGGCGGACAGAGTGCCGTTCGCTCAGGGCTGCTCGACAAGATTTGCGGGCTGCTGAAAGAGGGAGACGTCCCGTTTGTCACGTTGGGCGGTGTGGTGCCCAATCCGCGTCTGTCACTGGCCAAGAAGGGTATCGAACTGTGCCGCTGCGAGGGTGTCGACTTCATCCTGGCGGTAGGCGGCGGCAGCGTGATCGACTCAGCCAAGTGCATCGCCTACGGTGTTTGTTTCGAGGGCGACGTGTGGGACATCTATCTGGGAAAGGCAGAGCCCAAGTGCATGCTGCCCGTGGCTTCGGTGCTGACCATCCCCGCCGCCGGCAGCGAGATGAGCGAGGCAAGTGTGATCACCAACGAGGACGGCGACCTGAAATTAGGCTACTCCAACGACATGTCACGCCCCAAGTTCGCCATCATGAATCCGCGCCGCACCTTCACGCTACCCCCGTATCAGACAGCGGCAGGTGTCACCGACATGATGATGCACACGATGGAGCGCTACTTCACCATTGACGATGACATGGACCTGACAACCGACCTAGCAGAGGCCGTGCTGCGCAGGATGAGGACCGCCGTGTTTGATGTACTGAAAAATCCGGAGGACTACCGGCAGCGTGCCCAGATCATGTGGGGCGGCAGCGTGGCACACAACGGACTGACGGGCTGCGGTGTCAGCGACGACTGGGCTACCCACCAACTGGAGCACGAACTCAGCGCCATGTTTGATGTCACCCACGGTGCCGGACTGGCAGCCATCTGGCCCAGTTGGGCACGCTACGTGATGCACCAGAACCTGAGACGCTTTGTCCGTTTCGCTGTCAACGTGATGGATGTGCCCAACGACTTCACCGACCCGGAAGGCACCGCCCAGAAAGGCATCGAGGCCATGGAGCGTTTCTACCATGCCATCGGCATGCCCACGAATATCCGCGAACTCATCGGCCGTGACATCACCGACGACGAGATCCGCGAGATGGCCCGCAAGTGCAGCCGCGACTACACCGCCACCTGCGGTTGTCTGAAAGTGCTCAAGGCAGAAGATATGGAAACAATCTACAAAATGGCAAGAGGATAGTATATGAAGATTTTAATGATTGGTGGGACAGGCACGATCAGCAGTGCCATCACACGACAACTGGCAGCCGGCGGACATGAACTTTGGCTGATCAACCGTGGTAACAGGAGTGACGAATTGCCCGAGGGCGTGCGCCTGGTGACGGGTGACATCAATGAGCACACCGACGAGGTGGTTGCCAAACTCGGCGACGAGACGTTCGATGCCGTGTGCGAGTTCATCGGCTTCCTTCCGGAGCAGGTAGCCCGCGACATCACCATTTTCTCCGGACGGACAAGACAGTATGTCTTCATCAGTTCGGCATCAGCCTACAACAAGCCTGTGCGCCAGTATGTCATCTCCGAGGGAACATCGCTGGCCAATCCCCATTGGGAGTATTCCCGCAACAAGATTGCCTGTGAGGAACTGCTCATGAAGGCCTACCGCGAAAATGGTTTCCCCGCAACCATCGTCCGGCCCAGCCACACCTACTGCGAGCGGGGAGTGCCCGTCAGCGTTCACGGACCCAAAGGAAGTTGGCAGGTACTGAAGCGCATGATAGAAGGCAAGCCAGTCATCGTACACGGCGATGGCAGTTCGCTTTGGACGTTGACCTGGAATGAGGACTTCGCACGTGGGTTCATCGGACTGTTGGGCAACCCAACCGCCATCGGCGAGGCTTTCCAGATCATGTCTGATGAGTCACTGACATGGAATCAAATCTACCAGAGCGTTGCCGACGCCCTCGGTGTCACGTTCAAGCCCTATCACATCTCCTCCGACTTCCTGGCCGCCATTGCTCCCGCTGCCTACGATTTTGAAGGCAACCTGCTGGGCGACAAGGCCGCCACCGTGGTCTTCGACTGCAGCAAACTGAAGCGTGCGGTTCCAGGTTTCTGCGCCACCACCCGTTTCGACCAAGGCGTGCGCAAAGCAGTCGCCTATCTGAAAGAACATCCCGAAGCACAAATTGAAGATCCCGAATTTGATGCCTGGTGTGACCGCGTCATCGAGATGATGGAGAAGGCGAAAGCCACAATCTGATATTGGAGAATATCAACATCATGCTGATACTCCTTGCCATCGTCATCGTGGGCTACGTGGCGGGCAAGTTAGGGTATATGGGAGGCGACTTCGACCGTCGTCTCTCCAATATCATCATCGACATCACCTGTCCGGCGCTCATCCTCTCGTCCACGATGGGAGGAACGCTGCCGGACCGCGGTCTCATCCTGCCGTTGCTGGGCATCAGCCTCCTCACCTATCTGCTGCTCACCGCCGTAGCGTGGTATCTCCCGCTGCTGCTCACCAAGAAGAGCGAGGACCGTGGTCCGGTGGGGTTCGCCCTGATGTTCGGCAACGTAGGCTTCATCGGCTACCCCATCGTGGGAGCCATCTTTGGTCACCAGGCAGTGTTCTATGCCGCCATCCTCAATGTGGTCAACACCCTCTCCGTCTTCACCATCGGCGTCATGCTGGTCAAAGGCGAGGCACACCGGCTGACCTTCCCACCCAAGATTCTGCGAACCACGCCGATGCTGGCCGCCTATCTGGCCATGCTCATCGTGGCGTTAGGCATCGACAGCATCCCCGACATCATCAGTCAGCCCATCACCATGATTGGCAACATCACCGTGCCCGGCGCCCTGCTCATCATCGGTTCGTCGATGTCGCGTCTCTCGTGGCGCACGATGCTCGGTTCGCGTGTGGTGTATGTCACCACCGCCTTCCGGCTGCTCATCCTCCCTTTGCTGCTCTATGTCATCTTCCGCGCCATAGGCTTCTCCCCGTATGTCGTCAACATCAACACGCTGATCATCGCCATGCCCGTGGCGACCTACGGCACCATCCTCTGTCTGAGATACGACCGCGACACCACGCTCATCACCGAGATCACGCTCATCAGTACCCTCCTCTCCGTGGTCACCATCCCGCTGGTAGCACAACTGCTCGGAAACTGATTTGGATTCTACACAAAGACATAAAGATTCAGAGATTTTTCTCACGGACTAAAAGCATTTTTGATTTTTTGATAATATCATTTGTTATTGCTACCTTTGCTGTCGCGATGTTCGATTATTAACAATCCTACAAAAAATGAAATTTTTCAGACTTGTCTGTTGCCTGCTGAGCAAGGCCATCACCAACATCAGGTTGTCGGAAGACGGCACCATCTCCTTCGACTTCATGAAGACAAGCCCAGCGGGAGTCTCCGACCTGGTTGCAGACACCAAGGCCACCATAACAGGCTGGTACGACCTCAACGGCCGCCGGCTGTCCTCTCCCCCACACAGCCCCGGCATCTATATCACCGTGTACAGCGACGGAACGAAGAAGAAGAAGAAGAAGTGCTTCAGGCATTTCTGATTTCCTCACGATTTTTAGAATATATTATCCCGAATTCTCGAATGATCGAATTGAGCAAATGAAAATTCAATATTTCTAAAATTCGGGATAATTAAGATGAATAAGCATGAAAGACCTTTCATTGAATATGCAAGACAGAATACAATCACTCCTCCGGGAAATCAACAGAGGGATATACGAGAAAGAGACGGAACTGGCGATGGCCTTGCTGGCAGCGCTGGCCGGTGAGAGCATCATCCTTCTCGGACCTCCAGGCGTGGCCAAGTCGATGGTGGCGCGTCGGTTGAAGTCGGCTTTCAGGGATGCCCGGTCTTTTGAGTACCTGATGTCACGCTTCAGCACGCCCGACGAGATTTTCGGGCCAGTGAGCATCACCAAACTGAAAGACCAAGACAAATATGAGCGCAACATCGACGGTTATCTGCCGACGGCCGACGTGGTGTTCCTTGACGAGATATGGAAGGCGGGACCAGCCATCCAGAACACGCTGCTGACCGTCATCAACGAGAAACGGTTCCGTAATGGCGATACCGAGATACGTCTTCCACTGAAACTGCTGGTCTCGGCTAGCAACGAACTGCCCACGCAGGGCGAAGGACTCGAGGCCCTCTGGGATCGATTCATCATCCGCATGGAGTGCACGAATATCAAGACGGAAGCCCATTTCAACGCCATGCTGTTGGACGATGATTCGGAGAAGGACATCGAGGTGCCGGAGGCTTTGCAGATCACCAACGAGGAATACCAGGCGTGGACTGCCCAAATCAGTCAGGTCACCGTGCCAGAGCATGTCTTGAAGTGCCTCAATGTCATCCGAAGGGCGATGGGGAACGTGGCGGTCAGCAACAACGACGAGCGGCACAACGTCTATGTCAGCGACCGCCGTTGGAAGAACATCGTGCGATTGCTGAAGACCTCAGCCTTCATGCACGACAGGACGGAGGTGGGTCTGGCCGACATACTGCCCATCTACCACTGCCTGTGGCAGGAACCCGAGGAGGCGGAGGGCATCAGGGACATCGTCATCGGGGCGTTGATCAGTGAGTTCTCAACCAGTTTTGCCCAACTGAAAAAGGATTTGGAGTCAGACATCCGTGTTTACCGTCAGCATCGCGCCACCATGAAGGCACGCAAGCAGATCCAAAAGAAGGACGGCGACAAGAAAATCTTCGACTCTTTCTATTACCACCTCCTCGACCATGACACGGGCAACACCTACATTTTCCTGTCCGACTACCAGTATATGCGTGACTATACCAAGGCAAATGCAGGTCAACAGGGTGTTATTTACAAAGATCCCAAAGCCCCCGAGCGCTCCATCATCCGTTGCTATGACGGCACCGACACACCGCCAGGGGCAAGGACCGTCTCCCTCACCCGTGACCAGGACGGCATCTACATCGACGGGGTGTTCTTCAAGATAGAAAAATTGAAACCCGGAGAGGAACAGCAGTTGCCCGAAGAAAAGGGAGTCGTCAGCGACCGCAATTATTATTTGGAGATTGAGTCTCTGGGCGACCGCATCAGGAAGCGTGTGGAAGAAATCAATGGCAATATGTTTGGATCTCCGACAGACAAGAAAACCTTGGAGGAATTCGCCAAAATGAGATACCAGGAACTGGCCAAGATGAGATTTGATGTATTGAAGATTGAAGATTGAAGATTGGATCAACTCTGTCCATCGTTTCTATTCAGTCGCCTTCGGCGAAAAATGATAAGAAAATATTTAAGAAAATGATAAGAAAATATTTTTTACCATTTTTTTATTCATTTTTTTACCATTTCTGCGCGAAGCGCACTCCATTTGAATGAAGACTGCGTAGTTACTTTAAAGAAATGAAAATGAAGGTAAGCAATAAACAACCGCAAGCGTTTCTCCAAAAGGACGAAGAAATTCGCCGCAAGCGGTTGCCTCTGAATGACTATCTCTACTATCTCCGCAGGTTTGCGGAGATGGGCGATGTGCTGGAGATAGAGAAAGACGTGGCCGTGGAGTTCGCATGGAAATTATATGACGACCCTATTCTTGGATATCTGAGCAAGTTGATGAACGACCCCATCGTGCAGGCTACCGTGTTGTCGAGCCCACTTGCGGGACAGATATTTTACGAGACAGTGGGGCGATTTGTCGCTGAGTGTCTTCATGCGGAGGAATTCATCAACCAACGCTTCTTCACCGAGCGCAAGGAGGCGGGGAAAGTGACGGAATGGTCGATGCAGAAGAAACAGGACAATTGGCAGACTTTGCTCGCCGCCATTGACGAGAAGCATCATGACGACGGTTTCGACATCGATTTCATGAAAAAGCAATTCCGTCACGACGGTTGGAAAAAGCCCGAGAACTGGGAGACGCTGCAGCGCGAATGGATGGCCGCCATCGACGAGCGCGTCAGGAAGGAGATCGCCAAGAAAGTGGAGGCCAAGGAAGGCAGCGCCGGGGGAGGTTTCAACAGCATTTTCCAGAGGTTGGGCGAACAGTTGCGCAGTCAGGGAATCACAGATGCGGAGGCGTTGCAGGCGTGGAACATGATGGACGGACAGTGGATAGAGTCGGAGTTTGAGAAGAAACTGCATATCGTGCAGATACAGAACAAATATTCTCAAATCGGTGAGGTGGCTCGAAAAATGGGACGGATACCAGATGAGGATGGTAAAGCAAGCCTGACGATCCAGACAGGTTTTCGGCACCAACTCGACCATTCCTCGGGCAGCGACATCGAGGGTGTGACCGTCGGACGCGACCTGAACGCATTGATGCCAGCCGAACTCGCACAATATACGGACACCGATCTGGAAAGCCTCTTTTTGAGGAAATGGGTCACCAGCCGTCTGCAGGTGTTCCGCTACAAGTCGGAAATCACCAAACCCGCGCGTCAGTTGCGCTCCGAGAAAGCCTCGCGCCGCGGACCAATGATTGTCTGCGTGGACTCTTCGGCGAGCATGTATGGCGTACCTCAGAAGATAGAGGCATCGCTACTGTCGAAACTGGAGCAGACCGCCGAGCAGTTGAAGCGTGACTGTTTCCTCATCGACTTCTCCGTGGGCATCCGGCCCATCGAACTCCGTTCACGCCGAAAGAAGAAAGCCCTGGAGCGGATGGGCATCCGGCCCGAGGACAACGAGAACTTCGAGAGAGGCTATTTCCCCTTCCTCAATGGTGGGACGGACGCTCAGAAAATGCTCCATCTGGCCTTCGCACTATTGGACAATGGCGATGACCGATACATGAACGCCGATGTGTTGTGGATTACCGACTTCCTGATACCGAGGACTACGGAAGACCTGATGCGCCGTTTCAAGGAATACCAGAAGACCGGCACCCGCTTCTATGGCTTCAAGATTGGGGAGGGGCATTCAAACTGGGACCAGTATTTCGACAAGATATACGAGATCCATTACCGTCCGCCGAGGATGTATTGAGAAAGGCTTCATCACTTGAATCCGTAGAGCCTCAAAAGTAACTATTCAACAAATATCTAAAGAGATCGCCTACGGCGAGAACCAACGGTCGACGTGCGAAGCGGAAGTCAAATTTTAAGATAATTATAAGAAAATATTTTTTTTACCATTTTTTTATTCATTTTTTACCATTTCTGCCCGTCAGGGCACTCCAAATGATGATTCACTGAATAGTCACGCCTCAAAAGCGCAACATAAAAATAATATCGTTTCCTCTTTGGTATTTCCGACAAAAAACAATATCTTTGCGAGAAAAAGATATGAAAAGAACTTTGTTGTTGCTGGTGTTCAGCGCATCGCTGCTCACAGCATACTGCCAGAATCTGAAAGAATTGGAGACCATTCAAAAGGGATGGTCGAAAAAGGTCATCACCGGTGTGAAAAACGGGAATATCTTCTCCCTGCTCACCGCTTTCAACAAGGTGTGGCCAACAGAGTCTGGAACCGCCATCCTGACCGATGGCGAGAACCCTGCTGCACAAGAAGACTGCTACAAATTCGAGATCGACCGCCCCAACGGCTACGTGAGCGCGGTGGAATTGGGCGACTTTGGACAGGACCTTTCCGCCTGTGTGTGGCGTCGTTCCAACGGCCACAGGCTTTTCGCCGTCATGTTCCGTCAGTCGGTAGGCGTCTATCCCTATTCCATCGTACTCTTCTACGACTACGACAACTCCAAACGCACACTCACACCCGAGCGCCATCCGCTAACGGACTTCAGACCTGCCTATCCTCTTGGCGAATCTGTTGATGCCGTGATCATTGAACTTCCGCGTGTGGGCAAGGATGTGGTGGTGAGCGAATACATCATGCCATGGGGATGCTCCATCAAGCACACCTACAAATGGGACGGCATGAGGCCACATTGGTATTCCTCCACCATCGAGCATCTCGACAAGATGGAGAAGATGTACAACGACAAATATGAGTTGGCCGAGCAAATCAACTTCACCAAGTACTGCCTCCATGACTTCGACGAGGACCACAACCCCGAACTTTGGCTTTTCTCCGACAACGATGACTACCAAGCCATCTACAGCATCAGGCAGGAGAATATCCAGATGCTCTCGTCTATCTATTACAAGACTCAGTTCTCTTTCTTCCCCAATGCTGCTGCCATTTGCTCGTCGGGTGGATGTGGAACAGGCTGTATGCGTGCCGATTACGTAGTGCTGAAGGACAGTAGTCCGCTCTATCGTTTCGCCGACCAACAAGACTGGGACAACACAGCAGACGACATGGTGAGCACTTATTTCAAGGATGGTGTGAAACTGTCAAAAGCAGAAGGCGAGCGCATCATGGAACACTTCAACAACCCCGTTGAAATTGAGCCCGACAAGCGCGAGATGACACCATAGCAGGACTTACCAAAGAATACATAGACTACTCTGAGCACCCCAAATTCGAACTCGGTGCCGGTGCAACTGCCACTCGTATAGTCCCCCACGATAGCAGCAACTCTGGTGTTGGTAACAATTCTGCGAAAATTATTATAACGCGAATTACCACGAATTGAACATAAATTATTCAAGTTCTGCAAGTTGGGAAATACGGTCTGAAAGGCCAACGAGAAGACAGCCCCGGGCAACGCCCTGGGTATAATACGGATGTGTTAGATGCGTCCTAAAGGGGCAAAAGCCCTATTTTTGATATAGGGCATATGCCCGAAGAATCGGAATCAAAGGACAGGTTTGAAGTGAACCCAGAAAGTTGGACACAACTTAAATGTTCACTTCAAACCTGTCCCCCGATTCCCTATTATTGATAGTCACCCTTTTGCAAGGGCTGCATACAGGCCAACTGCCAAAGGCCAAAAACCTGCCCTCGCGCATAAAACGGTTTGGTTTGCGTTTTCAAGTTGCGTCTTCCACGTTGGGAAGGATGCATTCATTTATTGACTACCGGGCGGACGCTTTGACCGTAGTAGCGGTAGTAGTAGTAGTCCCAGAACGAGAAGCCCGAGTAGAAGTCCAGGTAGTAGGCGTTGCCCATGTACTCCTCCGTGGACAACCAGTAGCGGCAGTGCGAGCCGGCATAGTTGAGGCCGGAGTCGTTGCGGTAGCCCGCCGCTGGCAAGAAGATGCTGCCGCCGTTGGTCCTACTGGTGAACTTGCCACCTTTTACACCGTTCATCGTCGTAAATTTACAGGTGCAGTTCTCTATAAGCTCTTCCTGTTGGTCATAAGATGGCATCACCCAAGAGCCGCCCCATTTCACGTGGGCCACGTCGTACTCCGTGCCGGCGATGTCAGAACCGAGACTTTGGTAAGAACCATTCTTGTAATATTGATAGGCCGACTCACTATAGTCTGACTTAGTCTCTGTATCTCCCCAAGCGTAGTAGCCGCCATAGTTGGCGGGAGTTTGGTTCTCCGGATAGTCCGTATCCACATTGCAGCAAGCCCACTTCGTGCCGGAGGAAAGTCCGAGGTCAATGAGGTGAGGATGATGGTCGTCGGGGCAGAGTGGGGTCACCGTCACCTCGATGGTAGCAGTCTGGCCGCTCTGCGTGTCGGTCAATGTGATAGTGGCGGTACCGGCAGCAACAGCGGTAACCTTCACAGAGGCACCCTTAATTACGGCAGTTGCCACTTCAGTATCGCCGCTCACGACGCTGTAGCCGCCGCTGCCAAAGGTGACAGATATGGCACTCTCCTCACCGACATTGAGGTCAAGAGAGGTTGAAGGAAGAGTGAAAGGTGAATAATTTCTGACAACCGGGCGCACACTTCGACCGTAGTCGCGGCCGTTGTAGAACGTGTACGTGCCGCCCGAATGGAAGCTCAGGTAGTAGGCGCAGCTCGCGTTCGAGGGATAATGCGAAGACGACCAGTAGTTGCCGTTCGAGTCGGCATTGCTGAGGCCGGAGTCGTAGCGGTAGCCCGCCGCTGGCAAGAAGATACTCACACCGTTCTTCTTACTGGTGAACTTTTTACCTTTCACGCCGTTCACTGTCGTCCATTCGTAGGTGCAGTTGTTTATCAACTCGACTGCCAGTTCTCTTGACGGCATCACCCAAGAGCCGCCCCATTTCACGTGGGCCACGTCGTACTCCGTGCCGGCGATATCGTTGCCGAAGTCGTGGCAGGTTTCTTCTGACCCGTCACAATGGGCGTAGGTGCTCCAGTCATAGGTCGTTTTTGTCTCTGTCTCACCCCAAGCGTAGTAGCCGCCATAGTTGGTAGGAGTTTGGTTCTCCGGATGGTCCGTATCCACATTGCAGCAAGCCCACTTCGTGCCGGAGGGAAGTCCGAGGTCAATGAGGTGAGGATGATGGTCGTCGGGGCAGAGCGATGTTACTATAACCTCAATAATGGCAGTTTTTTCTGTCTGCGTATCAGTCACTGTGATAGTGGCGGTACCGGCAGCGACGGCGGTCACCTTCACAGAGGCACCCTCAATTACGACAGTTGCCACTTCGGCATCGCCGCTCACGACGCTGTAGCCGCCGCTGCCGGAGGTGACAGATATGGTACCCTCATCACCGACATATAGGTCAAGAGAGGTTGAAGAAAGAGTGATATGTGAATAATTTCTATCCACCGGGCGCACACTCTGACCGGTGCTGCGGTATAGGTAGCTCCATTCCGGGCTGCCCGAAGCGAAGTAGAGGCAACGTTGGGATATTGATGAGGAGCCCTCCGTGGACGACCTGTAGTAGCCGTCCGTACCGGCATTGCGGAGGACGGAGTCGTAGCGGTAACCCGCTGCTGGCAAGAAAATACTCGCACCATTCTTCTTACTGGTGAACTTGCCACCTTTTACACCGTTCATCGTCGTCCATTCGTAGGTGCAGTTCTCTAGAAACTCTGTCTGTTGGTCATAAGACGGCATTACCCAAGAGCCACTCCACTTCACGTGCGCCACATCGTACTCCGTACCGGCGATGTCAGAACCGAGACTTTGGTAAGAACCATTCTTGTAATATTGATAGGTCGACTCACTATAGTCTGACTTAGTCTGTGTATCTCCCCAAGCGTAGTAGCCGCCATAGTTGGTGGGAGTTTGGTTCTTCGGATAGTCCGTATCCACATTGCAGCAAGCCCACTTCGTGCCGGAGGGTAAACCGAGGTCAATCATGTGGGGATGGTTGGAGTCAGGGCAGAGAACTGTAACCTCAATAATGGCGGTTTTTTCTGTCTGCGTATCAGTCACTATGATAGTGGTGGTACCGACAGCGAAGGCGGTTACCTTCACAGAGGCACCCTCAATTACGGCAGTTGCCACTTCGGCATCGCCGCTCACGACGCTGTAACTGCCGCTTCCGGAGGCGACAGATATGGTGCCCTCATCACCGACATTGAGGTCAAGAGAGGTTGAAGAAAGAACGAAAAAATAATCATTTCTGGCAACTGGGCGCACACTTAGACCGCCTATGCGTGTGAAGCTGCACGTGTCCATGGCGTTTTCCCTAAAAAAGATTGTGTAAGCTCCGTCCGAAAAAGACGGGCTCTGCGCGGACGACCAGTAGTAGCCGCACCATCTGGCATTGTAGAGTTCGGAACCGCCGCGATAGCCCGCTGCTGGCAAGAAAATACTCGCACCGTTCTTCTTACTGGTGAACTTTTTACCTTTCACACCGTTCACTGTCGTCCATTCGTAGGTACAGTTGTTTATCAATTCGGCTAGCTGCACTTTTAACGGCATCACCCAAGAGCCTCCCCATTTCATATGTGCAACGTCGTATTCCGTGCCTGCGATGTAGCTGCCGAGGTCATGGCAGGTTGCTTCTGCCCCGTCACAATGGGCGTAGGTGCTACATTCATAGGTCGTTTTCGTCTCTATCTCACCCCACGCGTAGTAGCCGCCATAATTGGTGGGAGTTTGGTTCTCCGGATGGTCCGTATCCACATTGCAGCAAGCCCACTTCGTGCGGGAGGGAAGCCCGAGGTCAATGAGGTGAGGATGATGGTCGTCGGGGCAGAGAGAAGGCGAATTTACTTTTACCTCAATAATGGCGGTTTGTTCTGTCTGCGTATCAGTCACAGTGATAGTGGCGGTACCGACAGCGACGGCGGTCACCTTCACAGCGGCACCATCAATTACGGCAGTTGCCACTTCGGTATTGCCGCTCATGACACTGTAACTGCCGCTTCCGGAGGTGACAGATATGGTGCCCTCCTCACCGACTTTGAAGTCAAGAGAGGTTGAAGAAAGATTAAGAGGTGGATAATACATGGCAACCGGACGCACACTTTGACCGTAGTTGCAGCCTTTGTTACGCGTGTACGTGTTGCCCGAATAGAAGTACAGGTAGTAGGCGCTGCTCGAGTTCGACGGGTACTGTGTGGACGACCAGTAGTAGCCGTTCGAGTTGTTCCTGAGGGCGGTCTCTTCGCGATAGCCCGCTGCTGGCAAGAAGATACTCGCACCGTTCTTCTTGCTGGTGAACTTGCCTCCATAGACACCGTTCACTATCGTCCATTCGTAGGTACAGTTGTTTATCAATTCGTTTTGCTGCTCATCTGACGGCATTACCCATGAGCCGCCCCATTTCACGTGGGCCACATCATGCTCTGTGCCGGCGATGTCGCTGCCGAGGTTGTGGCAGGTTGCTTGGGAGCCGTCGCAATGGATGTAGGTGCTCCAGTCATAAGTTGTTTTGGTCTCTGTCTCACCCCAGGCGTAGTAGCTGCCGTAGTTGGTGGGGCTTTGATTTTTTGGATGGTCCGTGTCCACGTTGCAGCATGCCCACTTCGTGCCTGAGGGCAAGCCGAGGTCAATCAGGTGAGGATGGTAATTATCGTGGCAAAATGGCACATTAACTACATTAGATGTCTGGCTAACAGAACTCGTCAATCCATGCCCCATGGCATAGATTCGGTAATAGTTGCTGCCCTTGAGAGGTAACTCATCGTGCCAGGACGTAACTGTGAGGCTGTCAGCCACCTTCGTGAAGTAATAACTTGAACCGCTCCCACGATAGACACTATAGTATTCTGCATATTTTACCGCATCCCAACTCACATTCACCGCCCTTTCTTTGTCATCCAAAGATGCTGTCACATTCGTGGGGGCTGCTATCATCTCACATTTCGCAACATCTGATGTGCTGCTCGCCTGACTCATAACACCATGCCCCATGGCATAAATGCGGTAATAGTTGCTGCCATTGAGAGGTGACTCATCGCACCAGAACGTAACAGTGAGGCTGTCAGCCACCTTGGTGAACCCTGAACGTGAATTACTGCTACGGTATACACTGTAGGATTCCGCATACTTCACAGCATCCCAACTCACATTGACAGCCCATTTATTATCGTCCATCAAGGCAGTCACATTCGTGGGGGTATCAAGTTTGACATTCACGGAAGCATAAAAACTTTGGGAACTCGTATATCTATAACACACTGCATCTATTTTATAATAGTTATAGCCTTCCAGCGGACTTTCGTCTTTCCATTTGTTTGATGTCACATCCTCGGCAACCATTTGGTAGGTTCCACTTGGGCTGTTGCTTCTATATACACGATAGCTTTGTGCATACTTGCGAGCATCCCAAGAAACATGGACAGCAAAAACATTGTCATCCATTACAGCCTTCACGTTCGTGGGCGCTTCCAAACTTCTATATGGTTCTGCATTGCCGGCTATCATATTGATGAATTCATTGGCATATTGTTTCATCATACTGAAATCACTTCCTAAGGAAATGGAGCAATCAAGTATGAGGAATATGCATGTACCTAAATGGGAAACGCTGGTCAGAGTGTTGTTATTGGCATCAAACTCGGAGTTTTTCTGCCATGAAGTAGCAGACGGAAGAAGATAAAAATGCTTTATAGATGTAGGAACCAGGCCTGTACCAGACTCCAGGTGCAAGCCAGTAAAGGTAAAGTCAACCTTTATTCCGACTTGTGTCCCCTGAACTATTTTTCCAGATGTGGCCTTGATTCCATGATAGGAGACATCACGCAACGAGCGGTCCTGAAGGTTGAACGTTCCTTCTATATATAGTTCGCTGCTTTCTACTGGTTTTCCATCAAAAGTAAAGCGCATTCGAGTCCCGTTATCAACACCTGGGATTCTTATAGTGACTGTTTGCCGGTTGCTCACGCTAATAATTTGATCGGCTATTGTCCTCAGTTTATTACGAAGTTCATTGATGTTGCTCAATTCATAAATGTTTTCCCCGGAAGAAGCCAGATCCTGCAAATTCTGCTTGAACAAAGGAATGTTGGATACATCATTGCCCCGCAAGGCCACGGAATAGGCGTTGACTGAGAGGTCGCCAACAACAGAACTTGATATCCGCTTTTTCATGGCTTCAAGATATTCGTAAGAAGAACCGTACTTGTCGGTCATCATCAGCGACCCCTGGTCCAAGCCATCTGTGAAAGTGACGAGAGTGACATTCTTCAATGGTGTTTCGATACCGGCATTATCAAGCATGTCCATGGCATTGTCCACAGCATAATAAAGCAATGTACCATCAGCAGAGTGCACGTTGTTTACAAAAGACGTATACTCGTTAGCTGTAGACTTTGAGAGGATACCGATGTCCTTCATATATAGATTGTCATTAAAGCCTACGATTCCAATATAGGAGAATGGATAACCACCCTTATTAGTCAAAGTGATGCTATCAATCTCTTCAGTCATATAAGTGAGAAAAGATTTCCCAGAGTGCCACATATTAATATTGCGCGGCTCAGTTCCTGTAACATTGATGCTGTCTATCTCCGCAATGGAAATCTGCTTGATTACTACCGCGTCCTGATAGAAATTGAGGAAATGCTCTGAATGTTGCACCTTACCTTTCGTTTTGGCACCCATAGCCATCATTGATAAGCTATCGTGAGAAGAAACTGAGGGAGCTTTCACCTTGTCAAAACTAAGTATCACATCGATGATGAGGTTGACGTCCGTTATGTCCACCACACCGTCATTGTTCATGTCCGCATAATCTCCATGATATAAAGGCAACATGTTTCCCAATATGTTATTAGCCACAATCATCACGTCAGCGACATCTACCTTCCCGTCAGTATTCACATCTCCCTGTAGGTACGTATTTTTACTCTTTATGAAGGAAAAGTTTTTGAAATTGCCATAAGGATATTCCGTTGGCCAGTTGGTGCTCCACAGTTGAACCCCATTGCTGCCAAAAGTAATTTTGCTCACATCATCCAACTGATACATGACGGCTTCATTACTGGTATTTGTATAGACGTAAAGCATGTCATCTTCCGCACTCTGTGCGAGACACTCAGAAAATGCTAACAATAATATGGTGATGGTCAATATAGTTTTTACTCTTTTCATAGTAGCCAATATGTTTATACGTCCAAAGATGTCTGTCATTATTGTACTAAAGCAAAATTAGGATGTAAAGATATAAAAAATCTTTTGAAAACCAAAATAATCTCTATAAAACATAACTCTATTTTGAAGTATGTCGGTTTTTACATGTAAAAATCGGAGTTCCTCCGCTATATGGAAGTAATAAACAGCCGGTGGGTGAGACAGGAAGTGGTGATACCTGCTACGGATATCAACACATCAGACCTGATGGCCATCAGGAAAATTAGCAAAGGGAATGACGCCTTCTTAGATAATCTGATAGAAATTGAGTGTTTGTCTGCTCTATTATACATGATGGAACCATTCATAGACAAACTTAAAGGAACGATATATGGCCAGGCCATTGGGGATGCGCTTGGCCTGGGAACGGAGTTCATGACTGATGAGGATATGGCTAAGAAATATCAAGACTTGTCAGCAAGATCAACAACAAAACCAAATGGTTTAAACAACAATTGTCAAAGATGATGAACATAATAAAGAACATATTATTGTGGTTAACGGGACCTATTTCAACCATAACGTGTGTACTGATAATGTCTGTAATAGGCATATTGGTATGGATAGACTGGAAACTCAACTATAAGGGATTTCCAATAGACGCTTGTGGCATACCACATCCTCACGAATAGATCATTAGGGATGATTCTCGAATAATCATGAATTTATGTATTAAGGGGAATAAAAGATAATAGAGACGAATACTTGTAACATCAACATCAATACTCATGTATAGAAAAATTAATTTTGAAGTAATGAGCGATACTCAACATCGCTATGAAACAATTCCGGAACTGATAAGTGCTGTAAAATGGTCGATTGAGAATCAGTTTATGGTAGCAGAGGAAGAAAACATCGTCCTTCCTGTCACGGACAATGTTGACACGAGATACATCGTGTCTGGAAAACGCAGTTTCGAGGCTGCAAAAGAATACAAAGGCAAGAAAGTGGCCGTCCTGAACTATGCCAACAATGTATCAATTGGCGGGGCACCTTACAGTGCCGGTGCACAAGAAGAGTCTCTTTGCCGGTGTTCCACCTTGCTCCCTTGCCTCCAGGCTATGAAGGAGCCATTTTACATGAAACATCGTAAGCAGGCCCGTAAAAAAGAAATGAATTTCATGGGCAATGATGATCTAATATATACCCCGAATGTCGTTGTCTTCAAATCCGATTTGCGTACAGATCCTGTATATCCCCAAATGCTGAGCAATGAAGAATGGTATAAAGTGAACGTGATAACTTGCGCTGCTCCAGTGATGATTCGAGTTGCATCTCTTCCCGACAACTATGAAACTGCGATTCGGTCGAGAATAAAGAGGATTCTTGATGTGGCTGCAAAAGAACGCAACGAAGTCATCATTCTTGGTGCTTGGGGATGTGGCGCTTTCAAAAATCCTATTGAGATAGTGGCAAGGGTGTTTGCTGAACTTGTAAAGAACTATCAATTCGAAATTGTCGAATTTGCCCTCGCAACAAGAAATGACGTAAGGACTTCAGCATTTGCGCGTGCCCTTCAATAAACCGCACCATATATTCCAATATCTGCAGATGCCCATCTGTTGTTCATCGGGATTTGCAATCCCGATGAATTGATTATCAGGATTTTAAATCCGATAAACGCATTACAAATGCTTATATTAAATGCAGGTGGATTGCAAATCCACCTGAACTTGCGCGTGCCCTTCAATAAACCGCACCATATATTCCAATACTCGCAGATGCTCATCTGTTGTTCATCGGGATTTGCAATCCCGATGAATTGATTATCAGGATTTTAAATCCGATAAACGCATTTCAAATGCTTATATTAAATGCAGGTGGATTACAAATCATGGGTGGTCGAAAGTTGTTTTTTCTCACGCTGTTACATCTTTGATTTTTAGGGGATTCTGATTCTGTTAGACAACATTGCTTTTCTGTGGTCAGTTTCGCCCGTTTTGATAGCCACATTTAAGTCGAT
>JAEEJK010000009.1 GCA_016281815.1 Prevotella sp. | reverse complement strand
CCTGAGCTATGCCAATGGCGAGAGCGACGAGATGATGACAGAACATGTGCAGAAGTACATGCAACTTATCAGCCATTACCGCGATGAGCTGGAACTGATTCTATTCAAGGCGCAAGGTTCGTCGCTCGAAAACTTCATCGACGACTATACCGATGTATGTACGAATCAAGTCTTGGAGTTTATGGACAACTTCAAGCAAAAGTACCCTGATTACAGTACGGTCAATACTACATTCACCTATCATGTGCATACAGTGTGGATGTTCAGTTTCATGTCAGAGGTCATCAAGCATAGACTAAGCGCCAAGGAGATTGAAAAAGCCATCAACGACTATATCTTATTTGAATATACAGGTTGGCGAGCATTAATGAATCATCATAAAAAATAGAAAAATGAAGATTGAAAGGATTAACGAGCTGTTCGCGCGATATGCCGAACAGTTGCTGAGGGTCCGCTGGTGGACGCTCGGCGCATTTGCTGTCGTGATTATTCTCTCTGTCATCGGCATGAACCGCATGGTGAAGGAAACCTCGTTCGACGATTATTTCATCGAGGACGACCCCATGCTGGTGAAGACAGAGGAGTTTAAGTCGCATTTCGGCAATGACTATTACGTGGGTGTACTCACCCAGTGCGGGAACCATTTTACAAAAGAGAACCTTACGACGCTCAGGGCCTTGTCCAACGAACTGCTTGACAGTCTCTCGTATGTCGACAAGGTGACCTCGCTGACGGATATTGAGTTTATGGTAGGCAGCGAAGACGGCATGACCATCGAACAGATTGTACCCGACGAGATTCCAGAAGACGGCAGTCCTGAGATGGATAGTATCAAGGCTCGCGCCTATAGCAAGCCTCATGTGGCCCGCAAACTCATCTCAGAGAAGGGTGACCTCTCGTGGATCATGGTGAAACTGCGCACCTTCCCCAAAGACAGCGTGTGGAAGAAGACCGGCACCATGGCCCCCGACATCATCACGGGGCAGGAGGTGGAGCACATTATCAAGAAGCCCGAGTATGCCTCGTTGCATCCACGTGGAACGGGCATGCCTTACGTGACCAACTGCAAGACCGTGTATATCGGCAAGGAGATGAGTCGCCTGATGATGATTGCCACTCTGATCTGCATAGTGGTAATGCTCTGCATGACACGCTCGCTGCGAGGTGTCATTGCACCTATCATTTCTGTCATCGGCGGACTGTTTATCACCTACGGCATTGCCGGTTATACACAGATGTATGTCGACTCGACGGTGCTGATGATTCCCACCATCCTGTCGTTTGCTGTCGCCATTGCCTACAACATCCACATCTTCTCTTATTTCCGAGGGCGCATGCGCATCCACGGCAAACGCCGCAAGGCCGTTGTCGAGACCATCAAGGAGATAGGCTGGTCGGTGTTCTTCTGCGGCTTCACCACACTGGTATCACTATTGTCGTTTCTGGTCATCCCCATCCGTCCGATGCATTGCGTGGGCATCATCAGTTCCATGAGCGTCCTGTTTGTGCTGCTCACCTCGCTTATCGTCACCCCCGTGCTGCTGTCGTTTGGCAAGAACAAACGCCCCATCGATGGCTTTACGGAGAATAGTGATACACGCTGGACGAAGGCGATGGTGACGCTGAGCGACAAAGTGCTGCGTAACCCCAGGAAGATTGGCTACTCCTTCCTCGTTATCTGTATCTTGCTGTGCATTGGCTTGTGGAAGATTGAGGCCGCCTTTGACATCGAACGTACGATGGGCACCAAGGTGGATTATGTGAAGGAGGTGATGGAAGTGGGGCGCTCAGAACTGGGTTCGCTCTATTCCTACGACCTGATTGTGGAACTACCCAACGACGACGAGGCGAAGGAACCCCAGAACCTGCTGCAGTTGGACAAACTGCAGCAGAAGGTAAATGGTTATGACCTGACCAAGCGCACAACTTCAATTCTCGATATCCTAAAAGACCTGAACCAGACACTCAACGACGGTGATACCGCCTTCTATCGCATCCCCGACACAGAGGAAGAGGTGGCGCAGATGATTCTGCTCTACGAGAACGCCGGCGGCACAGAGTCGGAGTACTGGGTAGATTACGACTATCGCCGTCTGCGCCTGATGGTAGAGATCTCCGACTTCAATTCTGCACAGGTGGAGCAAGAGATGGCCCGTATTCAGGCAGATGCAGAACAATTGTTCCCTGGTGCCAAGATCACCACTGTAGGAAACATCCCGCAGTATGTCACCATGATGCAGTACCTGGTGCGCGGTCAGATGCTCTCGTTCGTCATTTCCATCCTCATCATCGGCATCATCCTGATGATTGCCTTCCAGAGCATCCGCGTGGGCTTGATAGGATTGATTCCCAACATGATGCCTGCCGTATTCGTGGGTGGCTACATGGGATGGATGGGCATCCCGCTCGACATGATGACGGCCACACTACTGCCCATGATGCTGGGTATGGCGGTGGACGACACCATCCACTTCATCAACCACTCGAAACTGGAATACGATCGCACCTGCGACTACCCGACTGCCATCCGCCGCACGTTCCGCGTCGTAGGTGTCGCCATCGTCATCACGTCGATTATCACCTCAGCGGTTTTCGCCAGCTTCTGCTCATCGGCATGCACCATGTGTCTCAACTTCGGTCTCATGGCTATCATCGGCATCCTCTCGGCCCTCGCTGCCGACCTGCTCGTGACGCCGATTCTCGTGAATAAATGCAAAGTATTTGGTAAAGTAAAAAAGTAAAACGATATGAAAAAAGTATTATTGATGTTGGCTGTCTGCCTGATGGGCACAACAGCTGTGAGTGCTCAGAAATTAACTGGCCGCGATGTGATTCAGAAAGTAAAGAACCGCCCTGACGGAGACACTCGCTACGGTGAGATGGAACTGACGCTCCGCAAGAAGAACGGCAGTACCCGACAACGCAAGGTCACTTCATGGGCCATGGATGAGGGTAAGGACACCAAAAAGATGATGTTCTTCACCTATCCGGGCGACGTGAAAGGCACGGGCTTCCTCACCTGGGACTACGACCAGATAGGCAAGGAGGATGCCAAATGGCTCTATCTGCCCGCCATGAAGAAGACACGCCGCATCAGTGGCTCGTCATCGAAGACCGACTACTTCATGGGTACCGACTTTACCTACGACGATATGGGTACGCGCCACGTCGACGAGGATACCCACAAACTGCTGCGCGAGGAGACAAAGGACGGGCACAAGTGCTGGGTGGTGGAGTCAAAACCCGTCGATAAGCACGAGATCTATAGCCGCAAGGTGTCATGGATTCGTCAGGACTGCCTCATTGCCGCCCATGTGGAGTACTACGACAAGCTCAACAAGCTCCACCGTGTGCTCACCATCGGCGATGTGAAGCAGGTGCAGGGCTTCTGGACCATTCTGAAGATGGAGATGAAGAACGTGCAGACGGAGCACAGCACGGTAATTGTTGTCAAGAACCCGCAATACAACGTGAAGGTGGACAAGTCGCTCTTCACGGTGGCGAAACTCGAAAAAGGCTTATGAAAACTCTCTCACTCTTCGCACTTTTGTTGTGCATAGCTCCTCGTCCTGCCTCAGCGCAGGACGAGGATTCCCTGCGCGTCGGTGTCAAAGGCTTCGTCGATACCTATCACGCCCTGCGCACTGAGTCGCCCAATGACTGGATGTCGTCCAGAACGCGCGTGCGAGGCGAGGTGACACTGGAGAAGGGTCATGGAGGTGCCTTCGTCTCGGCCAACCTCGTGTATAACGCCATTCTGAAAGACCGCTCCGGCTTCCAACTGCGCGAGGCCTACGCCTACTATTCCGACAGTCATTGGGATCTGCGGGCCGGTCGGCAGATCATCACCTGGGGCGTGGCCGACGGACTTCGTCTGACAGACATCATCTCGTCGATGGACTATACCGAATTCCTCGCTCAGGACTACGACGACATCCGCATCCCCGTGGGTGGCCTGCGCCTGCGCTACTCCCGCGAGAAATGGGGCTTCGAGGCATTTGCCATCCCCGTCAGCAGTTTTTTTGAGTTGCCTACTGACGACGCGAATCCGTGGTCGGTAGGACCGTTGCCCATCGGCGACAAGCCCAGCCATCGGCTCTGCAATATGGAATATGGCGGCAGATTGTCGTTCTTCCTCAGCGGCATCGACTTCTCCCTCTCTGCCCTCCACACCTGGAACAAACAGCCCGTCTTCTGCGACGGTGTCGGCCAGTATCGCCGCATGACCATGCTGGGTGCCGACTGTTCCGTGCCCCTCGGTCAGTTCGTCGTCAGAGGGGAGGTGGCCGAGTACCTCGACGAAGCGCAGGCCTTTGGCCGTGCGTCATCAACTAACGCCCTGTTGGGCCTTGACTGGTATGCAGGCAACGACTGGTCTCTCTCGGCCCAATATGCCCATAAATACGTGTCAATCGGTAAACACAGAAATTCTGGTTTAGCCACCTTTCGCATCTCCAAAGACCTGCTCCACAACACCCTTGCCCTGCAGAGTTTCGCCTATATCGACGTCACCAACGGCAGCATCTACAACCGTCTCAGTGCCGACTATGCCCTCAACGATCAGTTGCACGCCATCCTCGGTTACGACTTCTTTAATGCCGATCGCGGCACCTTCGCCATCTACGACAACAACTCCGAGGCGTTCGTGAAACTCAAATACAGTTTCTGAATAGTCATCGATAAATCTGAATGAGTTTGAGAAAAATGAGCAAGACAAGCCATTCTTAATGGCAATCTGGCATTTTTCAGAATCGACATGTGCAACTTTTTCATAAAAATATTTTACGAATTTAATTCAACCAACGGGTTCACTATGATTTTTTCTATTTATAACCATGATCTACTTTCTCACGAAATATTTCGTAGCGGATAATCAAATCTCAATCATCCTGACATGGCTGAACCAATTATGCAAGTGTTCTTGTTGGAACACATAGCCCAGTTGGTTGCATACGATTTTCGTGCCACCAATCTGAGT
>JAEEJK010000091.1 GCA_016281815.1 Prevotella sp. | reverse complement strand
TTGAATCATCGTTGACGGCTGATATCGCCAGGCTGATGGAGCAATCGCAAAACGAAATAGACCTTGCTATCAAGAAGCAATCACAACCCCTCAAGAAAGAAGAAAATACGCATAATCCACCTGAACAATTCACGTTGGTCAGTTATTTCTATTACAGCATACGCAACTTTCCACAAGGGAGATGCCTTTTTTACAAAACTGATTACAATCACGTTGACGTCGATAAAGCATCAGATGGTATTCTCTACCAAGATGAACAGAAGAGGTCTTGGATTGTTCATGCCATCTATACCGGCGCACCTTTTGACTACAAAGTAAGAAATGTACAAAAAGTACGAAGGGTAAAACTTCAGAAATGCAATGGTGGCATCATCATTGACAATACACCTTATGCATTTGAGCGGAGGATGCCATTATCTATGGCTTCGTTGACTTCAGACAATGGGCAAAGTCTGTTTACTGATGAAATTTTTGCAGAACCGTCGTTAACTGATACAGCGTTATCCATGCTTCATAAGAATATAGCACCAACACTAACAAATCTTCAGACTCTATTTGCAAAAACAATGCATTTATTTCTGTCAGATGATGACAAGAAGATAGTCAAGAAATATCTCGTCCAATGTGAAAAACGCATGAAAGAGATGGAAATAAAAATCAAAAATGCCCAACAATTGCTATGAACATGGTTGACGAAGAATCTTTTTCCCAAAAACTCAAAGACTATGACGAAGCTTTTGACTTCTATATGGACTGCGGCAGATTGCCAGACAACTTATCTCAGGGAGATTTGCTTGGAGGCTTCATCGGACAGACCATTCAAGACAACCCACAACTTGAGAGCCAAGATCCGCTTTGGACGGAACTGCTCAAAGAAGAACTGATGAAGTTCATAGAAGCAATGCTACATTTGTTTCAGCCAATTGAAGAATATCATCGAAAAGAACAAAAGTTCATTGCTGTTTTCGTCGGTAGCAGTGTCGTACAAAAACGAAAAATGTGGGGGCAGGCCGTGAAAGTAATTGAGTCACAATACAAAACCGAGGAATTGAACATAGAAGGCTACAGACAACAACTTAGCGAGAGCGAATCGGATGAGCAGGTAGAAACTATTCTCAATGCGATGGGGAGAGAATGGGAGAAAGTCTGTGACGAGAAGGAGGTGGAACGTAAGAAAAAGTTGATTGAAGACAACCAATTGCGATGGGAGCATCACATCAAAGAACATGGGCTTAGTGACTACAAAGAACGTCGCAAAGTAGAGTATTTCTTTTATTCTTATCCTGAGTTGAAAGACTTGCTTCAGATAATCGGGCGTGAGCAGCCAAAGCGAGATGATGAAATGGATGACACTGTTAGACGTTATCTGCCACTATTGCCTTCACCCCCAAAGCCCTCAGCAGAAGCAGTGGAGATAGGAAACGGTGATGACCTCCAACACCTTCTGCCTTCAGAAACAGCCATCCTTTCGGAGCACAATACAGAAAGTTTGTTCTATTATAAGTATGCTACTAAACAACTTCAAATGTTCGCCAATCGACCTAAAAACGAAAGCCATTTCAAGACGGAGCAAACCCAGATGAGAAAACCTCGTTTGGAAAATGGACCAATCATAGTTGCCGTTGATACCAGCGGTTCCATGAGCGGAAAGCCATTGAAGATTGCGTATTCCGTTCTTACACAGATTCTCAGATTGGCTAGAAGGCAGAAGCGCAAAGTCTTTATTATGTCATTCTCTGTCAGAGCAAAGTTTTTGGATTTATCGTTTCCCCGTCATTGGATGCGCCTAAAATCTTTCCTCGAAGACCGTTTCACGGGCGGAACTGATGGTGAAGAAATGCTTAACAGGTCAATAGAAATGTTGCAGAGCAAATCCTTTGCAATGGCAGATGTCCTTATCATTAGTGATTTTTATTTTCCACTTCCCACAGAACAGACAAAAAAGAAAATGCTCATTGAACATAACAAAGGAACGCGTTTCTATGGATTGAAAATAGATAGTACGGATAAGCAATATGATAAAATACTGGATAAGACATGGAACATCAAATAAAGAAAGAACCGCAATTCTGGATTAACCCAAACTTCAGGCTTAATTCACCACATTTCCGTTTTTCATGGTTCAAGGCAGACATTACTGTTCTTCGACAAGAAGCAATGATCTCGTCCGTGGAAAGGAAAGTTTATCAAACGAGCACACAGTGTGTCGTCTGCATTTCTTATCCTGACCACGACTCACTTGATATTGTATATGCGGACAATACTAATTTTGACAACCTACGAATTCAGAAGTGGCTGCGTGAAACTATCCGTGATGAAATTACGGCGAGAGCCAAGATAGTCCTTCCATCACGTTTACGAGAACTGGAAAGAAAAAACAATCTGTTTGGCAACAGAGTATTTGTAAAGAAACTCCGAGGCAACATTATGGGATGTTGCAGTGTCTATAATGACATAAGCTTAATACCAGGATTAATCATCATGCCACAGGCATTGATAGACAGTGTAATCTTACATGAAATGGCACATTACAAGTATAAGCATCATCGGAAATCATTTTGGAACTTCCTATCTCAACTCCTTGGAGAGGATGCTCAAACGCAAAAAGGGGCTATGGACATTGTGCTTTCCAAATATTGGCTCCAAATAAAATTTCTGATGAAATGATTTTTTGTTTAACCTCTGCTCCATTGACAAACTGCTGCCCAGTATGAAAAGAATAGCGGTCTCATGGATCATAGGGACGGTTCTCGTGATCCATTGATATCAATAGTTACATAACACGAAAGTTTCAAGTTGTAGAATAGCAGATCTATGAATTGTTCCCTTTCGCCTACCTGTAGTCGATATTCCTTTCCGACGTATGCAAAGCCTGTGCCCAACTCTATTAGAAATTGGGTGATGTTCCCAAGTAGTTTATCTTTCAGCAATCGTTCGTTATAATGCCCCGTTATACCAGTAAATGCAAAGTCGTATGGATCTTTAGTTAACTCTCGTGCCAAGTCGCTTGTTTCATCTGGCAAAGTCCTATTGAAATTAGTCAAGGCCTTGCCTTGTCGTTCATATAGGTCTGTGTCAAGGAAATTGAGCAACAAGTTGCGACTCCAACCGTTCTCTACAATCTGATGTATAAAGAACAGAGCCCCAGGACACCATGAACAATATTGCCACAACCTGTGGCAATATTGTTTTTGCAGAATCTGCCACAACTAGATGTTCACAGCAAAAATGAAAAAGGAGTTAGCGTTGTGCTAACTCCTTGTCTTTTAAAGCGCTTCAGGATGGGCTTGAACCAACGACCCCCTGATTAACAGTCAGGTGCTCTAACCAACTGAGCTACTGAAGCAGTATTTTTTGATTGCGGTTGCAAAAGTATAACCATTTTTTGATTCCACCAAACTTTTTCGGGGAAATTTTCCGTTTTTGGTAAAAAACGATGTTTTTTTTGGTGTTTTTGGGCGGAATCCGCGCATAATGATGTATTTTTGCACCGTCAATAAAACCCATTACGGGCGATTTACCGCAATACACACATGAAGAAAAGAAGCATCCTGCTGACACTCCTGACAGCAATGGCCTTTACCTCTGCCATGGCACAGACTGAGAGCGACCATAACTTCGAGGTGAAGAAGAACCTCGACGTGTTCAATGCCATCTATAAGAACCTCGACATGATCTATGTCGACACTCTCGATGCCGCAGAGGTGATAGGAACCGGCATCAAGTCGATGCTCCGCAGCCTTGACCCCTACACCGAGTACTATCCCGAGGAGAACATGAAAGACCTCAAGGAGATCTACACCGGCAAGTTTGCTGGCATCGGTGCGCTCATCCGTTACAACACCAAGATCAAGCGGGTGGTCATCGACGAACCTTATGAGGGGATGCCGGCCGACAAGGCAGGTCTGCGCAAGGGAGACATCATCCTCGCCATCGACGACTCTTCGATGGTTGACAAGAATGTCAGTTATGTGAGCAGTCACCTGCGCGGCGACCCAGGTTCCAGTTTTGTTCTCAAGATCCAGCGTCCCACCACGGGCAAGAAAATGCAGATGAAGGTGACGAGGAAGACCATCCAGACACCCTCCGTGCCCTACTATGGGCTGCGGCCAGGCAACATCGGGTATCTCCATCTCAGGCAGTTCACCGAGGGTTGCGCCAAGGAGGTGCGCAATGCGATGATCGAGATGAAGGAGAAGGGGATGAAGGGTCTGGTGCTCGACCTTCGCGGCAACGGCGGCGGTTCTGAGTCGGAGGCGGTGGACATCGTCAACCTCTTCGTGCCCAAAGGGAAACTCATCGTTTCTAACAGAGGCAAGTTGAAGCGCTCCAACATTGACTATTACACCAAGTCAGAGCCGCTCGACACCGTCATGCCCGTCGTCGTCCTCGTGGGAGAGTCAACGGCCAGCGCCAGTGAGATCACCAGCGGTGCGCTGCAAGACCTCGACCGCGCCGTCATCCTCGGCACACGCACTTACGGAAAGGGACTTGTCCAGACATCTGTCGACCTGCCCTACAACGGCAGCCTCAAACTCACCAGCAACAAATACTATATCCCCAGCGGACGTTGCATCCAGGCCATCAACTACAAGCACGCCCAGGGCGGCTATACCGAGCACATCCCCGACTCGCTCACCAAGGTATTCCACACCGCACACGGGCGCGAGGTGCGCGATGGCGGAGGCATCATGCCCGATGTGGTGGTGCAGCCCGATTCCCTGCCCAACATCGCCTATTACCTGGCCTCCTCGGGCACCGACTCCACCGAGGTGATGTTCGACTATGAGGTTGACTACATCGCCCGGCATGCCACCATCCCGCCCGCTGATGATTTTGAGATTTCCGACGCGGAGTATGAGGAGTTCAAGCAGCGTGTGCTCGCCAGTGGCTTCACCTATGACCATGAGAGTGAGAAATACCTCAAGCAACTCATCCGGCTTGCCAAGTTTGAGGGTTACTATGATGGTGCAAAGGAGGAGTTTGAGCAGTTGGAGAAAAAACTTCAGCACAATCTCTCCCACGACCTCGACTTCAACAAGGAGCAGTTGAAAAAAATCCTCGCCAACGACATCGTCGCTGCCTATTACTACCAGCGGGGAGCCATCGCCAACAGTCTGCGCGGTGACAAGCAGATGGAGGAAGCCACACGGCTCATCAACACTCCGGAGGAATATGGGAAGATATTGGAAACCTCTCCCCAGCCCTCCCCAAAGGGGAGGGAGTGAAAACCCCTCCCTAACCCTCCCCAAAGGGGAGGGAGTGAAAACCCCTCCCTAACCCTCCCCAAAGGGGAGGGAGTGAAAACCCCTCCCCAGCCCTCCCCAAAGGGGAGGGAGTGAAAAAACCTTCCCTAAACCTTTCCAAAGGGGAGGGGGTGACCGACCTGTGGATGATGGAAGGTCATGGTTTGTAGACAGCCAACGTTGGAAAAGATTGAAAAAAGAGCGACTTACACTAAAAAATGGGAAAAAGTTTGGTGGCATGGGTATTTTTTCGTACCTTTGCACCGTTCAGTGGAATGAGGGGCTTGAAAAGGCTCCTCATTTTCATATTTAAAAGTCAGGTCTCACCCTGTTCTCCATAGGAGAGCAACAAGTGATCGGATGAAGAATAAACTTGATTTTTTGAATTGGAAAGAGATATCTAGCGAAAATAGTAAAGCGAAAATGATTGAGAGAAGTATTATTGTGAATTTGGTCGACGAGTGGCTGCAGGGAAAGGATTATTTCCTGGTCGACGTGGAAATCAGCCAAGACAACAAGATTGTGGTTGAGATCGACCACGCTGATGGCGTATGGATAGAGGACTGTGTGGACCTGAGCCGCTATATCGAGGACCATCTTGACCGCGACGCCGAAGACTTTGAACTTGAAGTGGGATCTGCCGGACTGGGCCAGCCCTTCAAGGTGCCTCAGCAGTATGTCAATTTCATTGGCAAGGAGGTGGAGGTGCTCGCCGCCGACGGAAAGAAGACCAAGGGCGTGCTCAAGGAAGTCAACGGAAAGCAGTTCACCGTCACCTCTCAGGAGAAAGTGAAGGAAGAGGGAAAGAAACGCTCCGTGCTTACCGACATCGACCATACATTCAACATGGATGAAGTAAAATACACTAAATATATCATAAGTTTCAAATAAAGCAATGGCAGCAAGGAAAACAGCAGATTCGAAACCGAATATGTTTGAGATGTTCAAGGAGTTCAAAGAGAACAAGAACATCGACGGCACCACTTTGGTCAGCGTGCTTGAGGAGAGTTTCCGCAATGTGATCTCCAAGATTTTCGGCACCGACGAGAATTTCGACGTCATCGTCAACCCCGACAAGGGCGACTTTGAGATTTACCAGAACCGCATCGTCGTGCCCGACGGTGAGGTGAACGACCCCAACAAGGAAATCGCCCTCTCTGAGGCACAGAAACTCGACGAGGACTACGAACTCGATGAGGAAGTGAGTGAGCGCATACAGTTTGAGAAGTTTGGCCGCCGTGCCATCCTCAACCTCAGGCAGACCCTCGCCTCGAAGATTCTTGAGTTGGAGCACGACTCCCTCTATAACAAATACAAGGACCGCGTGGGTCAGATCATCAGTGGCGAGGTTTACCAGACCTGGAAACGCGAGGTGCTCATCGTCGATGATGAGAACAATGAGTTGATTCTCCCCAAGTCGGAGCAGATACCCAGCGACCAGTACCGCAAGGGTGAGACCATCCGTGCCGTCATCCTCAGGGTTGACAACGAGAACAACAATCCCAAGATCATCCTCTCCCGCACCAGTCCTATGTTCCTCGAGAGGCTTCTTGAGGGTGAGGTGCCCGAGATCAACGACGGGCTCATCTCCATCAAGAAGATTGCCCGCATGCCTGGTGAGCGAGCCAAGGTGGCCGTGGAGAGTTATGACGACCGCATCGATCCTGTCGGTGCCTGTGTCGGCGTCAAGGGCAGCCGTGTCCATGGTATTGTGAGGGAGTTGTGCAACGAGAACATCGATGTGATCAACTACACCACCAATATCAAACTCTACATCCAGCGTGCACTCAGTCCCGCCAAGGTGTCAAGCATCAGCATCAACGAGGAAGACCGCAAGGCAGAGGTTTATCTCAAGCCCGAGGAAGTGTCGCTCGCCATCGGCCGCGGCGGACTCAACATCAAGTTGGCCTCCATGCTTACTGAATACACCATTGATGTCTTCCGCGAGGTAGACGAGGAAGCCGAGGAGGATATCTATCTCGACGAGTTTGCCGACGAAGTGGACCAGTGGGTCATCGACTCCATCAAGCGCATCGGACTCGACACGGCAAAGGCTGTGCTCAAGGCTCCGCGTGAGATGCTTGTTGAGAAGGCCGACCTGGAGGAGGAAACTGTCGACAACCTGCTCAGCATCCTCAGAGCAGAGTTTGAGAATTAATATGATTATATTGAAAGGAGTTTAGAAGTTTAGGAGTTTGGACAATACCCCTTTTTAAGAATGGCGGTGTCGCGTGTAGTGGCTTTAGCATGTCTGAACTCGTTGTCAACAAGAAAGAAACAGAACAAAGCATAGAATGGCAATACGATTAAATAAGGTTATACGAGAACTGAATATCGGACTATCGACCGCTGTGGAATTCCTGCAGAAGCGGAAGGAGTTGGGCGAGGTGGAGGAATCCCCCAGTTTTAAACTCAGCGACGCTCAGTATGATGCCCTGGTCGAGGAGTTCAAGAAAGACAAGGAAGTGAGGACGCAGGCCGACAAGATCTTCCCCAAGAAGAGCAAGGAGAAGAAGAAGGAGCCTGCGGACCACCGTGCCGAGACGATCCTGGGAGCCGGAAGGCAGCAGGTGAAGCCGCTTGGTTCTATCGACCTCTCCAATGTGGGCAAGCCTCAGCAGAAGCCTGCAGAACCGGCCAAGGTCAAGGAGACCGAAAAGCCGGCCAAGGCCGAAAAGCCCGTTGTGAAGCCCGAGCCAGAGGAGGCTCCCGTTGTCAATGAGCAGCCTGTCGTCAGCATGCCCGAAGTCAAGGAGCCCGTTGTGGAGCCTGAACCATCCGCCGAGGAGAAGAATGTGGAAGAGGCACCAGCGGTCGTGGCAGAACCAGAGATGCCGAAGGAGCAGCCTGTCGCTGCCGAGGAGCCACAGGCTCCCTCAGAGCAGCCTTCAGAACCTCAGCCTGAGCCAGCAGAGGAAAGTCCCGTTGCAGAAACGGAGCCGGAAGTGTCCTCTGTCCCAGCCGAGGAGAAAGAGCCCGCCAAGGAGTCGGGTGACACTGGCATATTCACTATCCCCATAGAGCAGGCCAACGCACCGAAGGTCATCGGAAAGATAGACCTCGGCAGTGTCGACCAGCGCACCCGTCCTCGCAAGAAGACAAAAGAGGAACTGCGCAAGGAGCGTGAGAAGAAGGCCCAGCAGGCGGGCGCTTCAGGCAGTGGTGAGAAGCGCAAGCGCAGCCGCATCGGCGGCAAGGAGCGTGTGGACATCGCCGCCGCCAGTCAGAACCAGGGTCAGGGCCAGAACCAGGGTCAGGGCCAGGGCAATAAGAACAAGAACAAGAAAAACAAGCAGAAGCAAAAAGCACCCGTCCGCTCCATTGAGGTCAATGAGGAGGATGTGGCAAGACAGGTGAGAGAGACATTGGCCCGTCTCACCAGCAAGGGTCAGAACAAGAAAGGAGCCAAATACCGCAAGGAGAAGCGCGAGGCAGTGCAGGAGCGTCTCCAGGAGGAGCAGGCAGAGGCAAGAGCCGAGAGCAAGATCCTCAAACTCACCGAGTTCGTCACCGTCAGCGAGTTGGCCACGATGATGAACGTGGGTGTCAACCAGGTGATCGGCACCTGCATGAGCATCGGCATCATGGTGAGTATCAACCAGCGTCTCGATGCAGAGACCATCAATATCGTTGCCGATGAGTTTGGCTTCAAGACAGAATATGTCAGTGCCGAGGTGCAGAATGCCATCACCGAGGAAGAGGATGATGAGAACGATCTCGTGCCCCGTGCCCCGATTGTCACCGTCATGGGTCATGTCGACCACGGCAAGACCTCGCTTCTCGACTATATCCGCAAGACCAATGTGATTGCCGGTGAGGCAGGAGGCATCACCCAGCACATCGGTGCCTACAATGTGGAACTTTCCGATGGTCGTCAGATCACCTTCCTCGACACCCCGGGTCATGAGGCGTTCACCGCCATGCGTGCCCGTGGCGCGCAGGTCACCGATATCGCCATCATCATCGTCGCTGCCGACGACTCCGTGATGCCCACCACCAAGGAGGCCATCGCCCATGCCCAGGCAGCCAACGTGCCCATGGTGTTCGCCATCAACAAGATTGACAAGCCTGGAGCCAATCCCGACAAGATCCGTGAGGACCTGGCCAACATGAACCTCCTTGTCGAGGACTGGGGCGGCAAGTATCAGTGCCAGGAAATCTCCGCCAAGAAAGGTATGGGTGTCGACGACCTCCTGGAGAAAGTGCTCCTCGAGGCAGAGATGCTCGACCTCAAGGCCAACCCCAACCGCAAGGCCACGGGTTCCATCATCGAGTCATCACTCGACAAGGGCCGCGGATATGTCTCCACCGTGCTCGTCTCCAACGGTACGCTCAAGGTTGGTGACATTGTCGTCGCCGGTACCAGTTTCGGACGCATCAAGGCCATGTTCAACGAGCGCAACCAGCGCATCGAGAAAGCCGGTCCTGCCGAGCCCGCCATCATCCTGGGACTCAACGGAGCCCCCACGGCTGGCGACACCTTCCATGTGATGGAGTCTGAACAGGAGGCCCGCGAAATCGCCAACAAGCGTATCCAGTTGCAGCGTGAGCAGAGTCTGCGCACCACCACCAAACTCGGACTTGACGAACTGTCACATCGCATCGCTCTTGGAGAGTTCCACGAACTCAACATCATCGTCAAGGGCGACACCGACGGTTCTATCGAGGCACTCTCCGACTCGTTCATCAAACTGTCCACCGAGAAGGTGCAGGTCAATGTCATCAACAAGGCAGTGGGACAGATTTCCGAAAACGATGTGATGCTCGCATCGGCTTCCCAGGCCATCATCGTCGGTTTCCAAGTGCGCCCCTCAGCAGAGGCCCGCAAACTCGCCGAGCGCGAGGGTGTGGAGATCAACACCTACTCCATCATCTACGATGCCATCGACGAGGTGCGCTCCACCATGCAGGGTATGCTCGACAAGGTGAAGAAGGAAGTCGTCACCGCCGAGATCGAGGTGAAGCAGGTGTTCAAAATCTCCAAGGTGGGTACTGTCGCCGGCGGTCTCGTCACCGATGGCAAGGTGCACAACAAGGACAAGGCCCGTGTCGTGCGCGACGGCATCGTGGTGCATACCGCCCCGATCGGTGCCCTCAAGCGCTACAAGGACGATGCCAAGGAGGTTGCCACCGGACTGGAGTGCGGCATCTCGCTCGTCAACTTCAACGACATCCAGGTGGGCGACATCATCGAGACCTTCATGGAGATCGAGGTGGAGCAGAAACTCTGAGATAGGTTGCAGCCACGTTAAGCAGTTCATCGCCTGATGGGTAAGAAAGAGAAGAAAATGCGGTCGTTTGCAGGACGCCTCACCTGGCGCATCGTGCTCATGATGCTCATCATCATGGGGTTGGTGGCTTGGCTCATCTATGGTGCCACCAGTGAGTTCGTTCTCGGAGCGGATGGGATGCGGCAGGAGGTTTTCCGCGATGGCTATGTGAGTGAGATGAGGCGACATATATCCGACATCTATACCAGCACATACAACCATGTGCCTGAGATTGAGGAGAATCTCGCCAACCCCGACCGCCTGCCTGCCCTCGTCGAACGTGTCGTGAGGCTGAACCCTCAGGTGCGCAGCTGCGGCATCTCATTCATCGCCGACTATTATCCGCAGAAGGGGCACTGGTACTGCCCCTATGCGGTGCGCACCGACAGCTCCCACGTCGAGACGAAAATCATCGGCGGACCTTCCCACAACTATCTGAGTGCCGGGTGGTTCAAAGAGGGCATAGAGGCTGCGAAGACCCTTTGGTCCAAACCCTTCTTCGATGGCACCGATTCCGTGGCGCCGTTGGTCTCATGCCTCTTTCCCATTCACGACCGCACGGGGCGGACGGTGGCGGTGCTGGGGTCCGACATGTCGCTCGAATGGCTCGCCAAGAAGATGAGGTGGACCGACTGGGAGACCTTCTCGCAGGAATGGGTCTCTCCGAGCAGGGAGGTTGTAGAGAAGTATCAGAACAATGACCTTGACTTCGATGGCGAGAAACTGAGCAAATACAAGCCCTACAGTTTCCTCATCAACAGCGATGGCACATATCTCGTGCATCCCGACCGCCAGCGCATCATCAACAAAAACATCTACGATGATGTCAAGGCGACTCCCGACACCGCCGACGATTATGTCGTCAGGCAGATGGTGGCGGGCAAAAAGGGTTATTATGGCCAGCAGTTCGACGAAATGCCTGAGGCGGTCTCGTTCGACGGCAAACCCATGTATGTCTTCTATGCTCCGGTCAAATTCACCGACTGGTCGCTGGCACTTGCTGTCCCCAAGACAAGCTTGGATAAGATAAGTATCTTTGTGGGACTTGTCTTGTTGCTGTTCATCGCCATCGGTCTCCTCGCCGCCTTCCTCGTCAGCCGCGTGGTCATCAGGCGGGCTGTCAAACCGCTCAAGCAGCTCGCGCTCTCTGCCGATGAGGTGGCGAAGGGCAATTTCAGCACCTCTCTGCCTGTCATCAGGCACCACGACGAGGTGGGCGTGCTGCGCGACTCGTTCGATGGCATGCAGCAGTCGCTCACCAAATATGTCGAGGAACTCAAACATACCACTGCCTCAAAAGCGGCCATTGAGAATGAACTTCAGGTGGCTCACGACATACAGATGGGCATGCTGCCCAAGATCTTCCCGCCTTATCCCGAGCGCAGCGACATCGAGGTGTTTGGCTCGCTGAACCCCGCCAAGGAGGTGGGCGGCGACCTCTTCGACTTCTATATCCGCGACAATCAGCTGTTCTTCTGCATCGGCGACGTGTCGGGCAAGGGGGTGCCGGCATCATTGGTGATGGCGGTCACAAGGTCGCTGTTCCGCAACATCTCGGCACATACCGCCAAGCCCCACCATATCATCTCTGCGCTCAACGAGGCTTTGGCGGAGGGCAACGACACGAGCATGTTCGTCA
Organism: Prevotella sp.; assembly: GCA_016281815.1. GTDB lineage: Bacteria > Bacteroidota > Bacteroidia > Bacteroidales > Bacteroidaceae > Prevotella. The sequence continues at coordinate 12,125 of JAEEJK010000091.1, read as the reverse complement.
CCTCGTTCGTCGGCGTGCTCGACTTGACCACCGGCATGCTGCGCTACTGCAATGCAGGGCACGACGCGCCGATGCTCATCGGCAGGGGAGTGGGACTGCTGCCTTGCGACCCCAACTTGCCGCTCGGGGTGATGGCGGGATGGGAGTTCACCGTGCAGGAGGCTGACATCGACCCGCAGACCATCATCTTCCTCTATACCGACGGACTTACCGAGGCGGAGAATGCCGAGCATGCGCAGTTTGGCGGGGAGCGCGTCACTGCCATCGCCAACCAGTTGCTGTCTGATGGCAAAAACAAGCCCGAGGTGCTTATCCGTGAGATGGTGAGTCAGGTGCAGGCCTTTGTCGGCGGGGCTATGCAGAGCGATGACCTCACGATGCTGGCGATTAAATACCTCTCCCCAACCCTCCCCAAGGGGGAGGGAGGGCTGCAGACTCTCTAGACTCTCTAGATTTTCTAGATTTTCTAGACTCTCTAGACTCTCTAGGACGACCAGGATAAAACGAAGAAACTATGAATAATGAGATAGAGACCCCTAAAGACGGGAACGAGTTGGTGCGCCGCATCGCCGAACAGAAAGATGAGTTCGGCTTCACCACCGACGTGCCCACCGAGATTATCGAGAAGGGGCTCAACGAGGATGTGGTGAGGCTCATCTCCCAAAAGAAAGGAGAGCCGGAATGGCTCCTCGAGTTCCGCCTCAAGGCATTCAGATACTGGACCACTCTCACTCAGCCCACCTGGGGCCATGTGCACCTGCCCGATATCGACTATCAGGCCATCTCCTATTACGCCGACCCGATGGCCAAAAAGTCGCAGAACAAGGAGATCGACCCCGAACTGGAGAAGACCTTCGACAAACTCGGCATACCCCTCGAGGAGCGGCTCGCCCTCAGCGGCACTGCCGTCGATGCCATCATGGACTCGGTGTCGGTGAAAACCACGTTTAAGGAGAAACTGGCAGAGAAGGGCATCATCTTCTGTTCCATCGGTGAAGCCGTGAAGCAGTATCCCGACCTTGTCAGGCAATATCTGGGTACCGTCGTGCCCTACCGCGACAATTTCTATGCCGCCCTCAACAGCGCCGTCTTCAGCGACGGTTCCTTCGTATATATCCCCAAAGGCGTCCGCTGCCCTATGGAACTCAGCAGTTATTTCCGCATCAACGCCCGCAACACCGGACAGTTTGAGCGCACCCTCATCGTGGCCGATGACGACTCCTATGTCAGTTACCTCGAAGGCTGTACGGCTCCCATGCGCGACGAGAACCAACTCCATGCGGCCATCGTCGAGATCATCGTCAACGACCATGCCGAGGTGAAATACTCCACCGTGCAGAACTGGTATCCCGGCGATGAGCAGGGCAGGGGAGGCGTGCTCAACCTCGTCACCAAGCGGGGCGACCTGCGCGGTGAGGGTTCGAAACTCTCCTGGACTCAGGTAGAGACGGGCAGTGCCATCACCTGGAAATACCCCTCCTGCATCCTCCGTGGCGACAACTCCGTGGCAGAGTTCTACAGCGTGGCTGTCACCAACCACTATCAGGAGGCGGACACTGGTACCAAGATGATACACATGGGTCGCAATACCAAGTCGACCATCATCTCCAAGGGCATTTCCGCCGGACACTCGCAGAACTCCTACCGTGGACTGGTGAGGGCTACCGCCCATGCCGACGGTGCGCGCAACTACTCCAGTTGCGACTCACTCCTGTTGGGCAGCGAGTGCGGCGCACACACCTTCCCCTATATGGACATTCACAACGACACGGCCATCGTAGAGCACGAGGCCACCACGTCGAAAATCAGTGAGGACCAACTCTTCTACTGCAACCAGCGTGGCATCCCCATGGAGCAGGCCGTAGGCCTCATCGTCAATGGCTATGCCAAGGAGGTGCTCAACAAACTCCCCATGGAGTTTGCTGTCGAGGCTCAAAAACTCCTCTCCGTCTCCCTCGAGGGCACGGTGGGGTAAAAAACCTCTCCCCGGCCCTCCCCAAAGGGGAGGGGGCTATAGGATCTGGAGAATCTAGAGGATCTAGAAAATCTAGAAAGTCTAGAGAATCTAGAAAATATAGAAAACCCAGGAAAAAACCATAAAAAAAGATAATAATGCTCATCATAAAAAATCTTCATGCCAACATCGGCGAAAAGGAAATCCTCCGTGGCATCGACCTTGAGATCTGCGATGGTGAGACCCATGCCATCATGGGACCCAATGGTTCGGGCAAATCCACTCTCTCGGCAGTGCTCACCGGCAATCCCCTCTACGAGGTGACGGCAGGCGAGGCCTGGTTCAATGGCAAGAACCTGTTGGAGATGAAGCCCGAGGACCGTGCGCGGGAAGGCATCTTCCTGTCCTTCCAGTATCCTGTGGAGATTCCCGGTGTGTCGATGACCAATTTCATGCGGGCGGCCGTCAATGCCAAACGCGAGTATCAGGGTCTCGGACCCCTCAATGCCTCGGAGTTCCTCAAACTCATGCGAGAGAAGCGCAAGATTGTTGAACTCGACAGCAAGTTGGCCAACCGCTCCGTCAACGAGGGATTCAGTGGTGGTGAGAAGAAGCGCAACGAGATCTTCCAGATGGCGATGCTCGAACCCAAACTCGCCATCCTCGACGAGACAGACTCCGGCCTCGATGTCGATGCCATGCGCATCGTCGCCGACGGTGTCAACAGGATGCACACCCCCGAGACCTCCGTCATCGTCATCACCCACTATGAGCGGTTGCTCGAGATGATACGTCCCGAGGTGGTGCATGTGCTCTATCAGGGGCGCATCGTCCGCACGGGAGGTCCAGAACTCGCCAAGGAGATAGAGACCAAGGGTTACGACTGGATAAAATCTTCGGTCCATGAATAGTGAGCAGCAATATATTGACCTCTTCGGACAGTGCCGCGGCATGATCTGCGGTCATTCCTCCGATGTGCTCAATGCCGTGCGTGAGCAGGCTTTTGACGACTTCCGCCGGCAGGGGTTCCCCTCGCGCAAGGTGGAGCGTTACCGCTATGCCGACATGCAGCAGATCTTTGCGCCCGACTACGGACTCAACCTCAACCGCCTCGATATCCCGGTCAATCCCTATAATGCGTTCCGCTGCGATGTGCCCAACCTGAGCACCTCGCTCTATTTCGTCGTCAACGACTCCTTTTATGACAAGGCCCTGCCCAAGAGTCAGTTGCCGGAGGGGGTCATCGTCGACTCACTCAGCAGGGTGGCAGCAAAGCATCCGCAGTTGGTGGCCGACCATTATGCCCGTCTCGCCCATACTGACGGTGATGCCGTCACCGCCCTCAACACCATGCTCGCGCAGGACGGTCTGCTCGTCTATGTCCCCAAAGGTGTCAAGGTGGAACGCACCATCCAGGTCATCAATATCCTGCGTGCCGATGTCGACCTGATGGTCAACCGCCGCGTGCTCGTCATCATGGAGGAGGGAGCCGAACTGAGGCTGCTCTTCTGCGACCATGCTGCCGACGACCGCCATTTCCTCGCCACCCAGGTGACAGAGGCTTTTGTCGGGGTGAATGCGTCGCTCGAACTTTACTGCATGGAGGAGACCCACAACAAGAATGTGCGGGTGAGCAACCTCTATGTCGAGCAGCAGCGCGACAGCCGCATGCACCATAACATCATCACCCTGCACAACGGCACCACCCGCAACCGCGCCGATGTGACGCTGGTCGGCGAGGGGGCGGAATGTGTGCTCAACGGCTGTGTCATCGCTGACAAGCACCAGACCGTGGACAACAACACGCTCATCGTCCATCAGGCGGCGCACTGCAGCAGCCACCAACTCTACAAATATGTGCTCAACGACCAGGCCACAGGGGCATTCGCCGGCAAGGTGCTTGTTCAGCCCGGCGCGCAGCAGACGGAGTCGGCCATGACCAACCAGAACCTCTGTGCTACCCGTGAGGCGAGGATGTTCACCCAGCCGATGCTCGAGATCTATGCCGACGATGTGAAATGCTCCCATGGCAGTACGGTGGGTCAACTCAATGATGCCGCCCTGTTCTACATGCAGCAGCGGGGCATCAGCCGCCATGAGGCGCTTCTGCTCCTCCAGACAGCCTTCGTCAATGAGGTCATCGACCAGATGCAACTCGGTCCGCTCCGCGACCGCCTCCACTATCTCGTCGATAAGCGTTTCCGGGGCGAACTCAGCAAGTGTGAGGGCTGCCAACTGTGTAAATGAAATACCTCTCCCCGGCCCTCCCCAAAGGGGAGGGGGCTCTGGGATACATAGGATCTCCTAGAATCTATAGAAAATCTAGCCCCTATAGAAAAATCTTATCGCTATGCACTCAGACATAAAAAAGGACTTTCCTATACTGTCGCGCACGGTCTATGACCGTCCGCTCGTCTATCTTGACAATGCCGCCACGACGCAGAAGCCGCTGTGTGTGCTCGATGCCATGCGCGATGAATATCTCAATGTCAATGCCAATGTCCATCGCGGCGTGCACTATCTCTCACAGCAGGCCACCGACCTCCATGAGGCAGCCCGTGAGACAGTGCGGCGCTTCATCAATGCGGCGAAGACCGAGGAGATTGTCTTCACCCGTGGCACCACCGAGGCCATCAACCTGGTGGCGAGCAGTATGGGCGAGTTGATGAAGGAGGGCGATGAGGTCATTGTCTCCGTCATGGAGCACCATTCCAATATCGTGCCGTGGCAGTTGCTGGAGACCCGCAAGGGCATCCGGCTCCGGGTGATTCCCATCAGCGACAGTGGCGAACTCCTCATGGAGGAGTATGAGCGGCTGTTTACCGACCGCACCCGCATCGTCAGCATTGCCCATGTGAGCAATGTGCTTGGCATCGTCAACCCCGTTGGTGACATCATCCGTATCGCCCATGAGCATGGTGTGCCGGTGCTCGTTGATGCCGCGCAGAGCGCGCCCCATTTCAAGGTCGATGTGCAGGCACTCGGCTGCGACTTCCTCGCCTTCAGCGGTCATAAGATGTATGGCCCCACGGGCATCGGCGTGCTCTATGGGCGCGAGGAGTGGCTCGACCGTCTGCCGCCGTATCAGGGTGGGGGAGAGATGATCGCCACGGTGAGTTTTGAGCGCACCACCTTTGAGCGGCCACCGCTGAAGTTCGAGGCAGGCACCCCCGACTACATTGCCACCCACGGACTGGCCGTCGCCATTGATTATATTGAGCGCATCGGACTTGACCGCATCGCTGCCCATGAGCGCGACCTCACACGCTACTGCATGGAGCAGTTGCGCACCATCGAGGGGATGCGGCTCATCGGCGAGGCACCGGAGAAGGATGCTGTGGTGAGTTTCCTTGTGGGCGACATCCACCATCTCGATATGGGCACCTTGCTCGACCGCCTCGGCATCGCCGTGCGCACGGGTCATCACTGCGCCCAACCGCTCATGCAGCGCCTCGGTATCCTCGGCACTGTCCGCGCCTCCTTCGCCCTCTACAACACCCGCGAGGATATCGATGCCCTTGTCGCCGCCATCCGCAGGGTGGCGAGGATGTTTTAGAGGGCCTCTCCCCGAAAACCCCTCCCCGAAAACCCCTCCCCGGCCCTCCCCAAAGGGGAGGGAGCCCTAGCCTACCTAGGATTATCTAGGATTATCTAGGATTTCCTAGGATCCCTAGGATTACCTAGGATTACCTAGGGTTTCCTAGGATCACTTAGGATCTCCTAGTTTTTCTAGAATATATAGCCCTAAAAAAATATGCTAAAGCCCATTTATCATCCTGGCCTCATAGAGGCTGGTTGCGACGAGGCGGGACGCGGCTGTCTCGCCGGAAGCGTGTATGCGGCGGCGGTCATCTTCCCGCCAGACTATGCCAATGAGCAACTCAATGACTCCAAACAACTCACGGAGCGGCAGCGCTATGCCTTGCGCGAGGTCATTGTGCGCGAGGCGGTGGCATGGGCGGTGGGGGTGGTCACACCCGAGGAGATTGACAAGATCAACATCCTCAACGCCTCCATTCTCGCCATGCACCGCGCCCTCGACCAACTCTCCGTCCGTCCGCAGGCGGTGATTGTCGACGGCAACCGTTTTAAGCCTTATCATGATTTGCCTTACGCCACCATTGTCAAGGGCGACGGCAAATACCTTTCGATAGCGGCGGCGAGTATCCTCGCCAAGACATTCCGCGATGACTACATGAATCAGTTGGCAGAAGAATATCCCCAATACGACTGGCTCAGCAACAAGGGCTATCCCACCAAGAAACACCGTGAGGCCATCCGTCAATATGGCATCACGCCTTATCACCGCCATTCCTTCAATCTTCTTGGTGACCGCCAACTCACCATCCCTTTTGAGTTTTAGAAACCTCACCCCAGCCCTCTCCAAAGGAGAGGGGGCGATATTCTTGTCCCGCCATCTGTATTCCGGCATATACTCCCCGCCATTTAAATCTCGCCGTTTTAGTCTCCCCCTCCCCTTTGGGGAGGGTCGGGGAGGGGTATCAAAAATCGGGGCAGCCATGTGGCTGCCCCGATTGATATAGAAGGAGACAAATCTCTTCCAGAAGGATTACTCGTCCCAGAGGTTGGGAGAGGCAATGATGTCTGATTCCATCTCTGACTCTTCAAAGATGACCGTGTTGGAGTGAACTTCATCTGACGTGTCGCTGTAGCGTCCGTAGCCAGGATCTGTATTATCCTCCAAGACTGACCCTTTGAGGTGAAGTGTCTCGATATCGGTTTGCGGTGCAATATATATTCTTTTCATAATTCCTTTTGTTGCTGATTATTTAATGACTACTTTCTTGCCGTTCACGATATAGAGACCGCTGTTGGTCGGCATGCCATTGAGTTTCTGACCGTCGATGGTATAGAAGCCTTCCGTGGTGGCAGCCTTGGTGTCGTTCACCTCGTTGATGCCGTCAGCCTCTTTATCAAGTTCGAAGACCACCTCGAAGGTGTTGGCAGACTGGCTACCCGTCACCTTGTTGGTTTCCATCTGCAGGTAAGCGTTGTGGCCGTTGCTCTTTGCTCCGCTGCTCTTCACGCGGTAGAATGCCTCGACACTCTCCACCAAGTCACCCTGATCCTTGATGTAGCGTTTGTTGCTCAGGATGTAGTTGGTGTAGCCATCTTTTGTGGCAGGGATGGTGCCAGCAGTTACCTGAGCCTTCAGAATACCGTTGCTGGTTGTGGTGATGGTCTTGATACCTGTAGCATCGTTGTTTGTGAAGTCAGTGTCTTCAAAGTCGTGCATGTCGGGAACGAAGAGGTGGAAGCCACCGTCAAGAATCTCAACAGGTGCGCCAGCGGTGTTGTGGAGGATGCAGGCACCAGCATCACCGTTTGCAGCGGCACGGATAATCTGGCCGTCTGAGGCATCATTCAGGTTGGCACGAGTCAGGAGCACTTTACCTTCGCCTCCTACCTTTCCATAATCAATCTCTTCCACGAAGCAGGTCTCGATGTCGTAGCCTGTCAGATAAGCGGTGAGGGCAGGGTCGATGACGTGCTCGCGGCTCTCTGTAGCCCATCCGTTGGAGTCGAGGGTCTTCTTGTCACTAGAGATGGACATCTTCTTCAGGATCCAGCCGTTGAGGGTAAGCGTAAGGTTGCCTGCGGCACCTGAATTGTACATGGCCATAATATAGTCACCAGATCCATCTTCTGCCTCATAGAGCTTACTGTTGTCATCGCTGCCGATGACCGCCTTGGCACTCATGCTGGCAAACTGATAGCTCTTGTAGAAGAAGGTCTCGTCGATGTCCTCGCCTCTGAGGTTCTTGAACTGCACGTTTTCTTCGCTGACGTTCTCATCTCTTGCCACGCGCAGGTAGACTGCTGCTCCGGCCGGTACGTTGGGCACCACCATCTTGTAGTTCCACCATCCGCGGTTAAGACCGATACCGTCAACAATATTAGGAGTGTTGGCCAGTTTCAGACCTTCAGAAGTAATCTGCATGGAGCCGCTGTAGGCAGCGTCGTTGTTGTCGAAGTACCACCACAGGCCCTTGGTCTCGGGAATCACCTTACCGTTAGCATAGAGCTGGTTGCCATTGATGCCCTTTGAGTTTTCGAAGATCATGTTCTGGTTTTGATAGCCCCAGGTAGGTCCGCTGAGAATCATACCGCCGTTCTCATCCCACATGGAGAGGTCGTAGCCCTTTGTATCCCATTCGTCAGTTGTCTCGGGATAACTGGTGTTTTCAGCAGTAATGTCTGAGCCAGAGTATTGGTTGATGTCGGTGAAGTCCCAGGTATAGGGGTAGGATTTCGTCTCGTGGAGAGCCAGCGTGAGGTTGCGGTCGGCGTAGTCGGTCACGTAGTTGTTGTTGTATTCCATACATTTCACGCGGACGCGGAGCATACCGATTTCACCCTGGTTGGTGTAGGAGATACCGATGGCGCTGTTCTTTGTTCCGCCACGGACGATGCCGAGGGTCTTGTTTGTGATGTTGCCAGAGCTGGCGATCACCTCGTTCACAATAGCTTTCTCGCCTTTGCCTTGAGCCACTTCCTCTCCTTTGCCACGGTGGTGGAGGTTCCAACTCTTGGTTTCTGTCGATGTGACATTGCCGTTCTGGTCCTTGACAGCAAGGAGAGTATAGCCGTTGTCACCCTGCACGGCGTTGGTCTCTATGCGCTCGCCACGGTAGATCTGGATGCTGTAGAGCTTGCACATCGAGCCGCCCGACATCTCAAACTCCATGTCGCCGTCAGCAGCAGCGAAGAAGTGGTAGCATCCGCGGTAGTAGGGATCTTTGTGAGTTGCCGTTCCGTTCCACTGTGAGCCACCGGCATGGTAGATGCTGTCGGGAGAGATAGGATTGTGCAAGGCATCGAGGGCATTGGTGATATGGAACACCATGGATTGGTCACCGCTGCCGTATCCACTGCCCATGTAGATGAGCACGCGGTCGCCTTCATTCAGTTTCGGGATGATGAACTTGCCGCCCTTGAGGAAGCCCACGTAGCGGTCGGGGTCTGCCTGAGTCTTGTTGGTATGGTCAATGGATACACCATGCTCGTTGAAGATACAACTCTGTCCGGAGCCGGCTTGGAGGATGAGTCCCTGGGTGTCCCACATCATGTCGGCGTTGTCGCTTTCCAAGGCATAGTTGTTGAGGAACCTCGGATCGTAAAATTTGTCGCTCTTCCTCACACGGTAGTTGAATTCCCAGTCGCCGTGGTTGATTTCCTCGGTGAGGAATGAATATTCGTTGACCCCATTGGTAGGAACGCCGAGAGAGTCTTTTGCTGCTGTGGCGAAGCCGTTGAACCGTGTGCCGAAATCAGTGACGGTGGCCTCCTGTGAGTCTCTGTTGGTCCATTTCAGGCCGCTCAGCGAGTTGTCGGAGAAGTTCCAGGTGTAGCCCTCGGTTCTCTTGACCTCATTTCCGTTGGCATCAGTGCCGATGACTTGCTCATTGAAGGCAGCGTCGTAGGCAATGGTCAGCACGAAGACGGGGTCGGCATCGTTCCAGCGGTCGCCCACCTTTACGAGAATCACGCCGCCGGGGTTTGTGCCCTCCTTGTATGTGATGTTGTTGATGTTGAGCTTGCCGTTAGAGATGCTGACGTCGCACGACTCGATGTTGTCTGACTTCTTCTTGATACAAACCTGGTCATTGGCATAGCCTTGTACATCGGCTGCCTCCACGTTAGCCTCACCGCTTTCCACCCACTTGGCGAGAGGATAGACATACTTGTCGGGCTTGAATGTGACGTCTATCAGCTGGGCCACACCGCAGGCATGGTTATTAAAATCAGTGGTACTGTTGGTGTTATCCCACCAGCCATAGAGGTAATATTCTTTGCCGGCTACAACTTCTACATCTAGGAAAGTAACGGTTGCACCATTGTTCTTCGTCTGGACTTGATGGTTTTGATACAAATTGTCAGTCCTCATCAAGTAATAAGGACAACTGACATTGGGGTTTGTCTCGTTGGGTGTTCCAGCCTGGTCAACGGCCTCATTGCCTTGATGGCCGGTCCAATCACGATAATTGACGCTGTTAGCCTTGAACCTGATGGTCATTTTTCCATCAACGTCGGGGACAAACCTGTAGAATGTTCCCTCTACGGGTAAATCATACCATAATCTATCAAGACTGTTGTTAGGTAGGTTGGGTGTCTTGAAGTGCTTCTCGTCATACACAAAAGAGACAGGTCCTTCGTCAGAATTCACCACCATGGCGTGATGGGCTTCATTTTGGTTGCCAACATACACATGCAAGCCACCGGGAACGATGTGGTGCTTGGCTTCCAACTGACCGGTTGTGTCGAAATAGGAAGTGTTGCCATTGGCTGGAGTCTCACCATACCTATCTACCATTCTTGCTTGGTGGTCGCCATAGATGTAAACCTTGCAGAAAACACCATCGCCAGAAAGGGCGATGTCAAGGTGACCGTCTTCGGTGATGACATACGTAGCAAGGCTCTCCAAGTCCATGCCGCAGGTGATTTCTGTATCTTCTCCTTCGTCAAAGTCTCCGTTGTTCTGAACATCCAAGAAAGCGCTACAGCCATTGTAAGCCATATTCTCTGCTTTGCTTGAGAATTTGGCCTGGCCTGACCAAATTTGAATGACGACACGGTCGCCTTCCTTCAAATCGCAGATGGCAAAATTGTGCCAATTATACAAGGATTTCAGGCCACCATAGTTTTGCAATGTCCAGGGAGTCGTTATATTGCCATTGTACATCACCTGACTGATGGCGATTCTCTTGTTGAGAGCCATGCCGCCCTGAAGATTGGTCAGGTATTGTGCGGGCAGATCGTCATAGTCCAGCGGGAAATCTGCCTCTATTAGATTGTTGCTCTGGATGTTTTGAGTTGTTACATAATAGATGTCATAAGTCTCAATGGAAGGATCATAGTTCCAAACGGCAGAATTATCGTGCTTGATGGTGATGGATTTGATGTTCCAATATCTTGTGAGATTTACCACCAATTTCCCTTTCGCGCTCATGGTAAATGTATTACCATTTGCTGTTGCTGTACCAGTAGATTCAAGTGAAATGGTTTGTGACGTACCATAAACATCCACTACATCAAATATGACAACATCGTTAGCATAGAGATTATTGACCAAGAATCGACGCCCACCACCATTATTGGAGTACAAACCTTGTTTGTGTGCTTCAGTCAGAATCCAATCTCCCTGTGCTGCAAAGCGTCCGGGATCATTCACATTGCCGATTTTGGTGAAATATAGGCAATTGGTATAATCTGTATCAGCAGAACCCATGGTGACTTCCGTATTATTAGCATCAATAGATCCTTTAAAGTCATACGTCGTCGTGACAATTTCTGCAGAGGCGATGTTCGGAACGAACAAGGCAAAGAGCATAAGGATTAGTCCGAGGGGTGTGAACCACCAGGAAGAACCATTCCCTAATCGGCTGGGCCATCCGCCTTGTAGTCGGAGGGCCATGTTAGGTGTAGTTGATTTCCTCATTTTTTAAAAGTTTGTTTGTTAATAATATAGTTTGATTTCTGATTAAATATCCCTTCTATTTGCGTTTTTGCCTCGTCATTCAGGACGTGTGGCAGATTCTCACGATAAAGTCGGTTGCAAAGATAATAAATATTTTAATATTATTATTTATTTTTGTTCCATATTTTTATATATTTAGGTTTTATTACGTTATTTGAGTGTATTTGATACAACAAATAAAGTATTAATACAATTCTCCACCACGAACCTGCACGAAACAATACGAATAAGGTTTCAACACAGAGAAACAAAGATACAGAGAAATAAAATTAACGGGAAATTATATGGTAATTACCTGTTGGATGAATTAAAATAAAGCATACTTAACTTGCCCTATAGGCTTATGATTGAGAAGATTGAAATACTGCAACATAGTAAAGGCAGCCACTTTGGCAGCCATCCTTGCGAAGAGCCCTGGCGGCTGCTTTGCATAGTTGCGTATCATCATGAGATGGTCATTCAATTGGGAGAATACAGTCTCAATTCTCTTTCTAAAACGTCTGTAAGCCCATGTAGGCGGTGTCCAGTTTTTCTGGTTCAACCTATATGGGACCTCAAGGGTGATATTTGCTGTTTCAAACAAATCCAGTTGCACCGGAGCGCTCAGGTAGCCTTTGTCGCCCATAATCATACAGTCGTTGTACTCCCACCGTACATCTTTGAGGTATTGCA
>JAEEJK010000090.1 GCA_016281815.1 Prevotella sp. | reverse complement strand
TATTACCTCAAGTCGCATCGTGGGGTAAGGGGATGGTGTGCACAAATCGGACAAAATTCACGCTCATACTATCATGATGCATAGTGTTCAAGCTCTTTACTGCAATTGAGATTGTCATTGAGATTGCTTGCGGATTTTAGGATGAACAAAAAAATCCCCTCTCAATGCCATGGGAGAGGGGAAGGGGTTGGCTCGTAAAGTCAGCATTTACGAACGCTGCACTCTAAAAGAGGGTGTCTTAATATTCCATCATTGGGGGAAGTTCCTTGGCCTGCTCAATCATCTTCTCCACCTCCTTGAGGCTGGGAACACGGTTGGTGAGGTTCTTCTCTGCATTCACTTCCTCCAGTTTGGCCTGAAGATTGGCTGCATTGCGGTTGCGGAATTCCTTCACGGTGTCAACACCTGCTGCTTCGAGGAGTTCGGAGAACTGAGGTCCCACACCGTTGATGCGCATCAGGTCGCAGTGGTTTGTCCAGGTGAGGATCAGTTTCGGTGAGATGCCGGTTGCCTCTGCCAGTTCCTTGCGTCCTGCTGGTTTGGCACATTTCTCAAGAAGGTCTGCGTCGGTGTTGATGCCGGCGGCAATGAGTTTTTCTGCGTATACGGGGCCAATGCCCTCAATGTCTACAATCTTGTACGTCATAGTGTTCAAATGTTTGAGGTTAATAATATCGTTTTTCAATGATTTTAGGCAAAAATACTTATAAATGTTGAATTCTTTACACATTTAAGCATTTTTATAATATATTTTAACAAATCGCTCAGTTTTTTTCGTATCTTCGTGGCGCAAAAACTTTTTACTTGAAAAAACGCAGACTTATGGGAATTGTAATCGGAATTGATGTGGGCATCAGTACGACCAAGATCGTGGGTGTGAGAGACATGCAAGTCGTCTCTCCCATGCGCATCACGGCGGCCGATCCCGTCACTTCGCTCTATGGAGCATTTGGTAAGTATCTCTATGAAAACCAAGTTGATCTGTCTGATGTGGAGCAGGTGGTGCTCACCGGTGTGGGGAGCGCCTATATAGAAAAACCTGTCTATGGTCTGCCCACCTCCAGGGCGGATGAGTTCGTGGCAGATGGATTGGGCGCACGGTTTGAGTCGGGCCTCGACCGCATCATCGTGGTGAGCATGGGCACCGGCACCTCGTTGGTGCTGTGTGATGGCGACGACATCCGCCATATCGGCGGTATCAGTATGGGTGGCGGCACATTGGCGGGCCTCTCCCGCATCTTGCTCCAGACCTCCGACATCAAACAGGTGGCTGAACTGGCCCAAAAGGGCGATATCTCCAACATCGACCTGACGATTGGCGATATCAGCGCACATCCGCTGCCAGGACTGCCGATGGATGTCACCGCCTCGCTTTTCGGCAAGGCGAAGACGGATGCCAACAAAGAGGACATCGCCGTGGGCATCATCCACACCGTCCTGCAGACCATCGGAAGCGCGGCTGTGCTCTCGGCGCTCAACAGCGACATCTCGGAATTCGTCATGATCGGAAACCTCACCTTGCTGCCGCAATGTGCCGATGTCTTCCCCATGATGGAGAACCTTTACAATGTGCATTTCCACATCCCCAAGTACTCGCAGTTCTGCACCGCCATCGGTGCTGCTCTCGACTATGCCTATAAAACAAATTAAGAAGAGTGAAGAGTGAAGAATGAAGAGTGAAGAGTGAAGAGTGAAGAATGAAGAGTGAAGAATGAAGAGTGAAGAATAGTTTCTCCGTATGTTGCGTTTTCGACGCAACCCCTACAAAAGGACTATTGTCTAAACTCCTACACTCCTAAACTCCTAATCTCCTAATCTCCTAATCTCCAAAAATAAAATATTATCTTATGGGAAGTTTTTTTGAAGAAATCGTAAAAGGCGGACTGGGCGAAGTGCTCGGTTCGGTCCTCGGCGGCGGTGGGTCGTCGAAAGGCAGTTCCGGTGGCGGACTGGAGGACATCATCAAATCTGTCCAAGAGCAGATGGGCGGTGGCTCCTCTTCTCCCTCCTCTGAATCCTCCTCTGAATCCTCTGGAGGCATGGGCGACGTGGTCAGGGAAATCCGAAAGAAGATGGGCGGCGGACAGTCCGCTGGCAGCACCACTACGGCAGGACGTTCCTCCTCAGGCGGACTGAGTGATGTGGCAGAAGAACTGCGCAGGCAGATGGGCGGAAAGGCGTCCACCAAACAGACCAACTCTTCGGCCAACCAAACCTCCTCTTCCGCTCAGCGGGAGGGCAGCAGCATGAATGACATCGTCAGGGAAATGAAGAAAAAGGCTGGTTTCGATGTGGACGAACCGGCCCAGACTACTTCTGCCAAGAAAAAGGCCAAGAAAAAGGAACAGCAGGCACAGGATGCCGGCGGACTGGGCAGCATCTTTGGAAAACTGGGCATCGACATGGGCAATCTCGGCGGACTGGCTGAGAGTGTGCTGAAGACAATCGGTCTGGCAGGAAAATCCGTTTAACCTAACCTTCAACTGACAACTATGGAAAAAGTAATTGAAACCATTAAACTGATGGCGAAAGCAGGACTGTTCTTCGCCAACTGCGACGGTCATTTTGAGCAGCGTGAACGTCATTTCATCGATGCTTTCCTTGAGGGAATTCTTGAGGTGGGTGAAATCAGCGACAGCCTGAAGGAGGATGTGAGAGACACGCTCAACCATTCCTACACCATCGAGGGCATCATCGCCGACACGGAGCACCTGATTGAGGGATTCAACGAGGATGAGCGCAAGGCAATCCTCTTCACCATCAGCCAGTTCATTCTCAAGGTGGTCGCTTCCGACTCCAAAGAGGAAAGCGCTGAACGTGAGAATTTCATCAAATGGAAAGAGGCCTTCGGCATCTGAAAATCATAACAAATACAACAAAAGATCTGGCGTCAGGATTGTCCTGGCGCCAGATCTTTTATTGTTGTTAATTAGTAACCGACTCCCCACCTCCAATCCTATATGTTAATGGTAAGAGATATGTTAATGGTAAGAGATATGTTAATGGTAAGAGATGTCTGGTGAAATGGGAGTATTCTGCTCCCCCTCTAAGATTAGAGGGGGCCAGGGGGCGTTGATTTCAATTTTCAATTTTCAATTTTCAATCTTCAATTTTCAATTTTCAATTTTTCACCAGTCTCACTTCATAGATTTCTCCAATCTGCTTGCGTGGCTTGGCGACAAATTTCACCCTCACCTGAGACTTACCCTTCAGCAGGTCGGCAGGTATGGGATAGGTTTCGTATTTGAACTCTGAGATGCGGTATTTGCCCGTGTTGTTGACTTCCTTCACCAGCACATCGTCGATGAAGATGTCGAACTCATGGCTCTTCCATTCACCTACTCCCCAGTATTTGAGGCGCAGGCTGAGGTCGGTCTGGCCGCCTGTCTGCATCAGGTAACTGAAATAGTGACCGTCGCTGGCATCACGGTAGAAGACGTCATTGGAGTTGCCGGTATATGAGCGGTCGGTCTCCATCTTGTGGTCGGTCTCTGGCTGTTGCTCGCCCGGCTGCACCTTGTCCACCGTGCGGGCCTCCAATGCCTGGCGCTCCTTCTCGGCCTTGGCCAGTCCGTCGAGATAACCCTTGTAGTTGTCCTCTGAGAGGGCCAACCAGTACATCATATAGCGGGAGTCGTGAATCTCGAAGAATGGCTGTATCTCATTGTGGATGGCGTTCTCCATCTTGGTGTCGAGGGCAAAATGGAGGGGCTTGCCGGCAATCGGCTTCAGTTGGTTGGCGATATCGTTGATGTTGTTGTTGATGAGGATGGGGGCCTCGTTGATGGGCAGTTTCTTGCCGCCGGCATATTGTCCGAAACGGCTGTCGTCAGCGATGAGGTGGGCAAGGTCCTCGGTGTCGGTCTTCATACCCAGCATGATGGGGCCGTGCATGAGGGCGATGTACTGCGGTTCGTTGGGCAGGTACATGATGCTGTTGTGCATGGGGAAGGTGATGTCGACCACGTCGCCTTTCTTCCATTTGCGCGAGATGGAGACATAGGAGGAGGGACCGGTGGCGATGCTGACGGGCTGACCGTTCACTTTCACCTCAAACTGTCCGGGTTTCACCCATTTCGGGTAGCGCACGAGCAGTTCAAACGCTCCCTTGCCCTGGGCGATGGTGATGCGGCTTGTCTCGGCATAGGGGAACTGTGTCTCCTGGCGCAGGACGATGCCCCGCTCTTTCCAGTTGAGTTCAGAGGCGACAAACAGGTTGACAAAGAGGCTGGATGCTTTCTTCGTATAGATAAACTGCCCATATTTCCCGTGGTTCTCCATGCCTGTACCCACGCAGCACCACATGGCCTCGTTGGGCGCGGAGTAGTTGCGGTAGTGGCGCGGACGGGCTGGCGTGAAGTACACGTAGCCGCCGTGCTCGGGATGCTGTGAGGAGAGGATATGGTTAAAAGTGGCCAACTCATAGAAGTCGGCGAAACGGGCCTCGGGATTGCGGCGGTGCAGTCCCTCGGTGAGTTTCAGCATGTTGTTGGTGTTGCAGGTCTCTGGTCCGTCGATGTCGTTGATGAAGTCCATGCAGGCATCCTTGCTGGGGAAGTGCTCGCGGCGGCTGTCACCACCGAAGGCGAGGGAGCGCTCACCGGTGACGATGTCCCAGAAGAAGGCGCTGGCGTCATGGTAGGTCTCGTCGCCTGAAAGTTCAGAGATGCGCTCAAAGCCCACCACCTTGGGCACCTGTGTGTTGGCGTGCATGTTGTCGAGGCAGTCCTGCCGTTGCGACATGGGGTCGAGCAGACGGTGGTGGGAGAAGCGGCGGGCGACATCGAGGTATTTCTTGTCCTTGGTGATGGCATAGGCATCGACCAGCACCTCATTCATTCCGCCGTGCTCATTGCCGAGCATGCGCTCCATCTGGGCATC
Organism: Prevotella sp.; assembly: GCA_016281815.1. Classification (GTDB taxonomy): domain Bacteria; phylum Bacteroidota; class Bacteroidia; order Bacteroidales; family Bacteroidaceae; genus Prevotella. Next base: position 29,080 of record JAEEJK010000090.1, on the reverse strand, counting down.
CGAGAGACCGGCTGACAGGTCAATGGCCCAGTCGCAGAAGCCCAAAAACAATTTCTTGCCTTGTTCGTTACCGCAATAGACCCATGAGTCGCGGAGTCCGGCAAACATCTTGTGGAGGTTATAGAATGGTGCCCAGGCTCCGAAGTAGGGTCCGAAATCTCCTTTCTTGAAGGCTGTCCACACACGCTCGCTGCCCGGCATGCCGCCCACGTAGCCGCGTCCCCAGTCGGGGTGGTTCTTGTTGTTGGCGTCGGCACATTCCTGCAACTCGCTCAGCATATACTCCATGCGCTGGCGGCACTCGTCGCTGCCAGTGGCGGCATTGATGGCCATGGCGGTGAGGTAGTGGCCTCCCACATGTCCGTCGAGTCCGTCCCAGTTAGGATAGGCCTTGGCTTTCGGGGTAAGTCCTGCCTCCTTGCGGTAGGGGGCGAGCAGACGGTCGCAGTCATATTGCAACAGCGTCTTGATGTTCAGGTCGCGTGCCTTCTTCAGCGGTCCGTCCAACAATTTCACGTCTCCTATCGGAAACTCGTTGGCATACAGTTTGTCTTGTGCTTCCGCCATGGTGGCGAAAACCAATAGAGCGGTAAGGAAAAATAGTTTTCTCATTGTGCAGTTATTGTATTTTCTAATATTGGCTCAAGTTTTGTATTTGCTTAACTTTTGGAGTTTAGGAGATTAGAAGTTTAGACAATAGAACTGATTGCTCATCGTCAGAAGAGGCAGTCACTTACAGGAGTAATGTCTACACTCCTATACTCCCACACTTCTACACTCCTTTCTACTTGAGAAAGTTGAGTAATATTGATTCATATCTCATTCGCCGTGGTAACTAACTCCCCCTCTAAGATTAGAGGGGGTAGGGGGGCGTTGATTTCCTACCCAAAAACCTAACCCCGGAGGAGTCCGATTAGAGGAAGCCGGGGGCGTTGATACCCCACATCCCCAAAATCTTTACAAAATTACTCAAATTCTCTGAGACAAGCAAGTAAATGTATCTTTTTCAATGAATTTGCCTTTGTGTAGACAATTCTAAAACACGGCAGCACATGCTTTTTTTATGTCAATGAGTCTTGCCAGAAAATTCTTCTTCTGTTTGGCCACAGACATATTATACCGAGTCTGCATGTTGATGAGTAATTCCGGGTTGATTCCAAGTGCGGCCTCTACCATCAGAGCGAATTCCGTGGTGACAGGACGCTTTCCATTCAGTATTTCATTAAGTCGTGTATAAGGAATGGAAAGCAGTTCAGAGAATTTTTTCTGAGAAATTTCTCTTGCCTCCAGTTCCTCTTTTAGTATGGCACCAGGATGTGTTGTTATTCTGTTCATACTTATATCTTTATTGATAGTGGTTTGTGATGTCTGTTACAATGCAGATTGTTACTATAGGCTCTGTTCCTTCTGTTCTTATCTTGAACTCCAGGCGATAGTGGTAGTCTATTCGGATAGAGTAGTAGCCATTGTCAAGTGCTTCGAAGTTGAGTGAGTTGAAAACGAACAGATCTTCTATTCGTGTTGCTGCCATAAGCGTATCTATACGCTTCTGGTATTTCGTAACGACAGGAGTTTGAAAACGATATTTCTTGTTTTTGCATTTCCCATCATTATACAACTCTTCGAGATACTTCTTTTCATATTCAATGACCATAGGCCTCGCTAATTTGTTTGCAAAATTATGCAATTCTTTTGGAATTCACAAATATAGTGAAGATTGTTTTGTGAAAAACCGTCATCCTATGCGAATAGCCAAGGAAAAGTTGAGTAGCAACCATTCATGCTCATTCATGTTAAAAATTCGTGGTCATTTGTGTAAAAAAAGATAACGCGAATGTCCATGTAATTAATCCATGAATTACCATAAATTACTTCGCCGCAAGCGGCGATATATTCCTTTGTTCCCAGATTCCTTAGACAAAACAATCATTAACAACCATTCAAGGTCATTCATGATAATATTTCAAGCATTCGTGTAAAAAAACACGAATGACCATGTAATCAATTCATTAATTTCCATTAATTACTTCGCTGCACACCATATTTTATATATGGCCTGGAAAAACTCTGTACCTCTGCGTCTCTGTGTTGAAACAGCATTCGTAGAGGGCTTAGAAAAAACTCTATACAAATTTGTTGGGTTTTAAAATTGACGATGGCCATGTTCCTTTATCGTATCGTAACTGGCTACTTCGCCATTTTCGTCAAAAGTCACGAGGAAGATCACCTCTTCGGGATCTGTAATCTCACCGATGTGCTTCCGATATCCCCATTGCTCGCTTTTGATGTCACCGTTCTTGAACAAAGGTGAGCCGAGTAGTTTTGTAATTTCATTTTTTGTCATACCTACTTCCACTTTATTAATTTTTGTAGTGGAGCGTGTGGTGATACAACTCGTTGTCAGAATCATCATTGAGATGATGGATAATACTAAAAGTTTCTTCATGATTTTCAAATTTAGTTTTAACATTAGACGTAGTCCTTTGTTGTTTGCTACGTCATGAACTGAATTACTTGCGCAAAGGTAAAAAGAATCTGTCCGCCTGCCAAATAACTGGGATAGACGGACGAAATATTTGATAAACAGCGAGATATGTGACGAATGGACGTTTTTCTGTGACGAATGGCATGTAATTATAAAGGTCCAGTTCGTGGTCATTTGTGTGAAAAAAGAAAACGAAGAAAACATATAATTACCATGTAATTAAACATGAATTTTCTCACTCCAATGTCAAGCGTATTAATTCTACGGATAATAGGAGTCAAGGAACTTCGCCGCATACCTAATTATGTGTGTGGTCTTGAAAAAACTCTGTCCCTCTGTGTTGACAACAAATAGACCGCTTCATGATGTTAATATTCTTTAACAAGTGAGGCGGTCTGTTTTACTTTTTCGGCTATCCAACGTCAAAATCATATCAATGGAAACCATTCCCTGAGGAGAGGGAGTCTTAAGAACTGACTTTGATCTTATTAACAACTATAACATTATTATGAAGAAAGGTTTAGTGATGATGGCGGCTGCACTGGTGGCAGTTGCTGCAAGTGCGCAGGTGACAGAGGATTTCAAACCTGCCAGTACCAACCAGGAGGGGCATGAGTATCCGATGGTGAACTCCCAGCGCATGGTGCGTGCCCAGATTTCGGCTCCCGAGGCCAACAGTGTGAAACTGGATATCGGTGGCGTGAAATACGACATGGTGAAGAATGCCGAGGGTGTGTGGACGGGTGAGTCGGCTCCTCAGGACGAGGGCTTCCACTACTACCAACTCAACATCGACGGCGCCTCAGTGCCCGATCCGGGAAGCAAGTACTACTATGGTGCCAGCCGTTGGGGTAGCGGCATCGACGTGCCTGCAGCCGATGAGGATTTCTACACCGTGAAGAATGTGCCGCAGGGCTCGGTCAACGAGGTCTATTACTACTCCACAGTGACAGAGAAAATGCGCCACTGCTATGTCTACCTTCCCGCTGAGTACCGCACTAACCCCACCAAGAAATTCCCTGTGCTCTACTTGCAGCATGGTATGGGCGAGAATGAGACCGGATGGTCGGCTCAGGGCAAGACGGGCATCATCATGGACAACCTGATTGCTGCCGGTAAGGCTGTGCCTTTCATCATCGTGATGGACAACGGACTGAATGCCATCCCCGCTCACCCCGACACCACACAGCAGGCCAATCCCTTCGGCGGATTCCCCGGCATGGGACCGCGTCCGCAGGGTCAGGGTGCCCGTCCTCAGGGTGCTCCTCAGGGCATGCGCCCCGGTGGTCCTCAGGGTATGCGTCCCGGCGGTCCTCAGGGCAGACCGATGGGTGGTCCTGGCGGACGTCCCGGTGGTCCTCGCCGTGGTGGCTTCGGTGGCTTCAACGGATTCCAGGAGGTGCTGCTGAAGGATATCATCCCCATGGTGGAGAAAAACTACCGCGTCATTGCTGATACCGACCACCGTGCGCTGGCAGGTCTCTCGATGGGTGGCATGCAGACCCACATGATCACACTGGCCAACCCCACCAAGTTCGCTTATGTAGGTATGTTCAGTGGTGGCACGTTCCGTACAGAGGAACTGCAGGATGCCAAGGATTTCAAGAAGACCAACAAGGTGCTGTTCATGAGTTGCGGAAGCAAGGAGCCGATGGGCGTGGACAAGGCTGCTGAGGACTTGAAGGCTTTGGGCATCAATGCTCACTCGTATATCTCTCCCGAGACGGCTCACGAGTGGCAGACCTGGCGCCGCAGCCTCTATCAGTTTGCACAATTGCTTTTTAAATAATCTTTTTTTCCCAAAATGATTTCGCCGCCATCCTCACGTAGGGTGGCGGCTTTATATATTGAAAATTGAAGATTGAAGATTGAAAATTAAGCACGGAGTTATAAAGATACAAAGAATTGCTTACAAAAAACTCTGTATCTCCGTATCCCTGTGTTTGATTGTCATTCTATAAATCCCTCCATGATGGCGGTGGGGGCGGCATTGTGGTCGAAGGCTCCCAATTTGTATCCGCCGGGCAGGCATTGCGGTTCCCAATAGAACACGCCACGGCAGTGCCCGTTGGTCTTTTGGCGTGCCTCCCGTATCACACGGGTCAGTTGGCGGCGACCTTCCTCCATTTTTTCAGGATGGCTCTCGTCCACCTCAAAGCCTGTCTCCACAATCATCACATCGCACTTGTATTTCTCGCTGACATAGCGGATGTTGGTCATGCAGTCGGTGATGATGTCGTCGGCATTCAGTTCCGGATGGCCCTCCATCGCCCAATAGGGATAGAGCGACATGCCTATCATGTCAAACTTACCGCCGTATTTCAGGATGGTGTCCAGGTTGTGGTCATAAATGCTCTGCTGATGGTCTCTGTCCAGATGTACGATGACGATGGCGTCAGGGAAGACTTCCTTCACGGCATCGTAGCCTGCGCGGATAAAACCGGCATACTGCTGTGGCTCCGTCTTGATGTGACCCATGGAGTGGGTGATGGTGGTGTGGCCCAGGGAGTCCTTGATTTCCCATCCACGCTCATCGGTTTTCACGCTCCAGAGCATGCCGTTGGTGGTCTCGTTGCCCACCTGTACCCACCGTGGCGTGATGCTGTTCTCCTTTAGCAGCGTCAGCACTTCGATGGTGTGGTTGCGCAGGTCCTGCTTCATCTGCTCAAACGAGTGGCCAAGCCATGCCTTCGGAATGGGCTGCTTGGCGGGGTCGGCCCACCAGTCGCTGTAGTGGAAATTCACCATCAGGTCCATGCCCAATGCCTTCACCCTGCGGGCCATGGCAAGCAAGGCGTTCTTGTCGCAGTCGCCTCCTCGGGGATTCACCCAGACACGCAGGCGGATGGCACTCATCTGGTAGTCGTTTTTCAGCAGTTCCAGGCACTCTCGCTCCTTTCCCTGACGGTCGTGGAACTTGACACCCCGCCGCTCCTGTCCGGCGAGGAAGCCCACGTCGGCTCCCTTGACGAAGTCGTCTTTCTTTTCTTGTGCCCATATCGTGCCTGCCATCATCAGGCACCAGGCAAATAGGATAAGTCTTCTCATTTCAATCCACATTGTTTAAGGGGCTATCAATCAAACTGTTTTATGTGATATCATTGATTGCCCCAATATAATAAAAAACACGTTATTGGCCATTTTGTACTTACAACATTAACAATAATAAACAAATCTTTTTGTCTGTCCATTCTTTATTATCATTCCATCATAAAATTTGACAGAATGCCCCAAAAATTTGGCAGATTCAGCAATTATTTGTAATTTCGCAGACAAAAGTGGCAAGAAAGGGCAGCCCCTTGGTCATTCAGGCGAGTTTGATAACTCTCGGTTTGCACCATTCTTGCACGACAAAAACTAACAGATGATGATAAAAGGACAAATTGTCGCACTGACTAACTTATTGCGCCTGATAGTGAACAGGCAGAACAAGGCTATTCCAATGAAAAGATTGTTTTTAATGGCAGTGTTTGCGATGCTGCTTTTCTCCTCGATGATGAATGCCCAGACCACCCAGACCGTCAGGGGACAGGTCTGCGACGTGGCTTCGGGTGAGCCGATGATTGGCGTGTCGATAACGGTGGAGAACGGCATCACAATGGCTGCGGTGTCGGATATAGACGGCAACTTCGTGATAGAAAATGTCCCTGTGGGGCGTCATTCTGTCAGGGCGAGTTATGTTGGCTACGAACCAGTGGTGCTGAAAGAGCAGTTGGTATCGTCGGGTAAGGAACTGGTTCTCACGCTGAGGATGCGTGAGAACATCTCTGAACTTGGCGAGGTGGTGGTGAAGCCCCGGGTGAACAAGCAGTTGCCGCTGAACGAGATGGCACAGGTGGGTGCCCGGATGTTCAGTGTCGAGGAGGCCACGCGTTATGCCGGCGGTATGGCCGACCCTGCCCGCACGGCATCGATGTTCGCGGGCGTGGCCACGGGTGGCGCTACCAACGGCATCTCCATTCACGGCAACTCGCCCCAGATGTTGCAATGGCGTGTGGAGGGTGTGGAGGTGAACAATCCCAACCACTTCGCGGAGATCACTGAGGCTGGTGGCGGTATTTTTACCTCGCTCAATGGTACGGTGCTGGCCAACAGCGACTTCCTGACGGGAGCCATGCCTGCCGAATTTGGCAATGCCCTCTCTGGCGCTTTCGATATGAAGATGAGGGTGGGCAACAACTCAAAATACGAACATGCCGTGCAGGTGGGTACACTGGGTGTGGATTTCGCCTCCGAGGGTCCGTTGGGCAAAGGGTCGAAGGCTTCCTATCTGGTGAACTATCGCTACAGTTTTCTTGAGATTGCCAAGAAACTGCATGCCATCAATATGGAGAACGAGACACTCGACTATCAGGATCTGAGTTTCAAACTGAACATGCCTACCACTAAGGCGGGCACTTTCGCCGTGTGGTTCACGGGCCTCATAGACAACTACGAGAACAAGGTGCCCGACGTGTCGGAGTGGGAGACGCTGTGGGATATGAACGACTCGTGGTCGCGCCAGCGCAACTGTGCCGGTGGGCTCACGCATACCTACCGTTTCCGCTCGGGTGGCACCCTGCGCTCCAACGTGGCCTTTACAGGGGCCTATACCCGCTTGCAGCAGAACGACTACGACCAGCAGTTGACCAAGATTCCCGATATGGAGGGTCGCAACGCCTCATGGAACATCATCGTCAGCACGCAGCACCAGCATAAGTTCTCGTCGAGATACACGATGCAGAATGGTTTTGAGCACCAGCATCTGGACTTCCACACGTGGTTGGACTGGGTCCAGACAGTGGGTGGTCCCAAGTTCCGTGTCTATGAGTCGGAGGGCAACACGGGCCTGACTCGTTTCTATACCAACCACAAGGTAGCGCTGAGCCGCAGACTCTCCACTGTGGCGGGTGTGAATGTCATGTGGTTCAACCTCAACAACCAGTGGCTGGTGGAACCTCGCATCAGCGTGCAATACAAGACTTCGCCATCGAGCACTATTTCGCTGGCATACGCCCTGAACAGCCGCAAGGAAACCACAGATACTTACTTCGTGACGATGGATGGCAAAAATCCCAACAAAGACCTCGGACTCACGCGCTCACACCACATCTCTGCCTCGTTTGCCCAGCGCTTGGGTGAAAATGCCATGCTGAAGATAGAGCCTTACTGGCAGTGGCTGTTCGACGTGCCTGTGGAAAAGGGGACAACCTATTCCATCCTCAACCACAACATGTTTTTCCAGGACCGTGCGCTGGTGAATGGCGGAGCAGGTCGCAACTATGGTATTGACTTCATATTGGAGCGCTATTTGAAGGATGGCCTCTATGGGATGCTGACTGCCACGCTCTTCAAGTCGGAATTTCGCGATGAACAGGGCGTGTGGCATCATTCACGTCACGACCGCCGCTACATCACGAACATCGTTGGTGGCAAGGAGTGGATGGTGGGCAAATCGAAGAAAAACGTCTTTGGCCTTAACGGCCGCCTCACACTGATGGGCGGAGACCGCTATACGCCTATTCCTGAGGGCATCACCTATGAGGACATCGCGAACCGTCCCGACAGGTCCATTCCAGAAATCGATGACCCCGAACCCTATCGTGCCCAGAAAGGCATGAGTGTGGGTTATGCTTTTTCGGTGAAGTATACCATCAACAAGCATCATACTGCCCACCACTTCATCCTCGAATTCCTAAAGATGAAGACTTTCCAGGGTCAGACCTTCGACATCCGTTCTCATGAGATCGTCGATAAGTTCACCTCGCTGACCTTCCCCAACATAGCCTATCGCGTGGAATTCTAACCAATCTCGCCTAAAAAGAGCCGAGTCCATAGCGTTTTTGTCGATAAAAGTATCCATAACTCAGTTTTTTGTGGGTTATGGATACTTTTTTATCCCCCTTGCGACAGATTCTGAGGGGTGCTGACCGGTTTGTCGCAAAAAGCAGATACAGTCGCATAGAAGTGAATCGAAAAACTCAAAAAAAGTTGCGGACGGGGATTTTCGGGGTTAACTTTGCAATGTCGAAAGGAAAAAACCTGAAGACAGCAAAAAAGAAAATAACAAAAATAATAACAAATAAAAAATTACAATTATGAAAAAGTCAACATTATTCCTCGCAGCACTCCTTTGCATGATGATGCAATCCGTATCCACCTTCGCAAGAGACAGGATCATCCCCACAGAACAGTTGCCCGCAGCAGCCATGGCATTCATCCAAGAAAACTTCCCCGGAGAGGGTATCACTTATGCCAAGAAAGATTTCGACAACGGCAGAAAACAGTATGAGGTACGACTGAACAACGGTATCCAACTGGATTTCAATAAGAAAGGTGTTTGGGACAAGGTAGATTGCCAGTTCAACGCAGTCCCGGCTCATCTCGTTCCCACATTCATCGCCGACTATGTGCAGACCAGTTATCCAGGTACCGCCATCGTCAAGATTGACAAGGAGCGCTATGGTTACAAAATAGAACTTTCCAACGACCTCGAACTGAAGTTCGACAAAAAGGGAATGTTGTTCGATATCGATGACTGATACTCAATAGAGTTTGTGTTTTTGAAATCCAAGGGGCGTGTCAATAAATGACATGCCCCTAAAGCCGTTGTTCAGCGAATATAGGATGCGCCATCCACAATAAAAAATACGTCTTTTGTTTAAACTATTATAGATTTTTACTACTTTTGCAGCGAGAAAGGTTAGATTGATGTGCTCTCGAAAAGTGCATGTATATAATTAGTTATGTTAAATTTAAAAAAAACGAATGAAAAAGTTATTTATAGCAATGTGTGTGGCTCTGTTCAGCATGAGTGCACTGGCTCAGGAGAAAGGTGATGTGGCTGTCGGTTTACGCGGTGGTGCAAATTTCGCGAAAATTAAAATTATTGGATTGGAAGAGAGTGTCACGAAACTTGGATTAGGCGCATTCGCCCAGTACAGTCTGACCGACCACTGGCGTCTTGAATTGGAAGGCATCTACCATCCCATGAAGGACCACGTATCCGACTTAACGCTTGGACTGAATGTGCACTATCTGTTCAACCTTGGCGATGCAATTAAGATATATCCATCGGTTGGTTATGCTTTAGCCTTAGTTCATAGTGAAGGCTATACACTGTCTACATCAAAAGGAGGAACGACACAAGAAATTTCCCATGATGGTGAAAACGAAACCGACGGCGGTATCCAAGTTGGTGCAGGAATACAATTCAATTTAAACAGCAACTGGTTCGTTGCTGGCGAGTACAAATTCCAACCGGGAATCCTGGGCGACGGACATGTCGTCATGGCAAGCATAGGATACAGATTCTAAGCATACCAAGCACAAAAGAAGCAAGGAAACACCTGGTCATAACGACCATAACCAAGCAATCCGACTTCCCCAAAGGGAGGTCGGATTGCTTGTTGTAGTACGAATGAGTATCAGTTACGTTGGTCTATTTTTGGTTCCTTGTCAGTCTGTAGCATACTACATCATGGGAGGGAACCGTAATCTTTCTGTCTGTCTTTGACTTGATGCTTGTCTTGCCTTCCTGTCGGCCGGTCCACAGATTCTTGACCTTATACACCGTCTTGTCGAAATCTGTGCTGAGACCGGACACCTCCTTGTCGGTGAAATTGAATTTCTGCCAGTCCAACGCGTAGGTGATGTCTTGTCGGGTAGGATTGAGTATCGCAAAAGCCCAGTCGCCATCAGACAATGGCTTCAACCAGAAGTCAAGACCTTGGTCAGAGCAGAGACACAAACCCTGAACACCCAGCGCATCCTGATCGATGGCTATCACATCCTTGTTGGTGAGGATTGCCTTGGTTTCCTCGCTCATGTTGCGGATGTCGTTTCCGAGAATGAGCGGACTGGCCATCATGCACCAGATGGTGAAATGGGCACGGTCCTCGCCAGTGGACATACCGTTGCCTACCTCCAGCATGTCGGGGTCGTTCCAATGTCCGGGACCTGCATAGCGGCGCAGTGTGTCATTATAATGAATGCACTGCATCACACCAAACTGACTGTAGCCTTCCGGGAAGACACGGAGGGAGTCGAAACTGCACCAGATATCAGGCGTGGTGCGCCATGAGTGACCGATGTCGCGTGCCCATTTCCACGGATGGCTGTTTCCCCACTCGCACATGCTGAGGAAGATAGGACGCCCGGCAGCGCGGAGGGCATCGCTGATGAGTTGGTAGGCTCCTCGCGGGTTGATGTTCGTGGTGTTGCACCAGTCATACTTCAGGTAGTCGACACCCCAGCGGGCATACTGGAGGGCATCCTGATATTCGTGACCGAGGGATCCTGGCATTCCTGCGCAGGTGCCTATGCCGGCATCACTGTAGATGCCGAGTTTCAGACCTTTGGAATGGATATAGTCTGCCAGTGCCTTCATCCCACCAGGGAATTTGGCCGCGTCAGATTGGATAAACCCATTCTCGTCACGCTTGCCATGCCAGCAGTCATCAATGTTGATGTAAACATAGCCGGCGTCACGTAGTCCGGTTTCCACCATAGCATCGGCGATGCCTTTGATGATTTCTTCGGAGATGTTACCCTGAAACTTGTTCCAGGTGCTCCAACCCATCTGCGGCCTGTCGGCCAGTCCTTCAAACTTCTGTGCCATGCAAGGTGCTGACATCAGCGTGAATACGAGGCATATCGCCAAGACAGTCTTCAAGTTTTGTTTGTTCTTTTTCATGTGATAATCATTGATGAGATGTTTGTAGAATAGTTTTTATAAAAATCCGGTTTCCGCTGATGTGAAAACCGGATTTTTATCTTCAAAATGTCTGCTTATGCCATGTCGCCGTGGAGGGGAATCTTGTCGATGCGGGCCTGATGACGGCCACCCTCAAACTCTGTGGCGAAGAACTCGTCCATGATGAGGGAGGCGGTGGCCTCGTCGATGAAGCGTCCGGGCATCACCAGGACATTGGCGTTGTTGTGCTGGCGGATGAGATGGGCTATCTCTGGAATCCAGCACAGACCGGCACGGATGCTCTGATGCTTGTTGAGCGTCATGCTGATGCCCTCGCCGCTGCCGCAGATGGCAATGCCGGGAAACACTTCGCCGCGCTCAATACCCTCTGCCAGGGCATGGCCGAAGTCGGAGTAGTCGCAGGAAGCCTCGGAAAAGGTTCCGTAGTCCTTCCACTGATAACCGTTGTCGTCAAGGTATTTCTTGACGAATTGTTTGAGTGCATAGCCAGCGTGGTCGCTGGCTATGCCGATGGTCTTCACTTCCATACTACTCAGCCAACAGTTTCTTCACCTGCTCGTAGACGTTCTGGCCGGTGTAGCCGAGTTTCTCGTCAAGCACCTTGTAAGGAGCGGAGAAACCGAAACTCTGCAGACCCCAGACGACACCGTCGCCACCAACAAGACCCTCGAGGGTCACAGGCAGACCGGCGGTGAGGCCGAACTTCTTCTTGCCGGCAGGGAGCACGCATTGCTGATACTCCTTCGGCTGTGAGCGGAACAGACCCTCGGAGGGCACGCTCACCACACGCAGTTTCACACCGTCGGCACGGAGCAGGGCAGCACCGGCTTCGAGGGTGGACACCTCAGAACCTGAGGCGAGCAGGATGACGTCATAGTCCTCGTCACTGCCAGCCACCACGTATGCACCCTTGGCTGCCTGATTGTAGTCATTGCCCTCGGGCAGCATGTCGATGTTCTGGCGGGAGAAGATCAGAGCGGTCGGTGTCTCGGTGTTCTCCATGGCCATACGCCAGCAGACGGTGGTTTCCTCTGCGTCGGCAGGACGTACCACGAGCATCGAGTTCTTGCCACTGTGGTTCTTCAGTTTCTCCATCAGGCGGATCTGTGCTTCCTGCTCCACAGGCTCGTGGGTAGGACCGTCCTCACCCACACGGAAGGCATCGTGAGTCCAAATGAACTTCACGGGAAGTTCCATGAGGGCTGCCATACGTACGGCGGGTTTCATGTAATCGGAGAAAACGAAGAAGGTGCCGCAGGCGGGAATCACACCGCCATGAAGGGCCATACCGATGCAGCAGCATGCCATGGTGAGTTCTGCCACGCCTGCCTGGAAGAATGCGCCGGAGAAGTCGCCGCGCACGATGTCGTGGGTCTTCTTGAGGAAGCCGTCGGTCTTGTCGGAGTTCGACAGGTCGGCAGAAGCGCAAATCATGTTGGGCACTTGCTCTGCCAGTGCACCGAGAACAGTAGCGGAGGCACCGCGTGTGGCGGCACCAGCCTTCTGCTGCACCTTGCTCCAGTCGATGACGGGAGCCTTGCCGCTGAACCACTCCTCGAGTTGCTTGGCCTGCTCGGGATGACCCTTGGCCCACTCTGCCTTCTCAGCATAGCGCTCTGCGCAGATTTTCTTCAGTTCCTCAGCACGGCGGGCATACATTTCCTGCACCTCGGGGAAGATCTGGAACGGGTTCTCGGGATCAGCACCGAGGTTCTTCATGGTCTGGACGAAGTTGTCGCCGCCGAGAGGTGCACCGTGGGTGGCGCAGTTGCTCTCATAACTCGAACCGTCGGCCTTGCGGGCTCCCTTGCCCATGACGCAGTGGCCGATGATGAGGCTCGGACGCTCCTTCTCTGCCTGTGCCTTCTTGATGGCCTCGCGGATTTGGTCTACATCGTTGCCGTCAATCTTCTGCACGTACCAGCCCCATGCTTCGTATTTCTTGGCAGTGTCCTCGCAGGTCACCACCTCTGTCTTGGTGGACAACTGGATGTCGTTGGCATCGTAGAACATGATGAGGTTGTCCAGTCCCAGGTTACCGGCGATACGGCCTGCACCCTGCGAGATCTCCTCCTGCACACCGCCGTCGGAGATATAGGCATAGATGGTCTGGTTCATCACGTTGCCCAGACGGGCCTTCAGGAATTTGGCTGCGATGGCTGCACCGACGGCGAAGGTGTGGCCTTGGCCGAGCGGACCAGAGGTGTTCTCAATGCCGCGGGCGAGTTCGCGCTCGGGGTGGCCGGGAGTGACAGAACCCCACTGACGCAGGTTCTTCAGGTCCTCCAGGTCATATTTGCCAATCAGGCAGAGTTGTGAGTACAGCATCGGAGCCATGTGGCCGGGATCAAGGAAGAAGCGGTCACGGCCCTCCCATTCGGGATTCTCGGGGTCATAGACGAGGAATTCGCTGTAGAGGGTGTTGATGAAGTCTGCACCGCCCATGGCACCGCCCGGGTGGCCTGACTTGGCTTTCTCTACCATTGCGGCAGCCAGGATTCGGATGTTGTCGGCTGCCTTGTTCATTACTTTGTTGTCGTTCATTTTCCAATGATTTTAAAACTACAAATATATTATTATTAGGACTTTAGGGGTCTCCCTCTCCCTCCCCTTTGGGGAGGGTCGGGGTGGGGTTTTTGGGGAAGACTGGGGTGGGGTGTTTTATTTCACCTCCAGCACGACGATGCTCTTGGCGGGGAGTTTGACGGTGAGTTGACCTTTCTTCAGTTTGGCATCCTTGAAGGCGGCGGGCTGCACTTTCTCCGGGTGATCGAAGTCGTTGTAGTCGGCCACGCTCTTGCTGGTGAGGATACGTCCGCTCACGTTCTTCCCGTTGAAGCCGTTGAGGCTGATTTCCACTTCCTGCTTCTTGTCAAGGCTGACGTTGGCGAGTGAGATGATGACACTGCCTGATGCCGTCTTGGCTGCTGAGGCACTGACGAGCGGCAGGTTGCGGAAACCTTCATCGCTGCTCTCATCCATGGCCTTGTTCATCTCATGACGCACGCGCATCACGTCGCACTTGATGTCGAGTGGAAGGAAGGTGGCCTCCTGGAAGGGCTTGTACATCTCAAACACGTGATAGGTGGGGGTGAGCACCATGTGGCCGGGACCCTTCGTATCAGTGAGAATCATTGCCTGCAGCACGTTGACTACCTGGGCGATGTTTGCCATCTTCACACGGTCGGTGTACTTGTGGAACACGTTGAGGGAGAGGGCGGCGACAAGGGCATCGCGGAGTGCGTTCTGCTGGTAGAGGTGACCGCTGATGGTGCCGGGTTCCTCGTCCCACCAGGTGCCCCATTCATCCACGAGCAGACCGATTTCTTTCTTGGGGTCTTTCTCGTCCATAATGGTGCAGTGGCGCTTGATGACATCGTCTATCTCCAGGCACTTGCCCAAGGTCCAGTAATACTGGTCGCTGTCAAACTTCGTGGCGGAGCCTTTCGAACCGTTCCAGCCTGAGCAGGTGTAGTAATGGAGTGACACACCGTTCATGCGGTTGCCGATGCGGTCCATCAGCACCTTCGTCCAGGTGTAGTCATAGTCGGAGGCTCCGCTTGCGATGCGGTAGAGTTTGTTGCCCTGCTGGTCGCGGAGGTAGGTGTTGAACTTGCGGAACTCATCTGAGTAGTACTCAGGAGTCATGTTTCCGCCACAGCCCCAAGCCTCGTTGCCGATGCCGAAATACTTCACATGCCAGGCCTTGTCGCGGCCGTTTTGGCGGCGCAGACGTGCCATGGGCGTATCACCGTCGCTTGTCATGTATTCCACCCACTGGGCCATCTCCTTCACGGTGCCCGAACCGACGTTGCCGCTGATGTAGGGCTCGCAGTCGAGCATCTCGCAGAGGTTCAGGAACTCATGGGTACCGAAGGAATTGTCCTCGATGGTTCCGCCCCAGTTGTTGTTGCGCAGTGAGGGGCGCTGGTTCTTGGGACCGATGCCGTCCATCCAGTGATAGTCGTCGGCGAAGCAGCCGCCGGGCCAGCGCATCACGGGCACCTTCAGGTTCTTGAGGGCCTGGAGCACGTCGTTGCGGTAACCATTGGTATTGGCGATGGGTGACTCAGGACCTACCCAAAGACCTCCGTAGATACAGGTGCCGAGATGCTCGGAGAACTGTCCGTAGATTTCCTTGGGAATAATCTGTGTCCCCTTGTCGGCCTGGATGCTGATGTTGACGTCCTGTGCCTGCGCGGAAAACGAGATGGCTGCAATGAGTGATACAAATATCGCTTTTTTCATGTTGGCTGTTTACTTTCAGTCGTTATTTCTTGCACTTGACGGCTGCCTCCTCGATGGGAAGACCAGCCTTGTAGTTGACGATATAGCGGTTGAAACCTTCCACATCTTCCGGTGTCGGAGCAATCTCTACACCTGCGTTGCCGGCGAAGACCACCTTGTCGAGGTAGTCGGCGAGCACGAGTTTGTCGGGGTTGTTCACCAGGTAGGTGGCGAGCAGGGCAATACCCCATGCGCCTCCCTCACCGGCAGTTTCCATAACAGAGATGGGCGAGTTGATGGCGGCTGCAAGGATGCGCTGACCCACGCCCTTGGTCTTGAACAGACCACCATGGCCGGTGATGCGGTCGACCTTCACCTTCTCATCGTTGAAGAGAATGTCGTTGCCGATTTTAAGCACACCAACTGATGCATACAGGTGGGCACGCATGAAGTTGGCAAGATTGAACTTGTCGTTGGCTCCGCGCACGAAGAGCGGACGGCCCTCTGCAAGACCCGTGATAGGCTCGCCTGAGATGTAGTTGTAGGAAATGAGTCCGCCGCAGTCGGCATCGCCTTTGAGGGCATTGTTGTAGAGTTTGCCATACACCTCATTCATGTCGACGGGTATACCCAGCAACTGCTGGTATTCCTTGAACAGGTTGACCCAGGCATTGAGGTCGGAGGTGCAGTTGTTGCAGTGTACCATGGCGACAAGGCTGCCATCCGGGGTGGTCACCATATCAATCATCTCGTAGGGTTTCGACAGGTCTTTCTCCAGCACGATCATCGAGAAGGAGGACGTGCCGGCGGAGACATTGCCGGTGCGCTGCTTCACAGCGTTGGTGGCTACCATGCCGGTGCCTGCGTCGCCCTCGGGAGGACAAAGTGGAATGCCGGGCTTCAGTTTGCCAGACACATCGAGCAGTTTGGCACCTTTCTCCGTAAGGAAGCCGGCTTTCTCTCCTGCCAACAACACCTTGGGAAGGATGTCGAACAGACGCCAACTGAAACCACGGGGTGCTACGAGGTCGTCAAACTTCTTCACCATCTCTGCTGAATACTGCTTGGTCTCAGGGTCGATGGGGATCATTCCGGAAGCATCGCCGATGCCCAACACCTTCTCACCGGTGAGTTGCCAGTGGATATAACCTGCCAATGTGGTGAGGAACTTGATGTCGGCCACATGCTCCTCGTTGTCGAGGATGGCCTGATAGATGTGGGAGATACTCCAGCGGAGCGGGATGTTGTAGTTGAACAACTCAGAAAGTTCGGCGGCTGCCTTCGCGGTGTTGGTGTTGCGCCAGGTGCGGAAAGGAACGAGTATCTGCTCATTCTCGTCGAAAGGCATGTAGCCGTGCATCATCGCACTGATGCCGATGGCGGCGAGCACCTCAATTTCTGTGTCGTATTGGTCACGCACGTTGGCGCGGAGGTTGGCGTAGCAGTCTTGCAGACCATACCAGATGGCTTCAATGCTGTAGGTCCAAAGGCCATCCACCAATTGGTTCTCCCATTCGTGGCTGCCCTGAGCAATTGGCTTGTTCTCCTCGTCGATGAGGACGGCCTTGATGCGGGTGGAGCCAAACTCAATACCGAGAATGGCCTTGCCGGATTCTATAGTTTGTTTTGCAGTCATAAAACTTTAATTTTTTATTGAAAATTGAAGATTGAAAAAATATTCAATCTTCAATTTTCAATCTTGTTTATTTAAGCGCCTTGTTGAGCATGTAATACACTTCGTTCATCTGGAGGTCGTGCTTGAACTCACTGATTTTGGTGTCCTTGTTGATACGGACATACTCGATGCCGAGCATCTCAGCGAAGTCCTCCCAATACTCCTCGTTGATGTCATATGAGAAGGCACTGTGGTGTGTACCACCGGCGAGGATCCAAGCACCTGCGCCAATCTCGAAGGTGGGCTGGGGAACCCAAAGAGCGGAAGCGACAGGAAGTTTGGGCATGGGCTTCGGCTCGATGCACTCCACTTCCTGAGAGATGAGGCGGAAGCGGTTGCCAAGGTCAACAACGGTGGCCTTGATGCCACGGCCTACCTTTGAGGTGAACACGAGGCGGGCTGTCTGTTGCTTGCGGATGCCGATGCCGAGGAAGTGAACCTCGAGTTTGGGCTTGTCGGAGGCGATGAGCGGACAGATCTCGAGCATGTGGCTCTGGAGACATGAACTGCGGTCACCGGCGAAGTTGAGGGTGTAGTCCTCGAGGAAGGAGCAACCAATAGGCATGCCTTGCTGCATAACCCAAAGAGTGCGGTAGAGACAGGCGGTCTTCCAGTCGCCCTCAGCACCGAAGCCATAGCCTTCCTCCATCAGACGCTGGGAAGCAAGACCCGGAATCTGGTCGAAGCCAACGAAGTTGGGATCGTCGATGTCGGCATCGCCGAGGTCGTCGAAGTTGGTGGTGAAAGCGGTAGCGCCTTCGTCCTTCAGCACGCGGCGGAGTGCGATCTCTGCCTTGGCGGCGTTCTTCACCTTCTCCCAATAAACTTCCTCGCCACTCTCGTCAATCTTGATGGTATAGAGTTTCTTGTACTCCTCTACGAGTTCGTCGGCCTCTGCGTCGGTCACTTTCTTGAAGTAGTCCATCAGAGAGGAGACGGGATAATAATCCACATGGTAGCCCAGACGCTGCTCGAACTCCACACGGTCGCCATCGGTAACGGCCACATTGTTCATGTTCATACCGAACATCAGACAGCGCACATTCTTGGCATCAGCCACACCGGCTGCCACACGTGCCCAAACGGCAATCTTCTTCTGGGCATCCTCGTTCTTCCAGTAGCCGCAGACCACCTTGCGGGGAACACGCATGCGGGTGCAGATGTGTCCGAACTCGATGTCACCGTGAGCACTCTGGTTCAGGTTCATGAAGTCCATGTCTATGGTGTCCCAAGGAATCTCTGCGTTGTATTGTGTGTGGAAGTGGAGAAGGGGCTTCTGCAAAGCCTGCAGACCCTTGATCCACATCTTGGCGGGGGAGAAAGTGTGCATCCAGGTGATGATGCCGATACATTTCTCGTCATTGTTGGCGGCCTTCATCACTTCCTCTACCTCTTTGCTGCTGTTGGCTGTGCCTTTATAGACCACCTTCACGGGGATATTGCCGCTGGC
Source organism: Prevotella sp. (assembly GCA_016281815.1). Classification (GTDB taxonomy): domain Bacteria; phylum Bacteroidota; class Bacteroidia; order Bacteroidales; family Bacteroidaceae; genus Prevotella. Next base: position 10,548 of record JAEEJK010000090.1, on the reverse strand, counting down.
GTTCAGGCCCTCGACCATCTCCTTGGAGTGTCCGTCTACTTGTACCACGGCGTCGCCTCCGTAAAGAAGTTGTGCACCGGTTACCCACCAAATCTCATAATTCTCAAATGCTTTCATAATGATTGTTTTTTTATAGTTGTTGATAGATGATTGTTGTCTTTTTGTTTTATTATTCTCTAGATTTTCTAGATTTTCTAGATATTCTAGATCTTCTAGATTCTCTAGATAATATTAATGTTTTTTCTGGCCATAATAGGCGTTGGGACCATGTTTGCGGCTGAAATGCTTCTCCACGAGGAGAGGATTCATCGTCGTCTCGGGGTTGACGCAGAACGACACGAAGGCCATCTTGGCCACCTGCTCCATGACGACGGCGTTGTAAACAGCGTTGTCGGGGTTCTTGCCCCAGGAGAATGGTCCGTGGTTCTTCACCAGCACACCGGGAGTATGCACGGGGTTGATGTTGCCGCTGCGGATGCGGTCGACAATCACCACGCCGGTCTCTTTCTCATACTCTGCCATCTGGCTCTCCACCATGTCGCCCGTGCAGGGGATCTCATCGTGGAAATAGTCGGCGTGGGTGGTGCCAATGTTGGGGATGTCCTTGCCGGCCTGTGCCCATGCGGTGGCGTAGGTAGAATGGGTGTGTACGATGCCGCCGATCTCGGGGAAGGCGCGGTAGAGCACCAAGTGGGTAGGTGTGTCGGAGGAGGGGTTGAGGTCGCCTTCCACCACGGCACCGGTCTCAAGGTCGACCACCACCATGTCGGAGGCTTTCATCACGTCATAGTCCACTCCTGAGGGCTTGATGACCACAAGGCCTTTCTCACGGTCGATGCCCGACACGTTGCCCCAGGTAAAAATGACCAAATTGTGTTTCACCAAATCAAGGTTGGCACGGAATACTTTTTCTTTTAATTCTTCTAACATAATGTATTTAGATTTTGGGTTGATGCTTGGAAAGACAAGACATGCTTGTCCTTCGGGGATGACCGGACTGCCTCTGGCTAGAGTTTGAATGACGACTCGTTGGCAAACATCTTCTTGTTGAAGCGGTAAAGATAGGCACCGCGCTTGGAGGTGAACTTGTCGATGTGCTCCGTCTTCTCAATGAACTCCAGACTCTTGACGCGCTTGCGGAAGTTGCGCTTGTCAATCTGCTCGCCGAGGATGGCCTCATAGACATGCTGCAACTGGGTGAGGGTGAATAGTTCCGGAAGCAGGTTGAAACTCAGTGGCTCGGTTCCGATGCGTCGGCGCAGGAGGGTCACGGCCTTCATTACCATCTCGTTGTGGTCGGAGTAGAGGTGGGGCAGTTCGTCGAGGTTGACCCATTCCACTCCATGCTCCTCGCGAAGTTCATCGGCATAGTCATTGACATTGATCAGTGCGCAATAGGCGACGGTGATGACGCGCTCGCCCGGATCACGGTCGATGGCGCCGAAAGCACCGACCTGCTTCATGTAGATGTTGTTCAGACCTGTGAGGGTGAAGAGCACGCGGTTGGCCGCCTCGCTCAAACTTTCATCCTCGCGTACGAAACCGCCGTAAAGTGACCACTCTCCACGTCCAGGATCCATCTGGCGCCTGCCGATGAGCAACTTCAACTTGTTGTGGTCGAAGCCGAAGACGATGCAGTCCACGGAGACGAATACTTTGGAGTGCTCACCATAAAATCCAGTCATAATCTGTTTCTTGTCCTTTAAATATCAATATTGAATGTGAAGTGCGGAGGGAACACACGTTCCCTCCGCTGTCAGTTTACCAGAAATAGGCGTAGAAGCAACCGCAGAGGACAATCACACCAAGAGTGGCGATGACGTCTCCGATGCTCCAACTATCTTTGATTTGCTGCCTGTAGTTGCCAGTGAATGTGATGGCTTCCACCTGCTCCTTGGATGGGGCGGGGGTGAAGCAAGACACCACGACCATGAGGATGACGATGAACACCAGCAGCCAGCACTCGAAGACAAGCCAGTTGGTCTGCCAGAACCATGCTGTGTTCTCCCAGAAACCACCAGTCATGGTGGCTTTGCCCGACTCGGTGAGCACGTTGGTCACCAGACGAAGCATACCGATGAGGAAACCGCCGATCAAGCCCCATTCACCTGCCTTGGGAGTAATCTTCTTGGAGAAGATGCCGAGGGTGAATACGGCCACCATGGCAGGAGCAATCAGTGACTGGATGTCCTGCAGGTAACTGTAGAGGTTGCCCATGCCCATCATAATCGGCATCCATGCCAGTCCGAGGAGAACGACCACCACGGTGGCGATACGGCCGACGAGCACATAGTGAGCCTCGCTCATACCTTTCTTCATTGGCTTGTAGAAGTCCTCGGTGAAGAGGGTGGCGCAACTGTTGAAGAAGGCGGCGAGAGAAGCCACGAGCGCGCAGATGAATCCGATGGTCACGATGCCTTTCACACCGGCGGGAAGAATGTTCTTCACCATCATGGCAAAGGCGCCGTCAGTGTCGTGGGTGTTGGTGATGTCCATCTCGATACCGCTGCCAGTCTTCAGCGACAGGGCATAAGCCACCATGCCGGGGATGAGGAACATGAACACGGGGAGCAGTTTGAAGTAGCCGGCGCAGATGGTGCCGCGGCGTGCACGCTTCATCACCACGCTGTTGTCCTCACCTTTGGTCTGACCGAGCACACGTTGCACGATGTGCTGGTCGGTACACCAATACCAGAAACCGATGATCGAGGCGCCAAGGAATACCACATAACCCGGGAACTGCGGATACATCGGATCGCTGGGGTTCGTGTGGAACATATGGGTGGTGCCGAAACCGTCGTGTGCCTGGTTACAGACGGCCATCATCTCTGACCAACCTTTCGTGATGCTGCCGTCACCGAGCATGGAGAGTCCGAGGAATAGCACCAGGAATGAACCGATGATGAGGATCGGGGTCTGGATGGCTGAGAGGGTCATCACACCCTTCATGCCGCCGAAGACAGTGAAAACGGCAGTGATGACAATCAGACCGATGGCACCATACCAGAAGGGCAGCCCCAGAAGGTATTCAAAGAAGATACCTCCGGTGAAGGCCGTCACACTGACCTTGGTCAGCACATAGGCAATCAAGGTGATGATGGACAGCCAGGAGCCGGTGCGTTGGGTGTAGCGGAACTTCAGGAAGTCGGGCATGGTGATGATCTTGCCCATCTTGTTGTTGAGCAACTGGTAAAAAGGAACGAAGAGCCAGCCGAGGATGAGGATCATCCAGCCCTGCATCTCCCAGTGGGCCATGCCCACACCGTCCTTGGCACCAGTTCCGGCAAGGCCTACCAGGTGCTCCGAACCAATGTTAGCAGCGAAGATGGCAGCGCCAATCACATACCAAGGCTCACCTTTACCAAAAAGATAGTCCTGGCTGTCTGCGCCCTTCATCTTCTCCTTGTCTTTCTTGATGGCGCGGTACACCACCCACACGATACAAATGACTCCGACGGCCAGCACCGTCCAGTCGAGCCACTGAAACTCATTTAAACTCCAATTCATGATGTCTGTATTGTTTTAAGTTGTTTGTTAATGTCATTTCACGGAGAACTTGTATACAGCGTGGCTGTAGTACTTCTCGCCGGGTTTCAGCGTGGGCTGCACCCAGTCCTTCTTGTTGGGGGAGTCAGGATATTTCTGGCTCTCGAGGCACACGCTCACATGCTTCGGATACAACACACCGAACTTGCCGGGAACTCCGTTGCCCTGGAAGTTGCCGGTGTATACCTGCACGCCGGGCTCGTTGGTGTACATCTCCATGAAGATGCCGGTCTTGGGGGAGTAGAGCGATGCGCAGACGGTGTTGTCGTCGCCCTTGCCGTCCTTATAGGTGTTCAGACACCAGTTGTGGTCGTAGCCAGTGGCATTCTTGATATAGACGTAGGAGGTGTCCATCTTCTCTCCGATGGCTGTGGGCTCACGGAAGTCCATGGGAGTGCCCTCGACAGGCTCAATCTTGCCGGTGGTCATGTAGGATGCGTCCGACGGGGTGAAGTTGTCGGCGTTGACATAGAGCACCATGTCCATTCCTTCCTGGGAGAAATCACCGTTCAGGTTATAATAGTTGTGGTTGGTCATGTTGATGATGGTCTCCTTGTCGGTGGTAGCCTCAAAGGTGATGTCAAGCGTGTTGTCGGCTGTCAACTTGTAAGTGGTGGTGGCGGTCACGGTGCCGGGGAAGCCGTTCTCTCCGTCAGGAGCGACGAGGGTGAGTTTCAGGGTGGAGGCATCCACCTGCTCTGCTTCGTACACCTGGTTCATCCAACCGGTGTTGCCACCGCCGTGCAGACTGTGCTTGGCGCCGTTGCCGGTATCGTTCTGGCGAAGTTGGTAGACAGTGTCGTTGATGGTGATCTTGCCATCGTTGATTCGGTTGGCATAGCGGCCGACGGATGAGCCGTAGTCACTGGGACTGTTGAGCGTGTCGGCATACTGTGCGATGTTGTCATAACCCAGGACGACATCGGTGAACTTGCCATCTTTGTCGGGCACCATCAGAGACACGATGCGGCCACCGTAGTTGGTGATGCAGGCTTCCATGCCGTTTTCGTTGGTCAGCACATAAAGTTTCACCGGTTTCTCGCTGATGATGGTGTCAAACTTGGCCGGGTCGAGATTCGACTTGGTGAGGACTGTCTCATTGCCTTTCGTACAGGCTGAAAGCATGGCAATGGCCACGCCTGTTCCTAAAATTAAACCTTTGAAGTTTTTCATAATTGAATTGTTGATTGTAGTTGATATGATTTTGGGTGTAAAGATACAATTATTAGATGAAACCACCAAATAATATTGAATGTAATTTTCAAAAAAGTGTAATTTTTACACTAAATTATGAAATCGGCGGGAAAAATCGCCTTTTTGAGCGTTTTTCCCGCCGATTTTAATGGGTTGGAATCAATTAGCAAATCTTGCGTGAGCCATCACCGATCACCACGTCGATGACCTTTGGCTCCTTGCCGTATTTCTCGAAGTATTTCTTCTTGGCGTCAGCGATGAATGCATCATAGAGTTCATCCTTCACCAGGTTGATGGTGCAGCCACCGAATCCGCCGCCCATGATACGGCTTCCGGTCACGCCGTTGGCCTTGGCGATGTCGTTGAGGAAGTCGAGTTCCTCGCAACTCACCTCATATTCCTTGCTGAGTCCCTCATGGGTCTCATACATCTTCTTGCCTACAGTCTCGTAGTCTCCGGCAACAAGGGCGTCGCAGACGGCCAGCACACGGTCTTTCTCACCCAGCACAAAGTGGGCGCGGGTGTAGTCCTCTTCGCCAACCTCGGCACGTACTTCCTCCAGTTGCTCCCAGGTGCAGTCGCGCAGGGTCTCGAACTTTCCTTCCGGATGGCGGGCAGCGATATGCTTCACCACGTTCTCACAGGAGTTGCGGCGGTCGTTGTAGGGCGAACCTACCAACTCATGCTTCACGCATGAATTGAGCAGCACGAGTTTGTAGCCCACGGGGTTGAAGGGGAAATACTCAAACTCGCGGGAACGGCAGTCGAGGCGCATGAGATGACCTGCTTTGCCGAAGACGCTGGCAAACTGGTCCATGATACCGCAGTTCACACCGATATACTTGTGCTCTGTGGCCTGACCGGCAAGGGCAATGTCCCATTTCGATACTTTGTTCTCGCCGAAAAGGTCATTCAGACCACAACCGAAACAACTCTCCATGGCTGCGGATGACGACATGCCGGCTCCAAGGGGCACATCACCGGCAAAGGCAATGTTGAAACCCTTCACGGGCACACCGAGGGCTTCCATCTCGAGTGCCATGCCATAGATGAAACGTGCCCAGGTGGCACGGGGACCCTGACCGTCGTGGAAGTCAAAGTCCACACGGTCCTTCAGGTCGATGGAATAGGCGCGGATGGTGCTCTCTGTCCCATTGGGGCGCATTTCTGCCATGATGCCGCAGTCCACTGCGCCGGGGAACACGAAACCACCATTATAGTCGGTGTGCTCGCCGATGAGGTTGATACGTCCGGGTGAGTGATAGATGTTGCCTGTCTGACCATCAAAATGCTTGATGAAACGGCTTCTTACAAATTCGATGTCCATGATTTTAGTTTTGAGTTTTTATAGTTTTTTTCTCTAGGATTACTAGATACTCTAGATTTTCTAGATTCTCTAGATCTTCTAGATTCTCTAGTTTTTCTAGATCTTAGTCCACTGGTATATCTTTATTGACATTCTTGCAGCCGACGAGGGCATAGTAGAACATATATGCCACGGCGAGCAGATAGACAAAGTAACTTGGCATGTAGCCCATGAAATCAGCGAAGAAATTCTGCACGACTGGCAAGACACCGCCACCGACAACCATCATCATGAAGATGCCGGATGCTTGGGCTGTATATTTGCCCAGGCCCTCTGTGGCGAGATTGAAGATGGATGCCCACATCACAGATGTGCAGAGTCCGCAGAGGACAAGCAGCAACGCACTCATGGGCACGGTGATCATCTCAACAGTGCCATCCAGAATCTTTACCAAAGGCATGCTCACAGTTACTGATTTGGGAGTCAGCATGGCTGCCACAATCAGGATCATGGCTACGGTCGTGGTGCAAAGCATCATCTGACGGGAAGAAACCTTACCGGCAATGGCACTTGAAACCAGACGTCCCACCAGCATGAGCAACCAGTACATGGCGGCTACGGCACCACCGATGGTGGCGGCATTCAGCACGGTCTCAGGATTCACCCATGCACCTTTTGCTGAGGTGTCAGACAGATAGAAGTTCAGTCCACCGGGGATGCCTACCTCTACGCCCACATAGACGAAGATGGCGATCACACCCAGCAGGGTATGGCGGAAGGACCAGGGTGAGTGCTCGAAGACGGTGTCTGCGGTCACCTTGCCCATTTCGGGATCCTCAATCGGGATGAAGAGCAGGATGAAGAATGCACATGCAAAGACTGCCATTGCGATGAACATCACCAAATTGACGTCGGCCATCTTTGTCGAGGCGGTCACGGTGCCGATGAGAGCACCCACCAGCATCGGGGTCATCGTGCCAGAGAGGGAGTTCAGCGTGCCACCGATCATGTTGAGTTGGTTGCCACGGTTGCCGCCGCCGCCGAGCAGGTTGAGCATCGGGTTGACAACGGTGTTGAGGATACATACGGAGAAACCGGAGATGAAGGCTCCCAGCAGGTAAATGCAGAATCCGGGGATACCACCAGAGAATCCGGAGAGGTATTGGATGAGAACTCCGAAGAAACCAACGGCGATACCGATGAGGGCGGTCTTCTTGTAACCTACCTTGGTCAGCATCTTGCCGGCGGGGATACCCATGAACAGATAGGCGAAGAAGTTCATGAAGTTACCCATGATGCCAAGCACGTTGCTGCCACCGATCTCAGGCTGGTTCTTCCAGATGACACCGATGGGGGCACCGAGGTTGGTGACGAAGGAAATCATTGCATAGAGGAAGAACATCGTCACAATAGCGATGACGCTTCCATTTTGTTGTTTTTTGCTCATTGTTGTAGTATTGTTAGACTTTTTTCTCGGTGATTGTCCATCTTGGCTGTTGGCCATTCGGGCAAAGGCTCAAATGGCCAACAGCATCGGATGGGGTATGGGGCTTTCTATTTCCTTACGCCAAACTGATAGACGGTCTTTTGTTTGTAGCGGCGTCCGGGTTTCAGGACCACGGAGGGGAAATAGGGATGGTTGGGAGTGTCGGGGAAGTGCTGGGCTTCGAAGCAGATGGCACTGCGGCGGGGGAAGGTGGCACCATTCTGGCCCTTCTCGCCTTGGCCGAAGTTGTCGGTATAGACTTGCACACCGGGCTCTGTGGTATAGACGTCCATTGTGCGGCCGCTCTTCGGGTCGTAGATACGTGCTGCGAAACTCAGTTCGCCTTCCTCTTTCTTGTTGAGCACATAGCAGTGGTCGTAGCCCGAACCGTTGCGGATTTGCTCGTTGTCGGCGTCGATGTCCTGGCCGATGGGCTTGGCGGTGCGGAAGTCGAACGGGGTATCCTTCACGAAACGGATCTCACCTGTGGGGATCGATGTCTCATCGATGGGCAGGTAGTAGTCGGCGTTGATCTCGCACTCCAGATCCTCAATGGTGGGGGTGGGGTCAGCGATGCCGGCCAGACTGAAGAATCCATGGTTCGTCAGGTTGATGATGGTCATCTTGTTGGTCGTGGCCAGATATTCAATCATCAGTTCGTTCTCGTTGGTCCAGGTATAGACCACCGTCACCTTCACTTCGCCGGTGTAGCCTTCCTCGCCATAGGCGGAGATGAGTTCGAGCACCAATGTCTGCTCGTTCATCTGGATGGCATCCCATACACGGGCGTGGAATCCCTTTGGACCGCCATGGAGTGCGTTCACACCATTGTTGATGGCCAACTGATAGTCTTTGCCGCGCAGACGGAATTGTCCGTGGCAGATGCGGTTGCCGTATCGGCCGATGAGCGTCGATAAGAAAGGTTGGGGGGATTCAAGCGCTTCTTTAATACTGTTGTAGCCTTGGATGACATTGGCATAGTTGCCGTCGCGGTCGGGTACCATGATGCCCACAATGGCGCCACCATAGTTGGTGATGGCTACCTCATTCCCAAGGCTGTTTTTAAGGATAAACAAATCTGTGTTTTTTCCATTGATAGTGGTCTGGAAGTTCTCTCTTCTCAGGCCACAGAGGTTTTCTGTTTCCGTATTCATAATAATAAAGGTTTTAGTTACTATGTGGGTACAAAATAACTAAAAAAACATGAGAATAGCAAAGGAAACAAGGAAAAAGTGTTTTTTTGATATTGTTAAAAACAATTAATCCGGCTTGCCAGCAAATCTGCCACTACATAACTGCTGCCTCCCACGAAAATAAAGTCGTCTTCGGAGGCGTCGCCAAGTGCGGCGTCGTAAGCCTCGGCGACGGTGGGGTAGGCGGTTCCTGACAGTCCCAGGCTTTGCCCGATCTCCTGAACGGTTGTCTCTGGGATGGCTCGTTTGCAGTCTGCTTTCGTGAAATAAAGGCTTGCCTCTTTGGGGAGCATCGCCATGACGGTGCGGATGTCCTTGTCGTCCACCATGCCGAAGACAATGCGCAGATGGCGGCACTCCTGGGCTTTGATTTGTTGGGAAAGATACTGCCATCCGCCCACGTTGTGCCCGGTGTCGCAGATCACGGTGGGGTGTTCCCGGAGTCGTTGCCAGCGTCCCATCAGTCCCGTGGAACGGCATACGTCGGCGAAGCCCAGTTTGATGTCATCGGTGGTCACGAAGAATGGCGTCGTCTCACGCAACTTCTCCACGGCTGTCAGGATGGTGTTGGCGTTCCTTAGTTGGTAGTTGCCGCCAAGTTGTCCTCTGATATAGCCATATTTGCGGGTGAAATACATGTTGCCGTTGTTGGGCTCTTCGCTCATGTGCTCCACAATGGGATGGTCCTCTGCAAATATGATGGGAGCGCCGACTTCCTCCGCTTTCTGCTCGAACACAGGCCGGGTCTCTTCGTTGGTCTCTCCGATAATCACGGGAATGCCGGGCTTGATGATTCCGGCCTTTTCGTTGGCGATGGCAGCCAATGTGTTGCCCAGCAATTGAGTGTGGTCGAGGCTGATGTTGGTGATGATGGAGAGCAGGGGGGTGATGATGTTGGTGCAGTCGAGCCGACCGCCCAGCCCCACTTCGATGACTGCGATATCGACGTGCTGGCGGGCGAAATAGTCAAACGCCATGGCGGTGGTCAGTTCGAAGAACGAGGGGTGCAGGGGCTCAAAGAAATGACGGTGCTGTTTAACGAAGTCCACGACAAACTCTTCACTGACACACTCGCCGTTGACACGGATGCGCTCACGGAAATCCACCAGATGGGGAGAGGTGAACAGACCCACGCGCTTGCCTGACTGTTGCAGAATGGATGCGAGGGTATGCGACACCGAACCCTTTCCGTTGGTGCCTGCCACGTGGATGGAGGCAAAATGGCGATGGGGATGCCCCAGATGCTCATCGAGAGCCAGCGTGGTGGACAGGCCTTCCTTATATGCACCCACCCCGATCTTCTCAAAGACCGGGGTGCTGTCGTATAGGTATTGCACCGTCTGCTGATAGTCCATCAAGTTGTGAGGAATTTAGGAGTTTAGGAGTTTAGGAGTTTGGGAGTTAGGAGATTGGGAGTTTGGGAGTTTAGGAGTTTGGGAGTTTAGGAGTTTGGGAGTTTAGGAGTTTGGGAGTTTGGGAGTCTGGGAGTTTGGGAGTCTGGACAATAGGCTTTCCCGCTCTTTTTTCTAGGATTTCTGGAATCGGAACTAATGTCCACACTCCTAAACTCCCAGACTCCTACGCTCGGCCAAAGTCGTCAGACCTTGGACGCTCTGCTACAGAGAACTCCTAAGCCAACTCCCGAAACTTGAATTATCTATTATTTATTCCATTCGTCGCCATTTGACTTCGTCTTCGTCCTTCGCGACTCGGCCATTCATTCAAGCTTGATGGCTCTCGCTGCTCTGTCCGGTCATTTCTTCCCCTTGCTTGTCATACTGCTTACGCTTGCCTGTGGGTGGCTCAGTCAACGTTATCTTAAC
>JAEEJK010000089.1 GCA_016281815.1 Prevotella sp. | reverse complement strand
TTCAACAACGGGTTCTTGACGAACATGCCAGCGACAATACTGGCAATAGGCATGAGGTTGTCTTTAAGACCCAAGGATTTCGTACGTCCTGTGAGCGTGCCGATAAGGATATCAGGCAGCATCGCAAGGACATAGCCGAGGTTATTGCCTATATCCTGGATTCCACCCAGACCGAAGCTGCTGAGCAACCCCGTCCATCCATCCTGATTGGTCTGGGATGGCTGTTCCGCCTGAACAGTGGGCTGTTCTTGCTGTTCTACGGGACTGCTGGCCTGGACTTCCTGTTGTTGGGGCTGTCTGGATTCTGTTGGTTGTTCCGCAGCAGCTGTATTAACAGTTTTAGCTGTGGTCTTTTGTTCTTCCTTCCTCTTTGCTTGTTCGGCCTTATATTGCTCCCTGTATTCAGGAAGGATAACCATCGGAACGTCGCTGTCTGCATCGGCTTTATTGGGCTTGCCTGATGGTGCATTTGAACCATTGGAAGCGGGATTGCCCTTCGGGGTGTAGGAAACTTCCGAACTCTCATCGACTTTATCCGCTACAGCGGAGAGAGCCACGTCAGCACCGACGAATTTGGCAGCTGTGCCCCAGCTGCCTCCGAATCCACCCGAAGACAGGAAGTCAGTCGTCGCCCCGAGAGCGAGTCCGGCTCCTTTCTCCCAACCGCTGGGGTTGTAACGCTTCTCAGCCTGCTGCTCGATATGCTGCTGAAGTGGTGACTTGTTGATAGCCTTGGGGAGATAGAAGATGGTAGAAGTGGCTGCTTTCCTCATGATGTATTCAAGGGATGATTTGGGAATCTCACGTTCGATCATCCGGTCAATCATCTTCTTCTCCATGTCGGCAGTGACGGTGATATGCTGGTTCTTAAGTTCCTTCTTGACCATTTCGATATAGTCCTCAACGGTCTTGGAGTTCCATTCTCCTGTGTATCGGAGAGAGTCCAGCTGGCTTTGCATGGAAGACATTCCACCGTCAGGACCAGCTGCCCCGGCAGCGATAAACGAGAAGGTGCCCATCTTGTCTCGCTGCTCGTCAGCACGTTTCCTTTTCAGGTCATTCTCCACTTTATCCATGATGGGTATGACCTTAGTTCTGAATATGTTATCGTTGTTAGGTGAACTCATTGCTTTAAGCTTTATTGATGTGGTAAAACGCCTGATATGGCCAGCATCTTTTGGTAAGTGTCCCTGTCCATATCTCCATTCTGATAGGTCAGGTTGATATAGTCCAAAGTCCTTCCATAGGAGCCTTCAGCACCACCGCCCATGTGGTTGTAGATGTCCACGAGCGACCGCGCTATGTCCATGTTCGTACCAGGAGGAAATGTCACCCAACTGCCGTCACTAAGTGGAGGAATGGAAGCGTCGATGCCCGACAGAGGTATGCCGCCTGTATTGGAAGAAAGGAAGTCGTTATTGCCGATGCTGCCGTCGGCCAACAAGATATTGCTTCCCATCACTTTGCCGTCCATCCCGAAGAAATGGGGAAGGGAAGTAGCCAGGCACACAAAGCAGATACAAGAGCCAAAGGTTGTGACCATGCGCTTGGCGGTCTGCTGTGGCTGGGTCTGCATACTGACATAGAGTGTAAAGGCTCCTGCTACGGCAAATACGGCAGCAATGACATAGCAGAGGGCTTGAACGTAGGGAAGATAGACTGCAATGGTGGAAGAGACATCACCCACGTCAGAGAGTCCCGTCTGTGCCAGTAATGAAGCCGACACAGGCAGGAATGACATAATGACCAAGATTCTTTTCTTCATATTCCTTTTCTTTTTCAGAGATTGAGCTGTGTGAGTATCTGCTCCCTGGTCTGCTCGATGGCGTTGTGATAGACCTCCATCTGCTTAGGAAAGTATTCCTCCAACCACTCGTCTTTCTCTATATTGTCATTGATAAACTTGATGGCTAACTGCCTGTCAATCTCTATGGCCGCCTCACCGACCTCGCTGTTGTTGAACCACGCTTTCGTCCACCATCGGATGCCGGACTTGTCTGGATAGACGCTGACGATACGCTGTATGTCGAAGCTCTGTACGTCAATCTCCAGCTCGGCAAGGGGGTCGATGAGTCCGCTACTGGCTATGGCCCTGTCCTGAGCTTTTTTTTTTCGAGTATGCTCATACTGCTCAGGAAGACCTGATGACGCAAGGCCAGATAGTTGAGGAAGTCGGCGATAAGGAGGTTCTGCACCTTCTCCGCCAACGGGATGCTCCGATGTCCCATTCCCAAGGGATTGGCCATACTCGGCAGGGTCTCATAGAAGTAGTTCTTCATCGCCGACATCGTGAAGATGTTGCGTAAGGCCAGCTCCGTGTGCTCAGGCAAGGCATACACCCCGGAGGCCATGTCCTGCATGTAGTCGGGGAACCAACGCATCATGAGGTCTTCAATCTCTTTCTGGTCTTTGTCATAGCTGGTATGGACATCCAAGTCCAGGGTAACGAAATGGGGTATGCCCCCAATCTGGCCGTTGTGCTCCAGACTCTTGATATTGCTGTAGATCATGGTAAGGAACTCCAGGGGATTCAGCTCCTCTCCCTTGTATTTCACCTCCATGTGCAGCAGGTCGGCACTGACGGCAACGACCTGTCCGGCCTTGACAGTCTGCCCGTAGTTGGCAAAAATATTGCTCAGGTGAGCATAGGTGACCTCGTACTGGTCATACCTGATGACCTGATAGATACCGTGGATGGCATCATTGCCAAGTCCTGTGACCCTTCCTGTGGCCAAGGCGGACAGCAGGTAGTGCGGCGCCTTGAAGTCAACACCGTGATGGAAGAAGGTGTCACCAGTCTTAGGATGACGCTGCTTGCCATAGCCAAGGGTCATCTCCACCTCTTTGTCTTTCTCCTCGAACGGCATACAGTAGCCGCTGTCTGACTGGAGAATCATCTCATGAGTATATTTCATCTTTTTCAAGTGTTATTATCGTCCTCTGTGTATCTGTTCACGTGGCTCTTCTGGCTCTGCCGCAACAGCGACAGCTGGCGCAGGCTGCTGAGCAGGGACAGGCTGGCGTTGTGGCTCCACAGCAGGGGAGGGTTGTGCCTGCCGCTGCTGGCCACCGAGAACCTGAGCCATATTGACATTATTGCCCAGCATCATCATACCCAACACGGCACCGGCAATCTTTCCCATCCAACCGAAACGCCCGAAGATGAGTAAGGCTGACAGGACAAGACCGGCAAGGCTGAGACCAGAGACATTGCCCCGTCCCAGATTGCCGAAGAAATTGCCGAGCATATTGCCGCCATTTCCGGAGAACACGCCTTGAAGGAAGTTGGACATTCCGTTCCACTTGCTGTCGACGCTCGTCACGGCATTGTTGACACTCTCGACGGCATTGCTGGCGGTCTCTTTGAGCTCAGAGACGGTATTGGCAACACCTTCGACCTTATCGCTCACACTGTCAATGGTACTGGGACCGACAACGGCATCGCCGACGATACGCGCCACGCTCTTGTCCGTGGTCAGCTTCTCCCAACCGACATAAGAGGCAGCGGCACCGACGGCAAGGGTCTTGCCAGCCGTTCCGAGTCCCTTGATGGTACGCTGTGGATGTACAACGGCTCCTCCGAGGGAGCTGCCGACGGCTTTCAGTGCCTTGCCGCCGTATGTTAATCCTATTCTTAATAATGCAGCCCAACCTGGCATATACAATCTGTTTTAATTGTTACTAATATCTTTTTCCATTTCTCTTCCATCGTGCAATACATTGCTGTGCGACGCTCTTCTTGTCGGCTGTCGGCCTAGCACCATAGTCAATCTCTGCCCACACATCGGACAGAGAGGTGTACTTCACGGCCTTGGTGAGCCGCTGGAGCTTCTTGTTCATGGCCTTCAGCTTGGGTCTGATGCTAAAGACAACCTCCATGCGTTCCTTCTCAGTCATCTTATTGTCGGAGAGACACACCAGACGGACATCATTGACAATCTCCACGCTGTTCAGGATAAGCTCGCGGTAGATCTTGTTGCGATTGGACGACAGCGCAACGGCAAGGGCGTGGCTCGGATGGGTACTCAGCTGGTTGGAGAAACTGCCCAAGTTGTCTACCATCCTGTCTAACTCATGATAGAAACCATAGATCTGAGCGGCATACATGATGATGCTGTGGAAGCTGTCCAGATAGTCATTGAACTGCTTCTGAAGGTCGGTGGTGGCATTGACCTCCTCGGTGATCCACACATGCCCCGTACTGACCATCAGCATCATCTCCTCCTGCTGTTTGAGCTCGCTCTTCGCCTTCTCGGTATAGAGAAGGATCATTCCGGCCAGCGTAGGGTCGTTGCCCTGCGCATGCAGCTGAAAGCCCTTCATCAACGACGGGAGGATGAAGAGGGAGACGAATAGGATGACGGCTGTAGTTCTACTCATGGCAAACAGTTTATGGGGTTACTACTCCGGCACATCTGCGCCAACGGCGTAAGGATTCCTGGGCGACCTCGGCATTGGAACGGTCAAGCATACCGGCAGTGACATTCTGCCATACATCGCTCATGGTGTAGTACTTGATGCTAAGACTCAGCCTTGTTAGCTTCTTGTTGAAGGCATCGAGGCGGTCGTTAAGTGCCCATAGGGTCTTGCTGCGCTCGGCTCCCGTGAGCATGTTCTCCGTACCTCCCTTGGCAATGGCATCGCGAAGGGTGGTATACACGGAAAGAAGCTCAGTGGCCGTCTCGATGTAGA
>JAEEJK010000088.1 GCA_016281815.1 Prevotella sp. | reverse complement strand
TGATGGCCGAGTACATCAAGTATCTTTACAAGACCGCCCGGAAGTTTTGGGCAATGGTCGGCGTGGTCACGCAGGAGTTGGAGGACATCATCGGCAGTCCCATTGTCAAGGAGGCCATCATCAACAATTCCGATGTCATCATGCTGCTCGACCAGGGGAAGTTCAAGGAACGCTTTGATGACATCAAGGCTGTTCTTGGACTGACTGATGTGGAGTGTCGGAAGATCTTCACCATCAACCGCCTAGAGAACAAGGAGGGACGTGCATTCTTCCGTGAGGTTTTCATCCGTCGCGGCCTTGTAAGCGATGTCTTCGGTGTCGAGGAACCGAGGGAATGCTATATGACCTACACGACAGAACGGGCAGAGAAGGAAGCCCTGAAGCTCTACAAACAGGAACTGCGGTGTGACCACCAGCACGCTATCGAGGCGTACTGCCGTGACTGGGCACTCTCTGGCATCAGCAAGTCTTTGGCGTTTGCCCAAAAGGTGAACCAGTCAGGGCATGTGCTTAACTACAAATCAAAAAGGAAAAAATGAAGAGTTTGAAAGTCATAATAATCTTGATACTTACCTTGGCAGGACTATTTCCTGTCAGGGCACAGTACTATAGTATCAATGTCGATTATGGCACGATGGCAGCGATGTCGGAAGCATTCACCACCGAGGCGGCCATGGAAGCCCTTCATAACGAGAACCTACAGAAGATTCGCGACAGCTACAAGGCTGCCGAATTGGCCAGTGCCGGAATCTTCTCCTCCAAGTACCTCGACCGCAAGGCGCTCACCAGTCTCAACCTATGGGATGACCGCAGGGAGAACTATTACTACAACCGCATCTACAAGATTGTCTCGCGGCGCATCATTCCCAAGATGGTCATCTGTGCTCAGCTGATGGTGGAAGACCCTTCAACCGCCCTCTATTGGGGCAGCTATCTACTGAAGACCACGGAGGATGTGAAGTCCCTGTGCCAGCAGTTCGAGAATATCGTGACCAACAGCACCCTCAGTTTCAACGACATCGCCTTTCTGGAGATTTCCGAGAACCTGAAGGCCATCTTCAACCTCGCCAACCTTGGGGGCATCGACTGGAAGGAACTTTTGGAGCACCTTGGGGATGACATCGAGGGCGCCTTTACCGAGGACAATCTCAAAGATGACCTTGACAACCTCATCAACAAAGGTGTCAGTCTTGCCCAGGCTGGTTTCAGCAACGGTGTTGACCAACTCCTTCAAGGCACCAACTTCGGCGGCACGTTCATGGAGAAGCTGGGCAGTGTCATCACCCTCGCCGACAATATCAAAAGCATGTACGACCAGTACAAGGACTTGTCGGCCACCCAGGTCATCACCGCCGTCATCGGACAGGACAACATCAACAGCCTGTTCAAGCTCAGCGACTACAACCTGACACGGTGGATTGACGACTATGCTTCAGCCGCCCAGGGCAGCTACTACACTCAGCGGGTGTATATCTATCGCAGTGATGCCGGTTCGGAAATCCTCTGCAACTATTATCCACCCATGGACGAGAACAGCATCCTCTATGGTGCAGAGTGGTACCGCATCAACACCGCCGACCCGTATTTCACCCCCAGTACCGCACAGTACGAAGCAGCCTTGCACAACTCTGAGGGTCATGCAGGATGGAGCCGTGACAGGGTGAGCCAGCTCAATGCGGGCAATGACGGCAACACCTACACCATGAACCAGTCCTGCCTCTCCTACACTTTGAGAAAGAGCAAGAGCGGACAGTACGGAAAGGCTTATGCCTACAGTATACAGGTCACGAAGTCATGGAATGTCAGGGAGGAGGTCTATGAGGAGGTCTTTGACAGCTACAGCATGGACTGGAACACTTTCATGGCACAGATGAACGCCCGTCTTGCCCAGTACAATGCCAATGGAGACCATCAGGAGATTGGCAGTCCGGAAGATCTGGATGAGTATATCGCCACCCATCCTTCGGAGTCCAACTATACCTACTACATCGGTTACGATGAACGGAGCTACTACCAAGCAGCCAATGCCCAGAGAGTGGCCGATGCGTCATCCGCCACCTTCAGCATCACCTGCCATGAAGGCGGCTTGTTGGGCAAGGGAAGCACCACCTACAAATGTGGTGACTGTGGAAGCAGTCCCAGCAGCCACACCAAGCAATGCTCGATGTATACGACATTGAGCCAAAGCTCTTCTTTCGACACCAGCGGCCTACAGTCCCAGCTTACTCAGTTGCAGCAGGAAGCCGCCCGTCTTCTAGGACAGATCGACGTGCTCAACAAGGAGAACAGTGACATTCTCCGTCAGATGTCACAGGCAGCCACCACCGAGGAGTACTACCAGCTTCAGGCCACCTACAATTCCAACAAGGAGAAAATCAAGGAACTCCAGACGCAGTTGGATGCTGTGAACCAAAAAATCACCGAGATGAGCAACGCCATCGCCGAGTCAGAGGAAGGAGAGAGCGCGGAGACCGATGACTACAATCGAATCCCTCAGCTGATGAAGACGATGGAGGATGCCTACGGCATCAATTGGACGGACAACGGCTCATGGACGGGTTACACCTTCATCCGCAACGGCACTGTCGGCAGCGTCAAGGGAACGGTCACTTTCAAGGCCACTGTCTCCATTGCCCGAAAGCCGAAGTATTTTCTGGGAATCAAGATACACCGTGCCATAGTCCAGATTGACTGGGAACTTGTCAGCACTTGGAGCGATTCTTCTGTTGCCGAGGTTATGGAACTCGACCCGTCGAAGAGCGACGAGGAGAACGCAGCCATCGTCAACAGGAGGTTGAGTGAGTTGGCACAGGAACATCCTTCCTGCACTGTCACCGTGGAATACGCCAAGCAGCCCGGCATCGATACCGAGGACACCGAGGGTGTCCGGCATCTTCTTTTGGCAAGCGACCGTTTGGAGATAGCCCGTGGCATCGAGGCACGTCTGGCGAGAATCTACACCGACCTTGTCATGATTGAGAAGTTCCTCCATTACAAGCATACCGTCAGGGACTGGATTCACGACCTCATCCCTAAGCTCAATGCCGACAAAGACCGCAAGATGAACATCGCCGAGCAAAGCCGCCGACGTTGGATGCACAACGGAGGCAGCAGCTATTATGCTGACGAGGACGACGAACAACCCTGATAGAAATACCAATAATATGAGTAATACGGATAATACAAGAAATACGACTGTTGGCTGGATGATGATTCGGTCCTTGCTGTTGCTGTGTCTGTTTGTGTCCTTCACAGGACAGGCCGAGGCGCAGATTGTCCCGAGAGACATCCCCACCATAGAGGCATACATCAATGACCATAAGACGCAGCGCAGCATCCTCCTTGCCCGTGCCACGTTGGAGGAGAGCAACGCCCTCCTCCACAAGGCCAGCAAGGTCACGAACCGTGAGTACCGGGACATCAACATCGAGCTGGACAAGTACACCCGTGCCTTTGACATCATCGACTTGGTGTACAGCACGGTCAGCACCGGCTTCAATGTCTATCGCACCTACGACAATGTGTCGGAGAAAATCGGCAAGTACAGGGGGATGCTCGAAGAGTACAACGACAAGATTCTGCTTCGCGGACGCATCGAGAGTGCCGACACCCTGCTTCTTGCCGTCAACAGGAGAGCCATCGTCAACCTGGCCGGGGAGTGCCAGAACCTCTATTCTGCCGTCTGTGTCCTCGCCGCCTACGCCAGCGGAAAGGTCTGCTGCATCACGGCGTCCCTGATGCTGATGATTGACAACATCAACAAGTCGCTTGACCGCATCAAGGACATCGTGAACAGTGCCTATTACCAGACCTGGAAATTCATCAAGGCACGGACGAGCTACTGGAAGTCCGAGGTCTATCGCTCCAAGACAGTCAGGCAGATGGCCACTGAGGCCCTTGACCGATGGATGAGGGCCGGAAACATACTGGATTATTAACGAATAAGGATCAATGAAAATGAGATACTTTTTATGTGTGTTCATATTGGGATTTGCTTTTGTCGTTCAGTCTGAAGCCCAGTCCATGACCTTCAATCATGACGAATCCAAGCAGGGTCAGATACAGGTCATGGAACTGGGTGCCGGCGCTTTGACTCCCGAGGTGTATTATTCTGTCACCCACAGCAAGTACAAAGACGGGGCAAAGGCAGCAACCTCCGTCAAGAACACTTTGCGCATCGCAGCCAATACCTCTTCCATTCCGCAGGTGGAGTATGCCGACAGCATACAGGCCGACTTGGAGAGCCGTGCCAAGGTCGAGGCAGCCAACATGGCCGACCGTCAGGTGGACCTGGCATGGGTCACGGAGGGCAGCAAGATTGAGGGCAAGCTTCTTGCCTTCAAGAACAACATCAATGCCCTCCAAGGAAAGGCAAAGAATGACGAGATAACGGGATGGACGGAGTTGGGCCAGATGTTCGACTTTGCCATCAAGACCATACACCAGGCTTATATGCCCAACAGCGAGCGTCAGAAGCAGTACCTCGCCATCTATGAGGAGATTGTCAAGAGCAACGACAACCTCCTGCTGAGGGTGCGCTTCCTGACCACCAAGAACCAGGCCGACCACCTCGTGCAAGCCATGTCGCGCTTTCAGCACCGTGTCGGCGAGAATGCCACAGCTGGCTACAACCGTTGGCGTGATGCCGCCAATGAGGGCAGCGGACGGCACGTATCAAACCCCAATCATTAAAAAGAAAGTCAGATGGACAACGACAGCACAGCAGTAGATTTCGGTATCAACCTCCTTGAAGAGGAGATTGATGATGTGATATTCAGAACGAATGAGTTCCTGACCGATGCCACGTTCACTGGCGGTCAGGGGCCGTTCTGGTGGATTCTCCAGATGTCGATGGCCTTGGCCGGACTCTTCGCCATCATCGTCTGTGCGCACATGGCATACAAGATGATGGTCAGGCACGAGCCGTTGGATGTGATGAAGCTCTTCAAGCCTTTGGTGGTGAGCATCGTCCTCTGTTGGTGGTACCCACCTTCAGACACGGGCAT
>JAEEJK010000008.1 GCA_016281815.1 Prevotella sp. | reverse complement strand
TCAGTGGAAGGGCGGCTACTTCAAGGACTCCACGGCTCCGGCCACTACTGAGGCCTACGCTGTGCTCAGCAGTTCCACGCTGACATTCTACTATGATAAGAATAAGTCATCACGCTCAGGCACGAAGTACAGCCTGAACACTGGTTCCAATGCGCCAGGTTGGAACAGCAGTGCGACAAGTGTCACCAAGGTGGTGTTCAACAGCACTTTTGCCAGTGCCTCTCCTACTTCATGCTATAGGTGGTTCTACAACATGAGCAAGTTGACTACCATCACAGGGCTGAATTATCTGAATACAGGGAAAGTGACCAATATGTCGTATATGTTCAGCGGTTGCTCGCTGCTTACCAGTCTCGATCTCAAAGACTTTAATACGGCAAAAGTGACCGACATGTCCTATATGTTCAACGGTTGCACCAAACTGTCCGACTTGGTTCTTTATAACGAATCGTCAACTTCTCCATGGGCTATAACCACCTATTACTCTGACTTCGTCACAACGGCTACGACCAACCTGCGCAACATGTTCTCTGGCTGTACAGGCCTCAAGAATCTGGAACTGCCAGACTTTGTAATCACAACCTCGAAGACCTCAACCGATATGTTCAAGGGCTGCTCTGGTTTGGAATCATTGCATATTCAAGGCAACTGGACTGGTGTCAATGCTTCTGCATTCTCCGGTGTGGGTACCACCAGCAAACCTTGCGTGTTGGAGTTCGATGAGGCCACGATTTCGGGAGAGACGAGCCGCACACCTACCTATTTCGTATGGAAGGCCGGGTATTTCAAGGACTATCGCAAAACTTATGTGGTGTTTATGGAGGATACAGGTACTCTTACATTCTGCTATTCCAGATTTATGGGTTCATTCATGCCTGAAATGCATGACTATTCCCTCAATGAAGGTTCTGCGCAACCTGAGTGGGTATCCGAGTTCGCCTCAAAGGTGAAAAAGGTGGTGATTGACGAAGGCTTCAAGGATGCAAGACCGACATCCTGCTACCAGTGGTTCTACAACATGACCAATCTGACTGCCATCGAAGGATTGGACAACCTCAATACGGAATATGTCACCAACTATGCCTCGATGTTCTCGGGATGTAAGAAGTTGACCTCTATGGACATTTCGAAGTTCACAATCACTTCATCCACCAACAGCAAACTGATGCTCAATGGATGCTCAGGCCTGAAGACGCTGACAGTTTCGGCTTCTGCTGCTAATCTTGCTGCTGATGCTTGCAAGGGTGTTGGTACTGCTTCCGCTCCCATCACCCTCAACTACTCTGGCTTCACGCCTCAGCCGACCTCCACAGGCAATGGATATATGGTGTGGAAAGGCGGTTATTTCAAGGACTCCACAACACCGACACCCACAACAGGAGAGATGTACGCAGTGCTCAACGGCAGTACGCTGACCTTCTACTACGACTACAACAAATCGTCGCGCACGGGCACGAAGTACGCAATGAACACGGCGGGATTTGCTCCTAACTGGGCAAGTAACACGAACATCAAGACCGTTGTGTTCGACAGTTCGTTCAAGAATGCCCGTCCGACAACATGCAACTACTGGTTCTATAAACTGACCAATCTGACATCCATCACGGGCATGGCCAACCTCAACACGTCGTCGACTACCAGTATGAATTCGATGTTTTATGAATGTACGAGTCTGACTTCACTCAACGTGAGCAACATCAACACGTCAAAGGCGACAGATATAGGCCACATGTTCTATACTTGTTCTGCACTTACCAGCCTTGATATTTCGAACTTCACGCTGACATCATCGCAGAATACCCAGTACATGATGGCAAAATCTGGTCTGAAGACGCTGACCATCCCCGCAACAGCCAGTGTACTTGATCAGACAGCCTGCGCCAACGTAGGATCGGCAGCGGCTCCCTGCTCGCTGGTCTTCCCATCAAGTTTCACTCCTGAAAAAATGGCGACAGGATCAGGATGGTATATGTGGAAATACGGTTACTTCAAGGATGGCAAGCCTGCCTCACACCTGGGTGATGCCAATGCCGACGGTGAGGTGAATATCACTGATGTTGTGACGATTGTGGACTATGTGCTTGACAGACCTATACTCAAATTCTCTTTCACCAATGCTGATATGAATAAGGACAATCAAATAGGACTCGTTGACGCATTGAGGATTGTGGATATCATTCTTGGAAGAGCCTATGCTCCAGCCAAGCCCCAGTTCTCCAAACAGAATGTCATGTTCCTCTCCGGACAAGGAAGCGAATTGGACCTTCATCTAAAGGGTACAGGCACATTTAGGGGAGCGGAGATGACTCTCGTGTTGCCAGAGGGATGCTCATTGCATGAGGCGGTGTTGAATCCCGCACGCAGCGAAGGCCACGAGTTGCTGGTCAATGATCTGGGAAATGGGGTCTATCGCCTCGTGGTGATGGGCAGCAACGGAAAATCGTTCGGCAATGGCGGTACAGCCCTCATCCATCTCAGTTTGGATAGCAACTATGGTAATGGCGTGAGGGTAAGCGATATCCTCATGACTTCTGCTGATCTGGAAACCATTGCCATAGAGGGCGTTCAGGGCATCGCCACAGGCATCGATGGCCTCGCCATTGATGGCTCTGCCTCTGATGGTGAGTGGTACAATCTGCAGGGACAGCGCGTCACCTCTCCGCATCATGGCATCTATATCCGCAATGGTAAGAAATATACGGTGAAATAGAAATCTGTCTCCAACTCTTCCCACAGGGGATGGAGGTGGATGGCAACTGATGATTCAAGTAAATAGAAAAGCCTCTACATGTGTCTGCAGCAGGATGGCAATGGCATGCATGTAGGGGCTTTTTGTATCTTCATTCCCCTCCTCTGGAGGGGTTAGGGGAGGTTCTTATGTAAGGTTTCCAATCTGATAGACCAAGGCGGAGACCACCCACGCAACAGCAGTCGTGTAGACCGCAGTGAAGATGGCCCAGCGCCAACTGCCTGTCTCATTCTTGATGGCGGCTATCGTGGCAATGCAGGGGAAATAAAGCAGCACAAACAGCAGAAAACAATATGCCGTAAGGGGGGTGATGCCTTCTGATGTCATCTGCTTCCGCAGAACTGGGTAGCGCTCATCGCTTTCTGATGAACTGTCATCGGCCAATTCTTCTTCGCCAGTATAGAGAACTCCAAGGGTGGAGGCGACGATTTCCTTGGCTCCGACACCGGCTATGAGACCCACGTCAAGTTTCCATGTGAAGCCCTGAGGACTGAAAAGGGGTTCGATGGCCTTTCCCACGTGACCGATATAACTCTGCTCCTGTTGCTGCTGCTTGGTGAGACCTTCATGGTGCGGGAAATATCCCAATGCCCATACGATGATACTGGCCACAAGGATGATGCCGCCCATTTTCTTGAGATATTGCTTGCCTTTCTCCCAAGTGTGGCGAAGCATGGCCTTGCCAGTGGGAATCCGGTAAGGGGGCAGTTCCATCACAAATGGTGTGTCGTCGCCTTTTACTACAAAACGGCTGAACAAACGGCAGATGAGAACCGACATGGCTATTCCTACCACATAGAGGGAGATCATAATGAGCGACTGATAGCGTACGGCAAAAAAGGTGCCGATGACCATGATGTAGATGGGAAGACGGGCCGAGCAACTCATGAATGGCAGGATGAGCATGGTGAGCAGACGAGACTTGCGGCTCTCAATGGTGCGCGTTGCCATCACCGCTGGGACGTTGCAGCCAAATCCCATAATAAGGGGTATGAACGACTTGCCGTGAAGTCCCATCTTATGCATCAACTTGTCCATGATGAAAGCGGCACGGGCCATATAGCCTGAGTCTTCCATAAAAGAGATGAAGGCATAGAGAATGAGAATCTGAGGAAGGAAAACGATGACAGATCCCACACCACCTACAACACCATCGACGAGCATGTCCTTCACTGGACCGTCGGGAAGGGTGGCGCTCAGCCAGTCACCCAACCACCCGAAACCGGCATCTATCCAGTCCATCGGGTATTGTCCGAGGGAGAAGGTGACTTGGAACATCACGAAGAGCATAATGATGAATAGGGGTATGCCCAACCAACGGTTGGTGATGACCTTGTCGAGGAAATGCGTCACTCGGTAGGCTTCGGAGTTGTCGCCCTCCAGATACCCTGCTTCCCTCAGTGCTCCCCGGATAAATCCGTATTTGGCATCCATGACTGCAGTCTCACTGTCTTCCTGGGTGTCGTCCTTGAGTTGCTTGGCTGCCTTGTCACGGATGGAGAGGATGCGATTGCCGGAGGGTAAACTCTGGACAAAGCGCTCGGCATCCCTGTCTCGCTCAAGCAACTTGATGGAAAGGTAACGCGTGGAGTAGCGCATGCGGGCCTTCTCTTCCTTCTTCACTGCTTTCTGGATGGTATTGATGCCTGTCTCCACATACTGACCGTGATTGATGTGGATGTGGCGGAAGACGGCCTTGTTGGGACGGAGACCATGGGCATAGTCGTCGCTGTGGTCACCGCCGTGGTGGTTTTCGTATGCTTTGTGCCACTCGGCTATCTCTGCTGCGACGGTGGGATTGATGTTGCCGTCGCGGTCGAGAAAATCATGGCCTTCATAGATGTTGATGATGATGTGGAAGAGAAGGTCTACACCTCGGCCTGTCTTGAAGACGGTGGGAATCATCGGCACACCGAATAACTGACCCAGTTTTTGATAATCAATGAGGTCACCGCGCCGCTCCGTCTCGTCAAACATGTTGAGCGCACATACCATACGGAGGTTCATGTCCACCAATTGGGTCGTCAGATAGAGGTTGCGCTCCAGATTGCTCGCGTCAATAACGTTGATCACCACATCGGGCGTCTTGTCCACTATCTGCTTGCGCACATACAGTTCCTCTGGACTGTAGGCGGAAAGGGAGTAGGTGCCGGGTAGGTCGACGATGGAGAATTCATACCCCTCAAACTCTGCGCGACCTTCCTTGGCATCCACGGTCACACCGGAGTAGTTGCCCACACGCTCATGGGCGCCCGAGGC
Source organism: Prevotella sp. (assembly GCA_016281815.1). Taxonomy (GTDB): domain Bacteria; phylum Bacteroidota; class Bacteroidia; order Bacteroidales; family Bacteroidaceae; genus Prevotella. Next base: position 35,547 of record JAEEJK010000008.1, on the reverse strand, counting down.
AAAGTTGAACAGAGACGTCTTGCCACAGTTGGGGTTGCCGACGAGAGCAACGTTGATATGGCGGCGCCGCTTCATGGCGGCATCGTGCAACTGGCGGTCGGTGAGGGGGGCCTCGTCTTCCTCCACCATCATTCCTGGTTGGTCGGAGGCATGCTGAAGATTGGCCTGGGCACGGGCTTCTTGTTCGGTGATGACCTCTACCATGGAAGCCTCATCTCGGCGAAGTGATACTTCGTAGCCCATTACCTTGTACTTCACCGGATCTTGCAGGGGGGCGTTCAGCAATGCCTCTGCCACCGTGCCGCGGATGAATCCCATCTCCACAATGCGCTTGCGGAAACTGCCGTGACCCAAAACTTTCACAATAACGGCCTTCTCGCCTATTTGTAGTTCAGATAGTCTCATGTTTTTGTTGGTTCTGATATCGTCAGTCAGTTGGTTCTGCATTGCAAAAGTACATAAAAAAAGCATTAAACCATTGACTCGCAACTCCCTTTGTTGCAAAATACCTTGAAATGATGATGCCAAATGCCCATATTTTTCAACTCTTCATCATAAATAGGTGTATAACGAAAATGCAATTCTTCATCATGACTGGTGTGTAAATTCAGAAAATTAATTAAATTTGCACTCGCAATGGGAAAAAGGGGATTTGCAGTTTTCGCAGGCAATATTTTTGTCGTTATCATGGTGGTTGCCGCTGCCATGTGGATGGTGGCGTGCTCTTCTTCCAGATATGTTCCCGACGGACAATACCTCTTGCAGGGAGTGGAGATGGAAAGTGACGACGATGACTTCGAAACGGGACCTCTCCAGCAGTATATCCGCCAAAAAGGAAACTCCAAATGGTTCTCTCTCTTTAAAATTCCTCTCGGGGTATATGCTTTGGGTGGAAGGGACACTACGAAATGGATCAACCGCACACTTCATCGTATCGGTGAGAAACCGGTGCTCTATGACTCTGCTCAGGCAAGGCTCACAACTACTGACCTGGTTACCGCCATGCAGAACATGGGGTATATGGATGCTCGCGTGGAACATAAGACAAAGACAAAAGACAAGAAACTGAAAGCCATTTACACACTGCATCCGGGAAAACCTTTCCTGATCAGGCACATGCGTTATGACATTCAGGACGATACGATCAACAGCATCCTTACTTCCAATGACTCCGTCTTGCTGAGGCTGCATGATGGCTCGCCCTTCACCATCAACGAACTCGATGGGGAGCGCTCGCGCATCACGTCGCTCCTCATGGACAGGGGGTACTGGAAATTTCATAAGGAGTTCATCAGGTTTGAGGCTGACACCATGAGGGGCAGCCGCTTGGTCGATGTCACCATGCATCTGCGCAGATTCCGAGCCAATAACGATGCTCCAGAGACGCAGCACCCCAGATATCGGATAAGAAACGTCAACTTCGTCGCTGCCGATACCACAGGCTCGCATATCAGACGGAGTGTGTTGGAGAATAATTCATTGGTAGAGGAAGGATATCCCTACAACGCTTCGGCTGTTCAGGAAACCTACAACAATTTCAGTCGACTGCAAGCCGTGAAATATGCCAACCTTCGCTTCACCGAGGTGCCAGACTCAAATTTGCTCGACTGCAACATTCAGTATGGTGTCAACAAACCCAGCACCATCCTTTTCCAGCCGGAGGGAACCAACACGGCGGGAGATTTGGGAGCAGCAGCATCGGTGACTTATCAGAACAGAAACCTCTTTCACGGTTCAGAACAACTCTCCGTCCAGTTGCGTGGGGCATTTGAGGCTATTACCAAACTGGAGGGTTATCAGAGCCAGAACTACGTGGAGTATGGCGTGGAGTCGAAAATCACTTTCCCGAGATTCGTCGCCCCCTTCCTTTCTACAGATTTCAAACGTAACTTCAGGGCTACCTCTGAGGTGTCGCTGAGTTATAACCTGCAGAACAGACCGGAGTTCCACCGTCGTGTGGTGTCGGCGGGATGGAAATACAGATGGGGAAAACCGGGTGACAGGTGGACTTATCGCTTTGATGCCTTTGACCTCAACTATATACGAATGCCGTGGATCTCATCAACATTCAAAAGCGAATACCTCGACAGCGTAGACAACCGAAATGCCATCCTCAAATACAACTATGAGAACCTATTCATACTGCGAACAGGATTCGGCATTACCTACAACAACCGCATCGATGCAGTGAAAGCCAATGTGGAGTTGGGCGGAAACCTGCTCAGGACTGTGGCTTCTGCACTCAATTTCAAGCAGAATGAGAACGGACAGTATACACTTTTCAATGTCGCTTTCGCACAATACGTCAAGTGTGACTTCGACTACACAAGGGTGTTTAACTTCGATCAGAACAACGCATTGGTGATGCATGCTGGCTTGGGTGTCGCATATCCCTATGGCAACAGCATAATGCTGCCTTTCGAAAAGCGATATTTCTCTGGTGGGGCCAACTCGGTGAGAGGATGGAGGGTCAGAGGACTGGGACCGGGATCTTTCAGAGGACATAATGGTGCCATCGACTTCATCAATCAGACGGGAGACATGAAGATTGACCTTAATCTGGAGTACCGTTCACGCTTGTTCTGGAAATTATATGGAGCTTTGTTCTTGGACGGAGGCAATATATGGACTCTCCGCGATTACAAAGACCAGCCGGGAGGACAGTTCAGTTTCCGCCGGTTCTACAAGGAACTCGCAGTGGCCTATGGACTGGGTCTCAGACTCAACTTCGACTATTTTGTCCTGCGCTTTGATATGGGAATGAAAGCCGTCGATCCCGCCTATCCGGATGGTAAGGAGCATTATCCCATTGCCCATCCAGATTTAAGCCGCGACTTCGCCTTCCATTTCGCTGTGGGACTTCCCTTCTAAACTCCAATTTCTTTGATCATAATAATAAGGTGTGTTAGGTATTTGAATATTGGTGAATGTGGAGCGAGATGAGTTAATTTCCAATAAAAATTTGTCGCACACATCTTTTTTTAATACTTTTGCACCCTATGATGAGGTTTATTTCTCTCGGAAGTGGGAGCAGTGGGAATTGCTATTGTCTTTTCACCGAAAACGATGGACTGATGATTGATGCCGGAATAGGGACTCGTTTGTTGAAGAAATTTTTCAACGAATATGGGATTTCAAACGACAGCATCAAATCTATCTTGCTTACACACGACCATGCTGACCATGTGAAATCAGTGGGAAGCCTGAGTTATGAACTTGGCCTGCCTGTCTATTCCACTAAGAAAGTGCATCAAGGGGTGCGCGACAATTATTGCGTGCGCCACAAGGTGGAAATGTCGCATGTCAGGTATATCGAGAAAAACAGAACCATTGTGATTGGCGATTTTGAGGTGACCCCATTCCATGTTCCTCATGACAGTTCCGACAATGTAGGATTTATGGTGACTCACGAAGGTGTTAACTTCTGTTTGATCACCGATGTCGGTATGATCACAAATGAAATCAAATCGTTTATACAAAAGGCCAACTACTTGGTGATTGAGGCCAATTATGATGAGGAAATGCTGCAGGGGGGTACTTATCCGCACCATCTGAAGGTGAGAATCAGCAGTGAGAACGGACATCTGAGCAACCGTGACTGTGGATTGGCACTGGCGGAGAACGCAACACCGCAACTGCGCCACGTATGGCTTTGCCACCTGAGCGAGGAAAACAATCACCCCGAACTGGCAAGGATCACTGTGGAGCAAGTGCTCCGGCAGCATGGCATCATACCGGGAAAGGATTTCAAATTGGAAATCCTGAAAAGAAAAAGTCCGACAGGATTCTATGAGTTGAGATAAGACGTTTCCGCCTCACGGTATTCTTCTGACCAGTGAAGGCCGATACTCTCCGTCATGTTGGGAAACGATCGGGCAATGCTCACATAGGCAAGGCCGGCAAGTACATTGCCCCGGAACTCATAGTCGGCAATAGCGGGGATGCGGTAGGTCTGGGAAAAGTCGATGCCTCCCTGAACCAAAGCAGCGGTCTGCATCGCTATCAGACGGATCTGATTGTCGTCAAATCGGTCGAGAATCCCCATCACTTCTTTCAACAGACTGACCACAGAATCGGATGATTCCATTACATGGAGTGGAGGAGGCAGTGGCTGTACCACTGCCTCCTGTGACTCTTCCATAGGACTTTCCTGACATGCTGATCCTGACATCTCGTCTTCAGTGAACAGCATGAGTTGGTTGGGGTCGGGTTGGTGATGGCGTTTTCTCCTCATCCAATCAATATGCGAAAAGCGGGTAGTCCTTCATCGTATCATTGACCTTGGCACGGACACGGGCAATCACCTGCTCGTTTTCTGGATCATTGAGCACTTCCTCAATTAGGTCAGCGATGAGAACCATCATGTCTTCCTTAGCGCCACGGGTCGTGATGGCGGGTGTGCCGAGGCGGATGCCGGAAGTCTGAAAGGCACTACGGCTGTCAAACGGAACCATGTTCTTGTTCACGGTGATGTCGGCTGCCACCAGGGCATTTTCTGCCACCTTGCCGGTCAGGTCGGGATATTTCGTGCGAAGGTCTACAAGCATCGAATGATTGTCTGTGCCGCCACTGACAATGCCAAACCCACGCTTCACCAGTTCCTCGGCCAGTACACGGGCATTGGTCTGAACCTGCTTGGCCCACTCCTTAAACTCTGGCTGAAGGGCTTCTCCAAATGCTACTGCCTTGGCGGCGATGACGTGCTCGAGCGGTCCACCCTGAATACCGGGGAACACAGCGCTATCGAGCAACTGGCTCATCATCTTCACCACTCCCTTCGGGGTCTTCTTGCCCCAGGGATTCTCAGAGTCTTTGCCCATCAGGATGATACCGCCACGCGGACCGCGGAGGGTCTTATGAGTGGTGGAAGTGACGATATGGGCATATTTTACAGGATTGTCAAGCAGACCAGCGGCGATGAGACCGGCAGGATGTGCCATGTCGATCATCAGCAGGGCACCCACCTCGTCGGCGATGGCGCGCATCCGCTTGTAGTCCCACTCACGGCTGTAGGCAGAACCTCCGCCAATGATGAGTTTGGGCTTGTGCTCACGGGCAAGGGCTTCCATCTCGTCATAGTCCACACGGCCCGTCTCCTTGTTGAGGTTGTATCCCACAGGCTTGTACAAAATACCGCTCGTGTTGACAAATGAACCATGCGAGAGGTGACCGCCGTGGGCAAGGTTGAGACCCATGAAGGTATCGCCGGGATTGAGAACTGTCAGAAGTACGGCGGCATTGGCCTGTGCTCCTGAGTGGGGCTGCACATTGGCCCACTCGGCATCGAAAAGTTTCTTCACGCGCTCACGGGCAAGATTCTCTACTTCGTCCACCACCTGGCAGCCGCCATAATAGCGCTTTCCGGGGAGTCCTTCTGCATATTTGTTGGTGAGGCAACTGCCCATCGCTTGCATCACCTCGTCACTGACGAAGTTCTCTGAGGCAATCAGTTCCATGCCTTTCAACTGACGTTGGTGTTCTCTCTCAATGAGGTCAAAAATCTCTTGGTCTTTTTTCATTGTTGTTCTATTATTATAAAATATGTTATTTGTTTCTGTATTTCTTTATGATATCTCTCACTTCTCACCTCTCACTTCCCACCTCCCACCTCTCACCTCTCAAGATACTATCTCCACATGGTTGATGTCCTGCTCCTTGTCGCAGTAATGGCAGCGCAGCACACCGCGTGCCTTATCCACTACGTTGAACACCGTCAACATAGGTTCATTGTTGGTGATGCACTTGGGATTGTTGCACTTCACAATGCCGTGCAATTCGTCAGGAGTGACGACGGTTTTCTTTTCCACAACCTCGTAATCATGGATGATGCTCAGCACCACATTGGGCGCCACAACCGACAGACGTGAGATCTCATCGTCTGTAAAATAGCGGTCGCTCACTTTGATGATGCCTTTCTGTCCCACTTTGTTGGAGGGATAGTTGAAACCGATGGTTACAGGGGCTGTCAACTGGGTCAGTCCTAGAAGATTGACCACTTGGAAGGTCTTGTCGGAAGGAATGTGATCTATCACGGTGCCGTTCTCAATGGCGGCTACAAGTCTCTCTTTCTTGTTCATGGATTTATCGGGCAGGGTAGGGGGAATGGATGATGGTAGTGTCGTTTCTCACATCGTCGAGGGTGATGCCAAGCACATCGCAGATGATGGCCTCACGGGCATATAACCCGTTCTGTGCCTGCTGGATGTAATAAGCCTGAGGGGTGGAGTCCACATCGTAGGCTATTTCATTGACACGGGGTAGGGGATGAAGGACCTTCATCGTCTCCTTGGCTTTGCTGAGCATGTCTGCCCTCAGAATGCAACTGTTCTTGACTTGCTCATACTCCATAAGGTCGGAGAAACGTTCTTTCTGAACACGGGTCATGTAGACAATGTCTGCATGGGCGATGATATCCTCTGTCAGTTGGGTGTGCTCCTCAAAGCGGATGCCTTTCTCCTTGCAGTAAAGTTTGTACTCGTTGGGCATCGAAAGTTCCTCTGGGGCAATGAAGTGGAAGGTGGGGTTGAAATGGCGCATGGCCATCAGAAGGGAGTGAACCGTCCTGCCATATTTCAGGTCTCCCACAAGGCAGATGGTCAGATTCTCCAGACTGCCCTGGGTCTGGTAGATGGTGTAGAGGTCGAGCATGCATTGTGAGGGATGCTGGTGAGCACCGTCACCGGCATTGATGATGGGCACGGGGGATATCTCGCTCGCATATTGGGCGGCTCCCTCGATGTAATGGCGTATGGCTATGACATCGGCATAGTTGCTGACCATCAGAATGGTGTCCTTCAATGTCTCTCCCTTCGAAACGCTTGAGGCCTTGGCATCGGAAAAACCTATCACTCGAGCACCAAGACGGTTGGCGGCTGTCTCAAAACTCAGACGGGTTCGGGTGGAGGGTTCATAGAAAAGGGTGGCAACGACCTTGCCCTTGAGGATCTCACGGTTGGGATGTTTCTCAAACTCTTGAGCCAATTCTATCATGTAGAGAATCTTCTCACGCGACAAATCGGCTATCGTCACAAAGTTGCGCTTATCCATGTGGATGTGTATGTTTGATTTCGACCGCGAAGTTACGCAATATTTTTAATTTATTTGCCATAATTAAAAAGAAAATTGTAAATTTGCACCGCATTATGACCGTATCAAGGTTTTATGGGCTCTCAGAAGCCCAACTTCTTTTTCGTGGGATGTTTGTCCCCTTCAATTCTACATTATGAGGAAAAAAATAGTCAACGTGTTCTGGGGAATCCTCCTCGGACTGGTTATTATAGCAGCCGTAGGCGCCGTAGCCATTTGGAATGGATGGATAGGATACATGCCAGATATGGCAGAATTGCAGAATCCTATCAGTAAGTTTTCTTCACAGGTGTACTCATCTGACGGTAAACTCATGGGTACCTATGCGTCGAGCAGGGAAAACCGCATCTCCACACCATACAACAACATTTCACCCAACATGGTTCATGCGCTTATCTCCACGGAGGACTCCCGATTCTACGATCATTCCGGAATCGACTTCACAGCCCTTGGGAGAGCCATCGTGAAAACAGGAATCATGCGCAAGGAAAGTGCAGGAGGTGGATCGACCATCACACAGCAACTCGCTAAGCAACTGTATTCTGAGGTGGCACACAGCAAACTTGAGCGACTTTTCCAAAAACCTATAGAATGGGTCATCGCCGTCAAATTGGAGCGGACATTCACCAAGGAGGAAATCATCACGATGTATCTCAACTACTTCGACTTCCTCTACAATGCTATTGGTGTGAAAAGCGCGGCAAAGACATATTTCAACAAGGATCCAAAGGAACTGTCTGTCGTGGAATCGGCAACTTTGGTCGGACTTTGCAAGAATCCTTCTTTCTATAACCCAGTGAGATATCCGAGCAGATGCCTGGAACGACGCAACATCGTCCTCTCACAGATGTACAAAAGCGGCTATATCAGTGAAGATGAGTGCAGGAAAAACATGGTGGAGCCATTGAAACTCGACTTCCAGCGCTCAGGAGACAGGGAGACAACATTGGGCATCGCTCCTTATTTCAGGGAGTATCTCAAACAATACATGATGGCCAAAAAACCTGACCTGAAGGATTATCCTTCATGGAAGAAGGCTCAGTATCATATCGACTCCATCTATTGGGAGAACGACCCTCTCTATGGATGGTGCAACAAAAACACAAGACGTGGAGGACAGCCATACAATATCAATACTGATGGACTGCGCATCTATACCACTATAGACACCCGTATGCAGAAATATGCAGAAGAGGCAGTCTTGGAGCATCTTTCACAGACCTTGCAGCCTGCATTCAACTCTCAGGTAAGAAACAGTTCGCGCGGACCGTTCTCCAGCAAGATGTCAAGACAGGACTATGAGAGGGTGATGAACCGTGCCATCAAGCAGAGCCATCGATATCTTGCGCTCAAGGAGGCCGGCGCCTCTGAGGAGGAAATCAAGAAAAACTTCGACAAACCTGTCGAAATGAGAGTGTTCACCTACAACGGTGAGGTGACCAAGGTGATGTCGCCGCTTGATTCCATCAAATATTACAAAACTTTCCTCAGGGCTGGTTTCGTCAGCATGGATCCGCACAATGGAGCGGTCAAGGCTTATGTCGGTGGCCCCAACTATGAGTATTTCCAATACGACATGGCCATGGTGGGGCGTCGGCAGGTGGGATCTACCATCAAACCATATCTCTACTCTCTGGCGATGGAGAATGGCTTCACCCCTTGCGACCAGGCTCCCAACCGTGCACAGACCTATTATGAGAACGGTGGAAGATGGACCCCACGCAACGGAAGTAGGGCGAGATATGGTGCCATGGTGACGCTCAAATGGGGACTACAGCAATCCAACAACTGGATATCGGCATACCTTATTAATAAATTCACTCCACAGGCTCTGAAGGATTTGCTCAATAAATATGGCATCTACAATCCCAATATCAAGGCGACCATGGCGCTGTGCCTTGGACCGTGTGAGGTGACCGTGGGTGAGATGGTGAGCGCTTACACCACGTTTGCCAACAAGGGCATCCGCTGCGCTCCTTTCATGGTGACCCGTATCGAGGATAGCGAGGGAAACATCATCTCCAACTTCCTTCCCCAATTCAATGAGGTCATCAGCGAGAGCAGTTCATACAAGATGCTGGAACTCCTCAGGGCCGTGGTCGATGGCGGTACAGCCCACAGAGTGAGGGGCAATGGCATCTCGGGTGAGATTGGTGGCAAAACGGGTACAACCAATGACAATGCAGATGCATGGTTCATGGGGGTCACACCACAACTCGTCAGCGGATGCTGGGTGGGCGGTGAGGACCGTGACATCCACTTTGCGTCAATGGCCTTAGGACAGGGAGCGGCCGCTGCTTTGCCTGTCTGGGCAAAATTTATGAAGAAAGTTTATTCTGACGCCAGTCTCGACTACTCGCAGAGCGCTAAGTTTGATGTGCCAAAAGACTTTGATACCTGCAATGACAAACCTGATCAGTTCGATTTCGGTATCGAGGATGTGTATGAGTAACCTCAAAACTCTTATACCGCATGGTTGATTCATGCAGGTAATTGATTGCCGCTGCCCATGATGATGAGTGGCGGCTATTTTTTTGTCCTTTCGGATGTTTCGTTTTTTCAGATAGGTAAGAAAGTGAGATTCTTGCAAAAATTCCCCGTGTTTTTCTTGTGCTTTTGTATAAAAGTCGTTATCTTTGCAGAAAAGCATGCGGTATGACTGAGCAACAAATGAAATCCATCTCCGTTGATGACTTATTCTCAAGCGGAAAAATATCAAGAAAGACATATAACACCTTGATGAGAGCGCGGATGCGCAATGTGTTTGACCTGAAGAGATATGAGACGGGTCTTCCACGGCTTTTCAGGGCAGGAACAAGTGGTATGCGTGAAATTACCTCGCTGCTCAGCGAGTTGTCATCGGCTGACAATATTCCGGAGATGTCGTCCATGCTCTTTGCCATGACCGAACTGGAGTTGTCAAAAGGTGAGCAATTGCTGGCCTCACTGTCTGATGAGGACTTGGCTTTGCTGGGTTTCGTCTACAAAAAGGGTATCTCTGAGTTGTACCAGAGCCATGAGCGGACGGCCACAAAGATTGCCAATGCACTCAGTTTGGTTCCGGTGAGCAATTTCATACGTGACTTCCTTCTGGAGGATGATGAGCGTATCCTTATGCTCAACGAGGTGGGGGAGACGTCAATGCCCCAGGTGGCTTCCATCAAGGCTGCCATCAATAAGGAGGTGGAGTTGATCAGAGAGGGGGAGGTGCCTGTGCCGTTCCGTATCCTTTCCTATCAGGCGGAAGGACTGCTGGATGATGATGGGTTTGTGTTGTCTTATTTTCTTGAGCATCAACACCTGCCGGTGCTCTATGTCATGCAGAAGGCGTTGTTGGGCAACCGTGACAGCCTGGTCGTCAAGGCGTTCCTGCAAAGGTATGATGTGTTTGGAGGACAAGTGGAGATTGATGAGAATAAGATTGATAAATCTGCCTTCACTATCACCACCTATTCCAATATGGTGTTTGACGCGCTGTTCACTCCGGGTGCTTCTGCTGAGGTGTTGGGCAACTTCGTCTGCGATTTGATTTCAAATGATGTCAATGTCGCATATCTTTCGGAGAAAGTAAGGGGCAACTTGGTGACAGAGGATTCTGATTGTGTCGCAGAGATTATCCAGGATGAGCATCTGATGCTTCAGCCTCTTTGCGTGACGGTGATGCTGGGCAGACTGCTCGCCCATTCCCAGACTGGTTTCGGGGGGTATCCGAGGAGTTTCGGCATAGCGATGGATGAGCGGTGGAAACATGCATATGTCGTAGACAAGGAGTTGGTTGATGTTTTTGATTTCCAGAAAGAACTTTGGAGGTTCCGAGACGGTGTCGTCAGGGTAAGCACGGAGACTTTCAGGGAAGACATGAAGGATTACCTGACCTCTGTCATCACAAATGAATATCCCGCTGCCTCTGAAAGAATGGAGGAAATTGTGGCTATAATGAAAGTCATGGTGGTGGGTGAACTGGACCTGGAGATGGATGAGGAGGGGCTTGTCGTCATACCACGCAAGCGTGACAAACCTCTCGCTGACCGGTTGTATGCTATTCTCAATGAGAGAAAACAACCGATGATGCTCGATGACCTTACTGAGCAAATCAATGCTGGAGATGGAAGAAGGTATGTCAGGGCATCGGTTTCATTGGCTCTGAATAAGGATGACAGGTTTCAGGGGAGTGGGAAAAAAGGGTGTTATGCCCTGAGTGTCTGGCAACTGCCTTATTTCGGGAGCAATGCTGATATCGTCTATAAAGTGCTCGATGAGGCCAACCGCCCCATGAGAAGCGAGGAAATTGTAAAAATCCTTTCCGCATACAGTTACAATAGCCAGTTTTCCAAAAATGATCTTTCATCCGTCATCTCCTTGGGAAAGAACTTGTTTAGAAAACTCGGCCTGGGATATTACGGTCTGGTGGGAAGGGATTATCCTTCGGAGGATATCCAACCCGCAAAAAGGGCATTCAATGCGGAGGTGGATGCCATGACGGCATTCATCGACAAGCATCATCGGGTGCCGCTAATGAAGGGTACTGAGGAGGAGATGCGCCTGCACACCTGGTTCGTCAGGAAAAAGAAGGAATGGGAGGGAAACAACAACTGGAGTGAAAGCAAAAGACAGGTTTTCTCTCTCCTTCTGGAAAAATATAATGCTGCAGTGGCTGCCCTGCAACCGCTGCCCTTGGAGGAAATGAAGAATGAGGTAGAGAATGCCCCTGAATCTCCGGTCGCTGCAGACTCTCCAGTCTCCCTTGAATCTCCGATTTCTCAGGATATTCCGGAGCCTTCGGATATTCCAGTGACACCAGAAATTCCAGAATCTCCGGATATTCCTGTATCTCCGGAAATTCCAACTTCTCAGGACCTTCCGAATAATCCCGTTCATCCGACTTCTTCGGCTCCTTCTCCTTCTTCGTATGAGTGGGCTGTCATGGCTGCTGAGGTGCGTTCTTTCGTGGAGGAAAATGCTCGTGAGCCTCTTGCCTTGTTCACAGCAGAGGTCATGTTGGCTGATTGGCTGAGCGACCAGAAAAAAAGGATGAGGGAGAATTTGCTGTCAGAGGAGCAGACCGCCACCCTGCTCTCCATCCGTGATATGATATGGTGATCCAGATTGTTTGAATGGGGCGAATGACCATTCTCTTTATTCTGTCATTCATATAAAAAAGCCTGCAACTAATTGCAGGCTTTTTTGTGAGGTGCGTGGCGGATTCGAACCGCCGTACACGGTTTTGCAGACCGTTGACTAAGCCACTCATCCAACGCACCATGATTTGAATGCGGATGCAAAATTAAAACTTTTTTCCCGTGCAGCCAAATTTTTCCACTACTTTTTTTCTTCGTAGGGTGGTTTCATCCTATTCTTCATGTTTTTTCCCAGTCTCTTTTGGCGTGCCAAAGACTCGTCTCTTAGGGCACATCCAGGACAGCCATGGCATGGGTCGGAGGCGTCGCGGAAGGCTTTCCATATACGGTAGGCCAGATAGGCGACCGACAGCGCCACGGCGAGGAAGACTATGCTTTGCTGCAATGACATGCTTGTGAATAGGTTTATTTGCAAGATATATTTTGCAAATATAGCAAAAAAAGATTAAAATGCCCGATAATCATCAGAGATTCGAAAAAAACAACCAGAAATCTTTGGAAAATAAGCAAGTTTATTGGAGAAAAATGTGTATCTTTGCCAAATACTTGATATGGATTTTTTTATTCCTAGTTTATTTTCAAATATGATTTATTCAACAGAAGTCAAAAACATGTGTAGCGTCTGCAAAGGCGCTTACCACGGTCCTGCTCCCATTCCAGAAGAAGGAAAATGGATTCAGGCAAAGGAAATCAAGGACATTTCGGGTTACACACACGGTATCGGTTGGTGCGCTCCTCAGCAGGGTGCATGCAAACTGAGCCTCAATGTGAAGGAAGGCATCATCGAGGAGGCTCTCGTTGAGACCATCGGCTGTACAGGTATGACACACTCTGCTGCCATGGCAAGCGAAATTCTCCCGGGCAAGACGCTGCTGGAGGCGCTGAACACCGATTTGGTGTGTGACGCTATCAACACCGCCATGAGGGAACTGTTCCTGCAGATCGTCTACGGACGCACACAGAGCGCTTTCTCAGAGGGTGGTCTGGCTATCGGTGCCGGTCTGGAAGACCTGGGTAAGGGTCTGCGTTCACAAACGGGTACGCTCTATGGCACAAAGGCTAAGGGCACTCGTTACCTTGAACTCACTGAGGGGTACATCACCAAGGAGTTCCTCGACGAGAACGATGAGGTTTGCGGTTACGAGTATGTACATCTGGGCAAGATGATGGAGGCTATCAAAAATGGCATGGATGCTAATGAGGCCCTGAAGAAGAACACTGGTTCCTATGGTCGTACGACTAAGGAGCAGGGTGCGGTAAAGGCTATTGACCCACGTAAAGAATAAGGAGGACACGACGATGATAAGAAAAGTACAGTTTGAGAGTCAGGAGCGCCGTATCAATCAGGTTCTTGCTGCACTGAAAGAGAATGGTATCAACAGTATCGAGGAGGCTAACGAGATCTGCGACAAGGCAGGTGTCGATCCCTATAAGATGTGTGAGGAAACACAGGGCATCTGCTTTGAGAATGCAAAGTGGGCTTATGTCTGTGGTGCTGCCATCGCCATCAAAAAGGGTGTGAAGACCGCTGCTGACGCCGCTGAGGCTATCGGTATCGGACTGCAGTCATTCTGCATTCCTGGTTCTGTGGCTGACGACCGCAAGGTGGGTATTGGTCATGGCAACCTGGCTGCCCGTCTGTTGCGTGAGGAGACTGAGTGCTTCGCTTTCCTGGCTGGCCACGAGTCATTCGCTGCCGCTGAGGGTGCCATCAAAATCGCAGAGATGGCCAACAAAGTGCGCCAAAAACCTCTCCGTGTCATCCTGAACGGTCTGGGCAAGGACGCTGCACAGATTATCAGCCGCATCAATGGCTTCACCTATGTGCAGACTCAGTTTGATTACTATACCTCAGAACTGAAGGTGGTAAAGACGGTTCCTTACGGAAATAACCCCAGCCGCCTGAAGGTGAACTGCTATGGCGCTGATGATGTACGCGAGGGTGTCGCTATCCTCTGGCACGAGAATGTCGACGTCAGCATCACGGGTAACTCTACCAATCCTACACGTTTCCAGCACCCGGTGGCCGGAACCTACAAGAAAGAGCGCGTGCTGGCTGGCAAACCTTACTTCTCTGTGGCCAGCGGTGGTGGTACGGGCCGTACACTGCACCCCGACAACATGGCTGCAGGTCCTGCATCATACGGCATGACCGACACCATGGGACGTATGCACAGCGACGCTCAGTTCGCAGGTTCTTCTTCTGTTCCTGCTCACGTTGAGATGATGGGATTCCTCGGTATCGGCAACAACCCCATGGTAGGTGCTACCGTGGCCATCGCCGTTGCTGTCGACCTCGCCTTGAACAAGAAATAAGCAATTCCCTTATTTTAAATAGACAAAGGAGCGGACTCATGTCCGCTCCTTTGTTATTTCTGTGTCGTACCTTTGTCATACCTTTGTCGTTTCCCTCCTCACAAAAAACCCTCCAGAAGCATCCCCCTCCCCCTTGGGGAGGGTCGGGGAGAGGTATCCCCCTCCCCTTTGGGGAGGGCCGGGGAGAGGTATAAAAAAAGAACGCCAGGTCTCGCGACCCGGCGTTGTTCTGTCATTTGTCCGTGCTGGATATTACTGAGCGGCCTCAGCAGCAGCGTCGGTAGCAGCGTCAACAGCAGCAGCAGCGCTGTCAGCAACTTCCTCAACAGCAGCAGCAGCGCTGTCAGCAACTTCCTCAACAGCAGCAGCAGCGCTGTCAACAACTTCCTCCACTGCCTCAGTAGCAGCGTCAGTAGCAGCCTCTGCGGGCTTGTTCTCGGTGCAAGCAGCGAAAGCCATAGCTGCAACGGCAACGAACATAAATGCAATCTTCTTCATTTTCTTTGCTTTTTAAATGTGTAAAACAATCAGTTGTTTAATAAAACTGCGCAAAGGTAAATATATTTTTTGAATAACATACAAGTTTTTTGGATATTTTTTTTGAGAAATTTGTAACATTTTTGCAAGTTGTTGGTAATTAATAATTTACGAAAGTATAATAAAAGTTAATTTGATTGTGTACCCACACAGCCTTTGGGGTTTCCTTATTTTTTTTGCCAATTTATTGCCGTTGTCGATATTTAATCGTACTTTTGCATTTGGTCACCACAAGCGGTTTCACCATTATTATATATGATAGATTCTTCTGCATTTCAAGGCAAGAAAGCGGCCTATTATACATTGGGCTGCAAACTCAATTTTTCTGAGACATCTACCTTTGGCAAGATGCTTCAGGAACTGGGAGTGGTAAATGCAGAGGAGGGGGAGTCGGCTGATATCTGCCTGATCAATACCTGTTCGGTGACCGACGTGGCTGATAAGAAGTGCCGGCAGGCGATTCATAGGATGGTGCGCCGTCATCCGAAGGCTTTTGTGGTAGTCACTGGGTGCTATGCCCAACTCTCACCGCAGTCTGTGAGTGAGATGGATGGGGTAGACCTTGTTTTGGGGTCCAACGAGAAGGCGCAACTCATTCAGTATTTGTCTGAGGCTTGGGGTGGAAAGGAGAAGACCGATTCCTTGCATCAGTATCATACCGTGAAGACCAAGGATATCCGTTCATTCGCTCCCAGTTGTTCTCGGGGCAACCGCACCCGTTTCTTCCTCAAAGTGCAGGATGGTTGCGACTATTTCTGTACTTATTGTACAATCCCCTATGCACGTGGATTCAGCCGCAGCGCTACCATCGCAGATCTCGTCGCACAGGCGCGTCAGGCAGCAGTAGAAGGCGGGCGTGAGGTGGTGCTCACTGGGGTCAACATCGGAGATTTCGGAAAAAACACTGGAGAGCGGTTCGTCGACCTCGTGCGTGCTCTTGATCAGGTAGAGGGAATCTCACGCTACCGCATCAGCAGCCTTGAACCCGACCTGATTTCCGATGAACTGATTGCTTATTGTGCAGAGAGCAGGGCGTTCATGCCGCATTTCCACATCCCCTTGCAGAGTGGGGCGGATGAGGTGCTGCGCATCATGCACCGGCGCTACGACACTGCCCTTTTCGCCCATAAGATTCATCTCATCAAGCAGATGATTCCCGATGCTTTCATCGGGGTGGATGTCATCGTGGGAATGCGCGGCGAAACTGAGGAGCATTTTGAGCAGACATACAGATTCCTCGACAGCCTCGACATCTCACAACTTCATGTGTTCCCTTACTCAGAACGGCCTGGTACGGCGGCGCTCCGAATCCCTCTGGTTGTCACTGATCAGGAGAAGAAGGCGAGGTCGGCGCGACTGCTGGCCCTCTCCGACAAAAAGACGGATGCTTTCTATCGGCAGTGGATAGGCAGAGAGGCCGAGGTGTTGATGGAAAAGGCGACAAGGGGAAGGGCCATGCATGGATTCACACGCAACTATGTGAGGGTGGAACTTCCTGCCAGCGAGGCGCTCCCTTCCCTCGACAACCAACTTGTTGTTGTCGAACTGGGGAATTTCAATCATGATGCAACAGCCCTCATGGCACATATTAAATAAGGTGAAAAATGGATAGAGTGGCCATTGTCATACTCAACTGGAACGGAGAGAAGATGCTGAGACAGTATCTGGCATCGGTGGTGGAGTGCTCTGCAAAGGATGCTGTCGTCTATGTGGCAGACAATGCCTCGACCGATAACTCACTCGACTACGTCAGGACACATTTCCCGGATGTGCGCCTCATCAGGCTCGACCGCAACTGGGGATTCGCCGATGGCTACAACCGCGCGCTTGAGCAGATTCAGGCGGAATACTTCGTCCTGCTCAATTCTGATGTCGAGGTGACCCCTCATTGGCTGACTCCGCTCCTCTCATTCATGGATGAACACCCCGAGGTGGCTGCATGCCAGCCCAAACTGCTGTCGGTGGTTCGGCGCCAGGCGTTTGAATACGCGGGGGCGGCAGGGGGCTTCATCGACAGATATGGGTATCCTTTTTGCCGAGGCAGACTCTTTGAGACTGTGGAGGATGATGCCGGACAGTATGACACGCCGATGGAAATTCATTGGGCCACGGGGGCTTGCCTGATGATCAGGGCCACGGATTATCGGGAGAGCGGCGGACTCGATGGACGCTTTTTCGCCCACAATGAGGAAATTGACCTCTGCTGGAGACTCCGCATCATGGGAAGGCATATCTATTGCTTGCCTCAAAGCATTGTATATCACCTTGGCGGAGGAACACTGCCTAAGGGGAACGCAAGGAAGACTTTCCTCAATTTCAGGAACAACCTGACCATGCTCTACAAAAACCTGCCTGAGGATGAACTGAGGTGGGTGATGGTGGCCAGATGGTTCCTGGATTATCTGGCGGCCTTCCAGACTCTTGTCCTCAATGGCAACTGGGCTGACTGCAAGGCCATTTTCAGGGCGAGAAGGGAGTTCCGCAGATGGATAAAGGATTTCTGGGAAGACCGGCTACGTATACAAAAAATGCGCACGCCACCTCAGATGAAGTACCGTGCGCCGTTCTCATTGCTGTGGCAGTATTATGCCTGCCGACACCGCATTTTTTCCTTGTTACCTCATTTCCACACCTCTTGAATGGCGTTGCCGATGCAGCAGTCGGGCATCTGTATGTGAAGCATGGCACATACGGTGGCAGCGATATCTGTCATGTATGTAGGGGTGTTGGTGGCTCCCTTGTTCACCTTCCATCCCATGAACAACAATGGGATGTGTGAGTCATCGGGATTCCAGGTGCCGTGTGATGTTCCTTTGTAGTCAGGACCTACTGAGCCGTGCTGGTGGCTGCCTTGAAGCACCACCATCAGGTCACCGCTGCGCAGGCGGTGGTATCCGTTGATGATACGCTCGCGCAGGAACTGCGGAACTGTGGAGTTGGCGGCGTCCTCGTAGTCCACCACATAGGCGAACTGGGGATCCTGACGCAATGCGGAGACAGCCTCCCGCTTTATCTCGCGGAGGTCGAGTCCTCGGCTGGAGATGATGTCATGGTCGAGGTAGATGCGGCAGTCGGATATCTTCTTGACATATTTTCCTGCACCATATTTCTTGCCAAGATGCTGATTCACCTGCTCGATGGTGGGGGCGGAGGGAAAACCGCCGCCAGGGAGTTTGTGCTCATTCATGAAGTTGCCGTTGTGGACGGCACCATGGTCTGCGGTGAGAAACACCAAATAATTGCTTTGACCTACCTCACGGTCAAGGACGCGGAAAAACTGAGCCAGATCCTTGTCAAGTTGCATATAGACATCGTGGTTCTCCTTGCCTCGGGTACTGAAAGTATGGCCGATGGCATCGGTTGATGACACACTCACTGCCAGAAGGTCTGTGATCTCATCCTTTCCAAGTCTCTCGTGGGTCAGGGCTGCCTCTGCCATCCGGAACGTCATCGTCACACCCTTGTTAGAAGTCTTGATGTCGAAATTTGGTTCGGTATGATTCGATTTGTTGAAATTCTCTACCCATCTGGGAAGTTTGTCCATATAATAACTGCTGGTGATGAAATGCCCTGCTTTGCCATCCCACCAGTAGGCTGCGTCGGCACTGTGGCCGGCGGGGAGAATGGAGGCGCGGTCTTTGAGGGCCACACCGATAACCTTGGCTTTGAAGTCAGTGGCTATCTTCAGTTGGTCACCAATGGTGTTGGCAAGCAGGTTGCGGGGGGAACATTTCCCGTCAGGGTTGGTGACGTCGCTGCCCACAGCATAAACAGTAGTGTCGGTCACACTGGTCACTGATCTGCCATTGAGCATGAAACTGTTTCCGGCAATACCGGTGAAGGCGGGAACAGAACCGGTATAGACACAACTGTGGCCGATGGCGGTCACGGTGGGGACATAGGGAATCATCGTGTTCTCGCAACTGAAGCCGTTGTTCAGAAGTCGCTTCAGACCACCTTCACCGTATTCCTCATAATAATAATAAAGGTAGTCCCAGCGCATTTGATCTACTACTATGCCCACAATCAGTTTGGGCCTTTCAATACGTGCTCCAAATGCGGCGATGCAGCAGAAAAAGAGCAGAAGGGTGATGATGTGCTTTCTCATATCTGTCATTTATATTAGTTGGGTCATGTTGATCAAGTGGTTCATGATTCTTAACCTTGTTATATGTCGCAAAGTTAAACAATAATATCCAAACAAACAAGATTTCAAGCCTCTTGATATCAATCATAGCGACAAAAATGCATATTCACAATTATTTTTTGATGTTTTCTTGCAATTTGTTGCTGGAAAATTTGGAAATTACATTTTTATATGCTATTTTTGCAGCATAATTGATTGAGGAAATAAAACACAGCATTAAAGATTGATTTGAAGGGTTCGGCAGAGGATGGATTGTATCCGTCTCAGAATACTTCTTTTTCAACAGGGAAAATACATTTACACGTGCGGACGCATCAGATAATGTGTTGGGCTGCGTTGGAATCCTCATTGCGCTGCTAAGCGTAGTGCGTATTTTCATTGATAATTCTCATAGATAAATTCATATTTTTTACTCGACAGGATAATTTGAGTGTTAGTTTCAGGGTATAATCTTAGAAAAGAAAATTTTCAATGCTGATCTTTTAATTCTGTGACACCCGAAAATTCCTCCGCCGTGAGGTGCAGGAATTGGAGGGGGTCATTTTTTTTATGCATCATGCAAAAAAGGCTGTCCTACGACAGCCTTTTGCATGTTGTGATGTGGGAGAGGTTACTCTTCCACGATTTCTGCTTCAATCCACTTCTCAGCCACTGCTTTGGCATCGGCCAGAGCGGTCTCACGGTCGAGAGGAGTGTTCTCGTCAATCATGTATTCGCCAATGAGCAGGTCGGCCAGGTCCTCAATGGTAAACTCCTTGTCCTGGATGTTGTTCCACAGGAATGCCGATGACTCATTCATGCTGATAATGTTGGTGAAGTCAATGTTCTCTTTGCCTTCTGCTACAATGATCTGCTCGCCGCAGACCTCGCGGAGGTTGAATCCTTTTCTTGCTCTCATAATTGTATCTAAATTGGGTTGTTGTTGCTGATTTGATTCTCTGTTTGAAACTGATTCTGGTGTTACCTTGTCATTTTCTCTCTTTCGGCGACTTGGGCCTGAAGATGTTGAGCCAGACATAACGGTAGAATGCCAGTAGATAGCGCCTGAATGGGCGCAGACGTGTCCAGAACCATGAGTAGATCTTCCATTTCTTTCCGTCGGTGCGGTCCAGGTGGGTGCTGCCCTTGCGATAGAAGCCTACAACACTGGCACGCAGGTCTTCCAACTTGCAATGCTCGCACTCAAGGTTGCCGTCACCCAGGAGTGTCACGTTTTCTCCTTCAATTTTCACAATCCTGTGAAGCACGAAATGCCCAGGGAAGTTCTCGGCCAGAACAGGATCACCAACCTTCACTTTCCCTACGGGAGCGAGAATGGCCTTGTCGCGGTCCGACTCCAGAAAGGGGCGCATACTGATACCCTTGAGGTTGATCGTGATGGTCTTGGCGCCTTGGTTGAAGTATTCAAGTATGAAGGGAAACCACTTGTCGTTTTCTATCTGCTTGCCCTTGGAGGGAACAAAGTGTCTGCCGCCATCATGATTGTGGAGCCATTTCTTGAAAGACTTGTTGATAGACATGTTCGGGAGCCTTTGGTTAGGGTTTCACGGCTATGGCTGCATTGCATACTTCTGCTGCCTCACGGTTGGGAAGACAGTGAAGGATGTAACTGCCAGTAGTCTCCACAATTTTCGTCACGGTGTCGCACACATTCCTGAAAATGTTCACATCCCATCGGAGGGTAGTGGCGGAGGCAACGATAGATGTAAAACCCTCGATGGGGTTGAGTGTCTCCACCCAGTTGTGGTCGTCTTGGTCGATGCGGGTCATGGCGCCCAAACGGGCTTTCGTCTGACGGTAGCAAGGGGTCTTGCCGCTCCAGGGAGAACCGAAAATATAGGGAACACCGTCGATGATGCGGATAATAGGATTGTCATCGTTCATCAAATCGCAACCGGGAAGAAAGCGCATCCACATGCTCACCTGTGTCGACTTGCCTGTTCCGCTGGGTGCATGGAATGCATAGCCGTATCCATTCTGGCGGATCAGAGAAGCATGGATAAAGATGGTTTGGCGCAAACTGGTTGCCATGGCAAACGAAAGCATCAGGGTGTTCTGCAAGCCGAAGACACGGCGGTCGTGTTTGCCGGCAAGGGCGCATTTCGCCTCGTTGTTGTCCTTGTTGATCTGAAACATGGAGCATTCGTTGCCTTGCAAATCCTTAAAAATAAACTGCTGACCACCATCTTTGATCAGGTCGACCACAACGGCTCCATTACCGGTCTCAAAGACACGCAGACGCTCCCGGTCTTCTTTTTTGATGGGTTTCAGACTGTCATCCACGGTGACTGACAGCACAAGGTCGTCTTCCGGGACGGGATCACACATAAAGGGGAAGAAGGAGGGGATCAACTTCATGTTGTTGACTTCTGGATCGGCAAAGTTGATTCTCAAGTAATGCTCTGCAATGCAGAAGTACCTCGTTTCTACGTTATTCATCTGAATTATGTAATGTAAAATATTTTTATTGGTCGTAGGCCTTTTTTAGCGACGTGGGGGCATGGTGGGAGAGGGGGCTGACTCTGATGGTTGGACACTCTCCTTCAGTTTTCCTTTGGCCTTCTTTTTCTTTGACTTCTCTGTACGCTTGGCTGTCTTCTTGTCTGACTTCGTGACGATCTCAGTTTCGTCAAGGTTGTACATCCTGATGGCCTTGAAGTGGAACTCATCGTCATCTATATCGCGGATGGCGTAATTCTTGGGCTTTTTGGACGTGCCCTTGAACTGTTTATGCATCTTGGCATATTTCTTCAGGATCTCCTTTTCCGTTGTGGCAAAAGATACCAGACAGGTGCGGTTGGGATGACCGGTGGCATTGAAATGCTCTCGCAGTTGGTTGGAGTATTCATTGCGGTTGAGCAGAAAGTCGGTCTTCTCCTCAATCCAGGCGCTGTCAAGTATTTGTATGTCTGTGAAATAGACGATCGAATCATTGAAAGATGCCGATGTGCCAAAGATATAGATAGGGGTGCAGCGTACTTTTCCCGACATTCCCAAACTATGGAAAAGCAGAATCAGCAGCGTTAGCGCAAAATAATTATTTCTCATCTGATAAAAGAATCCTTATACCTTAAAAAATCCAGGGTGCCTTCACCCTCATTTGCCCAAATATGACTTGAGCAACTTGTTCTTTGTGTTGTGCCGCAGACGGCGGATGGCCTTTTCCTTGATTTGCCGCACGCGCTCACGGGTAAGTCCGAATTTGTCACCGATTTCCTCAAGGGTCATCTCAGGCTGGTTGATGCCGAAGAAGGCCTCGATGATGTGGCGCTCCCGCTCGCTGAGAGTGAGCAGCGCACGGTTGATCTCGTTGCGGAGTGACTCCATCACCAACTCGTCGTCTGCCATCGGGGAGTCGTCGTCGGGAAGTACATCCAACAGACTGTTCTCCTCTCCGTCTGCAAAGGGGGCATCGACCGACACATGACGGGTGTTCACCTTCAGTGCGTCCTCTATCTTGTCCTCTGGCAGGTCGACAATGGCGGCAATTTCGTCAACGCTGGGACGCCGCTCATTGACTTGCTCCAAATGGTGCTGCACCTTGATGATCTTGTTGACCGAGCCCACTTGGTTGAGAGGGAGCCTCACGATGCGGCTTTGTTCTGCTATGGCCTGCAGTATGCTCTGACGAATCCACCAGACGGCATAGGAGATGAACTTGAACCCGCGGGTCTCGTCGAATTTCTCTGCTGCCTTGATCAGGCCCAAGTTGCCTTCGTTGATGAGGTCGGGCAGGCTGAGGCCATGGTTCTGGTACTGCTTCGCTACTGAGACAACAAACCGCAGATTGGCACGAGTCAACTTCTCCAGGGCTTTGCGGTCACCCTTTCGTATGCGCTGTGCCAGTTCTACTTCTTCTTCCACAGTGACCAACTCCTCGCGACCTATTTCCTGTAAATACTTATCGAGAGAGGCACTCTCACGATTCGTAATCGACTGTGTAATCTTCAGTTGTCTCATGGTAACATTATTCTAAGAGACTGCAAAAATACGATTATTTTGACGAAATAACAAACAAATGCGCAAATATTTGCGCATTTGTCCGTTTTTATTCGCAGTTTTGTCAGTTGTCAGTCACTGTGCACCGTTAACTATGAACTATGCACCGTTAACTATGAACTATGCACTATGAACTATGAACTAACTCAATCGTTCAGGTCAATGGCGAAGTATTTACGCTTGCCTGTAGGATAGATGCCCTTGATGTAGAGCACTGGCTCCTTGTTGGTGGAGGATTCCTTGACCATCTTCTGCAGGTCGTCTACCGTCTTCATAGGCTCGTCGTTGACGGTCTGGATGATGAAGCCTTTGGTGATGCCGCCGTCCTGAAGTTTGCCCTTGTTGATCTTGGTCACTTCGAGACCATAACTGATGCCGAGTTGTTCTTTCTGCTCTGAGGTGATGGGCTTGAAGTTGGCTCCCAGCAAGTCAAGGTCGGCAGTTTTCACTACTTCTGTGGTGCCCTGGGCGTTCTTCAGCGTGACGGTCTTCTCCTTCTTGGTCTTCTTGTGCAGGTAGGTCACCTTCACCTTGTCGCCCGGACGTTTACCAGCCAGATATTCCTGGAGTTCAGACATCTTGGTGATCTTCTTTCCATCGATAGCGGTGATCACGTCTCCTTCGGTCAGACCTGCCTCTGCACCGGCTCCGCCATCTTCCACTTTCTGCACGTAGACGCCTTCATTGGTTCCGAGATCCACCTCGTTGCCCTTGCGCTTCTCGTTGTCGATATAGGTGTGGGCATCACCACCGGCGATGGAGAGAACTGCACGCTGCACGGTTCCGTATTTCTTCAGGTCGCTCACCACCTTGTTCATAATGGTGGTGGGGATGGCGAATCCATAGCCAGCATAACTGCCGGTCTGGGAGTAGAGCATCGCGTTGATGCCTACCAATTCACCCTGGGTGTTGACGAGAGCACCACCGGAGTTGCCGGAATTGATGGCTGCATCGGTCTGGATGAATGACTCTACACCATTGGCGCCCAATCCGCGGGATTTGGCACTGACGATGCCGGCTGTCACAGTGGAGTTGAGGTTGAACGGGTTGCCGACGGCAATCACCCATTCTCCTACCTTCAGTTTCTCTGAGTCACCCACAGCGAGGGTGGGAAGTCCCTTGCCGTCAATCTTGATGAGGGCGAGGTCGGTGGTCTTGTCGGTACCGATGATGCGGGCGGAGAACTCACGGTTGTCGTTTAGGGTGACGGTCAGTTCGTCTGCACCTTCTACGACATGGTTGTTGGTGACGATGTATCCATCATCGGAGATAATGACGCCAGAGCCGCTGGCTTCGCGGGGCTGCGTCTGAATCTGACGCTGGCGGCGGCCACCGTTTGGCGTTCCGAAAAATCCGAACGGATCACTGAAGAAGTCACTGAACGGATCCTGCACCTCTACGGTTTGGATCTTGGAGTTCTGCACATACTTGATGTGAACCACTGCGGGAAGAGCCTTCTCTGCAGCATAAGTAAGGTCTACCTGACCGGCAGGCACTGGCGAGGCGCCGAGCGTGTTGGTGTAGGCGCCCACCGACAATGCCAGCGCGCCAACGATTGCTAATGTCTTCATTGTGTTGCTGAATTTAAATTGCATATTGATTTTCCTTTCTTTCCTTTTTTATACAATTCAATCATAATCTCATACGTCGAATTCACTTGCAAAAATAGACGCAAAAATTGTTAATCGTCAATTTTTCTCAAATATTTGTCCTCTTTTAACAATCATAAGCGGCATGTTAACGATAGTTTGGGGGTTTTAAATACTATTTTACGTTTCTTTACTAAGACTGCAGGTTGCATGAACCTTTTGATGCTGACAATTTGTCCCAGCGTGTTTGACTTTGTCTGACAATTTGTGACAATTTCGGCATTTTTGCCGGGTTTTCTGTTGCTGTTTGAGAAAGATTGATTATTTTTGTGCCTTGTAATCATTGCCTGCTGCCTTTTGGTGGTTTGGCGCGGAAATCAGAACAGAATATGCGAGATATCAGATTTTTTATGGTGGCATGTGTGCTCTTGTTGTCGGGAACTGTCCAGGCTCAGCAACTTTTGCTCACTGAAAACCGCACCTCTTTCAGTCCGGACGAACAGATGGCCATCACTTACAGTGGCGCCGAGAAAGGCGACAGAATCATTCTGTATCACAACCTCTCCATGATGCCTCTCAGGCAGGCTTGTGAGGTGAATGGCGAGTCGGGCTCTTTCATTCCTACGGGACTCCAGCCCGGAAATTACAGGGCGATGCTGGTCGGTCCCGACGGGGAGGGAAAGGTGCAAACCTTCTTCACCATTGGCGACTATGCTTTGCCGGCTGGTAAGCGGATCGTTGTCATTTCCGACCCTCATGTCATGGCTCCCGAACTGGTGGAGGATCCCACCAACGAGAGATATCAGTATGTCATGTCGCAGGAACGCAAACTCCTGCCGCAGAGTTTTGAACTGTTCTCTGCTGTCCTCGACTCAGTAAGGGCTCTCAGGCCCGACCTGTTCCTTATAGTGGGAGATATGACAAAAGATGGCGAACTTGCCAGTCATGAATTGGTTGTCGCCTATCTGCAACAACTGGCCAGTGAGGGTATTCGGACCCTCGTCATCCCTGGCAACCATGATTTGGAGTGTATCGCAAGTTATGCGTTCACCGCCAGCGGATTGAAAAAGACCGAAAATGTGTCGATCGATGAGTTTGCTGCCTTCTATCAAGATTTTGGATGGGGCTTGGGTTCTGAGCGTGACCCCAACTCGCTTACTTATGCCTGCGACATCTTCGATGGTGTGCGTTTCATCGGTATAGATGACTGCCATACGCCAAGCAGGGGATATACAAAGGTGGGAGATGCGGAATTCGGTGGAATCACACCGGCCACACTCGAATGGGTGATTGCACAGGCCGACAAGGCAACGGCGGAAGGCAAGGTGGTCATTGTTGCCATCCATCATCAGTTGCTGTATCACTATGTGGGGCAGGAAAGACTGATGGCGTCGGCTGCTACCGACCAGGGTGAGAGTATCGCACGTACATTGGCCGATCATGGTGTCAGGGTGGTGCTCACTGGACACATGCATACACCCAACATCTCGCGTATCAGGGGATTTGAGACTGATGATGTCATCACTGAGATCGCTTGCCCCTCTACGGTGACATATCCTGTCCAATACAGAATCCTCACACTGAGCGATGACCTTGCCTCTCTGTCGGTCGATACCCGTTCCCTGCGCAGTTCGGCAAATATCAGCGATGTGCAACAGGCTGCACACGACAAGGTGGAAGCGACGCTGGGCAAGATTATTTCCGATCTGGTGCCCCGATATATGTATGCATTCAACCAAATGCTTGCAAGTTTTGCCGGAGATCCCGCTTTCGCCGGTGTGATAGAGGATGTGCCTCAGGATCCGGATGAACTGGCTGCCCTTGCCGAACTGGCTTTCTCGGGGACACTCAAGCAACTCATCTTCACCTTCTATGAGGGCAATGAGCACCTTAAGGTCGCAGAGGAGAGCATTTTCAGTCAGTTGAAGTCGGACTGTGCGACAGCATGTGAACTTGTCTTCGACCAGCAGACTCCGGATACAAAGGCTTTCCTGGCTCTTTCTCTCTACTATTATGTCCTCGACAATGCTGAAAATATGCTCCACAGCATGTTGTCTGATACATCGAATTGGGGTACGGAACTGGCTGATCAGACGGATGACCTATATGTGAACATCGCACTGCGCGGAGCAGACGCGTCCATCGCTGTCAGACGGGCAGAGGATCATGCGACACCGCAAGTCTTCAGCCCCGACGGCATCCGCATGGGCACAGACCTGAACAATCTTCCCCGAGGACTGTATATTATCCGCAGAGGCGCGTCGTCCAAAAAAGTAGTTGTGAGGTAGCCAACTCCCACTCCTATGTGTTGCCGTAATTGATCAATATCTGTGCAACACAGCCTGGCGGGTATAACTGCTGCCGTTGTCATCGAAGGTGACTTGTCCGCTGAACTTGTCCTCTTCCACACGGGTAAGGCTGATGCTTACCTTATAGGAAGACACACTGTCGATTTGCTGCTTGCCGCTGAGGCGCACACGGTCGCCGAAGGTGCCATTCACACGGATGTTCTTTCCATCGCAACTGAAGGTGCCACCCACACCATCGGTGTCGTTGTTGCGGCGAAGTGTCAGGGAGGCAGTGTGTTCACCCACCTTACCGGAAATCTTGATGTTGTTGCGCTCATAGATTCGGCGGAGGGAGTCAATACGGCGGAGCGAGTCCGACCGACGCTGTTCGCGAATCTTTACTTTGGCGAGCGAGTCTTTCTGAATCTTCACAAACGAGTCGGTGCGCTGCATGGCAATCTCAGTGCTCTCGCGAAGCAGTTCGGCGCTCTTCTTGTCTTCACCGCATGAGGCGGCGATGGCAAGGGCGATGATGCCCCATATAAAATAAAGTAATTTTTTCATTATCTACTTACATTTCGCAATTCGGTGGCGAAATTACGAATAAGGAAGTGAAAAGCCAAATTTTTAACCGAGTTTTTCCGTGCCACAAATAATTCTCTCATTCTATAATTCATGATGAAAGGACAATGAAAAATTCATGATCACTCCC
This sequence comes from Prevotella sp., assembly GCA_016281815.1. Taxonomy (GTDB): domain Bacteria; phylum Bacteroidota; class Bacteroidia; order Bacteroidales; family Bacteroidaceae; genus Prevotella. The sequence continues at coordinate 7,735 of JAEEJK010000008.1, read as the reverse complement.
ATCCCGTGATCTGACGGATGAAGTTCGTGAGTTCCTCGGCCATAAGGGCATGGCGTTTCATCGAGGGGTGCCCCTGTGAACCCCAGCCAAGGCTGCCGTCCTCAGGAGTGAAGTCCATGCGGTAAACAGCGCGGTCACCACGGAGCGCAGCATCGTCGATGGCTGCCTGCTGGGCGCTGCGGATGTCACGCAACTTCTTTGACTCAGGGATGGCTCCGATGATATACACGATTTTGGCATGGGGGTAATAGTCGCGGAGCGTCCGTGTGAACTGCTTGAATGCCTCTGTGAGTCGCTCTGGGTCGTATACACCCACCGAGGTGTCGTTGCAGCCGAGGTTCACACACACCACATCGGGCTGGTAACGGCTGAAGTCCCATTGCTCGCCCGTGGTGGAATAAAAAGTATGTGGATAAATGTTGGGCATGATCTGATCGGGTATTTTACCGGCGTAGTTGCGATAAAGTCCGATACCGCTGCGGGCGCACACCTGACAGGTTGCACCGAGGGCACGCGCTGTGCGTGCCGCGTAGGTCTCATAGAAATTCTGCTTGCTGAAAAGGAATTTTTTCTCCTTTCCATTTCCTTCAATACCATATCCGCAGGTGATGGAATTGCCGATGAACTCGATGCGTCTCTCTGGAAGCGTCGGACGGGCTCCCAGTCCGCAGCCATCGTCCAGAAGCAGACCATAGAAGGTGGGCTTCTTAAACAAACCTTCTATTATATAGGTAATGGTGAGACGGTGCTCCCCAGGGGCAAGCCCACTCACCAGACGTGTCAGTTGGGTGCCTTTCACCGACTCCACCTTATGGGGTGGCAGGGAGTCTACCTCGACCATGAAATAGCCGCAGTCGGCGTTGGTCTTCATCGTGGCGGATGTCCCGGTGAATACGGCATGGATCTGCACACCGGGATAGGTCCACACGGCAGCACCGGCCACGGTGCTCCAACTGATGCGCCCGACATATGCAAAGCCGGGGTCGGTGGCTTTCACAAATGAGGTGGCATGGGCCATGAAGGCAAACTGACCCAGGATGAGGGGCAGCAGAATTTTCTTAAGTAAATCCATGACTTAGAATTGTGCGTAGATAAATGGTTGGATGTCGCTCAGACGGTAGTTGATGACCACCTGCAGCACCACAAAGAGCAGGATGAGTTTCAGTGTCCAGGGGCTGTTGATGTACAGTTGGCGAAGTCTGTCGACGTGCTGCTCGCGAATGGCATGCAGACCGAAGCCTAATACGACAAAAATGGTCCAGGTCATGCGGGTCTCGACGAAGGGCACCAGATAGGAGATGCTGAAGTCGCTGCCAATGTGCCCGAGAATGGTGGTCGCAGTGGTGAGGTCGGGAGCACGGAAGAAGGTCCAGGCGAGGGCCACATAACTGAAGGTGATCAGCCATGAGATGAATCGCACATACCAGTGGTTGGGAATGAGGTCGAGCCACTGTTTGCAGAATTTGTGCACCACGCCGCCGATACCGTGGAGCGCTCCCCAGATGACGAACATCCAGGAGGAACCGTGCCAGAGACCGGCCACGAGCATGGTGACGAAATGGTTGAAGTAGGTGCGCTTGGTTCCCTTCCGGTTGCCGCCGAGGGGGATGTACACATAGTCGCGAAACCAGGTGGACAGAGAGATGTGCCAGCGGCGCCAGAACTCCTGCAGGTTGAGAGATTGGTAGGGATACCGGAAATTCTCCTTCAGCGTGATGCCGAGCAGGGCGGCAAGTCCGATGCTGATGTCGCTGTAGCCGGAAAAATCGCAGTAGATCTGAAGTGTATAGCCCAACACGCCCATCAGGTTCTCAAAACCGGAGTAGGCGGTAGGGTCGTTGAATATCCAGTTGTTGTACTGGGCAATGTAATCGGCAATCAGGGCTTTCTTCAATAGTCCGCTCATGATGAGCCACAGACCGGTATACACCTGCAGGTCGCTGATATGGTAGCGGTGCTTGATCTGTGGGATAAGGGTGCCTGCACGGGTGATGGGTCCCGCGATGAGCAGGGGGAAGAAAGTGAGGAAAAAAAGGTATTCGAGCAAACTCACTTCCATCGTGAATCGTTTCTGGTAAACATCCACGGTGTAACTGATGGCCTGAAAGGTGTAGAAGGAAATGCCTACGGGAAGGATGATCGAAAGCGGCGAGATATTCGATGAGGTGATCTCGCGGAGGATTTCAATCATGAAGTTGGTGTATTTGTAGTATAGCAGCGGGGCCAGGTCGATGATGATGATGGCCCACATCCACCAGCGGCGCGATGGACCTTCCCTGGCTGCCATGGCTCGTGTCAGATAATAGGAAAGAAGGGCGGTGGTGGGCAGCAGCAGCATCAGCACGCCGTTGGCCTTGTAGGCAAAGAGGAGACTGAACACTACCACATAACCCAGCGTCACAGCCTTCGACCATTTGCGCAGCACGATGTAGATGGCAAAAAATACCAAAAATGCTGCTGCGAAAGTGAGCGAGACGAAGGACCATTGACTGTCGGGTGCCGACAGGTAGTGGGAAATGTAGTCGCTGATGCCCATTACGAAGCCTTTGAGAGTTTTTTGCCGCTGAGACGGCGACCTTTGTCCTTCACCTGCATCACCTCTATGTGTTCAATCTTGTAGGACTGAGGACCTTCTGGCTTGTCAAGAACAAGCGGGTGCAGGCAACTGTCGCTCTGAAGCCATTGCGCCACTTCATCCATCCATACCACCGCACCGGCGTTGGTCGGATGGAGGTGGTCCTTACGGCGCTCCATCTCGATGCTGCGGGAGTCGAAATAGCCTTTCTTGCCGAATACTTTCGAGATTTCATCATTGAGACCTTCGTCAGGGGTGGTGTTGGGAGGACCGATGAAGACGTTGGGGCAGTCGCCGGCTTTGGCACGCATCTTCAGCAGACTCTCGTTGATGATCTTCAGGTTCTTCGACGTGAGTTCGTTGCTGCCCATGCAGAAGATGATGAACGTGGGCCTCACCTGGTCCATATAGTAATCGAGGGTCTCGCCACTCCAGGCATACGTCGTGCTGCCATACCAGGTGACGGCATACATCGTGTCGCCGTTCTCCTTGCAGTAATCATAGAAACGGTAGGCAAGAGGCTCCACCATGGAGTCTCCGACAAACAGAAAACGCTGTGAGGTGGAGTCGGGCTCCAACTTTTCTTCTTTTTGCACCATTGTGGCGGTGGTGTCGGCGGGTTCGGGGAACAGCACGCCTATGTCGGCCTTCCGAAGCAATTGTTTGGCAAACGTAATGCCCATGGATGTACGCGCATAAAAGAAAATGGCAGAGAAGGTGACAACAAGCAGAAGCAGGGTCTTTATCTGGGAATTCATGTCAAAAATTCAGTCCTAGTTTGGGATGGGTATTCCTATCTTTCAATTCAGGATGCAAAATTACACTTTTAAAATGGATTGGGCAAATAAACCAGATTTTTTTAGAGTACTTAAATAAAAAAGAGGAAAAACTCTTTGCCCTTCACCCAATATTCTCTATCTTTGCAATGGTTAATGACGAACACTCATATCACATACCCTGACACTCATGGAACATCCACACATATCGCAACAAGGCATCGACAAGGTGCTCGGCATTTTCAGTCAACTTAATCAGATTCCCAGACCATCCCACCATGAGGAGAGGGTGGCGGATTTCCTCTGTGACTATGCGCGGCAGTTGGGACTCAGTTACGACCGTGATGCGCAGAATTGTGTCGTCATCCGAAAACCGGCCACACCGGGTTATGAGAATGCTGTGCCTGTAGTCGTGCTCAACCACATGGACATGGTGTGTGTGGGAATGGCCAACCCGCTGGAGGACGCGGTGAAACCTCATGTTGGCGATGATGGCTGGATGAGGGCGGAAGGTACCTCGTTGGGGGCAGACAATGGCATCGGGCTATCCATGGCTTTGGCAATGCTGGCTGATGAAAGCATTGTGCACGGCCCAGTGGAGGTGATCGCCACCACCAACGAGGAGGATGGCATGACGGGAGCCGCTGCCCTCAGTCCTGATTTCATCAAGGGCAGGAGGGTGATCAACCTTGACTCAGAGGACTACGACACCATCACCACCGGAGCGGCTGGGGCTTTGATACAGGTGCACAGACTGCCGGCTAACCGTGTGCCAGCCACGGGAGGCAAGCGTCGCTGGTTCCGCATCACTATCGAGGGTGGAAAAGGTGGACACTCTGGAGTTGATATCGCCAAGGGCAGGGCCAGTGCCGTGGTGCTGGCGTGGGCACTGCTGGCTGCTATTTATAATGATGTGGACTTGGAACTGGCCAGCATCAGGGTGGGAGAGGCCAATGCGTCGATCGCTTCTTCGGCGGAGATGGTCATCTCGGTGCCTTCTGGTGATCCCGCGGAGTTCGTGAAGGAACAGGAGGCTTCGTTCAACGAGTGGATCCAAGCCGAATATGGAGAAACTGACCCTGGTGTGAGGTGCCGCATTGAGAAGACGACGCCTGCGGAAACTGTCATTGGTGAGGAAACGTTCAATCAGTTCATGACTTGCTTGGAGCAGATTCCTCAAGGGGTTATAGCCATGAGCGAGACCATAGCGGATACCGTGGAGACTTCTAATAATGTGGGGCGCGTTTTTGAAGAGGATGGCTGCCTCGTGGTCTCTACCCATACACGCAGTTTCATCGACGATGACATGAGAAAACAGGCTGCCGACATAGCCGACGTCTTCGCCAAGGCAGGCGGCTCTTCTGAGACACTGATGGAGGCACCGGCATGGCAGGAGAACCCCGACTCGCCCTTCCTCAGACTCACCTCGGATGTGTTTGATGAGGTGCTCGGATGGCGTCCCAGAAAGGTGGCGATGCATTTCGTGCTCGAGGCGGGCTATTTCGTCAGTAAATATCCTGGCATACAGATGGCGAGCATCGGACCGCGCATCGTGGAGCCGCACTCCACCTCGGAGAGGGTGCTCATGAGCACGGTCGACGACATCTGGCGCGTATTCATCGTATTACTCAATAAACTGGCAGAGAAAGAAGATATCTGAACAGATTATCCCTTGTTGTTCGTGTTCGGTATGTCGCTGTTACAGCGACCCCTCATAGAACCATCTGGCATGCAAATCATCCATCCAAACTCCTAAACTCCCAAATATCCAAACTTCCAAATATGGACAAAGAAATCAAAAGAATCGTGTTGACGGGCGGACCATGTGCAGGCAAGACCACTGCCTTGGTGAAGGTGATAGAACACTTCTCGAGCAGGGGATACAAGGTGTTCACCATTCCTGAAGTTCCTACCTTGTTCAGTCAGGCGGGAATGAACTACCTCACACCCAACAAAGGACTGTTTTATCAAGGTGAGAAGGCTACCTTGGAGATACAACTCGCTCTGGAGGACAAATTCCTCCGGATGGCGGAGGAGTGTGAGGAACCAACGCTCATCGTGTGCGACAGGGGAGCCATGGACATCTCTGCTTATATGACACCTGAGATGTGGGAGGAGATCACACAGTCGCTGGGGGTCACCACCTCACAACTGCGTGACCAGCGCTATGATGCTGTGCTTCATCTCGTATCGGCCGCCGACGGAGCAGAACAGTTCTACACCACCAGCAACAACGCTCAGCGATATGAGAAAATGGATGAGGAGGGACTCAAACAGGCACGCCTGCTCGACAAGAAGGTCATCAATGCTTGGACGGGGCACTCACGGCTGAGGGTCATCAACAACCATGAGGACTTTGACAAGAAACTCAACCGTGTGCTGAGAGAAATCTCTGCTGTGCTCGGATTGCCGCAAGCCATAGAGGAGGAGAGAAAATATATCGTGGAACTGATGGGTGAACTGCCTGACAGCATCGTCAGTGAGATCACTCAGACCTACCTCGTGGCAGAACCCGGATGCGAGGTGAGGTTGCGTAGGAGAGGGTGGCATGGCAAGTATGTGAATGTGCATACCACCAAGACTCCGATATCAGATGTGGAGTATGTGCAGACAGAACGGCAGATCAGCAACAACCTATACAGTTCTCTCTTGCAGCAGGCTGACCCATACAGGCAGACCATCAGGAAAACAAGACGCAGTTTTATCTGGAAAGGACAGTATTTTGAACTCGATGAGTTTCAGGCTCCGGTTCCGGGCCTCCTCATTCTTGAGACCAAGGGCGTGGCATCAGACGAGTCTGTGAAGTTCCCGCCTTTCATTCGTGTTATAGAGGACATAACAGGCAACAAGCGCTATTACAACTACAATATTGCGCTAAATAAGAGCAGTTGACAATATAAAAATTGCCATTTCTTCGCAAATATTTATCCAAATGAGAACAAATTCCCTTTTTTTGCATTTTTTATCGATGGAAAAGATTGGGATTCGGGCTTTTTCCCTTATATTTGCATCAGATAATAAAAACGATATCTGTGAAACATACGGAAAATGTTCAACTAACTAAATAATGTTCTCCAATTGTTTTAGGTATTAGGCTTTATAATCAATAGAGTGTAATTTTTCTTGGAAATGAGCGCCGCCGTCTGTGAAAGATAGCGGCGTTTCGATTTTTTGGCTATTGCTTACAAGTATGAATTTCAAGCACTCTGTTTTCATACATCAGTTTTTTTGCTTAATTTTGCACCCCGAATATGAATAGGTATTTCATCACCCTTCAATATGATGGGACTTCTTATCACGGATGGCAGGTGCAGCCTAACGGACATTCTGTACAGGCCGCCTTGCAAAATGCCTTGTCCACACTCCTGAGAACACCCTGTGAGGTGGTGGGGGCAGGTCGAACAGATGCTGGCGTGCATGCCTCAAAAATGGTGGCACATCTCGACTTGGCAGACGACATCGACTGTATGCAGGTGGCCTACCGGCTCAACCGCATTCTGCCACACGATATCTCTGTGCTGGATATCCGGCAAGTGGACAGTGACATGCATGCACGGTTCAGCGCGGTGGAGCGCACATACCATTATTATATACATACCCGAAAAGATCCTTTCGTCAGGCATTATTCATGCTATGTTCCTTATCAGTTGGATTTTGAAATCATGAACGAGGCGGGGCAAATACTCACCACTTACCAGGATTTCGGGGCGTTCTGCAAGAGCCACACTGATGTGAAAACCACATTGTGCAAGGTGACTGAGGCAAGATGGGAGCGTTTGGACACACACCGTTACAGGCTGATCATCACTGCCAACCGGTTCCTGCGCAATATGGTGAGGGCCGTGGTGGGTACGCTGATAGATGTGGGCCGTGGGAGGATCAAGATGGATGAGTTCCGTGACATCATCGAGAGCGGGAAACGCACCAAAGCGGGGGAGAGCATGCCTGCCCACGCACTCTTCCTCCATGATGTGAAATATTAAAGACTCCATGACATGTGGTTGATTCTCGCTTTTCTATCAGCGGCTCTGCTGGGATGTTATGACTCTTTCAAAAAGAGGGCACTGGGGAACAATGCGGTCATACCCGTGCTCTTCCTCAACACACTCTTTTGTTCGCTCATCTTCCTGCCTTTCATCCTGCTGAGCCGTCACACACAGATGCTCGACGGGACACCGGTGTATGTGGTGGAGGCAGGATGGGAGAGCCATCGCTATATCATTGCCAAGAGTGTCATCGTGCTGCTCTCGTGGCTCTTCGGATATTTCGGCATGAAACATCTGCCACTTACCATCGTGGGTCCCATCAATGCCACGCGACCCGTGATGGTGCTGCTGGGCGCCATGCTGGTCTTTGGTGAAAAACTCAATATCTGGCAGTGGAT
>JAEEJK010000087.1 GCA_016281815.1 Prevotella sp. | reverse complement strand
TGACTTGAGGGCAGGTGAGTTGCCCGCAAAGGCTGTTGTGGCAGCTACTGCCATCAAAGCCACAATCATCATTTTTCTCATAAACATTAATATTAAAAAGGTTGATAAATTCGGTTTAATTATTGAAAATTGAATATTGAATATTGAAAATTAGGGGGTTATTCGTCGGGGGTATTGTCGGAGGTATCGTCGGGGGTATCATCGGGGGTATCATCGGCAATGTCGTCGGGAGTATCATCGATGATTTCGTCCTCGATGATCTCATCCTCGATGATGTCGTCCTCAATGATGTCTTCGTCGGGGATGTCATCGGATTCGTCCTCAGGAACTACGGGTTCGTGGTTAACAGTGACATCCGGTTCGTTGTCCTGTCGGATGCTGTCGCTCTTCTGTGCCCACTCAGCCCTGCTCATCTGTTCAACAGACGCTTCCAGTTCGGCGCTCATCACCTTGCATACGCTTGCGATGACATCATTTTTCTTGGTGAGGTTGATGAGTCTCACACCCTGTGTAGCACGTCCCATGACCCTACATTCAGCCACGGCGAGCCTGATGGCAATGCCGCTCTTATTGATGATCATGAGGTCATTTTCATCGGTGACGTTCTTGATGGCAACGACACGACCTGTCTTATCCGTGATATTGAGCGTCTTGACACCCTTGGTGCCACGAGAAGTCTTCCTGTAATCCTCCACCTGTGAACGTTTGCCGTATCCGTTTTCGCTGACCACCATGATGGTCTCCTTGTCGGCATTATTGACAACAATCATGCCCACAACCTCATCGTCGCCGTCATCAAGTCGCATACCGATAACGCCTGTTGCCACACGTCCCATGCTGCGCACGGCAGTTTCCTCGAAGCGCACGGCCCGTCCGTTGCGGTTGGCCATCACGAGTTCATTGCGCCCGTTGGTGAGTCTCACATCCACCACCTCGTCACCCTCCTGGATATTGATGGCGTTGACACCCATAGCCCTTGGACGGCTGTAGTATTTGAGGCATGTCTTCTTGACGATGCCCCTCTTGGTGGCGAAGACGACATAATGCGTGTTGAGGAAGTTCTCATCATCAAGTCCTCTCAGTCTGAGGAAAGCATTGACCGAGTCGTCGGAATCGATATTGAGCATGTTTTGTATGGCCCTTCCCTTGGAGTCCTTTCCTCCCTCAGGAATCTCATAGCACTTCAGCCAATAGCATCTTCCCTTCTTGGTGAAGAAGAGCATGGTATTGTGCATGGTGGCAGGATAGATAAACTCTGTGAAGTCCTGCTCTCTGGTGCGTGCCCCCTTGCTTCCCACGCCGCCTCTTGCCTGTCCTCGGAACTCGCTGAGCGGAGTGCGCTTGATGTATCCCAGGTGACTGACGGTGATGACCACCGGATCGTTGGGATAGAAGTCCTCTGGGTTGAACTCTTCGGAGGAATATTTGATTTCGGTCCGGCGCTCGTCGCCATATTTAGCCTTGACATCGAGCAGTTCGTCCTTCATCACCTTTTTGCAGAGTTCGGGATCATCGAGGATGGCCTGCAGGTATGCAATCTGCTTCTGCAGTTCATCATACTCGGCATGCAGTTGGTCGACACGGAGGCTGGTGAGTTGTGAGAGTCTCATATCAACGATGGCCTTCGACTGCAGTTCATCGATGTTGAAGCGTTTCTCGAGGTTGCGCTGGGCATCCGACGGGGTGCTGGAAGCCCTGATGATATGCACCACCTCATCGATATTGTCGCAGGCGATGATCAGTCCCTCAAGGATATGGGCACGCTCCTGTGCTTTTTTAAGTTCGAACTTAGTGCGGCGTATGGTGACATCATGCCTGTGCTCTACGAAATATTTTACGCACTCCTTGAGCGTGAGCAGTCTCGGGCGTCCCTTGACCAATGCGATGCAGTTGACAGAGAACGAACTCTGCAGCGCAGTCATCTTGAAGAGTTTGTTGAGGATGACGTTGGCATTGGCATCTTTTTTCACATCAACGACGATGCGCATGCCCTGCCGTCCCGACTCATCATTAACATTTGAGATACCCTCGAGTTTGCCCTCCTTCACCAGGTCGGCAATATACTCGATGAGTTGTGCCTTGTTGACTCCATAGGGAATCTCATGCACCACAATCTTGTCGTGGGTCTCGCCACCCTCTATTTCGGCCTTTGCCCTCATGACGATACGGCCTCTTCCTGTCTCATAGGCGTCCTTCACGCCCTGTATGCCATAAATGTAGGCACCTGTGGGGAAATCCGGAGCCTTGATATGCTCCATCAGTCCGTCTGTGTCAATGTCGGGATTGTCAATATAAGCACAGCATCCGTCGATCACCTCACCGAGGTTATGTGTAGGAATATTGGTGGCCATACCCACGGCGATACCATTTCCACCGTTGACGAGGAGGTTGGGTATTTTGGTAGGCATCACCGAAGGTTCGGTGAGAGAGTCATCGAAGTTGTTGACCATGTCGACGGTATCCTTCTCGATATCGTCCATGATGTGCTCTCCCATCTTCGACAGTCGGCACTCCGTATAACGCATGGCGGCCGGAGAGTCACCATCAACGCTTCCGAAGTTGCCCTGTCCGTCGACAAGTGTGTAACGCATGTTCCATGTCTGCGCCATTCTTACGAGAGCACCATAGACGGAACTGTCGCCGTGAGGGTGGTATTTGCCGAGCACCTCACCGACCACGCGTGCACATTTCTTATAAGGTTTATCGCTGGTATTGCCTATGCCCATCATTCCGTATAGGATACGTCTGTGCACAGGTTTGAATCCATCTCTCACATCCGGCAGGGCACGAGCCACAATGACCGACATCGAATAGTCTATGTAAGACTTCTTCATTTCCTCTTCGATGTTGATCCTGATGATCCTGTCCTGGTCAAAAGTCTGATTTTCGTCCATTTTCTTGTATTGGGTTGATATGTTCCTCGGGAACCAAAAATCGTCGTAGAGGCCATTTTAAGGCGTTCTGAGCGATTTCCCCGCGTTTCAAGGTGTAAAATTACGACTATTTTCGGACTTGGAAAAAGAAAAGGCAGAAAAACATGCTAAAATTAAGAATATTTAGTTTTGACATTCGACTTCGCAACTATTGAGCGAATAACAAAGGTAGTCGCCTACGGCGAGAAATTTTAAGAAAATGTATAGAAAATTATAAGAAAATATTTTGTTGCCATTTTTTTATTCATTTTTTTACCATTTGACTTCCGCTTCGCACGTCGACCGTTGGTTCTGCCCGTCAGGGCACTCCAAATGATGATTCGCTGAATAGTTACTCTACTTCGCGACTTTTCAGCGAAAAGCATAAAAACATATTATTGCCATATAATTATTCATTCAATATTGCTGGAGACGTACGAAACAAAGGATATTTTGATGGTTGCCTTCGATTTCTATAATCATTTATGAATAATTCGAGGAGATACGTGATAAAAATATTGATTATCAAGCCTTTTCGGATTAAAAATCCTGATATTATATGCGGTCGGATTGCAAATCCGACCGAACTGCCCGAACTGCTTGCAAATCCGACCGAACTTCGACCAAAGGGCGGATGGCAGAAACGGACAAGCCCCTTCTCGGAGAAGGGGCTTGTTTGCCGTATAATAATAAAATATGTGGTCAATGTCCTCGATGGCTATGCGGCCCTCTTGGTCCTCCTGGCGCTCCCGGGAAGAACGGAGGTCTTGCCGCGTTTTTCACAGCCTGGCGGTGGAATCGTCCCTCTGCCCGTATGACATCATAGAGTTTGGAAGCCGATATGATGGTAAGAAAGCGTGTGTGGTAG
>JAEEJK010000086.1 GCA_016281815.1 Prevotella sp. | reverse complement strand
GCCTCGATGAGGTCGTCGATGTGCTCGATACCGATGCTCAAGCGGATGGTTGAGGGATAGATGTGCTGCTCTTCCAGTTCCTCCGGAGTCATTTGCGAGTGGGTGGTGGTGGCAGGATGGATGACGAGCGACTTCACGTCGGCCACATTGGCCAGCAGCGAGAAGATGCGCAGGTTGTCGATGAACGCCCATGCCTCCTTCTCCCCTCCCTTGATTTCGAAGGTGAAGATAGAACCGGCCCCCTGTGGATAGAGTTTCTTGTACAGTTCATGATCGGGATGGTCGGGCAGCGAGGGGTGGTTCACCTTGGCCACCTTGGGATGGTTGGCGAGGAAGTCAACCACCTTGAGTGCGTTCTCCACATGGCGCTCCACACGCAGGCTCAGCGTCTCGACACCCTGCAGCAGGATAAAGGCATTGAAGGGGGAGATGGCAGCGCCGGTATCACGCAGGATGACGGCACGGATGCGGGTCACATAGGCTGCCGCACCTACTGCGTCGGCAAACACGATGCCATGATAGGAGGGATCGGGCTTGGCGAGTGTGGGGAACTTGTCGGGGTCGGCCTTCCAGTCAAATTTGCCGCCGTCCACGATGACTCCGCCGAGACTGCTTCCATGTCCGCCAAGGAACTTCGTGGCTGAGTGAACGACGATGTCTGCGCCGTGCTCCAACGGACGGATGAGATAGGGGGTGCCAAACGTGTTGTCGACGATGAAGGGGATGCCGTGCTTGTGAGCCACCGCAGCCACACCCTCGAGATTGAGCACGTCGGAGTTGGGGTTGCCGAAGGTCTCTGCGTAGACAACTTTAGTGTTGGGCTTGATGGCGGCTTCAAGAGCATCAAGGTCGTTCACATTGATGATGGTGTTGCTGATGCCCTGTGTCGCCAACGTATGGGTGATGAGGTTGTAGGAACCGCCATAGAGGTTGTCGGCTGCCACGATGTGGTCACCGGCCTGCACAATATTCTGCAGCGCATAGGTGATGGCGGCGGCACCGGAGGCGACGGCCAGACCTGCTACACCGCCCTCGAGGGCTGCGACGCGATCCTCAAACACGCCTTGTGTCGAGTTGGTCAGACGACCGTAGATGTTGCCTGCATCGCGCAGTCCGAAGCGGTCGGCGGCATGCTGGGAGTTGTGGAACACATAACTGGTGGTCTGGTAGATGGGCACGGCACGTGCATCGGTGGCGGGGTCTGCCTGTTCCTGACCTACATGGAGTTGCAATGTCTCAAATCGATAATTCTTTGTACTCATAATCTTATCCTTTTTATTTGTTAATAATATGTTCGTTTTGATGGTGCAAAGTTACGGACAATGGAAATATTCTCCAAATTTCTTTCGAAATTCAGAAAATACTCCTAAAATTGTCGATTTGAAAGAACTTTATTCCGTTTGAGACTTTTCAAACCCCCTTGAGCAGAATAAAACTCTAAATGTGCATAAGATTTTCCTGATTTATGCTTTTCATTCGTAGAAAAGGTCGTCAAGTTTCACCTTCCTATAATGGTTTCCATAGTGAACACACAAAAAGAAGCCCCATTCATCAATATCAACACAGAGAAACAGAGTTACAGAGTTTTTATTTTCCTCTGTGTCTTTGTATCTCTGTGTTGAATTTATATATGGATAGGCTCACTCCACAGTCATAGGGTCGAAGAGCATGTCGCTGAGACCGTCGCCGGTGAGGACGACATGGTAGGTGCCGGCATTGATCTGCGAACCGGTGGTGATGCTTGTCATCTTGCGCTTGGTCTTCTTCTCCTGTGTCTGCAGGAAGGTGATGTCATCGTCCTTATAGACGGTTCCCTTGCTGTCGGTGATATGCACATGCAGCACGCGGGCTTTTTGTGCGTTGTGATATTTCCAGCGCAGGGCATAGACCTTGGCGACACCGACGGTGAAATCCCACTCCATGCGTCCTTTCACCTTGCGGCCTTCCACCTCGATGGCATTGTTGCTGCGTGGCGGCAACAGTGAGTCGGGTGTCTTGGTCAGAATGTCCTTGTCGAAGTCCGCCCACATCGTTGAAGTGGACAGGGGGAAGTCGGGCACTGCCGTGGCATCCGATGCTGGTGTGGCGATGGCGATGGCGGAAATGATGGCTTGTCCAGCCCTCACCTTGGGGAAGGTGATGGTGATGTCACCGCCGTTGTGGGTGATGTCTACAGTGCGCTTGTAGGGTTGCCCGTAGTGGGCCTGTGCCCAGATGTCGAGGTCGCGGACGACGGTCCTGCCGTTGATGGCGACATCAAAGCGGCGCAGTCCCTCGGCATCCTGCTGCCGGTACCAGGGCTCGACAAAAAAGAGTTCCACGCGGTATTTCCCAGCCTCGGCAGGAAAATGGTAACTGAGCGCATGACGGCCGAATCGGGAGGTCTGGAACAGCGGTGATGAGATGGCGTCATTGTGGGTCTGCGAGGTCTGATAGGGGGAAAGCCCTTCAAATCGTTCGCTCCATGAATGTGACCACAGACTGTCGTCCTGCATCCAGACATGGCCAAAACTGTCCTTGATGAGGTCGCCGCCGCAGTTGATGCGATAGAGATAGTCGTAGCCTTCCGCGGGTTGGAGGATGCTCTCATCCACCGTGGATGCGGCTGGGGCGATGGACTGCGGGTTGTAGTGTTGCATGTAGCGGTAATAGGCATCGGTGGGTTGCTCCCAGATGGTCAGCAAACCCTTGTGGTTGAACGGTCCCACCTTGTCGATGCGGCGCAGTCCCTCATCAGGTTGCCGCCGCCCGGGGTTGTCGTGGCTGACGAGCAGCCACTGGAAATGGCCGCACACGCTGTCGGCGACACTCTCAGCCAACAGCGCCTTTTTCAACAGCAGGTCGGCGGCACTTTCTTCGGTATATCCCTCTCCGGTGTGGTTGCCGAGGGTGCGCCAGGCACCGTACTCGCCGTTGAGCAACTGCTCGGGACGTTTCAGTTCGTTGCCGTAGTTGTCGGGGTCGCCGCCGTAGGTGCCGCTCCAGTTCTGTATGACGTTCCAGTCGGTGCCCTCACCGCCGTTGCAGGTGGTGATGAGCCGTTGCGTGCCACAGCGTGGGTCCATCTCGCGGATGATGTTGCAGCATTCCTCGGCGAAGTCACGGGGCAGTGTGCTCTCGTTCTGCAGTCCCCAGAGGATGATGGAGGGAGAGTTACGGCGCTCCTTCACCCACTGGCGCAGGTGGCGCTTGAACGACTCGCGGAACTCCGGTGTGTCATACCAGATGTGGGCGGAGAACTGCGGCCACCAGAGGATGCCCTCGCGGTCGAGCAATGTCTGATAGAGGAGGTTGTGGGGCTGGTGGGCGTCGCGGAAGGCGTTGAATCCTGTGTCCTTCACCAGTTTGATGCGGGCCTCGATTTGTTCGGGTGTAAAGGCGTGGCTCTGACCGAATTCATGCTCATACTCGCAGGTGCCGTTGATGAAGATGGGCTGTCCGTTGAGCAGGAAGCGCTGGTCGCCGTCTTTGCGGGTCAGCGGCCACGAGGTCGCGCAGATGCCATATGGCGTGCTGGTGCTCTCGGTGGTCTTGCCGCCGCGCTTGATGAGGGTACTGACATTGTAGAGATAGGGCTTTTCCAAAGTCCATAGGTTGGGCTGACTGAGCGCTGCCTGCTGCCGCACCGTGCGTGTCTCGCCGGCGGCGAGGGTGAGTGACTCGGTGAGGCGGATGACCTGTTTGCCGCTCTTCTCCAGCAGTCGGTTGACGAGGTCGAAGGTGATGGCCTCGGTGCTGTAGTTGCGCACCTCGGTCTCGACAAACAGACTGTCACAGGCTGCGTTGTTCCACACATGCACGCCGAAGGGTTCCACACGCATTGGGTCGGTGACTTCCAGCACCACGGGACGGAAGATGCCAAAGGGTTGGCTGCCTTCGCTGAAGCCCCATTCACTGCTGCATCCGCCGCACACCCACGGCATGTCGGTGATACCGGCGGGATGGGAGACGTTCACCGTAAGCCGATTGCTGCTGCCGGGTCGTATATAGGGGGTCACATCGAGGGTCAGCGTGGTGCGTCCGATGTCATGGCGGCCCAGCGCATGCCCGTTGAGGGAGATGTCGGCGTATGTGCCCACTCCCTCGAAGCGGATAAAGAATCGCTTGCCTTGGAGGTCGGGCACTTCGAAGGTCTTGGCGAAGGTCGCCTCTCCATGCAGGTTGCCATGCTCAAACTGTACGGCTCCGTAGTAGTCGTCGAGGTTGATGGGGATGTCGGTCTGAAATGTTTTCCCTTCGTGCGTCACTTCCCAATGGTCGTTGAGCGATTGCACATAGCGATGACCGGTGGGCTCTGGGGCGGGGAAATGCACCTCGCTTGCACCGAGATGCTTGGAGGTGGCGAGGGCGATGCCGCGCTGCCCGGCATGGTTCACGGCGCAGTAGAAATGGTAGACCACCCCGTCGTGCCTCACCACGCAACTCTTGTGGGCGAACATCTCGTCGTAGGGTTTGGAGGGGATGATGAGATCGGGTCCTGTCCAGTCCTGCCAGTGCACCAAGTCATAACTGGCGGCGAAGGTGTTGTAGGCGTTGTATTCGCGGGTGGGGTTGTAGGCGGAGAAATAGTACATCACCCATACGTCGTCCATGCGCACGAGTTGGGCGTCGCCCGTAATGGTGCCGTCGCTGTCGTGGGCAAAGACGGGGTTGCCGCTGTAGCGTTTCCATCGCTTCATGTCCTTGGAGAGAGCGATGCCGATGCGCTCGCCTTTGGGGTGGGTATCATCCTTGCCGCCGGCATTGTAGAACATCACGAATGGATATTTCTCCTCTCCCCTGATGCGCTGCCGCTTGTCTTTGATCCAATAGATGGTGCTCTTGTATTGTGTCAGTTGCTCCCACCACTGCGCGTCAGGGTCGTCATAACTCATCAGGGGGGCGGGTTGCGTGTCCCACTGATGGGGTTGAGTGATGTCGCCTGCTGTCGATGCGATGCCGATGCTCAGAGGGGCGTTCACCGCCTCATAGCCTGTGCCTGGTCCGCCGATATAGGTCATCCAGTGCTTTCCCTTGTAGGCTTGCATCTCATGGCTGCCTTCCCATTCATAGTCGATCAGCGCAGGAAATCCGCCCCGCTGGTTTTGGTCCCAAAGGCCATGATCTTTATTCTTTTCGCTCTGAGTTTTGATCTTTGAGTTTTGTTCTTTGATCTTTGATTCCTGTGCTTGAAGAAGGGCTGTGTTATCCCCTCCCCCTCCTTTGGAGGGGGTCGGGGGGAGGTTTAAAATCTTCCCCTTGATCTCCCAGTGCAACAGGTCGTCGCTCTCGGCGAGCCATGTCTCATAGCCCCGGCCGTCGGTGCCGTCCTTGCCGTCATAGCACACGAAGGTCATATACCATCTGCCGTCCTGGCGAAACACCGTCGGACAGTCATATTTGCGATCATTGGATTCGGGGGCCACCACCATCCCATATTTGTAGGGCGTGACGGAGGCCTCGTAAATCTCCTGCATGCGCTTCTGGGGAATGGCCTGTCCCATCGAGGCGAGACAGCCAAGCATGAGGATTGTGGCAGTGATGGATATTCTCATTTTTTGGGGGATTTTCTTTTTTCTAGATCTTCTAGATCTTCTAGATTTTCTAGATTTTCTAGATTCTCTAGATCTTCTAGATTCTCTAGATCAATTAAATAGCCAGTCTACTTCGTCGCCGGCGCCTTGGAGACCGGCATCGCGGGGACGCAGCACATCAGAGGTGAAGCCTGCCACCATGATGATGCCTTTGGGGAGGTGGATGACATGTTTTCCTGCTCCGAAGTGATAGGCATGGATATTCACTTTGGGCATGCCCGTCATGTTGACGGCATTGGTGATGACAGGTTCTGCCTGACCGTATTCGTTGCCGGTGGCGTCGACTTCCAGTTTGGGGGGCTTGGCATATTTCGTGTCATCATCGACGAAGAAGCCCACCAGCATGTTCACGGGCTGACTGCAGGTGAAGACCACTGTCGTGCCCTCGATGCGGGTGGTGTCGCGGTTGAGGATGATGCCCTGCAGCCCTTGCAGTTCGGGGGCAAGTGAGTCGATTCTTTCGTTGCGGTTCTCATAGAGCAGGGCATCCTTGGCGAGGAGGGCTGTCGATGGTGTTTTGGGGGTGAGGCTCGCGATGTCCTTCTCCGAGATGGGGGCTCCGGCATAGAACAGGTCCACCGTGGCTGCCTTGGCAGGACGGATGTTCTCCGCTTCGCTGCCGTTCTGGGGATTCTTCAGTTCGGCGATGTGCTTTTTGAGGTTGGTGAGTTCCTCCTCATAGACGGGCACCATCTCGCGCCAGGTCTTGTATTTCCCGTTGTTGCCGCCGATGGGGATGCGCCGCTGTCCGGTCTGCATCGAGTTGGCATAGAGATAGGTGCTGTCGGTCAGGTTGGCGAGTATCTTCCACATGCTGAGGCTCTTTTCCAATGGTTCCACGGCCTTGTCGAGATAACTGATGTCTTTGTTCCATTTGTAGTTGAGCACTTGTTGGGCGGAGAGCACTTTCTGTTGGAACGACAGGGCGAAGAAGGCGTAATTGGCGATGTCCAGTCCGATGCGCTGCAGTTCGTCGGCATGGCGGGTGGCTTGGGCATTGGCCACGAATTCAAAGGCTTCGGATGCTGCCTTGGCATGGGCGACGCATTGGTCGGTGATGCTGAGGGGCAGTTCGCCTTGATGTGCCTGGTGTTTCCATTCCTTTTCCACATATTCGATGAGTTTCTCGCCCTGCGGACCGCAACTCTCATAGAATCCTGGATAGATGGTGTATTTGTAGGGGTTCACCAACTGACTCATCTTCATGCCCAAAAGCAGGGTCTGGCGGTTGCCCTCGGTGATGCCGAAACGACGGATAAGTTTGGGCGCGATCTCTCCGACTTCATCGTATGCCTTGAGCAGGTGGGCGGCGGCGTCCATGCTGATGCCGAAGTGGTCGGCGAGTTGCCGCTGCCAGAAGAGACTGTCGGCCTCATGATGACTGTTCCACGCATAGCGTCCCCAGCATTTGTACCACATCCAGTCGCGGTCGATCTGCAGCAGTCGCTGTCCGTCGGGCAGGCGGTCGGCGGTGTAGGGCCAGTCCCAGTAGGAGGCCTGGGGATAGAGATGGAGTCCCTTGGAGTGGTGCACGCGGTGCATGGCTGCCACTGTCTTTTGAGTAAAGGCGGGTGATGACCAGCGCCAGGGTTCCAGATTGGCGAGGATATGCACGTTGTCGATGTGGATGGGAGCGGCCTCGGCCAGTTTCCTGTGCGTCTCGCCCCAGGGACCGCCTGGCTCATAGGTCGTCAGACTCTCGCCGGTGTATTTGCTCATCGTGTAGATGTTGGGGTAGAGGGGCAGCGATTTCGCCAGCACCGTGGGACCGTCGGTGTCGTGCGACCGCAGGATGATGGGGGGTGTGTCGGTGCGGCCCGAGGCGGACAGTCCGTCCCTGATGCCGGGGATGATGGTCTCGGTCATCCATTTGATGTCGTTGTCGATGCCCGACATGGCCTCACCCAGACATACGAGGAATCCCACATCGGGGTATTTCTGCACGAAGGCGGCGATGGATTTCCGGGTGTAGTCGGCGATGAGGGGGGTGATGGGTCGGTTGCGGTCCTGTGTCTTGATGCCGTAGTGGTCGGCGAAGGGTTTGGAGACGATGATGTTGTAGAACATCTGGATGATGCGGATGCCGCGGCGGTTGCCTTCCGTGGTGAGGAAGGTGAACATGTCCTGGTTTTTCTGCATCGTAGCATCGTCTACCTCTGGCGCGAAGGGATAGTCATCAAGTTTGACGAGTGAGGCAAAGGGATGGCCGTTCCACAGATAGACGGTGTTCATGTTGTTCTCCGCCAACAGGTCGAGGTAACGCGTCCACAGTGCCTTGTCATAAAACCAGGGGAAGTTCTCGGGCGTGTAGGGGTACTCATATACGCGGTGACCGGGCAGGTATTCGGTCTTCTGCAGTCCCACGCAGGCTCCCCGGAGTTTCATCTCAGGCACCTCCCTGACGGTGGTCAGCGTACTGAGGGTGGGGTCGGCCTGATACAGTTCCAATAAACGGTTGGCGCCGTAGATGGCTCCGCTGCCGTCATTGCCGGTGATGCTCACTTTCTTGCCTTTGCGGGTGATGGTGAAACCCTCGGCCTCTCCCTTTCCGCTGACGGCGATGGTGATGGCCAACCGCTTGTCGATGCCACTCAACCGCGACGCAGCATACTGGGTCTGCGGGGTGTTGGTTTTCACCTTTACCTTGCCCGATATCGACATGGCTGTCATCATGAGAAGGGTCAACAGGATGGTCCTCATCAGGTAGTCATTAGATTTGCTTTTCATACTCATTGTAGTAGTCCGTTTATTAGGCTTTTGGCCGTTGGCTTTTGGCCGTTGGCAGATGTTCTCAGATGCTCATTTCGCACCTTTTGTTTGCAAACTTACTAAAAAAATATCAAATCTGATGGCATATCCCCAAAATAGTTGAATACTTTTTCCCTCTCATGCGACATCTTTTATACCCCCTTGACCGTTTTGTCGCAAATTTGTCCTCGTGCCTCATCTACTTCTGCATGAAATCGTGAAAAAAGTTTTCCAGAGGTGATTTCATCCCTATCTTTGCATCAGAAACAACAAAGCAACAATAATTACAAACTAAAAAAATAACGATTATGAAAGCAGCAAAATTTTTCCTGGCAGCACTTATGTGCTTGATGGTCTCCACCGCATGTTTCGCAGATGACCATATCATTTCTCCCAATCAGTTGCCCAGTGCAGCAAAAGTCTACATTAAGAACCATTTCAAAGGACAACACATCGTCTATGCCGAGGTTGACTATGACTATGGCCGTAGAAAATACGAGGTGAAACTCGGGAATGGAATCGAACTCAAGTTCGACGCTCGTGGCAACTGCTATGAAATCGACCGCGACGGTGATTACTACCGTGCTAAAGCCAAGTTCCACAAAGGGAATGCCCGTGTGAGAATTCAATACGACGACGATGATGACGATGACTTTTTCGATGATTGATTCTACCTTCCCATCATCAACAAAAATTTCCCCTTTTTAGGGGGATTTTTTTTTGTACCTGGGTATCTAGAGGAACTAGAAAATCTAGAAGATCTATAGAATCATCTCCAATCGCCCAAACACTTGATATCAGCAATATTCGCAAGAGTATTCTCTCACCTCTTACTTCTCTCCTCTAAAAAACTCCTTACCTCTCACCCCTCACCTCTAATAGGAATACATCGGTCGCCGAGGATGAGGGTGCCGCGGCCACCGTCGCTGCGGACGGTCACGCCATCGGGTCGGACGGAGACCTCTATTTTGCCGAAGGGAGTGGGGACACAGCCTTCCATCCACTCCAGTCCACCGAGACAGGGGCGCACCTCATACTCATCATAGCCGGGTTTGGTGGGGCGCACACCGAGGAAATACTTGCCGAGGATGTATATCGGACTGGCTCCCCAGGCGTGGCAGAGACTCTTGCCGTAGGGACGGCCATACATCGCGAGATGCTGCGTGCCGTGTTCCGACGGGATGTATTTCTCCCAAAAAGTTGTGGCTCCCTCGCGCAGCATACCGCCCCAGTAGGCTTTCATCTCTGGCAAAACTGTCGCTTGCATGCCCATTGCGCAGAGCGCTTCCAGTTCATAAAAACGCATATAGGGGGTGGTGATGGCTTCCACCTGCTCGTTGAGCAGCACATGGCGCAGGATGGCCTGTTGCTCCTCTGGGGTGGCATAGCCGTAGATGATGGCGAACATGTTGGGGAATTTCGTCACCATGTCATTCATCTCCCCGTCCTCGATGGCGTGGAGGAAGGCGTGGCGCTCCTCATTCCAGAAAGTCGTTTTTACTTTCGACAACAGGTCGGCGGCAAGGGCACCGTATCGGCTGTCGATGCCCAACAGCGTGGCGCAGGTGTGCATCGTCTCCAGGGCTTTGCAGAAGAGCAACTGCTCGAAGCAGAGCGTGCCGCGCTTGTGCATCGGGAAGTCCACCCAGTCGACAAAGATCCAGTCGTCGGACTGTCCCTCTGCCATGCCGTCGGCATTGGTGCGGTTCAGTACGTATTCCATGAGGGTCACCATCCGGGGCCACATCTCTCGCACAAAGGTGAGGTCACCGGTGTAGAGGTAGTAGTCGAGGATGGACTTGAACCAATAGAACGTGTAGTCCATGATGGTGTTGACATGCGCTGTCACGGGGTCTTTGCCGCACAACTGACGGATGGTGCGCTTCACACATTCGCAGTCAAAGCGCAGGTAGTAGTTCATCAGATAACTTTGGATGGCATCGCCGCTCCAGGTCCAACGGTCGCGCTTGATGCCGTCGACAAAGAACTCGCGGGTGGTGAGGTCCATGGTGTAGGCGGCGACCTCCCAGATGCGGTTCAGTTCCTCATCGGAGCAGCGGAACGTACCGCTGCGTTGCTCGTCAAACGGGGCATATTCTGCATCCATGGCGACACCGTCATAGCCTCCCTGAAGGGTTTCGATATACACAAAACGGAATGCCTTGCTGTCCAGTGTATAGGTGCGAGTGCCTTCATCAGTCAACCGCTCCTGGTCCTTGTCGCTCAGCATGTCGAGGGTCTCACAGTGCTCCTTGTCAAGGGCTTCCTCGCGGCTTTCTCCGTAATAGATGCCAACGGTTCCGCTCAGTCCCCTGATCTTCAGATACCCAAAAGTCTCGCGCCCGAAATCATAGAGCAGGCCTCCGTCTTTTATCTTCTCACAGCCGACAGGACACATCTCCCTGCGCTCCAACTGATAATGGGAGGGAGGCGTGTCTTGGCGGTTGAAATGCCACGAACCGGCTGGCACGTAGATGCCAGAACCGTGCGCGACACCGTTCTCATCAATCCATATCTTGTCTTCATAGGTGACCTGCCAGGAGGAGTCGGTGCTGATGGTCTTCCCTTCGATCAACAGGGCGGGCGGAGTGGCTTGGTTCCATACCTTGACACTCAGTTGGTGCACTCCCTTGGGGATATGCTGCTGCGTGTGGGGATATTGCAGTTTGCCGTCGATGGAGAAGTTGAATTTCCCTTCCGCCACGACGGTGATGGTCTCATCCTCATCGAGGTCGACGGTCTTGGTAAACTCCACCGTAGGCCAGTGAGAGTCCTGTTTCCAGAATGGTGGAAACATGGCGCCCCGCTCCGTGCGCCGGTTGTTGAACTTATTGCCCAGCCAAATCTCAAAGTCGCCGGGATACCATATCCATGTGGCCATATTAAGGATTAAGAATGATGGATTAAGGATTAAGAATTATGATTACATCTACTTCTGGTGATCCCAAACTCCTACACTCCCAAACTCCTGTTCTTGTGCACCAACAATGCCATCAGGAACCCCACGACGAAGATAGTGGTGGTGCCGAGCACGATGGCAAGATACTCATGCAGGTGAATGCCGGGGAGGTCGTAGATGCCGGCGAGGGAGATCCACGCGATGACGGCGATGCCGGCCACACAGCCGATAAGGGCTGCCCACTGGCCTATGCGCCGGGGCAGGATGCCTAAAAGGAACAGTCCCAGCATGCCGCCAGAGAAGATGGACGAGAGTTTCCACCAGGCATCGATGATGCTCTCCACACTGAGCATGGCGATGGCCACCACAATGCCGATGATGCCTACGATGCAACTCGACAGGCGCAGCACCATCACGTCGCGGCGCTCGGTGGAGTGCTTGGCGAGGGGCTTGTAGTAGTCGGTGAGGATGATGGTGGCTGCTGAGGTGACACTGGTGGACACCGTACTCATGCCGGCGGCGAAGATGGAGGCGATGAGCAGACCGCGCAGACCCATTGGCAGACCGTGCACGATGAAGAACGGGAATACGTAGTCGGGCTTGGCGGCGATGTCATCGGGCAGCAGCCCCGGATGGGCGGTGTAGTAACTGTAGAGCGCCGATCCGATGAGGAAGAAGAGGGCGGAGACGGGGATGAACAGGTAACCGCCAAAAAGGGCGGAGAACCGGGCGTCGCGGTCGGTTTTCGCTGCATGGTAGCGCTGCACGTAGTTCTGGTCGATGCCGTAGTTCTGCAGGTTGATGAAGATGCCGTAGATGAGGCACACCCAGAAGGTGGAGGTGGTGAGGTCGGAGGTGAATGCTCCGAGTGAGAACTTGTTGCCCTCGGGGGAGTGGATGGCGAGGTCGAACACCTGACCGGGCCCCTCGGGCATGGAGAAACAGAGGATGGCGAGGCACAGCAGCGCGCCGCCGATGAGGATGATGCCCTGGATGGCGTCGGCCCAGATTACCGCCTTCAGTCCGCCGAGCATCGAGTAGATGATGATGGCTACCGACGTGGCGATGATCACCATGTGCAGGTTCCATCCCATGAGGATGTGCATCGGCACGGCGAGCAGGTAGAGGATGCTGCCCATGCGGGCTATCTGCGTGAGCAGGTAGCAGGCGGAGGCGTAGAGACGTGCCCAGCGGCCAAACCTGTCTTCCAAAAAAGTGTATGCCGACACGCTGCCTCCTTTCCGGTAGAAGGGCACGAAGTAACGGGCGGCGAAATAACTGGCGATGGGGATGGAGAGCGAGAAGACAAAGGCATTCCAGTTGGAGGCGAAGGCCTTGCCGGGATAACCGATGTAACTGATGCTCGACACGTAGGTGGCAAAGATGCTCATGCCCACCACCCATCCGGGCAATGAGCGGCCGGCCTGGGTGAAGTCGGCTGAGGTGTTGTCCTTCTTGTAGAACGAACAGCCAAAAACGACCACTCCCAGGGTGAAGACGAGGAAGATGATGAGGTCGATGGTGTTCATATCTTCAGTTTTCCGTTCTCAATGGGAAGTGCGGCAAGTGCCTTGCTGATCTTGTCGCGCTCGGGTGGGTCAAACTTGTAGAAAGGTGAGGCCACGAAGTCGTCCTTGATGATGCCGAGCAGCGAGAGGGCGCACTTCAGACCCTTGAGGTAACTCGACCCGTGCTTGCCCACCGTGTAGATGGTGGTGGAGATTTGCATGATGAGTTGCTGCAGTTGGATGATGCGCTGCAGATGGCCGGCCTTGGCTGCGTCATACATGGCCACATACAGTTCGGGAAACATATTGGCACCGCCGTTGATGCCGCCATGGGCTCCCAGGAGCACACACTCTCCGGTGATCTCCTCCGGACCCACCAGCATGGCGAAGTCGGGCCGCTCGCGCATCTTGTAGAGCACCGACTGGAAGTAGACGGCATTGGCGGAGGAGTCCTTGAATCCCACCACCTGCGGATTCTGTGCGATGCGGCGGACAGTGTCGGGGGCGAAACTCACCTTCACATGCGAGGGCATGTTGTAGAGGAACACGGGCAAGGGCAACTGCGGAACGAGTTCCTCATAAAACTGTGCCAGTTCGGGTTGACCGGGTGCGAAGTAATAGGGTGGGGCGGACACCACGCCGTCGGCACCTGACTCGGCGGCGACGCGGGCGAGGCGGATGCTTTCCACGATGGAGGTGTCGGTGACACACACCAGCAGGGGCAGCCTGCCGTTGTTGATGCGGGCGGCCTGCTGTATCATCTCCTTGCGCAACTTGTAACTGAGGCTCTGTTCCTCACCGGTGGTGCCGAGGATGAACAGACCGTGCACACCGCCTTCGATGAGGTGCTCTATCAGGTTCTCAAGACTCTCCGTGTCGAGGGTCTCATTGTCTTTCAGTGGGGTGACCAGCGGCGGGATGATGCCGCTCAGTGGGTGTTGGTTGATCATAATGCTATATTTTAATCCTATGGCCTGATGCCGGCCTTCGTCTTGATGCTGTCGGCCACCATCGGACCGTTGTTCTCCCAGGTGTTGCCCGGACCATTGGAGTTTTTGAGATATTTCTCCGTGGGCGTCCAGTTGTTCCTGACGGTGATATACGATGATCCTTCGTCGGTGTAGAGGTAGAACCAGTGCTCGGGGTCGTGCACGTAGCCGGGGGTGTAGATGTCGCTCACCACATTCGCCTCGATGAGGGAGTGGGGCTGTGCCCCGAGCGTATAGATGCCGGCGGTGTCATACATGTGGCGGGCATAGTGGTGGATGAGATTGCCGCGGATGGTGTTGTCGGCCATCACACAGGTCTGCTGGTTCCAGCCCCAGCCCATGCTGATGCCGGTGTAGGAGACGTCGGAGATCTCATTGTGCTCGATGGTGATGCCGCGCACGAAGCCGGCAGCGATGCCGATGCAGCCCCAGTCTTCGTTGGTCGCATCGTGGATGCGGTTGTCGGCAATGGTCAGTCCGGTGCAGATCTCCCGCATGTCGGACACCCGGTAGGGCAGGTGGGCCTCCTGGGCTTCCGAACCGAAGGTGCCTGCCAGGATGGCGGTGCCGCCGATGTCCTCAAAAGTGCAGCGGCTGATTTTCCCTCCTTGGGTGAAGGTGTGGTAGTCGAGGCCGGTGGAGGCGCAGTGCTCAAACCTGCAGCGGTCGAACACCACATCGGTGGCTCCGTTGACAGTGACGGCTGCGGCGGGACGTCCCACCCATCCTTGGTTGTCGAGTTTGTGGTCGCCGTTGGGCCGACTGATTTGGGGACGTATCTTGTAGGCTTCTGTCATATACATGCCTGCCTGCAGCGGCGCATGGCCTTGCAGACTGGGCCGCAGCCAGGTGGCATGGCGGAAGGTGATGCCGGTGAGGGTCACGTCGGTGACGGGTCGGTCGGGGGTGCCTTCCACCTTGAGCAGGGTCTCCAGCGCGGGCACCTCCACCTCGGCGGTGCGCATGTCCTCTCCCTTACGGGGCATGTAGTACAAACGTTCTTCCTTGGTGTCAAGAAACCATTCTCCGGGGGTGTCGAGCAGTTCTTTGGCATTGGTGAGATAAAAGGCGGAGTTGTGGCCGTCGGTGGTCACCATGGGCGAGGGCCAGGGGTGCATGAAGTGTACGTGGCTCTCTGGCTGGTGGAAAGTGATGGCGGCACTTTCACCCGCCACCCGGATGTCCTTGATACGGAGGTTGGCGATGCACCACATCTCATGGAGCACCATCTCCACTTGCCGGGCATGGAGCACTTTCCTTACGGCAGCGGCGGGCACATAGATCACCTCGTTTTTCTTGTCCACAGACTTGATGCGCCACATCTTTTCGAAGTCCTCTACATCGCGGGCGCGGATGGCTTTCTGGCCATTCACCCACATCTGGCGGAACTCCAGCGGACGGCCGTTCCACTGGGGCACGTCTGCCACCCACCACTTGCCTTGCTTCCGCCAGCCTTTGATCTGCACGCCACCGCTCAGGATGGTGCCCTCCTCGGCGATGATGCGGGTATGGTTGTCTTCGGGGCGCAGGATGACAGGCTGCGACAGACGGTAGGTGCCGGCGTGCAACCGCAGGGTGGGGTTGTCGCCCTCATGGTGCAGACGGGCCAGGCGCGCTTGCTGCAATGCCTGCTCAATGGTGTATTCGCCGGGTTGCACCTCAATGACCAGTGGGTCTGAGGCGTGAACTGCCGTAGAAAGCAGCAGCATGGCGAGGGTCAGTATCCTGCGGGCATCCATACGGTCATTTCACTTTTTCCACGGTTGCCCCACGCATAGTAGGGTATCAGACAGATGGTTTTCTTCTGTTTCTTTGCCGAGGCATCGCGGTAGAGCGTGCCTTTCCATGAGGCTTCGCTGCGTACGAGCACCTCACCTTCGAGGGCCATGATGCGGCTGCCGGCGATGCGTGTCTCCACTGGGGTGAAACGGGCATCGGTGGGGATGACGATGTCATCGATGTCGGCTCCTCCGAGGTCCTGACTCTCGGCGCAGTAGACAATCGGTCCGCGCAGGACGGCCACCTGTCCGCGGGCTTCCTCAACGAGGGGGTTGGCTTCCACGATGTGGGTTTCCATCGGCATGTCGATGGTGATGGCATCGCCTTTCCGCCAGGTGCCTGAGAGGATGAGATATCCGTTGTCCTCGGTTGCTGTCACACCATTGCTGGCGCTCACCTGCATGGTTCTGCTCCATTCAGGATGGCGCAGGCGGAACGTGATGGCTTTCTTGCCTTTCAGTTGGCTGATGCGCAGGGTCACCTTGCCGTCCCAGGGATAGTCGGTCTCCTGAGTGAGAGTGATGGCGCCCACACCGTCCACGGCCGTGGTGAGAGTGTTGGCTCCGTAGAGGTTGACGGAGATCTCATTCTTGCCCACGGCATAGGCATAGTCCTGCACCTCACACAGCGTGCGCAGCGTGTTGGGTGGACAGCAGAAGCAACTGATGTATTTCTTGCGCTCCTTGGGCCAGCGCAGGGTGTAGGGCAACTCATCGCTGAGGCGCAGGGGGTTGGTGTAGAAATAGCACTCACCGTCGAGGGAGATGCCGCTGAGGATGCTGTTGTAGTAGCAGTTCTCCATGATGTCGGCATACTTGCCGTTGCCGGTGGCGAGCAGCATGCGCCAGTTGAACAGCATGTTGCCGATGTTGGCACAGGTCTCGTTGTGGGCGGTCGACTGCGGCAACTGGTAGGGACGGCCGTAACTCTGGTGCACCTTTTGGATGTTGTCGGGTTTGTAGTCGGTGCCGTCGGGCGAGGTGCCGTCATACAGGGCTCCGCAGGCTCCCGTGATATACATCTTGCGGGTGACGATGTCATCCCAGATCGAGGTGAGGTTGCGCATGAGTTGTTCCTCGCCGTCCTCGATGAAGAGGTCGGTGACTCCGGCATACAGATAGTTGGCCCTCACCGCATGGCCCATGGCGTTGTACTGCTCACGGAAGGGGATGCGGTCCTGGTTGTCGTCGGTGCCGTTCTTCACCATCCCACGGATGTCAATGAACTGTTTCGACAGTTCCAGGTATTTGGGGTCGCCGGTCTCGCGGTAGAGTTCGGCGATGGCCATATAGTGGGAGGGACAGATGGCGTTGCCGGCGAGTTCCTCGGGGGCGTTCTTGCAGAAGTTGTACAGGAAATCGGCGGCCTTGACGGCGGCGGCGAAGAGCGTGGTCTTGCCGGTGGCGCGCTTGTGGATGATGCCGGCGGTGATGAGATGACCGAGGTTGTAGGTCTCGAAGTTGAGTCGGTTGCCAAAAGCGGCATCATCCTTCGTACCTACCGCGGTGCCCACCACGGTGTTGTCGTTGTCTCCCTTTTCTTGTTCAGCCAACCGCTTGTTGAGTTCGGCGATGATGACGGGGGTGTGGATGTAGCCGTCGGCACGCTGCGACTTCACCACGCATCCGATGAAACGGTCCATGATGCGGTCGAGTTCGGGGTCGTGGTTGACGGCATAGATGGCGGCTACCGCCTCCAGCCATTTGTACATATCGCCATCGTGGAAGGGCGGTCCGTGGTGCACGCCTCGTTTCTCTCCCGACGCGATGAGGAAGTTGTTGAATCCCTTGCCCTCATCGGTCTGCCAGGTGGCCCACATGCTCTGCAGCGACGTCTTGCTGAACACCTCGAAGCGCTCACCCCAGAAACCCTGGTTCCATGTCACCGCATTCAGGGGCACGGCATTCATCACGGCATGCAGACTCCCGTGGGTGTCGGTGATGCCGCCCCGCTGTTGCGCCATGCACGGAACACCCATCATCAGCACCGCCGCCGTTATCAATGTATATGTTGCCTTTCTCATTGCTTGGTTATTTATTCCATTTTTGTATTTGTTCAACTTTTTGTGACTATTCAGCGAATATCTAAAGAGATTGCCTACGGCGAGAAATTTTAAGAAAATGTTTAAGAAAATTATAAGAAAATATTTTTTTTACCATTTTTTTTATTCATTTTTTTTTCATTTGACTTCCGCTTCGCACGTCGACCGATGGTTCTGCCCGTCAGGGCACTCCAAATGATGATTCGCTGAATAGTCACAACTTTTTGGAGATTAGGAGATTTGGAGTTTAGACAATAGAACTGATGATTCATCGTATGTATAGGCTATGACTTGCATGAGTAATGTCTACACTCCTACACTCCTACACTCCTACACTACTCTCAACTTGCGGAAGTTGAATAAAGTAACCTCTCACCTCTCACTTCTCACTTCTCACCTCTCACTTTTTGCTCCTCTCTCCCCACGCCTCGCGCTCTTTCTGGATGTCATAGCCACGTGCTGAGAGATAGTTGTTGATGCGTCCCTTGTATTTCTTGAACGTCTCATGCTTCTTGTTGGAACTCTCTGCGTCGATGGCGAGTTCGCGGGCCTCCTTGAGCCAGATCATGATCTGCTGCTTCTCCACATCCTTAAGAGAGGGTATCATCTCGAGGTAAGCCTTGTAGGTGACGTTGACCACATCATAGGTCATCACATTCTTCACTTTCTCTATCTCCTGAGGTTTGAGATAGCGGGCAAGATCGGCATCGAAGTCAAAGTGTGAGCGGTACAGGCGTGAGTCGCATAGGGCTTCAGCCAACTGCTTGTTGGTCTTTTTCAGGGAGTCGCGCTCGGCGTAGATGTCGTTGAGTTTGAAATAGCGGTTGGAGATGATGTTGGCGACATTCTGTCCCATGGGAGTCCAGGTGATGCTCAGTTCATCAGTGGCCTTCTGCGCACGTCCGATGATGGTCTTCACGTATCCTGCCTCGCGTCCCGCGCTGTCGAGGGGCACCTCGGCGGTGGGGTAGGAGTTGAAAGTCTCTTTCAAATAGCGCACGTTGCTGCCATAGTTCATCTTCACATTGCGCACCATCTTCACATCACGGCTGCGCTCCACAAACAGCCACCCGCTCCAACCCATGTCATCGAGTGTGCGCTTGATGGCAGGCATGTTGATGGCAGGGTCGTTGCACAGCCACACGCTGTCGGTGCTGCTGGCATGGATGGCACAGATATTCTTGGCACCCAGTTTGCGCATGTCCTTGCAGATGTCCCAGCCACTCTCCACGATGGTCTGCCATTTGTAAAAGATGGCGATGCCGTCGCTGCCGATCTCACGCAGCAGTTTCAGGTTACCCTTCGCGTCGAGGGGGGTGTCGATGCCGACGCGTTTGCCACGGGCCTTGGCTGCCTCGCCGATCTCATGCAGACGCTTGGTGATGACGGCGCGCTTGGCCCGGTCGGTGGACCAGTCGTTGCCGCAACCGCCAAGGGGGAGGAAGGCCACTTTCGCCCCGCCCATCTTGTCCATGGTGTCGAAGCAGTCGCCTACCAACTCCAGATAGGTGTCTTTCTTGGTGAGGTCCTGGGCATAGAATCCGCTCATGGCGACGGCTCCTACCTGGATGCCGAGACTGTCGGCGGTGCGTTTGAACACCTCGGCTTGCTTCGGGTCGCGCAGCGCGTTGTCGAAGGCCTCGCGGTTACCAAGTCCGCCCATGTCCAGTTCTATACCGTCGCAGCCCAACTGCCTGGCCAGATCAAACTCACCAAATTTCTGGCGTTTGAGAATCATCCAGTCGCAAACGCCTACCTGATAGCGCTCCTGTGCCATCAAGTCTATGGGTAGCAACAACATCAATGCTGCCACCATCAATGGGAAAACACGTGTCTTATTCATACACCAAAAAAAAGGGATTGGTTAATGCTTTTCTGCCAGTTCTTGGATGGAATGAAGGATGCGGATCTTGAGGGCTTCCCTTTCCTGTGTGGAAAGGGGGCGCACCATGCAAACATAAGTCTGCATGTTGGAAGAATGGTCGGTGCCTGTTTCTTTCTTGCTCATCTTGTCCTTCATTTTTTATAGGACATGAAAAGAGCAGGAATGTAACCAAAAAAACGATATGAACTTCTCTTTATTCAAAACATTGAAAAATGAGCCCACCTTAAAAAGTGATGAGTATTAGGGGCATACTTTTATAAGTGGACTGTCGGCAAAGGGCAGGGAAAAGACGATTTGCAGGATTGTTGTTACCCATAAATCCTTTTCAACGGCCTGTGGCGGTATATGTTTAGTTCCCGCCACATTCTGCAAGGCGGCTATTTGCTCATCTCTTGTGAGTTCCCTCCAGATAATCATGAGTCTTTGTTTAACAACTCGTTCAACATTTTCTGAATCCACTGCGGCATGAGTTTCAGATCACTTTTGATGTCATGCTCTTGGATGTAGTCATTCAGAAAGTTCCTTAACACGCTCTTTTGCTCGTCTGTTACATGGCCGTTGCCAATGCTTTTCAGGGCCAGACAGAGGGTTGCCATCGTCTTGTCCTTAAATGCAAAGTTCTTGGGAACTCCACGCTTAAACTCAATGGTGGTGTTTCCTGCTGTCAGTTTCCTGGCAGAACCGCTTGTCAGGAAAACGATTTTCATAGGAACCTGCGTAGAGAGGCCGAAGTAGTTCTCAGCGGCAAGTCCAGACATCAGTACTTGGGCATGGTCACGCCTCGCAATGGCCTCTGCTATTTCCGTTGGACTGGGGAATACGGGACCAAACTTGGTGACGATCGTCTTCAGATAGACACCGTTAGCCAGACGGACAAGTTTGCCCTCCCTTACATATATGGAGAGCAGGTCGCCAATGTAATCTTGGTCATATTGCGGGAAGTCTGACGCAAAAAGCAACGATTTATTCTTTGTACGTTTGAACTTCTTTTCAACTATCTGAGATATAGACATGTCGTTATCTGAATTAACAATAATTCGCACCGAAATTTTTGCAAAATTACGGAAAAAATTTCAAATAAACAAATAAATACAAAGAAATGAAACGTGTGTGTGCTAGCAATTGCAAAAATGCGGGCATACATAAAGTATACCCCTACAGTGGTTGATTAGGTCGACCTTTTAAAGTGGACGTAGTTCAGGCGGATTTAACAGTTTAGGCGGATTTGCAATCCGCCTAAACCTAATATAAGCATTTTTAATGCGCTTGAATCATCATCTCAGTCTCACTGATTCTACTGCTGGATTCTTCTCTAATATGACCTGTCTACTTCATCTGGGGTGAAAGTGACGGATTCAAGTTCCAAAACAAAATCATCCGTAGCGAAATCACCTGAATAAGTGTTTGCTAATGATTCTCCAACCACTAGATTTGTGAAATCCAATGTTTCTTCCCATGTACTGTAATATTTCGCATCAGTCAACGTTTCATCCTTAGCAATAAGATATGGTGTCAGACTTATCTTTATTTTCGGTTTACTTGATTTGACCCTCCAATTGTGCGTGTAAAATCCAGGATTCAATTCACCAGCATCCTTCGACTTGTGATATTTTGTTTTATCATTTTTGTCGTTGTTATCAATAAGCCCCCATTCTCTGATATTTCGGCTTCCCACGACATGAGTTGTTGTGGTGAAATGACAAGTATAGACATACGAATTTTCCCCTTGTGACGCAGTAGCACCATTCTCTTGCAGTCCTATCAGAGAAATGGAAGGAGTGGTTGACGAGAATGAAATGCCCTTATTGAAGACAGTATATTTCCCATCTCGAGATGAGGCATAG
Organism: Prevotella sp.; assembly: GCA_016281815.1. Taxonomy (GTDB): domain Bacteria; phylum Bacteroidota; class Bacteroidia; order Bacteroidales; family Bacteroidaceae; genus Prevotella. The sequence goes on along the minus strand of JAEEJK010000086.1, from coordinate 70,267 downwards.
CAGGGAATACATGAGTAGGAATGATTCTCGCTCAAACCAGTCAGTTCTGCCTTGATTCTGGTTCCCTTTGGCGTGTCCCAATTGATAGGTTTGTCAATGTCACATGGATAATACATGATGGCCTCATTCCCTAACTTCACCAAGAAACCAGGATAATAGTCAATAAATTTGCTCATGTAGCCTGGGTCATCAAGTATATATTCTGCCGTGAAAATAAGTTTAGATTTGTCATCATTCCATTTACGTCCCACCCTAAACGATTTGTCATTCATTTTTGGGAAAAAATAAGTCTGCCAAATTGGTTCCCAGGTGAGAAAATTGAGTGTCCACACGGCACTGGCTTGCAAATCATAACGATTGATTTTTTCTCCCGTTTCAACTTGTTCTTTATTGTTTTCTAATTCTTTTTCTTTATCTTCTTTTTGACCTTTTAGCATATCATAATATTCTTGGTCATAAAGAAAAGGACTTGATACATCTTGTGATAATTCTTCTAAAAGTTCAGACTCAGGTAAATTATTAAACCAATCTTCAACTTCTTTAGTATCTTCGATTACAGCTAAAATTATTTCATCTGTTAATATCTCATCAGATAACTCCTTCGCAGCCTTATCTACTGCTTCTTTTACTTCTTTTAACTGTTCTGAGTCTACACCTGCAGAGATTCCTAACTCTGTTTTCCAGTTTATAGAAACTTCCGGATTATTATCTATATGAACGATGTCATTAGACAAAGCCCATTTATATACGTCACTGGGGTCTTCAAATTCCTCTCCCCCTTCTTCTTCTTCTTCTGTCGAAAAATCATCAGTTGAAATACTTAGGCCTCCTTTTGCATAAGCAGTTCCTATGAGTTCAAGATTCACACTCACAATATTGGTGTAACAACCTAATCCAAATTTGACTTTAATAACTGGAAAGTCTATCTCCCCCATAACTCCTCCTTCTATCTTCCAGTCAGGTCCTGACGATGGTTTATCTTGGGGTACATCTGGATCATCAGCTGCACCAAAAGTACCATGATAAGACCAACCTCCTTTAATAGTTGCGAAGGCATTTGCCTCTGCTTGAAAATTCACTGTAATCCCAAATTTAGGGACTAAAACGACAGGACCTATTGGCCACTTTAAACGACCTTTTAAAAAATCACTATTTCCAATAAGAAATTGTTCTATCCTTTTAGGTTTTTTCTTTTTGCCCTCACCTTTTATTCCTAAAGAAATTCGAGCATTTGCGTTAAGATCAATATCATTTCTTAGACGAACCACAGGAAGTTCCCATAGTTCCAACTTTACATAAACAAAAGATTTCCAACTAACTTCTCCATTAATTAATAACTTGAATGCTTTTTTATTTATGGGCTTCCCACCCAATGAGAATTTAAACGGCGGCAGTCCAAATTCTGTATCCCATTTGGCAACTTTTAAAGGCCCATTTGGATTATAATGGTTCTGGTTATTCTTTTCTATTTTCGCATGATGTAACACACTGTCTGCATCATAATAGTCATAGTCACTTATGTTTTCGGAAACAGGAATGTTCGCTTCCAATTTTAAATCCTTGAAGATTTCCTCTAATGAAGCATGCCTTGTAATAACCAGATAACCTTTGTTGCTTTTTTTTACTGATATTACTTTGTCGCCCAATCCATTAGGAAATTTATCCAAGTTTGAACTTACCAAGCATTGCCCCGGAATAGGCAGTTCTTCATGAGGCGTGTTAATGTCATACACCAAATAGTGGAAATAGTCTGCGGAGTCTCTATTCATTTTCAGAACATATTTTGCCTCCTCGTCAGTATGCAAAGTCTTTGTTGATGGTTGGTATTGGTAGGTTACGTCATAATACTCTCCAGTCTCATGCACAGGAGCGTCGTATCCGTTACCTTCATACTTGGGGAGGTTGTCAACCCCCACCAAATCATCATCAATGAAGAGCGTACATGAAGAGAACATCATCATGCTGAATGACATGATGAAAAAATATATGGATGGATGATTACTTTTCATAATGGTATTATTTTAGGTTGTCTATTCTTCTTCTCCTACAATTTCCTCTTCCTCCCCACTATCGTTATTTCCAAAGGAATATCCGAAGTTATACTCTTCAGCGTTCTCGTCGATGACGAGAGGGAGAAGATGGGAGAGTGTTCCGTGGGTCTCACCGTCAAACTGTATCTGAGTGGGAAAAAGTTCAACGAGTGCTTTCCCCCTGTAGATGCACATCAGGTCAATCCAGTCTCCGTATTCGAAGGGACTCCAGACACGTATCTCCATGTAGGACTTCCCGTGGGCGGTGCGCATCTTTCCGATGCCCCTCAGTTCATAGTCGTTGTAGGCAGCGATGATGAGAGAGTCCTCATCTGTTGCGGTATAATGGTGACCGTGAATGGTGACATCGGCGTAAATGACCATGTCGTAGGGATATTGTTTGGCATTGAGGTATACCCTTGGAATGACATTCACCAGACATGAGTCCTTCAGTAGGTCGATCACGCTTGTGGCATAGGCGATAGTAACACCCTCACTCACGCCAACGATCGTGTCGTTGTCGATTTCGGCCACCTCCAAGTCTCCTGTCCGCCACCATACCGCATTGTCCAATACATCTTCGGGGGCGAACTCCACGGGGATGAGGTATCTGTCACCCACCATCAGGTTGATGACACGTCTTGAGAGCCTCATCTCCCTTGCCGTGGGATCTCTGCCTTCCCAATACTCTCCGCAGGATATGGTGAGCGCGATGGTTGCAAGTATTAGGATACAACTTCTTATGTTCATCGTTCAATTTTCAATTTTCAATCTTCAATTTTCAATCGACCGAAGGCCGTGTGACGGTGACGGTATTCGAGGGCGTGCTCTGTCTGCCGTCTCGCCATTGTATCATCACGTAGTACTCTGCCTGTTCGCCTTTCCCGAGCAGTTGGTCGGTGTAGGACAAATCGGTCTTGGGCACGCTCACCATGAACTGGAACTGGTCTTCGCCCGGACCTTTGCGGTAGATGCAGTAGTAGTAGTCACCCTCTAAGGGCAGTTTTCCCGTCTCCCACACGAGGCGTGTCTGGTCTTGCTGTTTGAAATAGTCGCCAATGAGTTTGATATCTGCTTGCCACACCTTCGGCCCGCTGTGCAGCCAACTCACGGCAAGGCTGTTGGAGGTGTATGGCGAGGAGTTGTGCGACTCAATATAGTAGTAATATCTTTGCTCACGGTTGAAAGAAGGATTGTCATCGATAATGATGCGATAATTCTGGCTGACAAGTGAGTCCTGGTTGTATCGTCCGATGACCTGCCATTCACCCACCTCACCCATTCGGCGGTATGCCACGTGGTAGTCCATATCGGCATCCATACCTACAATCCATTCCATGTGCATGCCTTTTTCATCGGAATGGCTCGACGTGTCAAGGTGCGGTATGGTAGGTGGTGTCACATGAGGTCTTTTTACCTGTATCCACTGACTCCATGGGCCGATGTTGTTCGAATTGTCTACAGCACGCACTTGATAGTAAACATATTTCTGGTTGACATCGAGCACCAATGAGTCAAGGAACATCCGTTCCCTGATGCCTCCATCGTTGCGAAGAAGGAAGACATGGGTGGTGTCGTTGGCAAAAGCAATATCATAATAGTTGATGTCATCATCCTCCGGATTGGGCATCCAGTCAAGGATGACATAACCATATTCGGGGCTTGCCCCTATCGCGCTGTTCAGGTCCAAAGGCACGAGTCTTGCCCTGAGGGAGTCGGGGGCGGCAGGAGCCTTGAAGTCTTTCACTTCGAGGAGTTGTGTGAAGGAAGATGCCTCATTTCCGGACCTGTCAACGGCAGCGATGCGCACCATTCCTGTTCTTAGCGCTGTCACATCCACCACGGCAGTCGTGTCGGAAGGACTGATCATATTGTCTGTCAGCAATTGCCATTCACCGTTAGTGCCTTGGTTGTTGTAATAGATGACATAGCCCGTCAGGTCACGCTCCAGCGTGTCCTTCCTCCAGAAGAAATGCGCCTCTACCTTCTCCGTCAGTGTTTCGCCGGGATATTCCAACTGGATATGTGTCAGTTGGGGAGCCTTCGGGGGGTCGTTGTCATAGATGTTGACTTTCAGTGGCGGAGAAGGAGGGGTAAGTCCACCGAAGGGGTCATGTCCCATGATGCGGTATTCGTAAATTCCAAAATGGGACACGGAATCGGCAAAAACACAGTAGCCGACACCCTCGGGCTGCTCCACCATCGACACATAAGGCTTGCGGTTGATTCGCTGCCACGGTTCATCGCGCTTGTTGTTGTCGTTGTCCATCACGCAGCGCCGCTCTATCTCAAAACTGGAATGGGCACCATCCCACCACCCCATGACATGGCGACGGACTCCTGAGAGCGAGTCTGTCATCTGTGGCTCGTAGGGAAGCGGCTCATAGGGGATGTTGGCGACCTTCTCCCTCACGCCCGGTTCGAAAATCAACATGCCGTCGTTCTCCCATTGGGTGGGTTGGATGTAGTAGTCGTAGATGGCGCCGCGCTTGGCTGTCTTGTCGTTGAATCCCACCGCCATATCAAGGGCGAGGTCGTTGCGCCACTCCGCTATCAGCATGGCAAAGGCGAAGGAGATATCCTGTTCGGTGTTGAACTCCATATTGGCTTCGATGGAGCCAGGCTTGGCCTTGGTCTGTCCAGACTGCAACCGCCCCTCGCCATAGAGTAGTCCCATGACTACCAAAGCGTTGGAGTCGTTGGGGGCATACTTTGCCTCAAACTCTGCCTGTGAGAGGGGCTTGAGGGCATAGGCCAAGGTGTCGACGTTGAATTCTCCTCCTTTTTTCACACGCAGTACGTTGACACCGTAGTCGCACAGGTATTTCCACGAGGCGTAGTCCTCGGGCACCCACCTGAGCATGACACTGTCGCCGCAGGCGCGCACGTCAAGGTGTATCTTGGTGGTGACCAATGGGCCTTGGTAAGGGATGGTGTCATACTTCACCTCCACCACCGTGGTGTCAATCAGTTCGCTCACGGCGAGGCTGTCGGCCACTCCCTGTGCTTGGATGCCGGCTGCTGCCAGAAGCAGCCATGCGCCGGCGATGAGTCCTCTTGTTTTCGTCATATTCATCGTTTTCATTTTTGGCACGTTTTTGGCGTTACTGCTGCACGCCGTTCACTGTCACCGGTATGATTGTATCCAATGAACTTGTCTTGATCCCTTTCTTTAAATTCGCTTTCATATACTTATATAGCAGTGACATCACGTTCTTTTCTCCTTTGTCGCCCACAGTGGTTGTTCGGTAATACCAATTGTCTGTATATTCATCGGGTCCTAAGCCGGAATAGTATGTATATTGGCCTGTTCCGAGGTTGAAGTTGTTCACCCTATAGCCTTGGAAGGTGAATTCTTTGATACTTTTAAGTGCACCCGAAAGATAGAATTCATCGTAGTCAACATACTTGTAAGCATTCTTGTTGTTTTTGCTCTTTTTGTTCTTTTCGTTTTTCTTGTTTATCTTTTCCCAGTATTTGTCATACTTTTTGTCAATATCCTTTTTATAGGTCTCAAAAGCTTCGTCATATTCTTCTTTAACATAATAGATTTTTTTGAGGACCGCAGAAATAGAGTCCAGTTCTTGCTGTTTGGCCTTATTGAAGACATCTTTGATATCTTCATCATTCATCGTGCGGTAATTGTCGGTGTACTTGTTGTCGTAGGTTTGGAAGGGGACACCACCGCACAATCTGAAAAACACTAGATTGGATGTCTTTGAGTCGCGCCGTTCGTCGGGCAATTCGGCTTTCTTAAGCGAATGGTCGAACGAGCGGTTGGAGCGCGACACATCATCCCCTGTAAGGAATTCTTTGCCTCCACCGAAGCAGCCTCCGAAGATAAGAGGGAACTGGTAGTAGGGTACCTTTACAGTGTATCCTCTGCTCTCAATGGTGAGATATTGTCCTCGGTGCGTGTTTTGCCAATTGGTGATTACATTGTTGAGATATTTGTCTTTTTCATCGATATCAATGTTATACCAGTAGATGAATTCCTCGCATATCTCTTTCATTTTTTTACTTAGTGCATCGGCTATGTAGTAGGGAGCCAAGAAGTCGTACACAAGGTTGCGGATTCCAAAGTCGGCATCTTCATTATTTTGATTATACTTTACCCATGTCGGTGTGATGCCATTGCTGTTGGCAACTGTCAACCCCCAGTCGTCATCCATGATGGTGGGCAGCGGATACTTAATTAACCCCGCCGACTGATTGTCACGTATTGAAGCATTATCCACCCACCAGGCACCAGCCCACGCGTTGTACATGTCTCTCCGCATGAAGTTCAGATAGTAGTTCTTGCCTCGCTGGTAACTGTTTCCCTTCATAAGCGAACCAGTGATATCATGGCCGTTGTAACTGAATGTGAGTGATTCGGAAGCATAGGGTATCTTGACGTTGTCGAAACTGTATTTTTCAATTTGCATGTCGCCTATGAATACCCACTTCGAGAGATAAGCGAAGTAGAGGTAGGGGTCGGTCAGTCGAAGGCCGCCTTTGTTGAAGACAATATCCAAGTCTTTATCCCAACTGCCAGCATGGATGTATTGGTCGGAGAAAGTTGGCAATGAGGTGGGTCTGACACCGATGAACTGCTTTTCGTAGGGCTTTTGGTAGCCAATTCCCCTACACCAATCGTGGTCTTCCTGCCCGAGCCACATGTCGGCGAGTACCACCGTGGTGTCCTTGTAGCAGGTAGTTTCTTTTATATCGATGTCTTTGCAGTATTCTCCGAGGACATCAACCATCTGATTCACCTTTTCTGTGTTATTAGTAAATGAGCCCATCAATATCAATAGTGTTGCAGAATAAATGACGTTATTTTTTTGTTCTATCGTCATGGTCTTGACATCGGTGAAGCCCTGTTTCTTCATAACATCATCATCGACTCCTAACGCTTTCAGCATCTTGATGCTGGCCTCTGCCTTATCGTTTTCAGGCAATTCCAGGAATTTGGTCATGTATATTTGTGATTTATCCACAAACTGTCCTTGGATGTTGGCCCCTTTGCATTGATAGGGTACTTGGTATTTGTAATTCAGCCGCAGCCTGTATTCATCGAACCCACTAGTGATGTCGAAGGCGATTTTGGGCTGCATCACAAGTCCTCCATCAACCATCTCCCACTCATTACTTATCACTTCATGTTTCCCCCAGCAGTTCATCTCCCATTCCAACTTGCCATCCTTGAAGGCATCGCGAATGTCGGTGTTGAGGGCGATGACAGGTCTCTTCAGGTCGATGAAATTGGCTTTGTCGAATTTGGCGTCGGTTTTTTTATTGAAGAGTTTGTTGATGCCCACCGACGGGTATGCCAATGCCACATAGGGCTGGATGTCGAAAATCTGTTCGGGGATTTGTTCATCCTCGGACTTGGTGCGGAAGAAGAAAAGTTTTTTCTGCTCCCAACGCACATACTCCTTATGTTTCTTGTGGTAGATATCCTCCACGGTCATCTGTGTCCACACACGCTTGCCGTTCAAAATCTCGAATGCCTGCCCGGAGACTTCCAGGATATAGTAGCAATCTGGCTTGAGTTGAGGCAGTTTTAGATGGAACCTGCGTCCTTTGGATTCAACAATGCCGACACCGGCAGTAACCTCATATTTACTGATGGCTTGTCTTGCACCATGATCCATACCTGCCTGACCATAGCCCTCCCACGCCCTTGATTTGTCAAGGATGGCATCCTGGTCTGTCCAATATTGGGGATAGGGCTTTGTCTCACTGTCCAACGAACTGCTCTTCATCCATCTGCCCAGAATTGCATTGTTCCATCTGTTTCCGCTGAACCTACTTATTATGTTATCCCAGGCATAGGCATACTTGCTCCTATCCCAGATATCCCCAGGTATCTCATAGAGTTTGACGCCCAGACATTTGTTGACATTGGCTTTTGCATTTTCCGCATAGACTCTTGTCTTGTCGATATCAAACACATACGTTCTGGAGGCATAAGGTTTCAGTTGAGTCTCATCATACCCGGTGTCACTCTCCAATTCTCCGCCTGTTGTCGGATCGTATAGACGGTAATTCTCACCCAGGCCGGCGTAAGTCTCCAAGACGGCATTGCGGGCTTTACCTATACTGATGGCATTTTTTTCATCCCAGCCCTCTGCCAGACTGTCGGAAGCGATGGAGCAATCACCAAAGAGAGCAAAGTCATCGAGGGCATTGCCTTTGAATGGCACGCAGTGGTCGCCTGCGGCAAATGAGAATGATTTGTCAATTTTCACCAAGCCTCCGAGCAAATGTACCTTTACCCTGGCCTTGCCCTCCACCCATGTGGGTCGTGGCAATCCCACTTCAAGCAGTCCGCCGATGCCGGCATCCACGAGGTCGATGCGCTCATCAATAAGTTTTCCGAGTTTGATGTGCAGACCGAACTTTGCAGCGAGGTAAGCATAGAGTTGCCCCATGGCATACCATCCATTGTGACCCATATAACCGCCATAGTTATCACAGTACTGAGGCGTATCATAGTGTACCATGGCCACGTCGAAGCCAGCGATGGCTCTGAGGTCAGCATAGAAGAGGCCGAGATTGACATCAATAAATCCCCATGCCGATGCGCCAAGCATCACGCCTCCGCCGCCATCGGCATTGTTGAGAATCTCACTCACTACCTTGGCCCTTGAGCGATCCAATTTAGCCATGTCGGCTCCCATAGAGGCAGTGCTCTTCTTGTGCCCGTTGAGGAACTCAGTGATTTCCTGTGGGATGGGAGGCAACTGTCCATGGTTGGGAAGTTCGTTGCCAATGCACAGGTAGGAGTCGGCACCGATGTTGACACTCACGATTCCCGACTTGTCCTTGAAGTCAATCAGCGTGAACTTGCACCGCTTGTCCTTGTCAGGCTCGCCAAGATACAAGTGCCATCTCTTATCCTTCACATAATTCTCCACCCAGGTGATCTTCAGTTCCAACGGGATGACAAACTCACCTGCTTTCGTCTTGCCCTCCTTGTTTTCCTCACCTCCGGCCTTGTTCTCAAACCGTGCCTTATCTGCTTCGCTCATTTCGCTGTCGCTGTCGACTTTCTTCTCAGCCTTCTCGCCCGTCTTGTTCGCATATGTGCTTTTGAGGGCTCCCAATCCTCCGTAAGGATCGTCGGCAAAGCCGTTCAACTTATTGTTGAAAGCATCGAGTTCTGACTTCATTTCTGTGAGTTGACCCGTGGCTTTTGAGATATAGTTGTTGAGCGTCTTGTTGTCGTAGCCGCCGCTGGTGGTGATGTTCAGGCAGAGATAACGGTCCTTGACTCGGTCTTCATTATCACCCTCTCCATTTTCATTGATATAGACCAACTTGACATCGGAATTGACAATGCCGCTGAGGGCGTTCACATTGCCGAGGAAGACGAAGGAAGTGAGTTTATGTAACTTCCTGTTATAGACAACGGTCAGATCCACGCTTCCAGACAGGGTCTCCTCACCGGAGGAAGCCGCCAGTCCCATGCCGAAGGATACTCCGATGGCTCCGTAAGTGCTGTTGGTTGGTGGGTCGCCACGCCGAGCATCCATACCGCCCGATGATATGTTTGGCTTGCAGTTGACATAGAAACCTCCGCTGATGCGGGTAATGACCACTGGGTCAACACGAAGGATTGACGTTTTGGCATCCATCTCCAAGTCGCAGGTGAAATAGCCCCAGGAATAACTATCCTCATTCTTGTCTTTCAATTTCAATTTCTCTTCAGCAGAGGCCTTGTGGGAGTAGTATCCTCCTGTACAACTCACCTTAAAGAGTCCCACGACACTGACATCCAGGCTGCCGGCATACCCCTTATCCTTGCCTGGCTCGTCCTGCATCTTCAGCATACCTTTCAGGGCCAGCCCCGTGAACTCCACATCCACAGCCAACTCTTTGAAAGAAATACGTCCGTCGGAGAAATACCAGTTGCTGATGCCGCCATTTTTGTGCAGTTTGGCTTCTATCCCTACTCCGGCAGAAACACTGACCTGGTCTTCGATGAGGCCGATTTTTCCTTTCACGTCGAGCAACAACTTCTCATTGGAGTAATTGACGTCAAATCCCTCCAAGTCGAAACTGAACGGTCCGAGTTTCTTGGCCTCGGATGCCAAGGCCCATTCTCCGTAGTTGAAATAGCATTCTTTGCCCAGTTCCAACTCTCCTCCTTGGGCGAAAGTATAGTGCAACAGGTTCTTGGAGTTATCACTGGCAGTATTTGCCTCGCTTTCCAACCTCGTTTGGTGAAGTTTCTTGTCATCCAAGTCCCACTCCTTCCAGTCGGCTTCTTTCGTGTTCGACAGCCGCATCTTGCAGAAGGTGATGTCGGGCAACTTGAGTTTCATGTCGCCCAGTTTCTCGGAGATTTTTTTCAGACGATCATTGATACCCTCTGTCCCAGCGATGACGATTTTTCCTCCCATACACAGTTCCACCTGGGTTTCGGTTTTTCCGTCATCCTTGTCCCTGGCTTCCACGAGGAAGTAGGTCTGCTCGCTGGTCAGCGTCATCTCGGCGACGAAGAAATTCATTGTCAATGCGTTCTTATCGACGTTCTCAGTGCGGAAGAGGTAAGCGAGACGGTCATCATCATACACCTTGCGCGATTTAGTTACCTTTTGTTCTCCGTCCTCTCCCAAGGCTTGGTAGGTGACGGCCTTGGGCTTAGTGAGGTGCCTGATCTGGCAGGTGTATTCTATATCTGTGCCATCTTCCTTGTCGGTGGTCTTCTCTCCGCTCTCCTTGGCAGCCTTAGCCTGTGCTGCCTTGCCCAGAAGCGGGACACCGAAGCCGCCCTTCAGGGCGCAGTTGTCAAAATTGTTTTGGATGATGTCAACGGTAGCATTCTTGACACTGAAAGCCCAGCCTCCGCAAGAGCCTGTGGAGGCACTGAATATGTCGTCGGCGAACACCTGGCAGGTGACACCAGAGGCATCTATAATCATGTCGCGTGCGCCTATCGTCAAACCTTGGTCACCACTGCCGAAAATAGCAAACTTGGGGAATTCCACCGACAGTTCGCTGATATATACACCCTGCCAGGCATTCCAGTTGCTCTGTGTGGAGGTGCCGCAGAGACTTGGGTCGAAGGTGTTGCTCGGGAATTTTTCTTTGATCTTTTCAAGCGTGGGCATACCCTTGCCGTTCTCACTCATGTTGTGGTCGAAGATCACCTTCATTTCATTGCCACCCTTTTGCTTGGCAAACTTCCAACCGGGCAGGTCGTTGACCTCAAATGGGGTGAGAGTGCCCTCGGCGATGAAGTCGCCGACACGCTCATTGGCCCTGATCACTGTCGACAGGTCGAGCAATGCGGGCACACCCTCAGACACCTTGCCGTCGATCACCCTTTTGGTGTTGGGGATGGTGACGGCAATCTCAAGACCCAGTCCGCTGAACTCACCTTTGTCCCATTGCAGGAAACATCCATCGTTGGGCTCGGGCGCATTGGGGTTGTGGGGAGCCTTGAACACCATCTTGAAGTCGCTTGAGGGATCCTTCAGGGGCAGGTTGCTCAACAAGGCAAGCACGCCTTCCTCGGGGAAGAAGCGGTCGGGTGAGATACACAGGCGGGGAGCACCGAAGATCAGCATGTTCTGACCTTCAAATACATCACTGTTGGGCAACGCCACCTCTCCGATGAGATTCATCTGAGCCGACTGTGGCGTGAACTGCATGTTGGCAATCTGGATGTTGAAGTCGGTAGGCAGGAACTGCTTGATCTGTTGGGGCATCTCCACGGGGAAATAGAGTTTTACTTCACCGCTGTTCCAACTGTCCCATACCTTGCGCGCTGTCTTGTACTGAGAGTAAAACTTTCCCAAGTTATAACTCTTGGCCAAACTCTGGCTGGCATCGGTGCCATAGTCAGAGACCTTGTCGCGAACGTCATCGGGCAGGGCAAGCGCGCCGAAAACATTGTTGATGCCATTGTCAGAGAAAAGGGAATCGAGCATGCTCTCATCATAACCACCTTCCTTGGTGCTCTCCCCATAGGTCTTGCAGACTCCTTCAAACACCTCATAGTCGGTATTGATTTTCAGGTTGTCGAACTTGACGGCTACGAGGGCTTTCATATTGAACAGCGGATCACCACTCGGCGCCCAGTTGACCCATCCCGTCCCTTCAAGTGCATTGTCGGAATTGAACTGCACATCATCATTCAGCGTCATATAGAACTGGCCGATTTTGATGCGCTGATCCTTTGAGGGCTTCTTGCTGATGCTGGTGGTGTTTTTCACCCTTACGTCATCATTGCCGCATTGGTAGGCAAACATCTCGCTGTAATTGACCGTAGTAGCGAAATCTATAAAATTGAGTGAGTCGGGCAGCATGCGGATGGACTTTTCGTTGGTGGCCTCCGCAGTGACCCTGAGTATGAAATAGTCTCCTTCTTCCACCTTGTCTTTAATCTTCGCCCACTTGATGGTGTCATTCAGTTCCTCAGTCTGGCTTTCCCAAATAGGGGCAGACTTGTATATGTCGTCCTTTGTGTCAGCGGAGTTGCCTTTGTAGAGACATAAGTTATATTTGAAGTCCACGGTATCCTGCCGCTCCCCCATACCACCGGCAAACCATGCCTTACGCCACTCACATGGGATGTCTCTTCCCATTGTCATGACCCGACTGACACCTTCAAACCAGGGTCGAGTAAGTAAAGGCTGTTCGAAAACATAGAGAGAATCTTTTTTATCCAAGTTAGAGTCGGTGTCTTCAAGGCTGAGTTCATACAAATCCTCTTGCACCCTGGGGTCATAGAGTTGGAAGAGCAAAATAGGGCTTTTGCCATCATTCTTGAGAAGGGTGAAATTGACTGACCCTGCATTGGTTCTGAAGTAGTCGGTAGTGGCCGTGAGTTGCACGGCATAGACTTTGCCCTTGGCCTTCCCTGGCTCTATCATCTGCCTGGCATAGGCGGGAGGGATGGTGTATCGGTTGCCTACAATCTGTGCCTTCTCAAGGAAAGTAGGTACACCGCTTTGCATGACCTCATCAGGCATGAGTGCCTCATTGTACTCAACAATCCGGATGTTGTGCTTGAAATTGACCATTGAGGCGTTGCAGTTGAGCGTGGGGGCCATCCACTCAAAAGAGGGGTCGTTGACGTCCAACTTTGCTACCCTGAAATCATTGAGGTCGCCATCGAAACCGGTTATCACAGGATAAATGAATTTGGGCGGTTCGGCCTCATAGCAAATCGAGAACATGGTCCTGCCCTCTGATGGTGAACTGACTACCACAGGGGACGTAAGGTCTGGATTCCATTTGTATGCGGTAATAAATGCCTCGTATTCACCCTCTGGCAAAAGTCCGTAATCTCCGTTGGTGACCTTCAGGTGTCGCCCGTCTCTTATAAAGATGTCGCTGCTGGTGAAATGATCGAAAAGATGCTTCATCTCAACAGGGTTGAGTGTCTTGTGCTGGTTGGGCTCAATGATAATGGGCTGGCGGGGTATATGCCCGGTCTCCATGTTGGTGCTCACCCACAACTCGTCGTTGGGGAAACGTTGCTGAATCTGCAATCCGAGATGGACTAACTGCGGCTCATCTGTTTGGTTGAACAACTGGATGGTAAAATAACGCCCAGGATCGGTGAGGTAGCGTCCTGACTGAGGGGGCAGAACATGCTGTACGGGATTGACCACGACTGTCACATCTTGGGCAAATGCCGATACGGCCAGTATCAGCCCTGTGAGCACAGCATATAGCCGTGCCATGACTCTGAGACTGTTTTTTCTTGCAGTATCCATATCTCGTTGTTGTTTTTTTCGTTCGAATCTGTTTTATCTCACTCTGCCTTCTCCTTCTGTTTCTTCACCTTGCGCTTGAGATGGAGCAACGAGAAGGTGTAGTTGTAGTTGAGCGATATGCTCACCTCTGTCGTGCTGCGGCTCGAATGGTCGTCGCTGATGTTGGTGTCGCTGTATTTGTTGAAATTGGCATTGCATGAGAAAACGTGAACCTTGTTGAGCGTGTAACTCGCGGAAAGGTATCCGCCAAGGGAGAGCATCCGTTGCTGGTCGCGGATGTCGTTGTAGCACAATGAAACTGAGGCTGATGTGCTGAGTTGCTTCTCCTTGAGGAACGAACGCCCCGTGGAGAGCGAGAGAACGTCGCTGGTGTAGCGCGTCTGATAACCGTCGCTCTGCTGATGGCTGAGAGAGGTGGAGAACGACATCTCCCAGGGCTTGACTTCTACATTGTAACTGATGCCGGCAGCAAGCGTGCGAACATCGTTCTGCTCGCTTGCAAAAGAATTGAGATCTTTGTTCTCCGACCAACTGCCTGACAAGGAGATGGCGTGACTTAAATCGGTGCCCTCAAAGGATAGGGAAGGCGTGATATGCAATGAGTGCATGATGCGGTTGACACGGGTCGTGTCGTTCACATGAGTCGTTCCGTCACTCTGCAACTGACGGTATCCGTTGTAACCTGCCGACACATGGAAATTCTGTGTGACAGGAGCCGAGGCATTGGCAGAATAGACAAATCCCCTGGTGGTATAGAGTTGATTGCGAGTGATGTTGTCCTCCTGACCTGAGAAGTTGGCAGACAAGGCGATCTTCTTGAACAAGGAGGTGGACATGGTGACTCCCAGGGACTGGTAGTTGTTGCTCGTGTAGTACATGCCGAGGGTGGTGTAGTCGGGCTGTACCATGCGATAAAATACGGATGTGTTGAAATTGCGCAGCGAGAGATTCATGCTCACATCTCCAGCAATACGCATGAGTGAGGTGTACTTGGCATCGAAAACAGTGGACCAACGGTCGGCGGTCGGACTGATGATTTCAGGAGACTCCTTGTCGAGCGTGAATGCCGAATAGGCGAGATTGCCTCTCAGAGACAACCATTTGGTGAGACCGATGCCTGCTTTCAGTGCGACTGCCGTATTCTCCTGAGGACGTATCCGCTGCTGCCAGTATTCATCGAGTGAACCGACCTTGTCTGCTGCCCGGAGGAAATATACGTCCAGATAATTGCGGCCTGTGCCATAACCTAATTTGATGCCCCATCCGCGACGGCTGTACTGAGGGTTGCGGGCAAGAGGGTCGTTGGGATCGTCATTGATGGCATTGCGCAGGAATCCATAAAAGGCACCCACACGTACCTTGTTGGAATTGTATTCCAGTCCCACACCATTGAAAGACATGTTCATGATATACGAACTCATGCCCATGTTGGAACGGCCGAAGTGCGCTCTCCAATTCTTGTAGGTGGGATCGATGTGAAAGGAGATGTGGGGGAAACTCCAGGAGGAGTTGTTGTTGCCATAGTAGAAAGCGAAGGGCATGGAGATGCCGTAGAGTTGTATGTCGAGGTTGGCATAGAAGGTGTTGCTCCACGGAGAACGGTAGCCGTAACCTACCGAAGAGTAATAATAGGTGTTTTGCGTACCGATAGCACCAGAGATGATGAGCGGGTCGCTCTTCGCAATGGTCGATATGGTATTCAGGCTGAGGGACTGCGCACCGGCAATCGCTGGCCATAGTGCCAGAGCCATCAGCAACAGCAGCATATGTAATGGTTTTCTGCTCATCATCTTTGGTTTTTATCGGTTTGTGTCTCCCTCACCCATCATGGCTGATGGATGAGGTGAGGGGGTAAGAGTCACTTCACAAAGACCTTGCGGACACTGCCGTCGGTCTTGCGCACGATATTCAGACCATGTCTCAGTCCGTTGAGATGTCTGCCATTGATATCAAAGGTCTCACTGTCAGACAGACAGTTGCCATCGAGGGTGCTGATGCCCGTCGATACGGTTTGGCTGGTGAGCCGCAGGGGATTGTCAAGCGAACCGAGACGGGTCTGGGAAATGACGGTCTGGTCGATGTCGCTGAAAATACCCGTGAGCGTGTCGTAGAGACGGAATTTTACTTCCTCGCCGCCTTCGCTGTGGATGGTGATGAATGCCAGTCCATCGATGAAACGGCCCTCGCCGCGGCACTCATCTCCGACAAAAGCACCGATGGTGTAACGGTCTCCATCTTCCAGATTATCTAAGGTGGCTACCACCGTCATGTTGGAGGCAAACTTTGTGTGGTCGTAATCCCACATACGATCAGAACGCACAGGGGAGCCCAGAGGTAAGCCATCCTCGTTGCCCGGAGCCATGGAACTCTCCTCATTGAAAGTGATGGACAGTGCCTTGCTTTCAGGATTGTATATGATGTAACCCTGTCCTCGTCTGATGGACTTCAGGTCACCGACCCATTTGCTTCCATCATATTCAGCCGAGCCATCGTCCTTAGACATGATGACAACACCCTTGACCAAGCCTCCGTCCTTTTTGATGCTGTTGGCCAACAGACGGTTGTAGATGAATGGACTTCCAACCCAG
Organism: Prevotella sp.; assembly: GCA_016281815.1. Classification (GTDB taxonomy): domain Bacteria; phylum Bacteroidota; class Bacteroidia; order Bacteroidales; family Bacteroidaceae; genus Prevotella. The sequence continues at coordinate 53,929 of JAEEJK010000086.1, read as the reverse complement.
TTCCAACCGGGTTGGATGGAAACAGAAACGGCATGGCCGTCAAAATTTCCATTTCTAATATAGGATGTGTTGGAGGCATCCATCTTCACCTTGTACATCTCGTTTTGTTTGAGTACATTGGAGAGCATGGTGCCGTAGAAACCCCAGAGTGGATCGTTGATAAGCAGATCGGACCATGTGCGTGCCTCTGAGAAACTGCTGCCGAAGAATGATTCGTAATTTTCAACAATTCCATAAGGATTGGACTTCCATTGCCACCCGTTCTCCAAAATGGCTTTGTAGGGTATCTCTACACTTGAATTATTGTCTATCGGACTATTGAGAAAAATCATATAGGTGCCGGGGACATCACAAGAGTAATTGTATGTGCCATTTGCTATCTTGGAGATAGAGAAACAATTCCAGGCCAAGTCGTTGTGGGAGAAGGTAAAAGACAAGTCATCCCAGTTGAAGTCTATGTCGTTTGGCCTCGGAATAAACTGTATCACACCAGTAGTCGGGTCGTCGGAATTGGGACGAACCAAAATGTCAATGAAGGTCATTTCCGAGCCAATGTTGACGGAAAAACTTTGGGGAGAGCCCCATACCAATTTGCCGGCATCGTCGGTGGAGTAATCCTTCCATCCAAGGGTGACAGTGACGCTGGCGACTCCCTTCTCCAACTGCTTGGATGTAAGTGTGACGGAGACCCCACTGGAGGAAACACTGCCGGAACCCGAGAGCACACCTGCCAAGTCAATGATGCCTTCCTGCACCCTTGACATGTCTGAAATGACAATATTGTTTGCTATCCTGCCCTGCACGCTTGACACCGTCTCCGAGTTCTTGTCGAAATAGAGAGGGTCTTCTATGAACGACACTTCCTTCAGCGGATTATAGAACGTGAAACTGATGCTGCCTGTCTTAGCACCATCGGCCGATGTGACTGTGATGGTGCCAGAACCCGCACCCTTGACCACCGCGGAAGTACCATTGATGGCGAGAAGACCTGTGGAGGTGGTGGAGAAGGTGAAGTCCTGATTGGTGGCATCACTGGGGGTTATCACCACATGGTTGGCGAGACGTCGGTAGATGTCGTCGCCTACATTGGCATAGATGGTGGAGGTGTCGAAGGCGATATCGGTTACGGAAACGACAATATGGACCTTGATCCATTTGTTGTTGGGGGGATAGAGTCGGCTTCCGTCACTCTTCACAACATAAGGACGAATCTGAGTGTCGCCAGCCTTCTTGGAGCGATAAGTACCATTTTCCATAACAATGATGCCGTCATTTTTCAATTCCCAATTCACCTTGTCGGTGGCATTGGCCGGCGTGAGGGAATAGGCCACTACTCCGTTAAGACGGTTTTGCATAAAGAGATCGATGGTACGTTCTCCCAGTTCGAAAGTGACCTCATCAGTGACAATGTTGATAGCGGTGACATGATTGACAACAGTGTAATTGCCTTCTATGACATCAGGTCTTCCTCCCGGGGAGGGCGCCCATAATATTAATTTTCCGCTTCCAACGGCCTTTCCCTTCAAGTAGTGCCTGTCGATAATTTCTGCATAAGTGGTGTCGTTTATAGTCCAAAACAGTCCGTCGGGTATCTCGGAATCGGCAGGCGTTAATGTCAAGAAGTCGTTGAGGTCAACCTTCTCTCCTACACCAACCTCTATCGGTTTGATGGCATAAGACTCAGGTGCCTTCATCATGAGTTTGATGGGATTGGAGGGATACCCATAGGTTCCCGTTAACTGAAACGTGATTTTCTCGCTTGGTGTCAGTTTATACTCCAAGCCTGTCGTGTCATTGTAGGCCTTGAAAGTGATTTCCTTCCCGACGAGATTATTGTTGCCACGGGCACGCAGCACATAGCCGTAGATTGCCCTAATCCCCTCTCTACCCCCATATAAATGTTCGGTTTTTGCTGACGCGACACACACACCATCAATAAACGCAGCCACTTCTGATGCGCCCGTATAAGAGTTGGAAACCACCTCTGCATAGATGACCGCATCACCCTGTGTGTAGGCTGATGATGGTGTCCAATGATCAGCCCATACTCCCACTGTTGCAAACAGGAAGAATAATAAAGATAGCAGTTTTTTCATTGTCTTTATTTTTTGTGTTTCTTTGTTTCTCACCCAAGGATTCTTATCTGACAAGCACTTTATGCATTCGCCCATCATTCATACGACGGAGGAGGATGCCGTGACCAGTGGAAGGTGCCACGCGCCGACCCATCAGGTCGTAAACATCAGCAGGCTTCGTCTCGCTGGTGCCCGTCTGGCTGATGCCCGTCGCCAATTCTGAGGAATGGAGGGGGACGGGATGGGCGGTGCTGCCCAGCCTCATCTTGTAGTGTACCCATTCATCAATGGGGTATTCCATGCCCGTTGTCTCATGGCGCAAGACAAAGCGGACACGCTCACTTGGATCGGTATGGATGGTGATAAAATAGTAACCGTCGGTGTATGCTCCAGAACCGCGGCATTCGCTGCCAACGAAGGCTCCGATTGTGTATTCGTCAGGGAATGGCAGATCCTCTATCACTGCCACCATGGTCATATTGTCACGGTATGAGGAGGCATCATATTCCCAAGTCCCACGGTTGACCGCAAAGGCTGGTTGCTCATGGCCTTGCTCCATGGCAGTCTCATCGGCAAATGTGAGCAGGAAACTCTGGTCTGTGGGGTGATAGCATAACAGGCTCTCGCCGGCAGGAAGCACTTTCAGGTCTCCTATCCATTCTGTACCGCTCCACTCAGCAGAACCTTTTTCCTTGGAGATGAGGGTCAGTCCTGCTGGCAAGTCGGTGTTGGTGAAGGCATGGCCAAGCCGACGGTCATACCAGAATGGCAAAGGCAGCCAGGTCCATGTGCCATCGAGAACGACAGGAAGGGGAGTGGCAAAGCGAGTTCCAAATAGCCGACTGAGATGTGGCCCCTCTGCCATCAGCACCTTGTAAGCAATGTTCTGTCCTAATCCCTCATCCATGAGGGTGCCAAAATAGCCCCATTCGGGGTCATTGTAGAGCAGGTGCTCCTGTGTGCGGATCTCTGTGAGGGCATCTCCGTCATAGGCAGTCTGGAATGCATCTGCTGCTATACTGTTGAAGGCGTTGGTCAACCACTGCCATCCCTTTTGTAGCCTAAGGGGGGCAGCGGCTTCAAAACCCACATATCTCTCTCCCTTCGTATCATAGAGCGGAATGGAGTCCTTGTTGACACGCACCTCTATCCAACCCGGATAAAGCGGTGTGACACGATAGGTCAGCGGTTCGGTGGAGACCAACTCACACTCGGCGGCTTTCCACCCTTTTATCTTACCTGTCATGTCAAGACTGTACCAATTGGCATCGACAGAGGCATCCTCTGGAATGGGGGTCAGTGTCATCACCTTTGACTCGCCTGCGGCAACGGGCTCAAAAGTGACAATAAAACCCTTAGGCAACTCACCTGCCTCTATAATTACCTTGGCAGAGGCAACTGCCTTGCCATTGATCAAAAGGGTGTAAGTCGTGGTTCCTGTCTGCAGCGCTTTCAACATATTGCCTTCAACCGCAGCAATTTCACCTGTCACCTGCCAACTGATGCCATTGGGCAATGTGCAGTTTTCTGGCAAGACATGGAGATAATCATAGAGATTGACCGTTATACCTTTATATATATAAATGTCGGACAACGTCAGTGAAGTTGGAGGGATAAAAGACAAGAAAATAGGATCTGAAGGCACTCCCTCACTCTCTCCTGTGAAAAAGACATCGCGCTCTGCTGACAAATTGAATTCAAAGCCTGTCTGACTGTCATACACGCGGAATTCCATCTTCTTGTTCTTGTCCGCCTCACGGTCACCAACAACACGGAGGGTGTATAAAAATGGATTTCCATAACTATAGCCTGACCTGGCCAAAGCACGACACTCGCCATCTATGAAAACACCGACAATGTAATAGAGATCATTTTCAGACAATCTGACTTCGCGGTCCCACAATGTCGCATAGACAATGGTCTCGTCGTTGTACTTATGCTCGTCAACGGGCTGCCAGTCCTGGGCTACGGCTGATACCGCAGCGATAAGAAGGGTCAGGAGAAATGTGTATGTCCGCATGGAATTTAAGGTGTGATTGAGGTTCAAAGGTGGGTTAGTGTCAGCAGACAGGCTACTTATCTCGATGGATAGTATATGTCGACATGCAAATTTAGGAATTTTTTACAATTCAGCGTTGTCTATCGGATGCGTATCGTTGTCTATCGGATGCATGTTTGTTTCTGACGGATACATATTAGTTTCTGACGGATACATGCCAAAAACGAGAATCATTCTTTCTGAGGGGGGCGTGAGGGCTGTAAAAGAATATACTGCTTGGGAGAGATTCCTTCCTTGCGGCGGAAAACATGGCTGAAATGGGATGTGTCGGCAAAACCACACTGCAGGGCGATGTCGTAAATAGTGATCTCGGGAAACTGCGACAACATTCGCTTGGCCTTCTCGATACGGATGCCCATGACATAGTCAGACGTGGTCTGCCCGGTGGCTTCCTTGATACGGCGGTTGAGTTGGCAGGTGCTGATGCCCAGTTGGGTAGCCAGTGTCTTGATGTCGGCTTTCCCTTTTTCCATGTTCTCATCGAGCACGTTGAATAGTTGTTCGAGCAACTTCTTGTCGCTGTAGTTTTTTACGCTCATAGGTGTTTGGTTTTAATCATCAGCAAAAATACGAAACCTTGTGGGTTCCGTATTTGTCTATTTGCTGCATTGATTTGACACCATGTCGCAAAATGGGCTTCACCATTGAATTGCCTGTGAAAAGACAGGTCAGGTGAGGGGCGAAGAGGGCGTTGTGTTGCTCTGACGGATGTATTGTGTGGGAGAGATGCCGAACTTGCGACGGAAGGAATGGGAGAGGTGGGCGTGGTCGGAGAAACCGGTGCGCAAGGCAATGTCAAGCAACGTCAAAGACGGTTGCGAATGAAGGAGACGCTTCACTTCATTCAGACGTACGTCGTTGATGTAGTCGGATGGAGACATGTCAACCACCGAACGGAGTTTCCGACCTAATTGCGAGCGGCTCAGGAAAATTGCTGCTGCCACATCCTGCACGTCGAGTTTGCCCTCTGGCATCAGGCGCAGAATCGCATCGTCGAGTTTGTGAAGGAAGGCACTGTTGGCCTCTGAAAGGTTGCGCTCATAGATGGTGGCTTCCTCTGTGCTTGATGCCATCGACTGCTGGAATTTTTGCTGGAGGAGATGGCGTTGCTCGAGGAGTTTTTCTATCCTCAACAGGAGTTCTTCGGCGAGGAAGGGCTTGCAGAGATAGCCCTCGGCGCCTGCCTCAAAACCGCTCAGGCGGTCGCTGTCGGTAGTGCGGGCTGTGATGATGATGATAGGGATATGGTTGGTCTGTTCAGATGAGCGGATGCGGCGGCACAGTTCCAGCCCGTCAACCTCTGGCATCATCACGTCGGTGACAATGAGGTCGGGCATCCACTCGGAGGATTTCCGCTCTCCCTCCGCTCCATCGGAAGCATAAGCCACGGAATAGCGGTCGCTGAGCACGCTGCCGATGAAAGCGGCTACGTCGGCATTGTCTTCCACCACAAGAATCCGTGTCTGTCCGTCATCATCAGGGTTGTCCTCAGAAACCAGATCAGATGGCATGCCGACCTGGGCAGGATCTTGGTAGGTCTGAGTGTCCGAAAGGCCTGTGGGGGTCACAAGACGCTCGCCTTCTGAGAGACGATCCTTGAGCGGCAGGTGGATGGTGAATATGGTTTCCTTGCCCGGTATGCTGCTCACCTCGACCTGTCCGCCGAGGGCCTTGGACAGTTGATTGACAAGGGATAGTCCCACACCAGTGCCCAGGAACTGATGGTTGGTGCCTTGGTAGAACGGTTCAAACAGATGGCTGATATCTTCGGGCGGTATGCCGATGCCGGTGTCGGTGACGCTGACATGATACTTCTTCGCGGCGGTGCTGATGCTTACCGTTACTTTACCGTCTTGTGGGGTGAACTTGATGGCGTTGGCAATCAAGTTGTCCATCATCTTCTGCATGGCATCGGCAACGAAGAAGGTATGAATGGGTTGTGAAGGACCATCGAAATGCAGATGGATGCCATGCATCGATGCCATCGGTTGGAAACGCTCTGCTATCATCGCCACAAACGCTGCCACATCACCCTCCTGCCAGCCGAACTGGCTGTTGTCGGAGGACAATTTGGAGATGTCGAGCAACTGGGTGACAAGGTTGAGCAGAGAATGCCCGTTGCGCTCGATGATGGCAAGGGAATCTCTCTTGGCGGCATCCTCCTCTGCGGAGTGCATCTGCTGTGCCAGACCGAGGATGACAGTAAGTGGGGTGCGGACCTCATGGGTGACTTGGGTGTAGAAGGTCTCACGGTAGGCCTGGAGCCGTTCGATGGCGCGCTGGGAACGGTGGCGCAGACGGTTGATGTAGGACAGAACAGCGATGACTGCCAACAGAAGCAGAATGCCTGCCACAGCGGCAATGGCAATCAGACGCTTTTGGCGCTGTATTTCTTCGTTGTTTTCCTGAAGTTCCTCGTTGTGAAGGGTGGCGTTGGCATTGCTGAGGGCTTCGTGCATCTCGGCGTGGTGGAGCGAGTCGAGCATCTTGGCATAGCGATGCAGGGCCTTGTTCGACTCATGTGGGTGATCCACCTCCAAGGCCTCGGCCAACGACAGGTGGTCGTAGCACACAGAGCGGAAGTTGCCCAGTTCCTCTTGCAAGCGGATGGCGCGCTGGATGTAGGGCACGGCCTCGCTGTTGCGTTTCATGTCGAGCAGGTTGAATGCCACATACTCCAGACTGATGGCCAAGAGGTTGCGGTCGACCACATCCATCTCTTCCACAGTGCGCACTGCCTCCTGCGACATGGCCAGCGCCTGTTGGTAATCTCCCTTGCGGTTGTAGGCATAACTCAGTTGGGAGAGATGGTTGACTACGCCGGCATCATAGCCGATGGCACGGGCGGCATCTACGGCCTGGTGGCCATAGCGGATGGCTATATCGGGCTCTTTGGCCACATTATACACCTCGCAGGCGATGCCGAGGTAGTTGTGGGTATTCTGGTTCGAACCTGTCTGGCGGTCGGTATCAATGGCTTTCTGCACAAAATGTTTCGCCTCGTCGAGGTAACCAAGTGAAAGGTTGATGATGGCCAGGTAGTTGTAGGAGCGGGCGAGAGAGAGCAGCAGACCATGACGCTTGCTGAACTGCTCGGCTTCCAATTCGGCTTGGGTGGCCTCGGTGTTGCGGCTGGTCTTGAAGAGGCAGTATCCACGGTCGCAGAGCAGCATGGCATGATATTCGGGTGAGTGGTCGGATGACAGGGGAAGGGCCTTGTCAATCAAAGCGAGGCTTTCCTTGAAGTAACTTTTGTTATAGTAGTAACGCTCCGCTGCCATCCACACGAGGAGATTGAGTGTGTCAAGGGGCATGTCCTTGTCGGGCTGGCGGTCGATATGGAACAGTTGTTCGTCTGCCAGACATACAGAAAGGAGTTGGCGGCACAGTGTGACCTTGTCTGACTTGGGGGATTTCTCGTATGCTGCCAGCAATGAATCGATGCTATGGGGGGCAGTGGTTTTGGGCGTTGCTGCCAGGGTTCCAGGCAGCAGAGCAAAAAGCATGAGGATGATCGTGGTTAATCGTGCCATCTTTTCGGTGGTCAGGTTCATACAGGTGTGCAAAAATAGTGAAAGTGTAAGACAATGCAAAAGAAATTTCCATTTTTCTTACATTCACCATTCTTTTGGCTCACCTATTCCTCATAACCATCGTCGAAACCATCCTCATAGTCGTCATCGTCATCGTCGCCGTCGTCCATGCCCACCTGCATGCCGGGTCTGCCGGCCAACCGGTCTTCCTCGGCCATCGCTTCCCCGTCAAGATAACCGCCATCGTATGACGTGTGGACGCTTGGGTCGGTGGATGCCGCCGTTCCTGTCTCTTCACTTGGGAGAATGGTATCATTGATGGCGCTGTCTGCCTGTTGGACCTCCATGGGCATGCCCAACGATTCTTCGATAACGACAGGCTGACTTCCTTCCTTTTTCGGCTCCTTGCTGCACGAAAAAAGAAAGAAGGCAAAGCCAAGGACGAAGACTGAAAAAAGACTGAAAACCTTCACTCGATCACCTCTCACCTATAAACTATGTCCTATACACTATGCCCTATACACTATGCACTATACACTATGCACTATGCCCTATGAACTATGCCCTATGAACTATGAACTATGCACTATGAACTATGCACTAAGGAACTGCCGCATATTCGCGCAGTCGGCTGATGCTGCGGTGCATCAGGTTGCGCACGCTTTGGTAGTTGATGCCCATGATCTTGCAGATGTCCTCATACTTGTGGTGCTCCACATAGTAGAGATTGATGATTTGGCGCTGACGGGGAGAGAGTTTGCAGAAGGATTTCTTGACGCTGTTCGTCAGCATGTTGAGTTGCTCGGCACGCACGTTCTCATATTCTTGCGCTTCTGCGATGGGGCGCATGGTGGTGTCGGTAATCTCATTGTCGCAGATGTGGATGTTGCGGCGGAACTCATCGTTGATGCGGTTGCGCAATGAAATGTAAAGATAACTCTCAAGATTGCCTACATTCATGAGCAAGTGGCGCTTGGTGTAGAATTTTACAAAGACATCTTGGATACAGTCTTTGATCATCTCACGGTCGGTGGTAAACCGTGAGCCAAAGGCAAACAGGTTATCAATGTGTTTGTCGTAGAGTAAACCAAAGTCAATCATCAGGTTGGATAGCTTTTAAGTAGATTTGGTGCAAAGATAGGTTCTCGATTGCAAATATAACATCAATTTTTGATATTTCAACCTGCAATCAGTCTTTTTTTTGACCAAATTTCGTTTTTTCTATCCTTTTAGGAACAAATAAACATTTTTGTAACTACTCAGCACCCTCAGAATTAATGTACTTAGGAGTGCCCTGACGGGCAGAAATTATAAAAAAATGAATAAAAAAATGGTAAAAAAATATTTTCTTATAATTTTCTTAAACATTTTCTTAAAATTTCTCGCCATAGGCGACTACTTTTCTAATTTGTCGAACATGTTTACTAGAGGGTGCTGAGTAGTTACACATCTTTTCAGCGTTGTGGCTGAGACAATTTTTCTTTGCTTATTTCCTTTTTAACCAAACGATCTGTCTCTGTCCTCCTTCTGTGGCGTATGTCCCGCTGAGCGTGGCGCTGGAGGTGGTCTGGGTGATGGCGCCGGTTCTGGCATTGATGGCATACACCTCATATCGGCCAGGCTCTACAGCAATGGTCGCCTTGCCTTCTTGGGTTTGGATGAGGTAGCCCACAGCAGGGCCGCCGAGGGCGAGACAGCCTTCTCCGTCCATGGGTTTCATGTGGCACAGGTCGGAGAGCAGTGTTTGTTGCAATGGGGTGGCATCACTGGCGCGGAGGGGGATGTTGGGCAACGACCCTCCTGCGAAGAGCACCGCCCATCCGTTTTCGGGATACTGCTGGGCATAATAGGTGACGGCTTTGCCGGGGTATAGGCGGCGACATTCGCTGACGGCCTGGTAGACTTCGGCGAAACCGGTCTTGCCAGCGGGCATCTTGCGCATCCATTGGCGCGGTGCCATGTTGCGACCTCCTTGGGGCGCCCACAGACCTTTGGTGTTGTAGTGCCAGTAGCGGATGTCGATGATGTCCACCACCTGGGCAAGCCGTGGGTCGGCCATGATGCTGTCCTGCACATCGCGGGTGCAACTCAGGGCTATCAAGGGGTGCTGTCCTGTCTCTGCTTCCCATTCGGCGATGGTCTCCAACCAGAATCGGGTGAAGTGGAGCGGACCGGTGTATTCGGCGCTGATGAGGTGCACCACATTGGGATGGTCCTTCAGTTGCTCAAGACTCATGCGGATATACTGCTTGTGAAGCGGACGGAGGATGTCGTTCTGCTCGTTGTAGAACTGCTCGGCGAGGAAGATGCGCTTGTCTCCCGCGAAGGGAACTGGCTCGGGGAAGTCGGTGCCGTTGATGTTGTTCACAGGCCGCCACGGGCAGTCCACCCAGTGGGCGCCGGCCTCGAGGATGTTGTGCTGGAAATAGTGCTCGTGGAAGAGGAGAATGCCTGCGGGGGCTGCCTTCTCGGCGAAGGTCTGCAGGCGGTTCCAGTACCAGCGGTTGGGACGGGTGAGGTCGTAGCGCGACAGTCCGTCCCAGGCGGTGCCCTGTCCGCTGCGGGCAAAGGGCTGCTCATAGAAGGGTGCCCACACGTCGCCGTCGGCGCGGCGCACCCGCTCATGGTCGGTGCGGCGCAGGTCATACCACAGCCCATAGTGATGGTCAAGTGATGCCTGATGGTGGGTCTTGAGATAGTTGACCACACTGTCGAGACGGTCGGTCCATCCCGTGCCTTCACGGCCTGGCACAAATCGCGTGAGGGCGGGGCGGCCATCGCGTCTGACGACATTGTCCTTCACGCGCCCGTTCCACCAGGGGATATTGTATTGGTTGCCGGTGATGAGCATCCCGTCCTGGGCAAGGTGTGCGTCGACGATGGTGATGTCTGTCGGAGGGTTCGTCCCCTTGATGGATTTCTCCTTTTGGACGGTCTTGTTCTTGGGGGAGGCATTTTTATTGCGGAGGTCATCGGCTTGCCAGGTGGAGGCTTCGATGCTGTCGATCCACATCTCAAGGGTGAGACGGGGGGTGGTGAGCGACTCCTGGGCCATCTTCATGGCTTGCTCCACCGTGGGCGATGTGGTGGCTTCGAGGGAACGGGGAAGGATATGGGCAAGGCGAGCGACCAGTTCCTTGGCGTCGGCGCGGTCGGAGAGACGGCGTGCCAGTTGGTCATAAAAGAGTGAACGGGGGTTGACGTGGTCGTTGCTGCTGGTCCATTCCCCGTTGCCGGTGAGTATGCCCCAGCAACCGTGCGCGCTGTTGCGGTTGTCTGCATCGGGCGAATAGCAGTCGATGCCTGCTGCGGTGCATTGCCAGAACATCGAGTTGGCGGTGTTCCAACCGGTGCCGGTCTGAAACTGCTCCAGGTTGGCGTAGCGGAGGTTGTGGCCGTCGATGTTGACAATATCGAAGAGCAGGCCGGCGGCCCACGATCCGATGCTGCCGCTGAATCCAAGCGACTCCTCTCCCTCGCACTGCACAAAGGCGTTGGGACCTGCCGCGCAGTAGCCAGCGGCGAAATCATGGATGCCCTGGCGGGAGACGCAGCGCTGGAAGAGCGTCTGCTGTCCACGGGTGAGGAACACCTGACGGCGCCATCCGCCGACTTCAGAAACGGGTTCGGTGGCGATGCAGTCCTCCACGGTGATGCGGCTGGTGGCTTTCTGCAGGTTGACGGCACTGCCTGCGAGGTGTCGGAAACTGACCATGCGCACCCAGCAGTCGCGTGCGCGGTCGATACAGATACCGTCCCACGGGTGGTCCTCGTCCTTGGGGTTCCAGTCGTTGACAGCGGACTCGATGCTTAGGTGTTCAATGCCGCACTCGGTCAGTTCTCCGTCGTGAGGGCTGCCCATGATATAGGCTCCTCCCCACTCGCTGCTGAGGGTGGTGGTGATGGGGGCGTCGATTTGAAGCGTGCTGCCGTCGATGGCGGTGATGGTGCGGTTCCAGGTGATGTCGATGTCCGTGGGTTTCCATCCGGTGAAGTCAAGTCCTCCTCCGAAGTCATACATGTTGAGATGCTCTATCCAGGCACGTGTGCAGGGCCTGACGATGCTGATGCGGTCGCCGGGATGCAACCGGTCTGTGGCCTGGGCAAGTGTCAGTCTTGTGCTGCCGGCTTGCACCTTGTCGCTGCTCAGCCAAAAGGTGTCTCTGGGCGCGAGCACTCTTGGGGTGTTTTTCTTGTTGCCGGGTTGTGCATCAGGTCTGTGATGGCTGCCTTCGATATAGATGATGGCGCCTCTTTCCACACCGTCTCCCACCAGGGTGGTGCTGTTTCTGCCCATGCCCCTGAGCACGACGCCCGACGTGGTGATGCGCAGCGGCTGACTGATGTGCCATTCGCCTTCGCCAAGCACCACGCTGCCGCGGTGACCGTCGGCATCGGCTTTCATGGCCGACACCTGGTCGATGGCGTGCTGGATCATCTCTGTGCAGTCTCCTTTCTGCCAGGTCAGACGGATGGCTGCAGGCACATGGGGGATGAGACACTCCGATGCGTGGTATCCGCAGGTGGAATAGTCCATCGGCACATACAGTTCTTTCTTGGGTTTCTTCTGGGCAGTCGCGTTCCCGCAAAGCATGAGAAACACCAACATCACAAAAATTGATACCGACGAACGATTCATATGGCTTAACTACTTAACTACTTTAACTACTTTAACTACTGTCAACTTACAGAAGAGAAAAATGCTCTTATTCTATTTCTTTGGAAGAGAACTTAAAACCGTCCCATTCCAGCACTTCGTTCCATCGCTCGCCACTGCCAGCAGCAGAGACCTGTATGTTCTTGCCCTTGCGGGGAAGGAAGAAGACACTCAGACCGTCGCCGTCGTACAGCGCTCCAATGTCATCTGAAAATACGGGCCGCATCTCTTTCTTCTTGTTGTTGTAGACAAAGAATCTGGTTCCAATATATTCATCCCATCCATAATCGCCATCCATCTTCCATATGGTGTTGGCGGCAACCAGTTTTTGCTTTCCATCCGCACAGTTCCAGAAACACATCTCCATGATGATGGTGTCGCTTTCGTTAAAATGGTCTTTCTGATAGCACATGTAGCCGTTCTTGACATCGGTGAGGATGCTGCAGTTCTTGCTGAGAGGCTTCTTCTGCAGGTGTTTTTTCCATTCTTTGTTCACCTGACCGAAGAATTCATGTTCTTTCTGTGCGAAGTCCAGATAGGCGGTGGCAAAATCAACAATGGTAGGACGGCTGCCGCTGAACGCCACACTGATCTTGATGGTGCTGTCGGAGTATTCCGGATATTCGAAAGCCTGGGCATGGGCTTTCGTCATCCATGAAAATGCTGTTAGGAATAACAACAGAAATGCAGTTTTCTCGGTGAATGGTCTCATTGTAATTTTTTTCAAGTTTCGCATTTGCTCAACTTTTTGGAGTTTAGGAGTTAAGGAGATTTGGAGTTTAGACGATAGAACTGATTATTCATCGTCAGTATAGGCTATGACTTGCAAAAGTAATGTCTACACTCCTACACTCCTAAACATCCACACTCCTACACTCCCAACTATAGTTGAGTAAGTTTTTTGCAAAAATAGGAAAAAAAGATGGATCTTGGATGAAATCCTCTATATTTTTTGCAGGTCAGAAAAGAAGGATGAAGGCCGCAAGCCTTCATCCTTCCATATCATCTGTGATGCGTTCAGGGCAGTGTGTCAGAGAGGGGGTCGAACAGTCCGTCGGCATTGCGTCCGAGGTCATGCCATCCCACCGTCTGATGGAGCGTGGGATTGGTCTGCATGGCGTTCTGACGAAGACCGAGGAAGTAGTAGGTCGGACGGTATTGGATGGTGAGGGCATCATCGTTGCCGTCGAGATTGGCGTCCTTGCGGGCCAGATAGGTCTGATAGAACTCTGCCAGTTTCTGCACCTTCTCATCGTTGTAGACACCATTGCTGTAGGTCATGTCCTCGTCGAGTGACAATGCCTCTGGTCTCAGACCGGTGGTCGGGTCGGTGGCACCGACAGAGGTGCAGTAGAGCACGATCTGGTGGCGTTTCGTGCCGTTGAGGGGCTTCACGCCGAGATAACTGCAGGTGTTGCCGCCAAAACCAGTGAGTGCCCACGACGGTTTGATGCTTCCCTGTCCTTGTCCGCCGTCGAAGAGCATCCATCGGTGCATGTCGCCGTAGCGGTTGCCTTCATAGGCCAGTTCTATCTGCCGCTCATAGAGGATGGCGGCAAAGAGGCTGGCGCGGTCGCTGCCGATGCTGGCTGGCAGACCGTAGTTCTTCTCTGCGGTATATCCCACCCGGGCGCGGATCTGCTGCAAAGCGCGGAGTGCCTCGTCGTAGTGACCTGCGCCGCAGGCTGCCTCGGCGAAGTTGAGAAGCACCTCGGCATAGCGCATGGCGAGCAGCGGGGCGGCATTCTTCATGAATCCCTTCGGGTTGCTCTGGCTGTTGATGTACTCATAGAACGGGGTGGAGTGGAGGTGGAGGTCATCGGTGCGCTTGCGCACATACACAGAGTGGCTGCTGCCCTTGTCGCTGGTCTGTGTGAGCAGGTCGGCCCAGTAGCCATTGGAGGTGGATACTTTGGTGAGGTCCTCCTCGTTGTCGTTCCACATATAACTCCACAGGGAATAGTTGCGGCCGGTGGTGTAGACATCGGTGGGGATGATACCCACGAGTGAGGGGTCGGAGAGACTCACGCCTCCCTCGCTCCACTGCCACTGCACACCGGGGAAGGCGAAGGTGCGGTAGAAGCGTGGGTCGCGGTTGAGCCAGAACTTCAGTTTGTCGTAGGCGATGCTGCTCTCTCCGGGCTTGAGACCGTCGGCCATGGGGAAGAGGTCGACCATCTCGGCTGTGGGGGTGTAGCCTCCTCCGCCATTGGCGTTGCGGGGACGGATGCTGTGCTCCCAACGGTTGTATTTGCCATAGTCGGGCTGCCCCGACACGTTGTCCTTCGTGTTGTGAAGGGTGATAAACACGGCTTCGCTCACACTGCCGTCGCTGCCGGTGTAGTCCATCCACTGACGTGCCCAGTTGGCGGCATTGATGCCGCTGTTGCCTTGATAGGTCAGTCCGAAGCCTCCGGCCTGCAGTTTTTCAAGGGCGGCCTTGTTGGCGACGTAGGCATTCTCCCAGCGTGATGCGTCATCGGCGCGGTTGAACACTGGACTTGCCCAGTAGAGCAATGTCTTGCCAAGGAAAGCCTGGGCCAGTCCCGAGGTGATGCGCCCGAAATCGTTGGCGTCGTTGGTCCATCGTGCGGGCAGCATCTCGGCTGCTCTCTGGAAGTCCTGGCAGATGAAGTCGATGCAGTCCTTGGTGGTCTGGCGCGGGATGATGAGGTCGGAACCGTCGCCGTCCTTGCCGAGGATGGGATCCTGCACGCGGTCGACGATGGGCACACCGCCATAGATGGTCACCAGGTGATAATACATGTAGGCGCGGAAGAAGTATGCCTGACCGAGCAGTTCCTTTTTCTGCTCTTCGTTGATGGTCTCTGATTTCTCCACATTCTCGATGACGTCGTTGCAGTTGCGGATATGTCCCCACGGACTGTAGACATCATTGGCGACGTAGAAGAAATCGAAGTTGCTGGTGGTGTAGTTGTAGGTGATCTCCTCCTCGGGGTTGACGAAAATGGAGAATCCTCCAAACTCCTCGGTGCTCTTCGACCATTTGTCGGGATTGCCCACAGGAGTCCAGTCGTTGGGCTTGTTGGTGCCGTTGCCGTCACCGCCGTCGGAGGTGGGGAGCATCCAGTAATAGAGGTTGTTCACACGCTCCTGTGCCCCGTTGTAGTCGCTGTAGGCCGTCGTCTGGTTGAAGTTGCCGTAGTTTTTCTTCTCTCTCAGGAAATCGTCGCTGCATGAAGAGATGCCGAGGGCGACGGTTCCGAGCACGAGGGCCGATGCTAATATATTCTTGCTGTTCATCTTTTTTTTCCTCATCATTAAGTTAGAATGAAACATTGATACCCATCGTGTACTTGCGAAGGTTGGGATAGCGTCCGTAACTTCCTGCCCAGGAGGCCCAACTCTTGTCGGGGTAGTTGTTGATGAAGTTGATGGCATTCTGCACGGTCAGGTTAAGGCGCACGCTGCTCACGCCGAGGGGCTTGAGCCAGTTGCGTGGCAGGGCGTAGGCCACGGTGATGTTGCGCAGGGTGATGTTCTTGGCATCGATGAGCCAGAACGAGGAGGCCTGGGCATTGACTTTGTCGTAACGCATGTTGGGCATCGATGCGGCGCGGTTGGCGGGCACGGTGACATTCCCGACGGCATCATAGATGTCGGTGTAGTTGAACATGTCGGAGAACGAAGAGGGCATGTTCTCATACTCATAGTTGTTGGCTGCCTGACGGAAATCGGTGCCGATCAGAGCCTTGGCTCCCCAACTGGCGTTGAACTGTGCCTGGAAGGAGAAACTCTTGTAACTGCCTCCGAGATTGAGCGTGCAGCCATAGGGGTTGCTGGAATGTTCTGAGAGGCGGATGAAGTCGTTGCCTGCGGTGATCTTGCCGTCGGCCGGGGCATAGGTCCCGTCGCCGTTGTTGTCGCCGTGGATGTCCTCATAGATGAGCATGCCGGGGCGAACCTCGCTCTTGCTCATGCCCAGGTATTCCGTGATGCCATAGCGGTCGAAATACTCTTCGATGTCCTGATAACTGCGGAACATGCCGAGGCACTTGAAGCCCCACACACCACGGTCGGTGCGCTCGCCGTAGACCATGTCATTGTATTCGGGGATGGCTTGGAAGTTGGTCACGAGCATCTTGTTGTCGCTGTATCCGGTGGAGAGTTTCAGCCAGTAGTTGAAGTCCTTGCCGATCTTGTCGCGCCAACCTACGTTAAGTTCCCATCCCCAGGCGTCCAACTCACCGTAGTTCTCAGGAGTGGCCTGTGTGCCGACGGTGGTAGGAAACATAGAGGTGCCTGTGCGGGTGGCGAAGAGTTCACGTCCGCGGTCGTAGTAGAAGTTGAAGTCGAACGTCAGGCGGTTGCGCAGGAAGTGGGCATCGATACCGAAGTTGGTCTTGTACGTCTTGTCCCAGTGTACATCACTGTTGACACCGGCCTTGGGCATCACGAGGGCATAGCCCACGTCGCTGTTCTGTCCGTTGCTGCCAAAAATGGCGCCCTTGGCGGCATTGCGCTCATACAACTGTGTCCAAAGCCATGCACGGATATTGTCGCGGCCCATCAGACCCCACGAGGCGCGGATTTTCAGGAAGTCCACCCACTTGACTTTCTCCTGGAACCAGTTCTCCTCTGAGATGACCCATCCGGCACTCACCGACGGGAATTTGCCCCAGTAGTTCTTCGGTGCAAACTTGGTTGAGGCGTCTGCTCTGAAGAGGAACTCAAAGAGATACTTGCTGGCGTAGGCGTAATTGAAGCGTCCCACATAGGAGAGCATGCCGCTCTCGGTGCGGTTGAAACTCACGTCCTTGTCGCCGGTGCCCGAACTGGACTGGCCGTCCTGGTAGGCGATGAGGTCGGTGATGCTGCCATAGAGGGGCTCTCCCCAGGCCTCAGTCTTCTCCAGTGTGAACAGGCCGCTCACGTCGTGCAGACCGAACTGGCGGGCGTATTGCAGGGTGAGGTTGTACTGATAACTGTCGTTTCTCGACATCGTACGGCTCAGCAGACCGCCATTGCTGACCAGTCGCAGCACTCCCAGGTTGCTGTTGTCATAAACGGCATTGTCGCCTGTGTAGAGGTGACCGCCCGAACCCGTGCGACTCAGCATGCGGTAGACATCCTGGATGGTCTGCACTGTATTGTTCTTGCTGTTGCTGATGGACTTGGAGTAGGACACCTTGGCGGAGAGGCCTTTCAAAGCCTTGATCCAGTCGAAGCCAAACTCGATGCTTCCGCTGATGTTGAGGTTGTTGGTCTGGTTCTGTGTGTTGTCGCTGTGTCTCTGCACTGCGGCGAAGTTGTAGAGTTGGGTGGCGCTGGTGGGGATGCCGTTCTCCATGCCGCTGTAAACGATGGGATAGTCTCCCAGATAGTCGGGCACGAAGCGGAGGTGGGTCATCAGCCATTTGTAGTCGTAGTCGGTGCCGCCACCCTGAGGTGTGGTGGAGTTGTTTTGCTCGCCCCAGTCACCGCTCACCTGCAGGGAGGTCTTCACGTACTGTCCGATCTTGGCATTGAGGCCGGCGCGGAAGTTCCAACGGTCGTAGTCGAGGCGGCCGATGTTGCCGTCCTGGGTATAATAGGATACTCCGGCAAAGTATGTGGCCTTGTCATTGCCGCCGTTGATGTTGAGGTTGTGGCGCTGGGTAAGGGCGGAACTCCACTCCTTGCCGAGCAGGTCGTAGTTGAGCCCGCGGGCGGCCTCCATCTCGTCGGCCTGGAAGAGTTGGGTGCGCAGTTCGATGTTGTCCTGCGTTGAGGTGTTGGCGGCACGAATGGTGTTGTACACCTTCATGTAGCCGTAACTGTCGAGCATCTTGGGGGTGTACAGCGCGTCGGTCCATCCGAGTTGACCCGAATAACTGATTTTGGGCGCGCTGTTCTCGCCTTGCTTCGTCTTGACGAGCACCACACCATAGGCGGCACGGGCACCGTAGACGGCGGCAGAGGCATCTTTCAGAACGGTGATGCTTTCCACTTCACTCACGTCGAGGTTGTTGAAGGCGTTCTCCGTGGAGATGAATCCATCGATGACATAGAGCGGGGTGGGGTCGGGCGAACCACCGCGGGTGGCATCGGGCGTGGTAGAGGTGGCGAGCACGTCGCTCTGGCGGATATTGAGTGAGGGACTCTGACCGGGACGGTAGCCGTTGGCACTCACGCTCACGCCGTTGAACATGCCCACGAGGGCATCACCGAGACTTCCCACGGAGAGGTCCTGGATATCCTTGGGTGAGATGGTTTCCACCGCTCCCGTCACGTTTTTCATCTTCTGGGTGCCGTAACCCACGACCACCACTTCCTCGAGGCTCTGGTTGTCTTCCACCAACCGTATCACGCCTCCCGGAGGCACCGTCTGGGTCAGGTAGCCGATATAGGAGATGACAATCTTGGAACCGGCAGGCACTTCCAACTCGTAGTTGCCGTCGAGGTCGGTCACCGTTCCTCCTGATGTCTGTCCGTCTATTTTGATGGTTGCTCCGATGACAGGCTCGCCGGTCTCGTCGACCACGGTGCCTTTCACCATCTGTCCCTGGGCTTGCACCGAGAGAGGTAGCATGGCGAGGAGCACGCTCGCAAAGATGCTGATGATGAGTGTTCTTTTCATATCTTGTCCTTTTTATTGTTCTGTATTGCTCCACCAGCGGGGGTCACCGGTCTTACGGGCCACTTGCTCGGCTCCCGTCGGTGTGAAGTTGCCATTGGCGGCATCCACGAAGGCGGGGTCGGTCTGAAGCGCGTTGGTGCTGACATCATAGGAGTTGGTGGTGTATCCTTCAGTCTCGGGTGCTCCGTCAAACCAGTAGGTGTTGTAGGCAAAAGTGTTGACGGCTGATGTGTTGAGACGTCCCAGCAGACGGCGCGGCACCTGACCGCTTCCGCAATCGACGAAGATATTGCTCACTATCTCATAGTTGGAGGTGGCTCTGCCGTCGAAACCGCTGTGGTTGGCCATCTGTCCTGTCTTGGCGATGTTGTACATCGTGCAGTTGCGCAGGTTGATGGAGTTGGTCAGGTATCCGGCGCGGTCGCAGCGGCAGGAGTTGTTGTAGCGGATGAAATAGTTCACTTTGTTGTCGTTGGCCGACCAGAAGGTGCAGTTGGTGGCGGTGAAGTCATTGATGAAGCCGCCGCCGTCGTAAATCTGGAAGTAGGCCGACGAACCCATCTTGTCATCGGGAGTGAACTTCACCAGACAGTTGGTGATTGAGAAGGTCTTCACGCAGTATTTTATCTTGTTGTCGAACATGAATGTGCGAACTACGTTGTTGATGACACAGTTTTGGAAACTGATGGGGTCGGTGATCTGATAGTAATTGTTGTGCTCCTCATCGAGGATATTGGGATCGGGATTCTCGCTGAGGGCAAGCACGGGTTGTGTGGAGGCTCCACATTCAAGGATAAGGTATTTGGCCTTGAAACCGCTGCTGGTGGCCAGACCGCCTTTCTCACCATAGGTGATGGTGGCACTGTTGGTCTTGCTCATGGAGCGCAGCGTCACGGTGTTGGCTCCAAAATCGAGCACGCTGTTAAGCGTATAATGTCCGCCTGCCACTAAGTCGAAGTTGAGGTTCTCTCCCACAGCGTCCGCTGGCAGGGGATGTGAGGCGAAATACTCTCCCAGGTCGCCCTCGGGGATTTCTGCATAGGAGGCCTCAAACGAACTGAAGAGTTTCTCCGTGCCTGTGGCGGCATCGGTGTTGCCCAGACTCTGGTTGCCGAGGGTACGGATGACCAGACGGTAGTTGACGTCTTCCTCGCGAGAGGTAGTCAGACTGCATCCGTCCACCACGGTGTTCACCAATGGCGTGCTCTCGTTGCCACGGTCATAGAGTGTCACCTCATAGCCGCCGGCACCATGGACCACGGGCCAGGCAATCGTCATGCGGTCACCGTCGGTGTTGGGCGTGATGGTGATGTCGCTTTCTGCCGGTGACACCAACTGGCTGTTGCGGACACTGCTTGTAAACGTGTCGTTATCACCATAGGTGTCGGCGCAGGATACCATCAGCCATGTCCCCATAGCGATGACAGCACCTGTGCAAAGCATCTTGCATGATACAAATTTGTTCATAAGAATTGGTTGTAGGTTATACATGTGTTATTTTAGGATTCTAAAAGAAAAGACGGGTACCAACTCCATTTGTACCCGTCTTTGCATCATTTTCTTCTTGGCATGCTTATTTTTGACTATTGGATGAAAAAATAGTCAAATGTTCCAAAATCCCCAAATTTTATTGCACTGCCCTCTTTCAGTGCATTCGCAGCCAGTAGAAAAAAGTCTTCTTGTCCATAGTTCTTCTGTCGCTAAGTTGTTAAATGAATACTGGGCCAAAAATAGGGGAAATGGGCGGCAAAAGGACTATCAAAACGCAGAAAACGACTATCAAATCATGGAAATGATAGTCGTTTCTGCCGATTTGCACCGTTTGGTCCTGCTATAGGGATGCGATCCACTCGCGGGGTGTCATGCCGACGACGGCCTTGAAGTTGCGGAAGAATGATACCTCGGTGCTGAAGCCCGATGCCGTGGCAATGGTGACGGTCTTCATGTCGGGCTGTTGGCGCATCAGTTCCTGGGCATGGCGCACGCGGTAGGCGTTGACAAACTGTGAGAATGTCTGTCCATGAACGTTGTTGATGCACTCGCTGACGTAACTGCTGTTCGAGCGGAGGCGCACTGCCACATCCTGCAACTTTAGGTCGCTGCGCAGATAGATCCGTTCCTCATCCATGAGCCGGCTGATGCGCTCCATGAGGTCGGCGGTTTTGTCATCTGCCTTGTTCCATTCGCTATCATCCTCCGAGATAGGTGCTATATCTGCTGTGGGCTTCTTTCTACGCCAAAGAATAAATATGATGTACGCGATGATGCCTGCTGCTGCCGTTGCCATGACTACCCACAGCCAAAATGGTATCCCTGCAGTGGCAGCAGTAGGCATGGGGGTGGCAAAATGATAACACCAGACGGTAGTCAGCGGATTATAGTTGTCATCGGGGCTGCCGCCTGTCAGGATGAGGTCGCCGTCAGAATTGATTGTGGGTATGGTCACGGTGGAGTGCTCCAGGGAATCTGTGTAGTAGAGCGTCAGAGGTGCAGGGTGTACGGCATAGTCTACAGCCAGCACAAACTGGCGGTGGCAGAGGCTGTCCACACCGATGATGTAGCCGCGCCGTCGGGGTCTGTCAATGACGATGGGGCCTTTGTAAAGAATAGGGCCGAACTGGCATCGCATCGGTATGGGGCAGACGGTGGGCAGCAAGGCGAAGGTAGTGTCGCGCACCTCGACGATGGCCAACTGTCCGCTCTTGTCTTTGGCCGTCAGCAGATAAGTGTCTTCATCCGTTGAACAGCACCGGCTGTCGAAGGGCTGGTCGGTGTATACGGGTCGCCACTGTTCCAACAGCGGAGCGTGGAAGGCATTGCCTTTCAGACGGTCCACCCAGATGGTGTCGGGATGGCGGTCGTACACATCGTTACCGCCGAGGATGAGCATGTCGCCATTGCTGATAGGCAGGATGTAGGGATTGCTGCGCCCTTGTGCCACTTCCTTGACGGGCTGCACCTGGCTTTGCCCGTCGTAGCACTCGATGGCGTCGGGTGCATAGTGGTTGCCGCTGATGATGACGCGCCCGTCGGCTAATGTGGTCGCATTGGCCAGCACCCTGCGGCGATCCAGGCTACCGAAGCCTTTGAACGTGCGGCTCTTCAGGTCGTATCTCTCCAGCGTATAGGTCTGCCCCACGCCCAGTTCCTCCTGATGTCCGCCGCCAATGATAACCTCTCCAGATGGCAGCACTGCGGCAAAGCCGTTGTCGTGGTTGTAGGCCATAGGAAGCACATGCCAGGCTCCATCCTTGAGATATTCGGCTGTCGGCGTGGGCACAAAGTTCGTGGTGTGGCCGCCAATCACCGTCATCTCGCCCCCGACGTTCAGGATGGCATGCCCCGACCGTGGAATGTTCAGGTCGGGCAGCCGTTCTGCCTCCACTTTCACCACTTTGTAGCGTCCTTCCGCTGCAGCAGCAGGCAATGGAATCTGCAGCAGGAATATCAATAAGGTGACGAGTGTCATCGGCATACTTTCCTTAATACTCATGACAAAATGACAAATGATGGTGCAAAGTTACGATTATTTTCAAATAATCACCGCTTTCCTTTTGCCTTTTATATTTACTTCCCTGAACTGCTTCCCCATTGGTAGACCCAGTGGGTGCGGCTGCCGCAGGCATTGAAGTTAATGGCTCTCAGTTCGTTCTTTTTGCTGCCTGACGGGATGCTAATAACATAGTCCCACTCGCCAGAGGCGGGATCATCGGGAGAAATGCCAACAGTAGTGCTTCCTTTCAAGTTACGTACCTCTCCCCATACAGCATAGTCACTGGAATTGTTCATGCCAATACTCTCATCCTCAAATGTGAGCCTTGTGTTTTCGTGAATATAAGCATAAGCATATGCTGAGCATGTTCTTTTAATGGTTGTATGGAGAATAATCGAGTCGCCACCTTTTATCCAAGGTAGTGGGGCTTCTATCGTGGATTTAAACCCAACGTTATAACTTTCATAATTCCGACCAACAGATGTACCAGAATAGGAGTGCTCGGTTTCTGATGCCATATAATGCACAACATGTCCCATCCCATTGTCTTCATCTTCACGTTTGTTGATTTCTGTTCTTATGAGATACCATCCTTCAGGTTCTCCTGCTTCCTGCCTCACCTTGATAGGCAGAAAGTCTGTATTGTCAGCCGTCGGGTTTTCGCTTTGTGTGCCGAATGCGTATATGGTGCCTTTGCGCTCATTGGCTGTATTGTTGGGTGTGGCTGTCACAGTGAAGGTGCCCAGTTTTTCGTTATCAACGGTAATCCACCCTTCGCAATCAGATCCGGAGAAGCCGCCATAAAGTTTGTATCCCTTGGCTTCCACCTTTACAGTCTGTGTGCCGCCTTCGGCCTCGAACAACAATGAATCGGGTATGACCTTGAGTTCCTTTTTGTCTTCATCACGTTTCCTCAGTTCAATAATTGTACGCGTAGGTTCGGTGCCCGTGGAATATTGACTGTTATAACTTCTGGTGGTTAGAACGACTAAATAGGCTTCTATTTCATTATCGTTATTTTTTATGTTTGCAAAGGTGCTGCCCGCAACGACGATGGAATCTTTCCCTATTGCCTTGCCGGGAGCCTGTTTGACAGAATTCTTCCAGTCAGCGTATAGCAAATAGGTGTGCACATCCTCACATTCTTGCTTGATCACAACCTCATAATCAGAAATGTCCTTATCCTTAAAGCCTTTAATTTTCACCAACCTGGCCTCACATCCGGAAGGAAAAACCTTTCCTTCCTTGGTGAATATTTCAGGCTTGTCGTTAATAATCATGGCTGAATTACCAATAGTAAGTCTGTAATTCTTAAAGAAGTCCTTCAGTATTTCTCCCTTGAATAAAGCCAGATAATAACTGTCAATTTGCTCAATATTCTCAAAAAAGTTATAGCCATTTTTGGATTCAAACCAGGAAGCCAGCGATACTACTGTTGAACGGACATCCTTGTTTTTCCAATGTTTACTGTAAAGTTCAACAACATCGGCATCCTTGCATGAATAATGACTGGTAAGGTAGTAGAGCATGGGAGCCATGGCATACCCTTGCTGCTGGAACTCCTTCCCTTTGCTTTTTTCAAATACAATCATGGCTTTTGTGTCATTCTCGTCACGCGATGCCCCTAACCTTAAAACATTATTATGCGTATCTATAGCACTACGGATTCCGTCTCCAAATTGGAAATCCGTATTAAGCAATCCATTATTGCGGAATTTTTCTATCCATACGGCTCCCATTTCATACATAATAAGCGATTCTTCATTTCCATTTAAGACTTTTGAAAGTGAAAAATACCGTGGGTCATAGTCCGACTGATAGTAATGGAATGT
This sequence comes from Prevotella sp., assembly GCA_016281815.1. Lineage (GTDB taxonomy): Bacteria > Bacteroidota > Bacteroidia > Bacteroidales > Bacteroidaceae > Prevotella. The sequence continues at coordinate 29,700 of JAEEJK010000086.1, read as the reverse complement.
CTCATGGAGCATTGTCTGCTTTAGTTCATCAGTCACGACATAACCTGCATTCTTAATTTTTGGTACACTCAGTTCTAAACAAGTCCATATGTTATTGTTCAGACCATTTTGTACATGCTCACCCCAGTTTTCTGTTGTTGTATAATAAAATGGGATGGTACGGCCTGACCCATTCAGTCTGAAGCCCAAAGCGTGAATCTGCTTGATGGTTTCTTCTATGCATTTCTTCAGATCTCGTGTGAATTGTCCTTTCAACTCACCAAGGGTGGTGCCGTCATACATGCACCATGCTCCCCAGCCAATATATATTTTGTACTTGACACCATCATATTCTCCTGATGATATAGCCGAATTAAAAGCCCGAGTCATTGCTTTTGCTTCAATGGCGTCCGCGTCAGGCACATGTCCCAAGCCTATGGTGAAACTCACATTGCCCGGGTCCTCTCCGTTGTCGCATATAGGAAGAGTTGTTGTATATTCGCCACCGGTGCGACTTGTTTCACAATAACTATCATGCTGTACCTCTTCGAGCGAGGAAGTGGCCCGTGCAGGAGTGCGCAAGACGAAACCGATGTCATCGGCTGCCTCTGAGCATTTTATCTTCACTTTCACTTGTGCGGCTGTGGTGGCTGGCATGGTAACCTGATAGAAGGGCGATGCTTCAAACTTGCCTCCGATGGTGCCTTTCTTCACCTCTGTGATAGCCACCTTCGTGTCTTTGCCGAACGTGCCAGAGGGGAAGGTGAGCACGATGTCATCTTTCTCTATGCTGCCACCTGTGGCTGGAACCGTCTGCCAGTCGTCATTGCTGACAGGCACATTGGGGTTGGGGGTGGTCTTACCTCCGTTTTCTTCATTATTGTTCTCTGAGCACGCCGCCATCAACAGGGGCAGCACCGGCAGCAGCAGCCAGTAGAAAAAAGTCTTCTTGTCCATAGTTCTTCTGTCGCTAAGTTGTTAAATGAATACTGGGGCAAAAATAGGGGAAATGGGTGGCAAAAGGACTATCAAAACGCAGAAAACGACTATCAAATCATGGAAATGATAGTCGTTTTTGCCAATTTGCACCGTTTTGTCCTGCTATAGGCTGCATCCAAAATCCCCAAATCTTACTGTATTCCGAAGTCTTGCTGCTGCTTTTCCACCTCCTCGAGCATCTTGCGGCGCTCCTCTTCGGTGAGGTTCTCCTGGGTGCGGGGGATGTGCCGCCCTCCTGCGTTGCGCCAGCCAGCGGGACGGTTGGCCATCTTGCTCGTGCTGTTGAGTTCGTAGCACATCTTTCCCTCGTAAGGTACGCTGCTGATTTCCAAGGTGTCGGCGGCAGGGGCATGGATGCCCTCGTAGGTAGGACGGGCGATGATGCGGATTTTACCGGCTTGATGGGTGCTGCGGACAAGGATGGGTGCGCTGCCCCATTCCACGACACGGGGATTGGCCATGATGCGGTCATCGCTGATGATGCGCCCTTCGCCTTCAATGTCGAACGTGACGTGCTCGATGGCGCTGCGGCGCACATTGCCGTTGTCATCGGTGATCTCTGCCACCACCACGATGAAGTCGCTGCCGTCGGCCACCAACTGGCGACCCATCTCATCGGCATAGAGCCGGATTTTCGTGCTCCTGCGCGACGGCATCTTCTTCTCAGAGCAGACCACTTTTCCGTCTTTGATGCCCTCGGCGAGCAACGACACTTTTTGCCAGTTGCGCTTGGTGTAACTGATGGTACGGGCTTCCCAGGAGTCCCAGAAATCCTTGAACACGGCCGGGGCATGTGGGATGCCCTCCGCATCGTGCATGATGGGCAGGGTGGCGACTTTATCTCCTTCGTAGGCAGTCAGCCGCACACTGTCGCAGTTGCTGAACACCACCACATCGTGGTCGGAGAACGGGGTCATCTCATGGGCAATGAACACCATCGGGGCAAACTTCTTTTCGGCTTCTGCAATGGGAGCGAAATATTCACCGTTTACCTGTGACCTGAAGGCCTCAAAAGCATACTTCTTCTGACGGAAAGCATCGTAGATGCCACCAAGGTAGGCATCGGGGTGATAACCACGCTGATGGTCGAAGGGATGCCACTGGCAACCGCCGATGAACTGCCGCTGACCATGGTACATCATGCCGTAGGTGTCGGTGAGTGACAAGGCGGCTGCGAGCATCGCCTTCTCGCCCCATCCGCGGGCGGCTCGGTTGATGGCATTGTGGGCATACCAGTCATCGACATATTCACCCCACTCGCGCGTGAAAATGCATTTGTCGGTGTCGAGCGTGCCCTTCCCGATGTTGTAGGCCCAGTCGTAGAGCACGTCGTAGTTCTCTTTCACTCCGGCAGAGTTGATGTCGGCGGCGGCCACGGGACGGCCGGGATAAGGATACTCCTCACGCGTCACCTCAAGGGCTTTCAGGGCGAAGTCCTGCGGATACCGGGTCTCGTTGAGAATGGGCTCCCACATCAGCACCGACGGGTGGTTGCGGTCGCGGCGGACGATGTTCCGAGTGTTCTGATGCACTTTCTCTGCCCATTCAGGGTCTTTGTTCCAGAACTGCCAGCCTGGGGTGGGCACGATGACAAAGAGGCCCAGTTCGTCACAGGCATCCATAAACGATGGGTCCTGCGGGTAGTGGGCGGCACGGATGATGGTCATTCCGGCCTCGCGGAGTCGCAGGGCATCGCGCCACTGCTGACTGTTGGGCACGGCATTGCCCACATAGGCAAAGTCCTGGTGGCGGTTGCCGCCCACCATCTGATGGTAGGGCTTCCCGTTGAGCCAGAAACCGTCCTTGCCACGGAACTCCGCCTTGCGGATGCCCATGCGCACCATTCCTCCGTCGGCGCACTGACGACCGTTCATCACACGGATTTCCACATCATAGAGATAGGGGTCTTCGGGCGACCACAGGTGGGGACGGTCGATGGTAGTGGCCAGCGTCACGGTCGCCATCAGTCCTTCGTAGGGTGGCATCGCCACTCGTGCCTTGGCCGTCTTTACGGTCTTGCCGTCACGGTCCTTGATGAGGGCTACAATCTGGGGTTTGAGGTCGGAGGCGTTGTCCTTGCAGATTTCCACATCAATGAAGACATCGGCACTCTTTTCCGAGATGTTGTCATAATGCAGAAACACACCGCCACCTGCCACCTCATTGCGCTGCAGGGCATCGGTGATGTAGAGCGGTGACTTGCCGATGAGCCACACATCGCGGTACATGCCGGCATGATAGGCAAAGTCGAGTTGGTTCTGTGGCTTTCCCGGGGGATAGTTCTTGTCGTCGCTGTTGTCGGCTTTCAAGGCGACAAGACAACTGGCTCCGGCTTTCACTCCCGCCTCGGTGAGGTCGACGATGATGGGCAGATAACCACCTTCATGCATGCACACCAGCCTGCCGTCGACATACACTTGCTGCTTGCCCATCACACCCTCGAAATAGAGCGTGACATGCTTGTCGGCAAGGTCGGCGGGCATGGTGAACCGCTTGCGATACCAACAGACTCCTTGGTAGTTGCGGCCACCGCTTGCTCCGTCTGGCTCAAGCCGCGCGGTGTGGGGAGCACATACCACTTCCCATGCGGCATCGTCGAAGGCGGGTGCTTGGGCATTGGTGGCATCGCCGAGATAGAATCGCCAGCCTTCGTTGAAGTTATAGATGATGCGGCCACTGTCTTGCAGCGGAAAGAATCCCGCGACTGAGGTGGGTTGCGCCTGTGCTGCCATGGCAAGCAGGAGGCTCCAGATGATAAGTAGTTTTTTCATTTATTTAATTTTCAATTTTCAATTTTCAATCTTCAATTTTCAATTTTCAATTTTCAATCTTCAATCATGGTATCAGTTCCACATGCTTCACGCGCTGGCGGCGCCAGGTGTATACCACATGGATATGACCGTCGCGGCTTTGGATGATGGAGGGGTAGGAGTATTGCAGGATAGGACTGTCTTCCAAGGTGATCCAGTGTGTCCAGTGCTCGCCGTCGTCGCTGCGGAGGATGGAGAGCGGCGTGCGGGCTCCCTTCTCCTTGTCGGGTTCGATGGGCCAGTCATTGCAGATGAGCGCATAGCCGCCCTCTTTCAGACTGACGGCATCCAGACCGCTGTTGTTGTTGGGAAGGTCGGACAGGCTCAACTTGCTCCAGGTCTCGCCGTTGTCACTGCTGTATGTCACGCCGATCTGACGGCTGCGGGTGCGGCATAGGGCTTTCAGCCTGCCGTCGGGTAGGATGATGATGCTGGGCTGGATGGCTTTCACTCCGTTGTCGGCATCGACGAAGGCGGTGCGCTTCCAGGTCTTTCCCATATCGTCGCTGTACTCGAAATAGAGTTGCCACCCGTGGCGCTCGTCGCTTGTCGGCGAGATGAGCCTGCCTTTGTTCAGGATGGGCTTGTTCTTGATGGGACCATAGATGGTGTCAGGCAACTGCTCGCGCTTGCTCCAGGTTTTGCCTCCGTCTTTCGAGCGAACCAGCCATCCCTTCCATCCGGCTACGTTGACACCGATTTTGAAGTAGATGCGCAACTCGCCGCTGGGCATCTCGTAGATGACGGGATTCCAGCATGCCTCACGGTGGTCGGGGGAGAACACTCCGTCGGCTGCCATTTGGGGCGCAGTCCACATGGTCTTGCCCTTGGGCTTGCGGCTCACCCAGATGCACACGTCGGGGTTGCGCTCTTTCGTGCCGCCAAAGTAGGTGGCCACAAGGTCGCCGTTCTTGGTCTCCACGATGCTGGCAGAGTGACATTCGGGGAAGGAGGCTTGCTTGTAGAGGAACTCGTCGACCACCACTTGCTGACCGCGTTGAGGCAGGGCGCACTCAAAGTGATGGTCTCCCGATCCGATTTCTTTCTGACTGCCATCGGGCAGGCAGACGGTGGCGGTGGTGTTGGCGGGTATGGACACTTGCCAGTTGAGTCGCCCGTTTGCTTTCTTCCAGCGGCTTGAGATGGTTCCGTAGATGCTCTCATAACTGCCTTCGATGTCGTCCATCTCATCCACGGAAAAGTCGGGCTTGAGCAGGATTTTCTTGAAACCAGGGGCGGCGGACCGGATGCCGGCCACATCCTCATAGAGCCATGAGAGGAGGTCGCCCAACAGCATCACATGGTTGCCGCTGTTCATCTTCGGACTGGCGGTGTCGCCGTTCCACAGTTCCCAGATGGTGGTGGCTCCGTGCTGGGCCATATAGCCCCAACTGGGATATTTCTTGTTGGTGGCCAGCAACCAGGCGAGGTCGGTGCGCCCCATCTCGGTGAGACCGTGCATCAGCCAACCGATGCCGATGACACCACAGGTCACCGTGCCGAGGTTTTGGGCGATGAGGGTCTTGATGATGTTCTTTTCCACCTCAGCCTTGACATAGGCGTCGTCTGTCATGCCGAAATAGAGGGGAAGGAGGTTGGCTGTCACGGTGTTGTTGCCATAAAAAGTGCTGTCTGGATAGAGGATATGCCCGGGCACCGTGGTGGTGCCTTCCTTGCGGGTGAGGAATTGGCGGTTGAATGCCTCCTTGGTGAGGGCGGCTTCTTCCTCGAAGTAGCGGGCGTCATCGCTCTTGCCCTGCATCTCTGCAAACTGTTTCATCAAGAGGCAGAGGCGGTAGTAATAGGCTGAGGAGATGAGGGTGCCGTCGGTGATGCGCGCGGGGTCTTCGCTGTGGATGAGGGTCTCGCTCTCGGGCGGCACGCACCAGTCGCCATAGCGGTCTTTGGTGATCAGGCCATCGCGCTGATATTGGTATTTGAGATGCTCCATCCATCGCTTCACGTTGGGATAGTAACGGCGCATGGGTTCGTCATCACCATATTGGCGCAGCAGCATGTCCAGTGAGAAGGGCAGGGCGGCGGGCCATGTCACATTGTCGGAATAATAGTTCCAAAAAGCAGGGGCCACATCGGGGATGCAGCCGTCCTCGCGCTGTGCCTCGGTGATGTCGCGCACCCATTTGGCATAGAGGTTGCCGTTGTCGAAGAGGAAGGCTTCTCCATAGCAGCCACGGGTGCGGTCGCCCAACCAGGGCTGGCGCTCGTCGCGTTGCGGACAGTCCACAGGCATGCCTTTGTAGTTGCTGGCCACACCCCATGTCGCATTGTGGTATACCTTATTGAGAATGGTGTCTTGTGTGACGAACTGTCCGGTGACGGCCATCTGGTCGTTGATGACTTCTCCTGTCAGGTCGGTGAGCCTGATGTGACTGGGACTGCTGATCTCGACATAGCGGAAGCCATGGTAAACGAAAGTGGGATGCCATACCGTGTTGTTCTCCTTCCCGTTGGCGATGTAGATGTCGGTGGAGAGGGCATGGCGGAAATTCTCCACCCAGATATTTCCTGTCGAGTCGGTGCGCTCAGCGAAGCGGATGAGGATGCTGTCGCCGGGTTGGGCACCGCTGATGTTCACCGACAACCATCCGGCCATGTTCTGGCCCATGTCGACCACCATCTTGCCGTTCCCGTTCTTGTGGCTGATGCTCTTGGGCGTGATTTTCTGGGTGATGGTCATATTGGGCGTCATGCCTCCGCGCAGCGTACCCAAGGGGATGGCGGTGCGCTCGGCGGTGGTCCATTGGCTGTCGTCAAATCCGGTTTGGGTCCATCCTGCCATTTCCTTTCGGGCATCGTAGATTTCTCCGTCATACTCGTTGTTGCTGCGGATGGGACCGTCGGCAGTCAATTTCCATTTGTCGTTGGTGGAGACGACCTTCCGTTTCCCGTTGTTATACTCTATGATGAGGTTGGCACGCACTTTGGGATAGCCAAACCATGTGATCTTGTAAGGCTTTTTCTTTTGCTGCATCGTGTAGTAACGGCCATTTCCCAGCACCACGGCAAGGGCATTGTTTGCCGTCAGCAGGTCGGTGACGTCGAAGGCATTGTAGGTCACCGTCTTGCGATAGTCGGTGGGGACAGGGGCGAGCACCTGATGCGTACCATTGACGTCAAGGTCGATTTTCTTTCCGTTGAGGTATGCCTCATACATGCCGAGTCCGCTGATGTAGAGGGTGGCTTGGCGGATGCCTTCCTCTGCATCAAAAGTGGTGCGCAGATAGCGGGCGCTCAGTTGGCTGTGCTCTTCTTCCCGGTCCCAGGGCATGGCGTGGTCAAGTCCGATCCACTGTCCCTGCCAGTCCGACTCTGTGAGCAGTCCTACGTTCCACATGGACACGTCGCTCCAATCGCTGTCGCCTTGTGTCGTGCTTACCTTCACACGCCAATAGCAACGGGTGTTGCTGCGCAAGACCTTGCCGGCATACCTCACCCATTGCGACTGGTCGGTGTTGGCGGTGGTGTCCCACAGGTCACCTTCCAGTGCCTCGGCTTTCTCGTGGGAGGAGGCGACAATCAGGTGATAAGAGGTCTGCATCACGTCTTTCAGATCCTTGTTGGTCTCGATGACCCAACCCAACCGTGGGGTGGGGGTGTCCACACTCATGGGCTGCACCATGCGCTCAGTGCGTAGGTGGGTCACCCTGATGGGATTCACTTGTTTTTTCTTGGCTGCGGATGCCGTCAGGACTGTGAGGCACAGCAGCGCCAGAAACAATCGCTTCATTACCATTTCTCTTCCAGTTGGGTGGCGTTTTTGTCAAGATATTTTTTGCTGCTGTCTGTGGCGATGAGCACTCGGTCGCTGCCACGCAGATAAGCACCGTCGTAGGTGAATTCGGTCACCTTGCTGTCGTATTCGCCAAGATAGGTCAGACTTCCGTCAGAGGGGTTCATCATCCACACCAGTTTTTTCTTTCCCGATATCTTGGTCAGGTCAATCTGCATCGGTTTGCCGCTGTAGTTGTATGCCAGCAGGTAGTCGTTGCCACGGGTGGCGATGACGCGGTCATAGCGCTCCCCGTTGCTGCCGGCAATGATGCTTTGGTCGGCCACCCTGTCGGTGAAGGGGAAATGGAGTATCAGCCACTTCAGGTATTTCATCTGCTGATAGCCGGGGTCTTTCATCGCGTCCCACCAGGCTTTCTCCGCTCCGAAAGAGGCGAGCACTCCGGGGCGCATGAACTGCATGATGCTGTTGTGTCCGTAGGTGTGGCCGAAGCAGCCGGCGAAGACGGCCCAGTAGGCATAACGGCGCACGTCATAGTCCTGCCATCGTGGGGCGGAGAAATCGTGCAGCCCCTGGGGGATGTCCTCATACGAGGGCTCACCGTCGATGACGGGTTTGATAGGCGCTTTCTCCCAACTCATGTCGACATACCGCCAGTTGTCTTCCTCGGTATTGTCCTTGATGGTGTAGTCGCCGTCGCCGTTGCGCTGACCATAGCGGCGGTGACCGCTTTGAAACATGTTGAAGTCAAGCCACTCCCGGTCGTTGTACCACCAGGCGCTGGTGGTGCGGCCGCGGGGATGGAACGTCATCACATGACCTGGGTCGGCTTGCCTGATGGCGCGGGCAAGGGCATCCCATGAGGCTGTGCCCTTGTCACCCATGATGTCGCCGCCAATCATCCAGATGATATTGGGCCTGTCTTTGTAGCGCTCACCCAGGAATTTCCCGTATCGGGCGGCCTTCTCCACATCCATCTTGCCTATCTGAGACCCCCAGATGCAGTCCATGGCGATATAGATGCCGTTGGCTTCCGCCATGCCGACGATATAGTCGAGATGGTCCCAGTAGCCATAGGTCCCGGGATGGGTGTATGGCGTGAAGTCGAAACTCTCGTCGTTGGCTGGCTGACCGTAGACATTGTAGGTGGGTATGGCGCAGAGCACTTGTATCTGCTCTACGTTGTAGCCTTGCTCCCGTTCCTTGTTGAGATAGAATTCCACTTCATCGCGGTTGAGCCGCTCGGGCAGGAGCCAGGCGGTGTTGCCCAACCAGAAGAAGGGGGTGCCGTTCTCATGTACCAGGTAGCGATGGTTGGCTGATACCGTCAGTTTGCCGTTGCTCCAAGGCTGATATACCTTGGCGGAGATGATGCTGCTCGTCATCACCAGTAACATCATAGTCAGGATGGTCTTTTTCATATTTCAATCTTCAATTTTCAATCTTCAATCTTCAATAAGAACAACGTTCTGCCCTTTCTTTGTCTTGATTTCATAGAGATAGTATCCGTTGGCTCTCGATGTCTTCATGCGCGCTCCCTTGAGTTTCACGGATGAGCGGATGCGCAGGATGCCGCCGTTGGAGCAGCGGATGGTGGCCTGCTTCAGTTGGCCGTCCTTCCACGCCATGTCGGTCTCAAATCCTCCTCGGGCACGGAGACCGGTGACGGAGCCTTCACTCCAACCATCAGGCAGGGCGGGCAGGAGGTGGATGTAGCCGTCATGACTCTGCAGCAGCATCTCGGCAATGCCTGCCGTGCATCCAAAATTGCCGTCAATCTGGAAGGGGGGATGGGCATCGAAAAGGTTGGCATAGGTGCCGCCTTTCTTCTTCTCGTTCCTCACCAACGACAGTTGGTCGCCTATGAGTTTGAGGGCATGGTTGCCGTCGAGCAGACGTGCCCATAGACATACCTTCCATCCCATGCTCCATCCCGTGGAGGGGTCGCCGCGGTGGATGAGTGACGTCTTGGCGGCTTCGGCAAGAGCGGGGGTGGTGAGTGGCGTGATCTGGTTGCTGGGATACAGTCCGTACAGATGTGAGACGTGCCGGTGGGTGTCGTCGGGGTTGTCCCAGTCATCGAGCCATTCCTGCAGTTGTCCCCATCGGCCAATTTGCATCGGGGGCAGGTGGTTGAGTTTGTCGCGCAGACTGTCGGTGAGTGTCGTGGTCTCGCCCAGTATACTGCCGGCCTCGATGACATGGGTGAAGAGGTCGTGCACCAATTGGTTGTCCATCGTCACTCCGGCAGCGGTGGAGGCTCCGTAAGGATGCGTGTTCTCGGGCGAGAGACTGGGGCAGATTACCCAATATCCTTTTTGGGGGTGGCGCACCATGATCTGGTTGAGAAAGCGGGCGGCTCCTACCATGGTGGGATAGATCCTCTGGAGGAAGTCCTTGTCGCCGCTGTAGAGCCAGTGTTCCCACAGATGCTGGCACATCCATGCGCCACCCGTGGGCCACAGACCGCTCGGGGCTTTGTCGATGGCTCCCGTCACACGCCAGATGTCGGTGTTGTGGTGGAGCACCCATCCGTCGGCGCCATACATGATGCGGGCGGTCTCATGACCGGTGTGGCTGACATCGTCGATGAGCGAGAAGAGCGGGGCGGTCAGTTCGCTGAGATTGGTCACCTCAGCGGGCCAGTAGTTCATCTCGCAGTTGATGTTGGTGGTGTATTTTGAGTCCCAGTTGGGAAACATCTTGTCGTTCCAGATACCTTGAAGGGTGGGGGGCTGGCATCCAGGCTGTGAGGTGCAGATGAGGAGATAGCGGCCAAACTGGAAATAGGTTTCCACCAGGTGGCTGTCGTTGTTCTCCTTGAAATGCAGCACGCGCTCGTCGGTGGTCAGATGGGAAAAACGGTCGTTGCCGAGGTCGAGGCCCACACGGTTGAAGAGTTGCTGATAGCGCTTCGTATGCTCGCGTTTCATGGTGGCATAGTCTTGGGAAAGGACCTCACTGAGTTGGCTTTCTGACAGCAGGGTGTCATTGGCGGTGATGTCATCGTAATGCCTGAAGTTGGTGGCGATGCAGACGTAGATGACGGCTTCGTCGGCACCGTTGATGCTGAGCACACCGTCTTTGGAGGTCAGTGTCCCACCGGTATGGGTGGCGGTGGCGCGGCCGGTGAAAGTCACCTTGCCTTTCAGTCCTTCATGGTTGGAGGTGGTGCCGCTCAGCACGATTTCCTTTCCCTCACTGGAGATGAGCACGTCGGCGTGTGGCGAGGTGAGGTGGGCATTGAGCGTGATTGCTCCCTTGCGGTTGGCTGTCAGTCGGATGGCGATGGTGTTGGAAGCCAGTGACGCGATGTATTCCCGTCGGTATTTGATGCCGTTGGCCTCATAGCAGGTGATGGCGCGGGCGGAGTCGAGCGACAACTCCCTGTAGTAGTGACTGTAGTCGCCTTGTCCGGGAAAACTGATGTAGAGGTCGCCGAAAGGTTGATAGGGCATGCCGTGGTTGGTGTTGCTCTGCACATGGGCGGTAGCCATGTCCTGCGCTTCTTTGTAGTGCCCCTCCCACACCAGTTGCCGCACCTTGGGTAGGTATTCCAGGGCTTCGGGGTTGGCGTTGTTGTTGGGGCGTCCGGCCCAGATGGTCTCCTCGTTGAGTTGGACGCGCTCGGTGGTCACATTGCCGTAGACCATGCCGCCCAACCGTCCGTTGCCGATAGGCAGGGCTTCCGTCCAAAGTTGTGCTGGACGGTCATACCATAGTTTGTGGGGGCCGGCGGCCTGAGTGGTTTGAGCGCACAGGGCGGCAAGGAGGATGAGCAGGACCGACAGCAGTTGCCCCAACGAGGGCTTCTCTGCAAACATCATGTCGATGTCTGGCTGGTTGGTGGGGGATGTGGTGGAATGGTGGCTCATGGTTTTGGAGTCATTCTTAGGGTGTTCTCGTCTTCGATAGTTACCTTGCTTTCATCGAGTTTGGAAGCATCGAGGCTGAAAGTGTCGATGAAGAACTGATAGACGGCCTGTCGCTTGTTGGGACCGAAGTCATGTTTCTCATTGGGCAGATGCACGTTGCCCACCTTCTCAGCGGCTCCGTAAAAACCGTAGATGCGCTGCAGGTAGGGATATTCCAGATCGGGGGTGGTGGAGGTCCAGTCGCCTCCGTCGCTCACCACCATCATGGGCTTGGGGGCGAAGGTGGCTGCCAACTCGGCGTTGCAGGTGCCGCCGCCGGCGAGTTGGATGGGCATCCCGCTCTCACAGGGGCATCCGCCATCAAACCACGACGACATGCTCACGACAGGACAGCAGGCGGTATAGCGGTCGTCGAGCACGGAGAGAAGCACGGCCTGTGTGCCGCCTCCAGAACCGCCGTTGACACCAATCCGGGCGAGGTCGATGTCCTTGCGCTTTGACAGCATCATGTCGAGCAGGTCGATACCGTTGTAGGCCTGCATCACATGGGCCTCGCTGGTGTGGTGGGCTTCGGCTCCTACCTCATCCTCGCTCTCTCCCCATCCCCATAGGTCATAACTCACGCAGATGGCGCCCATGCGGGCAAGGGTGGCATAGCGCTTCTGAAGGTCGGCATTGTATCGCCCTTGGTTGAAATGCCCGTTCGGACAGATGATGAGCGCCTGTTTCCCTTTTCTTGTCGGAGCGTAGATGCTGCCGCAGATGGTGTGCCCGTTGACGGTGCTGCGACGGAAGTTTTGCACCGTGTAGCCATCATGCTTGCGCACCTTGCCGAATGTGGTGGCCTTCTGTGTTTCTGTCCCGAGGAGGGGAAGGATGCCGAGACGCTCGCGCACCTCTTGGCGGAGCATGTCGCGGCGTGCCTCCCACTGCGCCTTGTCGGCATAGAGAGTGCTCAGGTAAGCAATGAGTTTCTCACCGTCGGCAGGTTGCCGGCGGGGATACTCATACCGCTTCACCTTCCATACATTCTTCTGCTGAAATACAGGCTTGAAGTCAAAGGGGGCAAGCAGGTTGGTCAGCGTCTCTTCCACGCTGTAGGGCCTGATGCGGAAATCAGCGTATGTCACTTGCAGTCCTGTGGTGTCCATATCGTATTTCAGTCGGATATCGAAACGCTGCTCCACATCCCGCATCACATCACTCAGCGAGCGACTGAACTTATTCTCAAATGTCTGCGCCCCCGCCGACAAGGCGGTGGTGAGCAGCACAGCGATCATGATGTCTCTTCTCATCTTTTTTTATTTTTATATAGACTCTATAGATTCTATAGCCTCTATAGCATCTATAGCCTCTATAGCATCTATATTTACTATATCTTCTATATCTTCACTTCTATCTTTCCTATACTATCTCTCCGGGCTTTGAGTTGTCCGTCGATGAGCAGGAGCAGCCCGCGGCCCTGGTGGTAGCGCTGGCCATCGGCATCCCAGATGATGGTGAGCACATGCCCCCGGTAGTTGATGCCGTCGAGGCAGAAATAATTCCACTGGTTATCGGGCAGCAGAGGGTTCACCACGATGTATCCTTCATCGCTCTGCGGCCGAAGCCCCACGATGCCTGTGATGATGAGGTCATTGAAAGTGGAGTGGTTGTAGTATCGGCTGCGCTCCCGGTCGCCCATCAGCCATGCACCGTTCTTCTCATCGAGATATTCACCGATATAGGGCCGGCCGCGGTGGTGCTGAGACTCTACATATAGTTCCATCTGTCTGAAGAAAACGGAGTCGCCGATCACATGTGGTTCGGGGTAGTCGTTCAGGTAGTTGGCCAGGGCGGTGAGGGTCTGTGAGGTGGCGAAAGGCCAGATGGCACCGTCCCACTCACATTTCCCTACGCCATGGGAGCGGAACTGCGGATGGCGGCGCTCGGCGGTGGTGAGGCCATAAGGGGCGGAGAAACCTTTCTCGTCGAGAAGTTGCAGCCATGCCACATCATATTTCGGATTGGTAAAGGTGAGGTTGAAATACCATGGTATATAGCCGATGGCCTCGCGCACTGCCGCCAGCGTGTCGCCCACTTCGCCGCGACGGGTCTCGAAGAACTGGTCTTCCTCATTCCATAGGTGAGTCACAATGAGGTTACGCAGAGTACCGGCTTTCTTGTTGTAGAGACGGGCATTTTCCACATCGTAATCCAGCATGCTCATCCAGGCAAGGGCTTCGGCATTGCCACACATGTAACTGTTGATGGTGGGTCGGGCATACTGCTTCTTGCGCCCGCCGCTGATGCTCTCTTCCATACCGTCCTGCACGTCACCCTGCCAGTAGAGTCCGGAGGGCAGGCGGTTGGTCGATTCCCAGCGGGCATATTCTTCCTCTAACCGTGGCCTCAGGGATAGGACAAAGGCGGTGTCGCCCTGCACCTTGAAAAGTTGCTGCACGGCCCAGGGGTTCCATGAGGAGAACTTGTTCATCTTCGACATCGCCTTGCCCTCGTTGCCGAAATACCAGGTGCGCAGAATCTGGTGCAGGTAAGTGGTGTCGCGTAGCCATCTCGTCTCCATGATATGATGCCCGATGGCGCAGGCGATGAGGTTGTAGCGGTCGGCATAGGAGCGGTCGACAAGGAACTCAGTCATGCCATAGCCCACGGGGGTGCGCTTGATGTGCTTGCGCAGGGTCCACCAACGGTAGTAGTACATCTCCCTGAAATTCTCCTGCGGACAGTCGAAGAGGGGGATGTTGTTGCGCATCCATTCCGATGAGGCGGCGTTGGGGATGGTGGTGACGATGTTCTCGTCTTCCATCGTGTTGAACCGCTCGGCATAGTGGGCGAAATCATCATAACGGAGGACGGTGGCGGTGGAGTCGCCGTCGAGGGAGCGGCTGGTGACATGGGCGATGCTGAACAGGGCGGCGGGGTCTTGCTCATCGGCGCGGGGCATGTCGAAGTCTTGGTCGGCGGGGGTGTTGATGTCGGGCTTGTCGAACAATGCGCCCGTGCGGAAGACGATGCGTGAGAAATGCTCTACGGGGGTGTCAAACTGCCGTTCGCAGGCTTTTTTGCCGTTGACATAATAGGTGGCGCGGTGGAGGGCGGTGGAGAGTACGGCCTTGATGTGGTAGGTCGCACCCTGTTCGTAGCGTTTTATCAGCGTGCCATAGCGTGCCCCGCCCTTCACACGCATGATTCCGGTGGAGTCGGCGACAATGCGGGAGGCGACGTTGCCGCCATCATCCACAAACTCTATATCCAACTCCCCGTGGTTGGTCTGTCCCATCTTCAGGTCCCATTCCACAGCCAGTTCCTTGGTGTTGGGAATGATGCGCTCGGCCTTGGCATAGTCATAAGGCTCGCTGTCGCTCAGGGTGAGCCATCCGTCCTTCAGTGTGATGGGGCATCGCTGTGGGATGTAGAGATTCCAGTCGGTCATGTCCGACAGATGTCCATACGCCTCAAAACCTTCGGTGGCATGGGTGGTGGCATCCAAACGTACGGGGACGGGAATCCTCGACACCCACATGTCTTCCTTGTTGTTGGAATATGTCACCCAGAGGTCGCTGTCCTTGGGTATGCCGTTGCCTTCCTGAATGCCACGGGTGTACTGCGGACCATAACTCTTGTAGTTGCCGCCATGGCGCAGAGGGGTGACTTCACCATTGACCAACGAGAGGGTGGTGTATTCCAGACCGTCGCTGCTGAGGCTGATGGCGAGTGGCCAGCGGTATTCGGCGGGGTTGTAAACCGTGGCGTAGGTGCCGTCGGTGAGCCGCTGCCCCCAGATCTTGGCGTTGGAGTTGACAAAGCCGGGCGCACGGTTGCAGGGCTCGCGCCATGTCTTGCCTCCGTCGGCGCTGAGACTGGTCACCGCATGCTTCCACAGCGCTACCTTACGCCCGTCGGGGAGCGTGTAACCGCTGAATGCCTTGTAGGGGCGTGTCAACGGGATGAGCGGGTCCTCGCGGTCGGCTTCCTCCACCCATTGCATCCTCTGCATGGGGTCTGCCACCATGGCGTCCACGGCTTGCACAAATCCTCTGTCTTTGGATTTTTTGTAATAAGGGTAGATGGTGTTGCGCTCGTTGAAGTCATGGTTGTAATACACGAAATAGATAGGACCGAAGGACCCGTCGCGGTGAATCTCTCGCACCACACGGCCGATGCCGTTGCCGTCGTTGGGGTCATCTTTGGGGTGGAGGGCAATGCCGTAGTTGCCGATGGCGATCAGTCTGCCGTTGGGTGCCACATAGAATCCCACACGCTGGTGCATGATGGCCTTCAGGTCCTTGGCGACATAACCGGGCTGGGTCTCCTTGGTAAAACCATCGGGGACAGGGTATTCCGGGAACAGTTCGACGGGGTCGCTCCACGCATAGCCGTCGTCGGATGTCTGAAGCAGCGTCTTGCCAGGGGGCTCGTGCTCATGGCGCGGGTCAGACAGATAATGCATATAAAACCGGTTGTTCCACCATGCCATCATCGGCTGGTGGTTGTAGGTCCAGGGCACATTGGCGCGCATCGTCTGGATGCTGTGCACTCCCACGACGGGTTTCAGACCTCCGTCGTGGCGGGCAGGCTGCGCGATGGTCTTGCCGGTGTAGTGCACGACATCCCGGTTGTAGCGGATAAGTTGCTCTACCAGTTCCTCGGGTGCCATGAACACCGTGCCGTGCTTGTGCCCCTTGGGGAAAGAGACCGCCCCTGTCTGATCCTGAAAGTGGATGAAGTCCTTGGTGCGGTGGGCTCCATAGATGCCATGGCGGTAGGAGTCGTAATAGATATACCACCAGTCACCGACCTTGGCGGTGCTCGGACCTTCTGTGAACATCTCGGTGAAGGGCTCGGAGGAGGGACCCCACGGTCCGTATGGTGAACGGGCGAAGGCTACCTTGATGTTCCGCATCGGACGGGAGTTGTCTTTCACCACCATCACATAGTCGTCCTTGCCGCGTTTCACCAACGTGGCGTCGATGTCGCTGTAGCCGGGATCATAAAAGAGCCGGGTGGGAGAGAACTTACGGAAATCCTTGGTGGTGGTATAGTAGAGCCGATGGTTGTTCAGATGCTCTTCCTGATAGTCGGGGAATTTCCCCGGCACACAGGAGGCCCAGATGATCATAAACTGTTTCTTGGTGTCATCGTAGAACAGTTCGGGTGCCCACACATTCACAGTTGTGGTATCACTCATCACCTCGATGAACCGTTGCTCGCTCCAGTGGATGAGGTCGCGCGAGGAGGCATAGCCGAAACCTCTGTCACCTCGCCAACTGCTCGTCCATACCAAATGGAACGTGCCATCGGGACCGCGCACGATGGAGGGGTCACGCATCACATGCTGATTGCCCACCTTGGGGGAGAGGAACACTCCCTGGATGGAGTCCCAGCGGATGCCGTCACGGCTGTAGATGAAACGGAGTCCCTCGGTGGCTGGCTCGTGAAAGGAGGTGGATACATAGATGTCTTTCGCACCCATCGCACCCATGATGCAACTGAGAACGAACATCAATAACAGTCTCTTGTTCATATGAAAGATACCTTATTTTATAAAATGACGCATCTTCTCCCTTTTTGTAATCACATTTCTTGTTTCTCTCAGAGACTTTGATTCAATGACGTCTTTTGGGGTGTTTTTTCTGAAAATTTGTTCAAAAAAAACGAGAAAAAAACGAAGGAATAAAAATTTTTTCTTAATTTTGCCCCAAATATACTCATAAAATCAATCATTTCACTATTTAAAGCAAACTATTATGAAGACCAGACTTACGCTTCTGATGGTAGCCCTTTTGTCGGCATTCGCTTATGCAGCCACGACATGGCAGGCTACTGAGGAGACGTCGACCGCACCTGGTACGACGTTGGTTGACAACGAACTGATCGTTGCTAAAACAGTCTATGCAACTACTCTGAAGGCTGATGCCAGAACCATCGCCGGAGAGGCATTCACCCACTACATCCAGGTGAGGGTGGACAAAGACCCCACTGCTGAAAATCCTGCTGGAACAGAGAAGGATGGCAGTACTCCTATCTTGCTTGAGGCCAAGAAGGATGTCAGCCTCACTATCTATTATCGTCGTCAGTCAACTGCTCAGACGACTAATCCAGATACGGGGGAAGCCATCTCAGGTGATTTCGCCGAGAATGACGGAAAGGATGTGAAAGTGTTCAATCAGGCAGACTTCTCTCTCCTCACCGGTGAGATGACCATCGTGGAGCCGACGGCTGATTTCAAATATGGCTATGCCACCAAGAAGGTGGAATTGGCTGAGGGAGGCAAATATGTCATCGCTGCAAGAGGAACCACCTGTCAGTTCTATGGCATAACCGTAGAGGCAATGGAAACGGGAGAAGTTACACCTCCTGTGCCAGAGATGGGTGAGGCTATCAGTCTTGCTCCCGCCACAGGTGCTGACCTTGCTGCAGAGTTGGCTGCTGCCCAGGCTGAGAATCCCTATCCCGCCAGCATCACTATCACACTGGCTGCCGACGGCGCATACACCGTAGGTGAGACCATGAACGTCAACTGCCCGATTACCATCAAGGGTGACTTTGATAAGCCGGCCACCGTCGATGCCTCCGCTCTTGAGGCACCGGTGATTCAACTGACCGAGGACATCCACCTGGACTTCACGAAGTCTGCGTCCGTGGCCCAGGAGGATGGCACAGATAAGGAATACACCTGGATCGACCTCGGCGACGTGGTGTTAGAGAATGTGGAGTTTACCGGTGTGAAGCGTCAACTCTTCTATGCCAACAAGCAGAAAGTCGTGCTCAACGTTCTCGCTGTGCGCAACAGCGTCATCGGTGTTGACGGAACCGCCAAGAAGACCATCTTTGACTTCAACAGCGGCGGCAACACGAAGAAGCTGGAGGTGAGCAACTCGACCATCTGGGCCAATCCTTCCAATGAGCAGAACGGCGGCTTCTTCAGCACACAGAGTTCACAGGATGTCACTGAGTTCAATCCCGGCTTCACCCAGGAGTTCAATATCGCCAACTCTACCATCTACAACATCACCAACGGCAAGACGGTCTCCTCCCTGCGCAAGATGAGTCAGAATCACTTGAAGTTTGTGGTGAAGGACAACTTGATTGTTTCCTCAGGCAAGAAGAACCAGTTCATTGTCGGTCTGAACGGTGGACAAGCTGGCAAGGCTGGCAACTGGGATGTTTCTGGCAACTCCATCCAGTGGGGAAGCGCTGCTGAGGATGGCACCGTTACCTTCGAGGACATCCTGGCAGAAGAGAAACCTGCCGGAGAGGCTACCGAGGGCATCGCAGGCATCGTGGCCTTCGCCGGTGACTACGCCAATGGTGACTTCACACTCGGCGACTGCCCGCAGAATGAGGCTCTGGTCGGCGACCCGCGCTGGCTCGCTCCCGTGATTCCGGCCATTGGCCCCGCCATCGAACTTGCTCCCGCCACAGGTGCTGACCTGGCTGCCGAATTGGCTGCAGCCCAGACAGAGAATCCCTATCCCGCCAGCATCACCATCACACTGGCTGCCGACGGTGCCTACACCGTGGGTGAGACCATGAACGTCAACTGCCCCGTGACCATCAAGGGCGACGCTGAGAAACCCGCAACCATCGACGCTTCAGCCATTTCTGCTCCGATGGTGCAACTCACCGAGGACATCCATCCCGACTTCACCAAGACCTTTACCGTTGAAGGTGAGGAGGAACCAAAGAGTTATACCGAACTTGGCAGCGTGGTCTTCGAGAACGTGAAGGTCAACGGCCTGAAACGTCAGTTGTTCTATGCCAACAAGCAAAAGGTCATCCTTGACGAACTGGTTGTGCGCAACAGCATCATCGGTATCGACGGCACTGCCAAGAAGAGCATCTTTGACTTCAACGGCGGCGGCAACACCAAGAAACTGGAGGTGAGCAACTCGACCATCTGGGCCAATCCTTCCAATGAGCAGAACGGCGGCTTCTTCAGCACGCAGAGTTCACAGGATGTCACTGAGTTCAATCCCACCTTCACCCAGGAGTTCAATATCGCCAACTCTACCATCTACAACATCACCAACGGCAAGACGGTCTCCACGCTGCGCAAGAACAGCCAGGCTCACTTGAAGTATGTGGTGAAGGACAACCTCATCGTGGCCTCCGGCAAGAAGAACCAGTTCCTCTGTGGCCTGAACCAAGGTCAGCAGGGCAAGGCTGGCAACTGGGATGTTTCTGGCAACTCTATCCAGTGGGGTAGCGCAGCAGAGGACGGCACCGTTACCTTCGAAGATATCCTGGCAAGTGAGAACGTGGCAGGTGCCCCCACCGAGGGTGTTGAGGGCATCGTGGCCTTCGCTGGCGACTTCGCCGCCGGTGACTTCACGTTGGCTCAGTGTGCTCAGAATACCGCTAAGGTGGGTGACCCGCGCTGGCTCGTCGAACCCAAGAACATCTTCTTTGAGATTACAGATGAGGAAGGTTTCGCTACCTATTTCAACAGCCAGTACGCATTCATCGTGCCTGAGGGTGTGAAGGCTGGTGTTATCAAATCTGTCGACAACCTCTACTCATACGTCGACTACTTCTATCAGCCAGGTAGCGTTGTTCCCGCAGGAGTGCCTGTCATCCTCAAGGGCGAGATCAAGGCCTACACTGCCAATATCTCTACTTTGGACCCAGGCAATAAGCCCGCAGAGAATCTCCTCAAGGGTTATGACGCCTTCACAGAGAAGATCACTGCTCCTGAGTACTTCTACTACAAACTGAGCCGCTCTACCCATAACGGTGAGAAGAAACTTGGCTTCTACTGGTTCTCCGCTGACGGACACGCCAACCTCAGCAAACCCAACAAGGCATATCTCTGCCTGACAGAGGAGCAGACTGCCAACTTCCTCATCCTCGTGGACGAGACAACGGCTATCCGCAACATCGAGACAGTAGAAGGAACCAACGATGTATACACCATCACCGGTGTGAAAGTGAAGGGTGAGTTGCAACGTGGTATCTACATCATCAATGGAAAGAAAACTGTTGTGAAATAATAAAAATAATTATGATTATGGAAAAGTATGTTCGTCCTGAGATCAGGACCATTGACATCAATTCGAGAAGTTTCATGGAGAACCCCCTCGAACCTCCCGTCAATCCCATCAGTAATGTAGATGAGGAGGGTGACGGCGACCAACTCGGAAACACCACAATGGATGACAAATTCGAGACAAAGGCTCCGAAGAGCGTTTGGGGACCCGAGGAGTAATATATCCTACTTACATTAAAAACCGCCCGGTGGCCATGCCTCCGGGCGGTTTTTTGTGGTGGTCGGACTAAAAAATGTTTCCTGCCATGACTACATTTCCGCTTTATGTCCGTCATTATATATACTCCAACCATGTAACCAATATTCCACTAAAGTAACACTCTAAGTATGAAAAAGATTACATTCATGGCATGCCTGCTGATGATGTCGGCAATGGCATTTGCACAGTATCCTCAGTATACCGGTGAGGCCAAGCGACTCATCGATTCTCTCGAGGTCCGCTGGAAACAGCACAGTGACTCTGCCTGGAATGTGGCGTTTCCCATCGTCATCCAGGAGGCCAAGGAGGGAAGACCCTACGTGCCATGGGCTTCCAGACCCTATGACCTGCGCCAGGCCAAGATCCCTGCTTTCCCTGGTGCTGAGGGTGGCGGTATGTTCACCTTCGGCGGACGAGGAGGAAAGGTGCTGACCGTGACCAACCTCAACGACGACGGCCCTGGCTCGTTCCGTTGGGCCTGTGAGCAGGGCGGTGCACGCATCGTCGTGTTCAATGTCTCGGGCATCATACGCCTCAAGTCTCCCATCTATGTGAGGGCTCCCTATATCACCATTGCCGGACAGACGGCTCCCGGTGAGGGCGTCATCATCGCTGGAGAGTCGTTCCAGGTGGATACACACGATGTCATCGTGAGGCACATGCGCTTCCGCAGGGGCGAGACACTCGTCTGGCACAGGGAGGACTCCTTTGGAGGCAATCCCGTGGGCAATATCATGATCGACCATTGCTCTTGCGAGTGGGGACTCGATGAGAACATCTCCTTCTACCGCCACATGTTTGACTTGGGCGACGGGAAGGACAAGCGGAAGGAACCGACTGTCAATGTGACCATCCAGAACACTATCTCCGCAAAGGCTCTCGATACATGGAACCATTCCTTCGGATCTACCATTGGTGGCGAGAACACCACTTTCATGCGCAATCTCTGGGCAGACAACACGGGCCGCAACCCTTCCATCGGCTGGGGTGGCGTCTTCAATTTCATCAACAACGTGGTCTACAACTGGGTACACCGCACAGCGGACGGCGGTGAGTACACCACCATGTCCAACTTCATCAACAACTACTACAAACCCGGACCGCTCACTCCGAAAGAGGGTGCCATCGCCCACCGCATCATCAAGTCGGAGAGCAGAAGCGTCAACCTCTTCCCCTTCAAGCAGTATGGGAGGATCTATGCCATGGGCAACATCATGGAGGGCTTCCCTGAGATCACCCGCGACAACTGGAAGGGTGGCATACAGACGGGCGACAAGGACGGAGCCATCGACGAGACCGAAATGGCGCTGATGCGCTCCAACGAACCGTTTGAGATGCCATTCGTGAGCATCATGGGGGCAGAGAAAGCCTTTGAGTGGGTGCTCCGCAATGCAGGTGCTACCGTTCCTTGCCGTGACATCGTCGACGAGCGCATCACGGAGGAGGTGCGCACGGGCGTTCCTTATTTCGTGGAGAACTATGAGAAGAAAGTGAAAGACAATCCCTATGGAAACATGTGGGGACTCCATGAGAAATCTCAGGATAAGGACGGACTCTTCAAGTATCGCCGCTTGCCGAAGGACTCCTATAAGAAGGGTGTCATCACCGACCCGAGACAGATGGGTGGTTACCCCACTTATAAGGATTGGACTCCGCGCACCGACACCGACGGCGACGGCATGCCTGATGAATGGGAGACGGCTAATGGACTCAATCCCAATGACCCCAGCGATGCCAACGGCGACTGCACTGGCGACGGATACACCAATATTGAGAAATACATCAATGCCATCCCTACCAATGCCAAAATAGACTGGCGGAATCTCAACAACAACTATGACACGTTGGCTGAGAAGGGTAAGGTCCTTTGAACCATCAACTATGCACTATGAACTATGCACTATGAACTATAAAACCATCGCCATAGACCAGAGCACATCATCGACCAAGGCCATGCTCTTTGACGAACAGTGCCGCATGACCCACCGCTGCAACGTTGACCACCGACAGTATTACCCTCAGGCAGGATGGGTGGAACATGATGCTGAGGAGATTTATGGAAATATGGTCGCGGCCATCCGCCAACTGCTGGAACAGGCTGACTGTCCCGCTAACACGGAGTTCTCTCTCGCCATTACCAACCAGCGTGAGACCGTCGTGGTATGGGATAAGGAGACGGGATGTCCCGTATACCATGCCCTTGTGTGGCAGGACAACCGTGGCGCGGCTCTCTGCGCGCAGTTGAGGCAGCAGGGTGCCGCAGACATGGTGTTCAGCAGGAGCGGGTTGCTCATTGACCCCAACTTCTCGGCGACAGGTGTCAGGTGGATCCTCGACCATGTGGAGGGTGCCAGGGAGGGTGCCGCGAAGGGCCGTCTTCTCATGGGTACCATCGAGACATGGCTCATCTGGCGGCTGACCGGTGGGCGTAGTTTCTTCACCGACACCACCAATGCCTCGCGCACCATGCTCTTCAATATCCATACGATGCAGTGGGATGACGAACTGCTGCGGCTGTTTGATGTCCCGAGGAGCATGCTGCCTGAGGTGTTGCCGTGTGATGCTGTCTACGGTGAGACCACCGTCGAGGGCCTTTTCTCCACACCTATCACGATCGCGGGTGTGCTGGGTGACTCCCATGGTGCGCTGGTGGGGCAGATGTGCTTCGGCGAGGGCATGGGAAAGGTGACTTATGGCACGGGCTCATCGGTGATGGTGAATATCGGCGAACAACCGTTGACGGCTCCTGAGGGACTGGTCACCTCTGTGGGTTATTCTGCCTTCGGACATCATTATTACGGCTATGAGGGAAACATCTACAGCACAGGGGCCACACTCAAATGGATAGCCGACCAACTCAAGTTGGTGGGGCACCTGCGGGAGATGGAAGCAGAGGCGACCTCTGTCGACTCCACAGGCGGAGTCTATATCGTACCTGCCTTTGCGGGCTTGGGCGCTCCCTGGTGGAGGCCGGATGCCAAGGCGGCCGTGGTGGGGATGACATTCGCCACCACAAGGGCGCATTTCCTGCGTGCTGCGCTGGAATCCATCGCCTATCAGGTGAGAGACCTCATCGGGGTGATGGCGAAGGCTACCGGTGGCCAACTCAGGGAGATCTGCGCTGATGGCGGACCCACACGCAACAGGTTCCTCATGCAGTTCCAGGCCGACCAACTGTCCACACCGGTGGTGTGTACTGAGGTGGAGGATGCTTCTGCCATGGGCGCTGTGGTGATGAACGGCTTCGCACGGGGCATGTGGACCAACACCGATGAGGTGAAGGGCCTGCGCAAGGTGACCCAGGTGTATGAACCGCACCACACCCCAGCCATGGACAATCTCTACGAGGGATGGCGAAACGCAGTGGAGATGATAACCTCTCCCTGACCCTCCCCAGAGGGGGAGGGAGTCCTAAACCCCAGAGTTTAAAAGTCATTTGTCTAAACTCCTACACTCCTAATCTCCTACACTCCTACACTCCTAATCTCCTACACTCCTAAACTCCTAAATAATATACAATGAGAAACGGAAAAACATGTTTTGGCGTGATCATCGGAACCCGCGCCTATTTCAATTCAGAGTTGGCCCGTGATGTCCGCAAGCAACTGCTGCTCACAATTGATGAACTGGGCTATGAGTATGTGATTCTCCCTGAGGATGCCACACCGACGGGAAGCAGCAGCATCGAGACGCGTGAGGATGGCCTCAAGGTGTCGAAGCAGTTCCGTGAGCACCGCGACGAGATCGACGGCATCGTGGTCTCCCTGCCCAACTTCGGCTTCGAGATTGGTATCATCAATGCCATCAGCGATGCCGACCTCCATGTGCCTGTCATGGTGCAGGCTTGCGATGACGAGAACGATAAGGTGGACCTCGACAGCCGCCGTGATGCCTTCTGCGGAAAGATATCGGTTTGCAACAATCTCTATCAGTATGGCATCCCGTTCACCGACACATCGCTCCACACCTATTCCATCTACAGCCCGCTGCTGGCAAAGGACCTCAACCGCTTTGCTGCCATCTGCCGCGTGGTCAACGGACTGCGCCACTGCCGCATCGGTCAGATCGGTACTCGTCCCCTGGGCTTCAACACCTGTCGTGCCAGCGAGAAACTGCTGCAGCGCAGCGGCATCACCGTGGTGCCTGCCGACCTCTCCGAGATCCTCTTTGCCGCACAGAAAATTGCGGATGATGATCCGAAGTTTGCTGAGATGTGCCAGCGCATCAATGGCTATGCCGAGGTGCCTGAGAGTTACCGCGAGAAACTCAGTCTGGTGGCAAAGTTCGGTGTGGCTGTTGAGGCATGGATAGAGGCCAATGACGTGCAGGCCGTGGCGATCCAGTGCTGGGACTCCCTGGAGCAGAACTATGGTTGCGCAGCCTGTGTCACCATGTCGATGCTGGGCGACAAACTGATTCCTGCTGCCTGTGAGACGGATATCGCGGGGGCCGTGTCGATGTATGCACTGACGCTTGCTTCGGGCAAGGCTTCGGCACTCCTCGACTGGAACAACAACTTCGCGGAGGACCGCAACAAATGCGTCTGCACCCACTGCGGCAATTATCCCAAGTCGTTCGTACAGAACAACCTCAAACTCGGTCCTCTCGGCGTGCTGGGCCGCACCCTCGGCAAGATCAATACCTTCGGGGCTGTCTATGCCAAGGTCAAGGCTGGCGACTTCACATTCTTCCGCATCTCCACCGACGATCCCAAGGGCTGCATCAAGGCTTACTTGGGCAAGGGTGAGATCACAGACGAACCGTATGGCATGGATGGTTGCATCGCCGTCACCAAGGTCGAGGGCCTGCAGCGCCTGATGAAATACATCTGCAAGAACGGTTTCGAGCACCATGTGGCCATGTGCCGCACCGATGTGGTCGATATCCTCAACGAGGCCATCGACACCTACCTCGGCTGGAACCTGTACGTGCACGAATAAAGAATTTTTCTTCCTTCAGAAAACATCAAAGACCTGCATTCAGTTGCAGGTCTTTGTTTGCATATACTGTGCAAAAGCCTCTTTGTATGCTTCGGTGACTCGGATGATCTCGTTGCCGATATAGAGGCAGTCGTTGCGGTCGACACTGCGGATCTTGCTGAGCGCGACGATGTAGGATCGGTTGACGCGCATGAACAGCGACGAGGGGAGCAGTTCTTCCGCCGCCTTCATCGTCATGTGGGTGATGAGGGGCTTGCGCTCTCCCTCCATGTAGAACATCACATAGTCCTTCATACCGCTAACGTAGAGGATGTCGCTAAAAGCCACCTGACGGTATTCGCCATCGACCTTGAGGAAGACGGTTTGGGCTGTCGGCTGGGGCTCTGCCTGTCCTTGCTGCTGTGTGCTCTCGGCAGATGAGGCGGCCTCTGCGGCGGCTGTCAGACCGAACCACTGGCGGGCTTTGTCTACGGCAGCGAGGAACTTGCCGTAACGGATGGGCTTGAGCAGGAAGTCGAGTGCCGACACCTCATAACTCTCAAAGGCGTATTCCTGAAAGGCTGTGGTGAAGATGATACGCGTCTCCTGAGGCACCATCCGGGCGAGTTCCATTCCATTGATGTCAGGCATCTGGATGTCGAGAAACAGCAGGTTGGGCTGCTTTTCCTTGATGGCGGCCACCGCCTCTACGGAGTCTGTGTATGACCCCAACAGTTGGAGGTCAGGGGTCTTGGCGACAAATGATTCCAGCAGTCTGACGGCCAGTGGCTCGTCATCGGTGATGATGCAGGTAAGCGGATTCATGGGTAGATGGTGATGGTGGTGGTGTAAATGTCATTTTCCAGCAGTTGCTCCCATTCATAGCGGTCGCTATACAGCAGGTCGAGGCGGCGGCGGGTGTTCTCCAGTCCTATGCCTTTGCCGCTGCGGTCGGCATCGTCTTTGGGGAAGTTGGTGTTGGCACAGCGGAACGTGATGCCCTCGTCGTTTTGGCTGAGCCGGATGTCGATGAAGGACGGACGGTTGCTGCTCACTCCGTGCTTGAAAGCGTTCTCTATCAATGAGATGAAGATCAGCGGTGCAATCTCCAACTGCGGGTTGGCAATGTCAAACTGAGTGCTCACGGTGGTCTTCTCGTTGCACCGCAGTTGCATCAGACTGATGTAGTTGCGCATGAATTCCACCTCACCGCTGATGGGCACCATCGGTTGGTTGGTCTTGTAGATGGCGTAGCGCAGCAGGTCGCTGAGTTGGGCGATGGCATCCTGGGCGGCATCGGCATCTATCTGCGTGAGGCTCGAGATGTTGTTGAGCGTGTTGAACAGGAAATGAGGATTGATCTGGTTTTTCAGCCATGCCAGTTCGGCCTCGGTGTTCTTGTGGCGCTCTTCCTCCAACTGTTTCCTGATCTGGCGGGTGCGCAGGAAGTGCCGCAAGACGATGGCGGCGGAGATGCTGGCAAGGTTGAGCAGGAAATAGACGAAGAACCCGGAGAACATGCCCAGCCATGCGTTCTCAGGCAAATGGGCACCTTGCGGACCGGGATGGTGCCCGAAGAGGAACAGTCCGGGGTTGAGAAGGAGGAAGACGGCGATATTGGCCAGGACAAACAGCACATAGCGGCGCTTGGCAGCCAACAAGGGCCAGAAGATGTAGAAATTGATGAAGTAGAGCAGGAAAGGTGACTGCAGGTTGAACCACAGCATCCTGAAGAATGTGACGCCTGATGACGTGTTGCGCGTGGCAAGGAAGGTCACCAGTGGGGGAATCAGGATGATTGCTCCCCACACGGCGAGTTGCATCAGCAACAGTCCTATATCCTTTCTCTTGATGAGGTCCTTCTTCATGTTGCAAATATACATCTTTGTGTTGGAATGTCCAAATATATGGCTCTCTTTTTACATCGGCATACCGCTGCCTGTTCCTGCACCAGCGCCCGTTCCTGTTCCAGATCCCACGCTGTTGAGCATCTCGCCCTGCGACTGCTGCTCGATGTAGTCGTTCTGGATACGGCTTTGGTGCATCCTTGTCTGCTGGCGGTTCTTGCCAAAAGTATAACTGACGGTGAGGCTCACACCGCTGATGGGCACCTTGATGCTCTGCTTCTGTGAGAAGTTGCTGCCTTTGCTGTAGGTTTCCATCTTGATCTTACCTCCGTCAAGACCGGTGAGGGCCTGTACGCCGATGGTCAGTTTGTCGTTGAGCAGTGACTTCGAGAGTGAGGCGGTCACGAGGTTGAATCCGCTGCTCCATCCCTGCAAGGTGTAGGTCTTCGTCGAGGTGATGAGATAGGCGGCGGCCTTCAGGTTCCAGGGGAGTGTCTGCTGCACGCCCATCATGGCGGTGGCCTGCCATCCGCCGTTGTTGGCGTCGAGCACGTCGCTGCGCAGGTCGGTGTAGTTGACACCGCCATTGAAGAAGATTCGGGTGTCCTTGGTGGCGAGCCAGTTGATGTAGCCGTTCACACCGGTCTGGTTCCTCTTGACGATGTTGCCGTAAGTGGTGTTGAGCAGGTTGTTGTCATAAAAACTGTACTGCTCGATGGTATTGCCTGTGTAGGTGTGGCGGAGGTTGATGTTCATCATCAGTTTCTGTGAGAACATGTTGTAGACCAATGACACGTTGTGTGATTTCTCCACGTCGAGGTCGGTGTTGCCATACGTCAGGCTATTGGGGTCGCTGCGGTCAATGTAGGGGTTGAGGTAGGTGATGCCGGGGCGTGAGATGCGCATGTTGTAGGTCAGACCGATATTGCGGGTGGGAGCGAGCGAGTAGGAGAGTGAGGCGGAGGGTACAAGGGTGCCGTAGTTCTTCGAGAAGTCGGTGCCGTTGCCCAACCGGTATTCCACGTCCTGCCAGGTGTGCTCGTAGCGCAGACCTGCCTTGGCGCTGGTGCTTCCCCATCTGCCTTCATACTCTGCGTAGAGGGCACCAATGTTGTTCTTATAGAGGTAGTCCATGCTCATCTGCTCGTTGTAGACATCCGACAGGTAGTATTTTGAGTCGGAGGAGGCGCGGCGGATCATCGCCTTGGCGCCTGTATTGATGGTCTGTCCCTGGGCGATGGGGGTGGTGTAGTCTAACTGCACGGTGTGCTCGGTCGTGTGGCTCTTGCTGGTGGAGAAGCGGTCGGTGAGGTCTACCCAGGTGTTGCTCCCTGTGTCGAAATCGTTGCGCTGCTCATTTTTTGTCGGACTGTAACTGAGTTGGTAACTCAGCGTGATGGATTTGCTGCGCTCGGGGTTGAGGAAGCGCTGGTAGTCGATATTCCAGTTGAGTGCGGTCTGGTTGTTCTTCATGTCCATCTTGCTGGCATAGGAAAATCCGTTGGCGCCTGCTCCCATGTTAGTGGTGTAGGTGCCCTTGTTGCGCATGTTGAGCAAGGTCATGGAGAGGGTGGTGTTGATGGAACTCTTGTCGTCGAGGTCATAACCCAGACTGATGTTGCCCATGTTGAAGGGGAGTTTGGTGTCGGTGTCGTAATGGGAGGTGATGCCGGTGGCTCCGTTCATCTGGTCCATATCCACCTCGGGCGACTTGGGATAAGAGTAGTTGGTCATCACATTGGCACTGTAGGAGAGTTTGTTCTGCTGTCCGCTGACGAAGACGCCGAGACCGCTGGAATTGGTGCCCACGGAGGCGCGCACCGTACCGTTGAGTCCGTTCAGGCTGCCTGCTGCTGCCATCTGCTTGTTGAGCACGATGTTGAGCACGCCGGAGGTGCCCTCTGCATCATATTTCGCACCGGGGTTGGTCACCACCTCGATGTTTTTCACGGCGGTGGCGGGCATGCTCTTGAAGATCATCGACGGGTTGCTGGAGAACATTGCGTTGGGTTTGCCGTCAACATAGACCTTGAACGACGAGGAGCCGTTCACTGAGATGTTGTCTTGGCCGTCGACGGTTACCATCGGCACTTTGCGGAGCATGTCGAGCACCGTACTTGACTGGGCGTCGGCATCGTCCTCCACGCGGTAACTCATCTTGTCCACGTCCATCTTTACCAATGGCTTCTGTGCCACCACTTCCACGCCTTTCAACGTCTTGGCGTCATCGCTGATGGTGAGGGTGCCGAGGTCGAGCACGGATTTCTCG